>CAZUXY010000064.1:0-24341 GCA_964624235.1 uncultured Leptospirales bacterium | reverse complement strand
CTGTTGAAGATTAAATAATAAATCCTTTTTTAAAACCTGAATCGACTATTACACAGCACAGCACCCGGCGTACGGGAAAATGTTTGTATGTGCGGTGCCTCGCTACTTCGATTCCCTGACTATGGATCACCACGTCAATCCGGTAATTGAGTCATCGTAAAGGTGTTTCAGCCAATTCACATCGTATACGACGCCACGATGCAATTTTATTTGACCGGCATATGAATCTTCGCTGATCATTACAGTATTGAGTGTGAGCTTCCTTTAAGCTTTTCATATAAAGCGGTCCGGCTTATTCCCAATTGTCGCGCGACCCGGTTTTTATTGCCATGGTGTTCTTTCAAAAGCGAAAGTATGACTTCACGCTCAAGTTCACCGATTATTTCTTTTAGACTTCTGTTTTCAAATTTTTTAACATACCTTTTCCTGGTTATTCTCTCAGGCAGATGTTTTGGTGTTATGACTATGTCTCCATCGAGCAGGTTTATGGCCCGCTCAATGACGTTTTCCAGTTCCCTGATGTTCCCGGGCCAGTCGAAGGCCTGCAGATATTCCATCGTTTCAGACGATATTGTTTCCACATATACATTCAGCCGTCCCGATATTCGCTTCATCAGGTATCGGGAGATTTCAGGTATGTCGTCTTTTCTTTCCCTCAGGGGCGGCAGCGCCAGGGACACCACGTCCAGACGGTAGAAAAGATCGCGCCTGAACCTTTTTTCTTCCACCATCTTTTCAAGATTGCAGTTTGTAGCGGCGATTATCCGGACGTCCACCTTTCGAAGGGTGCTCCCTCCCACCCGCTCGATCTCCTTCTCCTGGACCACCCGCAAAAGTTTGGCCTGCATGTCCGGCGGCATGTCGCCGATCTCGTCGAGGAAGATGGTGCCTCCGTGGGCGATCTCGAACTTGCCGGGTTTGCCTTTATGGCGGGCGCCGGTGAATGCTCCTTCTTCATAACCGAAAAGCTCCGATTCAAGAAGCTCGGCGGGTATGGCGGCGCAGTTTATTTTGATAAGGGGGGCCGATTTTCTGGGGCTTGAATTATGTATCGCATGGACCAGCAGTTCCTTCCCTGTGCCGCTTTCGCCGGTGACGAGTATGGTAGAATCCCCTTTCGCCGCCATGCGTGCCTCTTCCGCCACGCGCTGCAGCTTTCTGTTGTGTCCATGGAGGCATTCAAAGGCGATGTTCCCCTTTTCCAGAAGACGCAGTTCCTTTTTGTAATACTCGACTTCCGCTGTAAGTGTTTTGATTTTCTTGCTCAATGCATAAAAGTCGCTGATGTCCTTAAAGATGACCTTCCCCACGGCCCCGATCACCTTTCCTTCTTTCTTGATGGGGATCCGCATCGCGATCATTCGGTTACCCTTAATTTCCTGTATGTCACCGGTTTCTTCAATGCCGGTGGCCACCACGCGGTGCATGCGGGTGTTCTCGATGACATCTGTAACAGGTTTTCCCTCAGGATGAGGTTCTCCCAGAAACTCCTTGTATGCTTTACTCATCATGGTGATACGACACTTTTCGTCCACCACCACCACCCACTCATGGGTTGTGTTGAATACAGTATTGAGCACGTCAGCGCAGTAGCCGTCATGGTATTGCTGAACAGGAATGTGCTGGATAGGGTGATCGATAAAAAGACAAAGGTTGCCATACCAGCCGTTACAGTTGTTAAGTGGTATTGTCAGTATAACGAACTCCGTTCCCTTGATGACCACCTCACGGACGGATATGGTTCGGGTAAACCTCAGGTATTGAATAAGTGCAGCGCTGTTTTCGACAACCTCCCGGCTGGAAGATGCGGCGGTATCGTCGGGTGAGATAAGGGAGGCTGCGGTTTCGTTGCAGACGATACGGCCGTCCCGATCAATGAGCAGGGCGGGACTTCCATTCTCCCTGACCATGGTCCCATGGAAGAAATCACGGCTCATTATTATATTCTCTTCAAGGGAATCACTTTCTATTTTACGACAACCGTACATCAGGAACACTCCTTTTTGATAATGACCGGGAAACTCCGCTCCCACTCCCTTCACAAAATTGTGGGAACGGAGGGTTCCCGTCTTTCAATTGTTTAAAAAATGAACTTAAGCGCTGCATGGTACCTCATATCGTCCGTGGTGCCTTCGGCGTACCTGGTCTCCATCTTTGCCACTTCGAGACCCAACTGGTAATACTGGGACAGGGTGATCCATGCCGTACCCATCATGGTACTGTTCTTCTTGCGGGTGACATATGCCCGGTTTTCGGTGATCGATTCATATCCGTAGCCGAATGCAAAGGAGAGGGGGAGATGGATCTTGTTGAGATCAAGTTTACCCTGTATCCACCCTCCGTCGGAACCGACCTCCTTTATGTGGCCTCCCACCTCGACCGTACCCTGGATGATACCGCCGTTATACTGGTCGATGTTCTTCGCCTGATAGTAATGACCGGCAATGCTGAACAGGCTGTAACTGATTTTCGCGAACCCAAGGTAGCATGCGGAATCGGCCTCCTCGGCGATCTTCGTGGTCCCTATTTCGCGGTTTTCCTTTGAGTAATGATAAGCGCCGCCGATGATGACGGCGAGACCCGCTATGGGGCTGATCTCGAAGGTCAGACGGCCCTTGTACGCAGGCATGCCGCTGGCTTCACCGGGTCCCCTGTCGTCAATGTAGGTGTTCTTAGCTCCAGGGTAGATGCCGGATCCCGGATCTCCTCCCATTGAACGGTTGATACCCGCCTCGATCGTTGTCATGAAAACCCTGGAGCCGAATGACTGGCCGATGTGAACCAGCTGTACCCTCTCAAGAACAAGGCCGGATGATACGAAGGGGTAGAGAGTGACACCGTCGGGAACCACTTTTGTCGGGAAAAGCAGGCACCATGACTGTCCCGCCTGCAGATAGGTCTTGGTAGGCCAGTCAAGCTTTACAAACGCCTGCCGTAAACGGAAAGAGGGCTGGCGGGATGCAGTACCTGAAGCCGGCATATAGCCCCAGAAGTCACCCTCGATGAGTATCGTGGTATCGGCGCCCAGTGTTTTGATCCCTGTCATTTTCAAACCAAGGCGTGTGTTGCGGACGCTCTGCAGAAACGAGCCTTCCTTCTGGTCCCTGGTAACGCCTGCCGCCTTCATGTTGTCCACCCAGAAAGGACCGTCGTCGTTGGTGACGCTGGTGGTATTGTACACATTGTCGAATTGTATATAGCCATACATCTGTACCTTGAACTGTTCCCCCTGAAAGATCATGATCTTCTCTTTCCCGGCTGGAGCAGGGCTCTTGGGGATCTCTGCAACTTTGTCCTGGGCCAGGGCAACGGTGCCGGCCGTAAAGACGCACAGCAGAAGCACGAGCGGAAGTCTTTTAATCATGCAATGCACCTCCCGTTGAAATAGTATTGGAATGGAAAATTCCCTGACGGATTACGTCCATCATGGCGTTATGTCTATTAGTGCACGAACCATGCCATTGAGTAGGTTAACGATGCACACCTGACGGTTGCCATACCAGAAGAGAGAGAATAATTTAATCTGACTTAAAATATTAAATGTTGTAATATTTCATCAACAATAAAATGAACATAGTGCGGCAACATGAACATATTAATTTCTTGAATAAACTTTCGGCAGGGGCGACCGCGGGGATTTTTTTTTAATTGTTTGCGGATTATAGTAAGATTGGGAAGCGGATTAATGCGGTGAAAAGTGTAAACTTTTCTTACATGTACATTATTTAGACATTATTCGCGTAGTAGTATTCAAGCTTCTTATAGAGGGCGGTACGGCTGATCCCCAGTTGTTTGGCGACCCGGTTCTTGTTGCCGTTATGTTCTTTCAGAAGGGACAGTATCACTTCGCGTTCCAGCTCGCCGACGATTTCCTTCAGTGTTTTATTTTCATACTTCAACACCGTTTCTTTTTTGGTTATGCGCTCGGGGAGGTGTTTGGGTTTGATCACGATGTCGTCGTCCAGAAGATTGACGGCCCTTTCAATCACGTTCTCCAGTTCCCTGATATTCCCCGGCCAGTCATATCGCTGAAGATAGTCGAGTGTCTCGGGAGATATGTCTTCAACGTATACATTCAGGCGGTCCGCAATGCGTTTCTTCAGCAGACGGGCTATCTCGGGGATATCATCCTTGCGTTCCCTGAGGGGCGGAAGCTCAAGGGACACCACGTCCAGACGGTAGAAGAGATCGCGTCTGAATCTTTTCTCTTCAACCATCTTTTCAAGGTTCCGATTGGTCGCGGCGATGATCCTCACGTCCACCTTTCGGAGAGTGCTTCCGCCGACCCTCTCGATCTCTTTTTCCTGGATCACCCTCAGGAGTTTGGGTTGCATATCCAACGGCATGTCACCCACTTCATCGAAAAAGATAGTCCCGCCATGAGCGATCTCGAATTTTCCGGGTTTTCCCTTCTGGCGGGCGCCGGTGAAGGCCCCCTCTTCGTAACCAAAAAGCTCCGATTCCAGCAGTTCGGCGGGTATGGCGGCGCAGTTGATTTTCACCAGAGGAGCCATATGCCTCGGACTTGCATTATGAATTGCGTGCACCAGCAGTTCCTTACCGGTGCCGCTCTCTCCGGTGATGAGTATGGTGGAATCGCCCCGGGCCGCCATGCGGGCCTGTTCCAGTACCCCCTGCAAACGCCTGCTGTGGCCCGGCAGGCATTCAAAGGCGATATTCTCCTTTTCCAGAAGCTGCAGTTCTTTCTTGTAGTATTCAACTTCCTTCATCAGGGTGTTCATTTTTTTATTGAGAGAGTAAAAATCGCTTATGTCTTTGAATATCGCTTTACCCACGGCCCCCACAACTTTGCCTTCTTTTTTAATCGGGATGCGCATGGCGATCATCTTGTTCCCCTTGATCTCCTGGATGCCGCCTATCATCTTTTTCCCCGTCGCAACGACGCGGTGCATCTGGGTATTTTCGATCACATCGGTGACGTGTTTTCCCTCGGGGTTGGGGTCTCCTATGAACTCCTTATACGCCTTGCTCATCATGGTAATGCGGCTTTGCTCATCCACCACGACCACCCATTCGTTGGTCGTATTGAACACCGTATTGAGTACGTCGTAGCAGTACTGCTGGTCTATGTCCCCTTTGAAGGTGTCGGCCCTGTCCAAGAGCACGCATATTTTTTCCGCATTTTCGCACGTATCGTCCAGAGGTATACCGATCAGGAGATATTCTTTTGAATTGATGGTCACCGTTTTTTCGGTGATGCGGGAGCTTTCCCTCAGGTCCTTGATGATGTTTCTGTTATGCAGCAGGTGTTCCAGCGGGAGAACAGGATTTGGAGCGTATTTCGGTATTAGATCGCACATTTTCCCATTCATATGCGCCTTGCCTTGCCTGTCGATGATAAACGCGATCTGGCTGGATTCTTCCAATAGCGTCGCATGAGGGTTCATCGCTGAACCGGCCTTTTCAGTGATTATAAATACGCATTTACATATGTTTACAATGAATCGATTATGTCAATGATAATCTTCTGAACGGACTCTTTGTCTTTTATAAAACCGGGATATCGATTTCTAAATGGTGGACACTTTCAGATCTTTATTGTACATTCGATAGGTGAAGAAATCCGTGCTGAACGGTAAAGGAGTTGAGACGGGAATAGGGAAAAAGCAGTTATCTTGTTAAAAAACTGTTTCAGCATCCGGTATAATGCGTCACCGCATTTAATAACCGCCAACCTGTAACAACCCTTACGGGAACGAACCTGATACCCCCTGTTGCAGTCGAGCGTCGGGAATAATTACTCACATTGGAGCGTTATCGGGACAATGATTTTTGAAAAGTACGTATCGGGCTACAGCCCCATGCTGGTCTATTTCGCGGCCTATTCCTTTCTCGGCTGGGCGCTGGAGGTCGTGTACCGGTCGTACCGGGCGCGCCGCTTCATCAACCCCGGGCTGCTGCACGGGCCTTTCCTGCCCGTCTACGGCTCGGCCCTGACACTGATGCTGTATGTACGGGAGTTTTTCCCGTCCATCCCGCTTCCGCTCGAAGCGGTTGTATGCGCCGCGGCGGCAACCGGTGTCGAATACGCCGCGGGTTTTCTTCTTGAGAAGCTTTTCGGGATGCGGCTGTGGGACTACAGCGATGAGCGTTACAATCTGCACGGCCGTGTCTGTGTAAAGTATTCCCTTTTCTGGACCGCCGGGGCCCTTGCGCTGACGAGGCTGGTGCATCCGCTGGTGGAACGGCAGGTGCGCGGGCTGCCCGCCGATCTGATGGTTTCAATCGTAACGGCCCTCTCGGCATACTTTGTCATAGATATGTCCTTTTCAGCGGTAAACCTGCGCCGCTTTCACGGCCGGCTGGTGTACCTGGCCGAACATTACCTGGCACTCAGCGCCGCCGAGATACAGTCGTTGACCGGGAAGATGAAGAGGATACTGGGCTCCTTTCCGTATCTGGAAAAACAGCTGGGCCAGCGGCTGAGACAACGCTTTATCGAGACGCTGTCGGGCCGCCTCAACGAGTTCCGCGACGACCTGCAGGCCTTTGTGGACTCGAAGAAACCGCGGGGAGGGGAATTCAGGGCCATCATCGCCGACATACTGGCCAACGAGGAATTTCAAAAGCTGCGCAATTTCCGACACCATACCACCTCCATATACGCCCACGCCCTGACCGTCTCGTATCTGAGTTACCGGGTCGCCAAGCATCTGGGCCTCGATTACAGGGCGGCCACGCGGGGGGCGTTGCTGCATGATTTTTTCCTTTATGACTGGAGGAGAGACGCCGACCGGCCCTACGAGAACGGGATGCACGGCTTTAAACACCCCATGGTCGCTCTCGACAACGCCCGCAAGAACTTTTCCCTGTCGACCATGGAAGAGGACATCATCAAGAAACACATGTGGCCCCTGACGATTACGCCCCCGCGTTACCGCGAATCGTTCATCGTATCGTTCGTCGATAAGTATGTCGCTTCAAAGGAATTTGCGGGGGTGCTTTTTCCCAACGGAAGGAGGCGGCTCAAAAAGAAAAGGAGGGCCCGATAAATCCGCTTATTCGCCCGCGGCGGTACCGGGCTCTGCGGTAAAAATGATTATATTTCAGAAGAAGGCGGGCCTTCCTGGGGCGGGTTCCCGGCGGTTTCAGGTTCAATCGACGGAGCTTCCTCGTCATCGCCGGAATTGGATTTGTTCTGCCTGCGCTGGCGCTTCATTTCCTGCTTTTTCTGGCGCTCTACCTCTTTTTTCCTTTTATCGCTCTTGTATGCCCGGTCGCTCTTTTTCATCAATGCCTCCTGCATGGTAATGGGGTGCGGCGGAAAGGGAAAAGGCGTTGTTACAATAAAAAGGCCCGATCCACTGAGTAAACCGGGCCTGGTGTTAAGGGTAAAAAAGGTTAAATTACGGATACCCGGACGGCCCTGGGGCCTTTGTCTCCTTTTTCGATATCAAACTGTACCTTTGCGCCTTCCGGCAGTGTTCTGAACCCTTCGCTGACTATGCCGGTGTGATGCACGAAATAGTCCTTGCCTTCGCCGGTAGTGATGAATCCGAAACCTTTCTGGTCATTAAACCATTTTACTGTACCCTGTGTCATTATACTGACTCCTGAAATGTTGTTGCGGGACAAAGCCCCCTGCTGATTAGCCCAAAAATGCCACTATGAAGTCAACCTCGGAATTTAGGGAAAGTTTATAGGAGAATTTATTAAGCGTAATCACTGAAAGGTCATTGTAGGAAGGGGGTCGCGGATGTCAATAGTTAAAAAATATTTGTTTCACATTTATTTAACACAGGCGGTGGTGATGTATAAGACAGGTGTACGTACCGTGATATAAAATTTTACATTAAAATACATTCTTTTCGGTTGTCAAATACCGTAAATAGATATACATTTCTCTGTTATGCGCCGATCAATCAGAAATAAAATACTGATGGGATACGGTATCATCCTCTTGCTGCTCCTGGTCGTTTTCGTTGTCGCACTGGTATCCCTGATGAAACTGGGCCGGGCAGGCGACGCCATCCTGAAAGAGAACTATAAAAGTATCCTGGCCGCCGACAACATGATCACCAGCCTGGAAAGGCAGGACAGCGCCATACTGCTGGTGCTTATGGGCTATACCCGCGAGGGAACCGACCAGTTTCACCGGTTCGAACCCGATTTTATGCAGTGGCTCTCCAGGGCGCAGGACAACATCACCGTCAGGGGGGAAAAGGAAGTAGTAGACAACATCAGAAACCGGTATACTGAATACCTGTCACTGTTGTCGCAGCTGCTGCACCTGAAAGCGACTTCCGCGTCAGGGAGCAACAGGTTTTACCATGACCGCGTGCTGAAGATCTTTCAGTCGATCAGGGATGACTGCGTACACCTCCGTGAGATGAACCAGGAAACCATGTACGCCGCCAGCGCCAGGGCCGCGAACCTGTCGATGGTTACACGGTGGACCCTCATAATCGCCGGGTTCGGCGCCCTTGTAATGGGACTGCTGTTCAGCATCGTCCTTTCACGACGGATCACCCATCCGTTGTACCGTATGATGGAGGGGGTAAAGCTCGTATCGGAGGGAAAGTATGGTGTCCCCATGGAAGTGGAAACCGGCGACGAACTGGGTCTTCTGGCGCATGAGTTCAACACCATGAACGAAAAACTCCGCGAATACCATGAAATGAACATCGACAGGATAATCCTGGAAAAAAAGAAGAGCGACGCGATCTTAAAGAGCATCGACGACGGCATTATTTTTTTCGACGGCGGTTTCACAATCACCGACATAAATCCCACGGCGGCCCGGATACTGGGAGTAGAGCCCGGCGAACTGACGGGCAGAGGCTTTTTTGATGTAATGGGACACACCGGGCTGTTTGAACCGGTTAAGGCACTGATGGAAAAGGGGGAATCCGTTCGCGTTGAAGAAGGTAAAAACATACTTTCGGTGATGGACGGAGGGAATTATCGCCATTATCTTTATGCCCTTATCCCCGTCATTACGGAAAAGGGTGATACCGGAGGTTATATATTGAGCCTCAAGGATGTAACGAAGCTCAAGGAAATAGACCGGTTGAAAAGTGAGTTCGTCATGACCGCTTCGCACGAGTTGCGCACCCCCCTCACCGGCATGGAGTTGGGATTGGAACTCCTCGATGAAAAAATCGGCGGGCGTCTTGAGGGCAAGGAAAAAGAACTCCTCGCCTCCGCCCGTACGGAGACCCGGCGTCTGAGAAACCTGGTCGACGATCTACTGGAGCTTTCCAGGATAGAGGCGGGTAAAATCGGTCTTGAACTTGCCGTGGTGGCGGTGAAAGACCTGTTCGAAAAGGCGGTCTCGGTACTGGCGCGTCAGGCCGATGAAAAAGCCATCGAACTCTCCTTTGTCGCAGAACACAATGCGCCCCCTGTGAAGGCCGATCCGAACAAGATCACCTGGGTGCTCACCAACCTTATCTCCAACGCCCTGCGTTATACCGGACCCGGCGGTTGCATAAAGATAGCGGCCGAGGCCGCCGGTCCGTGGATGAGGATATCGGTCGCCGACAACGGCATGGGGATACCCTTCGAGTACCAGTCGAGAATCTTTGACAAGTTCGTTCAGGTCGATTCAAGCAAAAGCCCTGGGGGAAGCGGCCTGGGACTGGCCATATGCCGCGAGATTGTACGGGCGCACGGCGGCGCCATCTGGGTCGATTCCCGTCCGGGGGAGGGGAGCACCTTTGTGTTCACCCTTCCCCTGAATATTACTCCGTTCAAGGAGGAAGTACATTGAAAAACAGAGTACTGGTAGTCGATGATGAGAAAAATATCAGGTTTACCGTAACAGAAGCGCTGTCATCACCCGATCTTGAAGTCGGTGCGGCTGTCAACGGCGATGAGGCCCTGAAGCTCATAGAGAAAAACGATTATACGGTTATGCTGCTCGATCTCAGGATGCCCGGCATGAACGGTGTGGAGGTGCTGCGCCGGGTGCGGCGCATAAGGCCGGATATACGGGTTATCATCATAACCGCCTACGGCACCGTGGAATCCGCGGTCGAGGCGATGAAGCTGGGAGCGGTGGATTTCATACAGAAACCCTTTTCCGCGGCCGAAATACGGGAAATGGTGAAGAAGATCATCGACCGTGACGGTATCGACGAACAGAGCGCGCACGATTACGACACCCGCATCGAACTGGGGAAGAGGTTCATGTCCGACCGTCTTTTCGACGCGGCCATGGAACATATCCGCAACGCCATAGGGCTTGATCCTTCAAGACCCGAAGCCTTCAACCTGTTGGGTGCGATATATGAAATACGGGGGGAACGGCTGGAAGCCCAGAAAAATTACCGTACCGCCCTTTCGGTAGACGCGACCTATGAGCCCGCGCGCAAAAACCTGTATCGCCTGACCGAACTGAAGCCCGAAGGCGCCATCGTTATCGACACCAGAGACATCAAGAAGAAATAGAGCTGCGGGGTCCCTTTCCATGACAGGCGATCGTAATATCATCATTGTAGGGTGTGGACGGCTCGGTTCGTACCTCGCAAACCGTCTCAGCCTTGCGGGGGCCGGAGTGGTGGTGATAGACCGGGACGCGTCCAGTTTCGACAAGCTGGACGCGGGCTTCAGCGGATTTCAGGTTCAGGGGGATGTGGTGGAGCCAGAGGTGCTGGGGAGGGCGAAACTATCGAACGCCGACGTTGTCCTCGCGGTCACCACCGACGATAATATAAACCTCATGGTGGCGCAGGTGGCGAAAAAAATCTATAAGGTCCCCCGCGTAATCGCCAGGGTTTACGACCCCGGGAGGGAGGGGCTCTTCGGTGATCTGGATATTGAAACGTTGTGTCCCACGCGGATGGCCGCTGAAGCGTTCTTCAGGCTTCTCGAGGAATAAAAGGTATAATCCGGGATTGCATCATGAAAGTGATAATAACAGGCGGGGAAAAACTGGCGTACTTCCTGGGAAGGACACTCATCGCCAAGGGGCACTTCGTGACCATAATAAACGGTGACGAAGAAGAGTGCAGGCGACTTTCCCGGCGTATGAAAGCGAACATCGTGTATGGTAACGGGGGTGACCCCGCCGTCCTGGAAGACGCGGGAGTGCACAGCGCCGACTCGCTGATCGCGGTAACCCCGCGCGACCAGGACAACCTTGTAATCTGCCAGCTTGCAGGAGAAAAATACCGCGTGCCCCGCACACTGGCGCTGGTAAACGATCCCGATAACGAATATGTTTTCAGGGAGCTCGGCGTTCCCGCCATATCGACCACACGGGTAATAACCGGGCTGATAGAACAAAAATCCCAGCTGGACGAAGTGATCAACCTGATGCCCGCCGCCGACGGGAAGGCGATAATATCAGAGGTGAGAATATCCGGGGATTCCCCCGTCGCCGGCAGGGAATTGAAGGATATCGGCATGCCCCGGGACTCCCTTATCGCCGTTATCCAGCGTGGAGACGTAACCCTTGTTCCACGGGGGATGACCCTCATCGAGAAGGGGGACCGTTGCGTCGTCATAACCCTTTCGGCGAATCATGGCCAGGTCATCAGGCTGCTGACCGGCGAGAAAAGATAGGGCATTGCCATGGGGCGCGACCGAACCCTGCCCGAACGTTACCGGGCCATTCTTTCATCCTGCGGCATAGTGCTGCTGATCGGGGGATTCGTTATGATACTTCCCCTGCCGGTGCTGTTTTTTACCCCCGAAGAATCCGTCTTCGCCGTTGATTTCATCATGCCCGCACTGATATTACTATCGGCCGGACTGGTGCTGTGGAGGTCATTGAGTCCCGGCGCGGGCGCGGTCCTCACGGTACAGGAGGGCGGAATCGTGGTGGTGGTGGGATGGGTCGCGGTATGCGTCGCGTCGGCCGTCCCGTTTATGACGGCTACGGGGCTTAACTTCAACAATGCGCTTTTCGAGTCAGTGAGCGGATGGACCACTACCGGCCTTTCGGTGGTGGACGTCGAGAAAGCGCCCAGGATCGTGCTTGTATGGAGAAGCGTAATGCAGCTTGCCGGCGGCGCCGGTCTTGCGGTCATCATGCTCTCGGCGATTACGGGTCCCGTCGGTCCGGGGCTGTCGGTCGCCGAGGGGCGAAGCGACCAGCTGGTCCCGAACGTTATACGCTCGGCGAAGCTGGTGCTGGCGCTCTATGCGGGGTATGCCGCGGCCGGTGTTGCCGCCTACACGGCCGCCGGCATGTCGTTTTTCGACGCCGTGAACCACTCCTTCGCCGCCGTATCCACCGGCGGATTCTCCACCAGGACCAACAGCATCGGCGAATGGGATTCCTTCCTTATTGAAGCGGTTACGATCGTCCTGATGTTTTTGGGCAGTATGAATTTTCTGACGTCGTACATGCTTTTTACCCGCAGGTTCAAAGATGTATGGCGAAACGGGGAGGTGCGTCTGGTTCTTTTCCTCATACCGGTCTTCACCGTGCTGCTGTTCCTGCTGACCGTCAGGGGAGCCTTTCCCTCCACGACGAAAGCCGTGAGGGTGGCCCTCTTTGAAACGGTTACCGCCCTTACCACCACCGGTTTTTCCACGGTTGCGTACGGTCCGTGGAACGGCGCCGGTGTGGGTATGCTCATCGTGCTGATGCTTATCGGGGGAGGTACGGGATCGACGGCGGGCGGCATAAAACAATACCGGGTGTATCTGCTGTACAGGGCGGTGATCTGGGAAATAAGGCGCAGCATGCTTCCCAGGAAAGCGGTGCCCGCCGAATATATATGGCAGGGCGGCAAAAAGGTTTTTATTGACGACAGGGCGGTGCGGCTCGTGGCGGTTTTTGTGTTTCTCTATCTTGTGACACTTGCAACGGGAACCCTTTTTCTGACCGCCTGCGGATATCCGCTCAGGGACGCGCTGTTCGAATTCTCTTCGGCCCTTGGAACCGTGGGACTTTCCATCGGGGTAACATCAGCAACAGCACACCCGCTGGCCCTCGCATCGATGACGGCCGGTATGTTCCTTGGCAGACTCGAATTCTTCGTGATCATAACCGGTTTCGTCAAGATGGTAAAGGATTTAACCGCCCGTGGTTCCTGAACGGTCTGCCGCGGACTGCCGCACACCTGCTCACCACCACGCCGTGATGAATGCAGACCACCCCCGGTGTTCACCCGGGCGCGGCCGGATGACGGTAGCATCACCAGACGGGCGTTGTCAAACTGTTTTGTGCTTGCGGTATGGAGGGTGAAGACTAGCAGTCGCAGGCGACCCTGTTTTTCCCGGCGTGCTTCGCTTCGTAGAGGGCCTTGTCGGCCCGTTCCAGCAGCGAGACCGGAATGTCGCCGCCGGTCATCTGCGCGATCCCGATGCTGGCCGTGACAGTGAACAATGTCCCGCCGGGCGCACTGAACGCTTTCGCGCCCACGGCCGACCTTATCCTCCCGGCGACCTTTTTTGCGCCGTCGGCCGCCGTTGACGGCATCAGTATCAAAAATTCCTCGCCCCCGTAGCGGCACAGCGTGTCGATATTCCTGACGTTCGCGATAAGCGCGGCGGCGATCCCTTTCAGCACCTCGTCACCGGTCAGGTGCCCGTGGGTATCGTTGACGTTTTTAAAGTCATCCAGGTCCATGATCGCCAGGCAAAGAGGTTCGGAGGTTCTGCCTGACCGGTCGATTTCCCCCTGGAGGCGTTCCATCATGTGGCGGCGGTTGTAGAGTCCGGTAAGTTCGTCGGTGATGCTCAGCTCGTGGTAGCGGTACTGCGACTGCTTCAGGGTTTCTCTTTCGCGGCGCAGTTCGGCTATTCTGTCGGCAAGGGCGAGGGACAAAAGGACCGCTTCGGCCGTGATCCCCACGGCGACGGCGTTGACGGTGAGGAAGCCGACCGGCAGCAGTTGCAGTCCCATGAGGGTGAATACCAGGCTGCCGGTGATGAGAAGCAGCCATGCCGTAAGAAACAGGACCGCCGGTTTGAACCCCTGGCGAATACGGACGACGCAGGCGGCGGCGCACAGCGCCGGAAGCACCATGCCGCCGGCGTGCGAAAGGGAGAAGGCGGTTTTATTGAACCCGGCAAGGCCCGCGGCGGCCGCAAGGAACCCGACCGCGCCGATTGTGATGAACAGGTACCTCATGCGCGGAAGGTATTCCCGTACGTTGAGGAACGATCCTACGACGAAGGCCCCCAGAAAGATGAAAAGCCCCACGGAACACCAGAGCATGGGCCAGTACAGCCCAGGGGGCGGTTCCATGAAAAACCTCAGGTGGCCGTGCACCGACATCTGCCACGAGAGTCCCGCCATAACGTAGAGCACGTAAAGAACATAGGTACGGTCTCTCAGCACGAAGAATATGAAGATGTTATAAAGGACCATGGCGCAGAGGATGCCGTACATGATGCCGTACGACGCGATGTACGCGAGGTCTTTCTTTCGAAGCTCATTCTCCGTGGTCAAGCCCGGCCATACCTGCACATCCATGGTGCTCTCGATCCGCAGGTAAAACTCGTCCCCTGGGGAGGTGCCGCCCGGTATGGGGAAGATATAGTTCTTCGTGTGTATCCCCGACGGGGCGCCTTTGACCTTCGCCCCGCTTTCATACTCGCGATACCTTGAAGGGGCCCCGCCCGGATCGGGAACATAAAAATGTATCCTGTCCAGCAGCAGGGGGAAACTGGGCGCTACCTCCAGCAGCAACGGCCCGTCCCCGGCGCCTCCGTTCACCATGAACCGCAGCCATACGGTCTTTTTCCCGGCGGTCATCCGCAGGCTGTCGCCGTTCAGGGGGGTAAAGTCTCCCTTTCTCAGCACCTCTTTAAGCGTCATGGTCCCCCCGGGATCATACAGCACCATGAAACGCGGTGGTTGTGTAGAAACCTTCCCAGGCGTTGTATCGGCCGTCACTTTTGCAACGGTCGATGCAAGAGTGACAGTCGCCGCGAGGGCGCAGACGGGGAGGTAGTGCCTGATTATCATCGTCATGGTACCGAAAACCGTGTGGATATTGTATCTTCGACTGCGGCGGGCTTCCGCACAAGGATTTTTTATCAGCCGTGAACTATTCCCGCCGACGCGGGGTGCGGTAAGGAAGCATGAGGGGCAACGTTCAGACGGGGATGGAGGCGATCGCCGCGAAATGGAAACCCGCGCCCGCCAGAATCAGCACATGGAAGATCTCATGAAAGCCGAAACGTCCCGGCAGCGGGTCAGGCCGTTTGAAACCGTAGATCACGGCGCCGGCGGTGTAGCTGAGCCCCCCCAGCACGATGAACGTCATGATGCCCGCCGGGACTGCGTTATAGAGTTTATGGGCCGGTATCACCGCCAGCCACCCCATGAGCACGTATATCCCCACCGAGACATACCGGGGCGCCCCGATAAAGAAGAACTTGAAAAAGAGGCCGAAGAGCACCAGTCCCCACTGGGCAATGAGTATGCCCGCGCGCCACCACCCCTCCAGGTAGACCAGGCAGAACGGGGTATAAGTGCCGGCGATCATGAAGAAAATGGCCAGGTGGTCCAGCTTGCGGTAGAAGGACCTTTCGTCTTCCTTTTTCTTCATTGCGTGGTACAGTGAACTGGCCGAAAAAAGGAACACCGCCGACCCGCCGTATACCAGCAGGGCGAGAAACACTGGAAGGTCGCCGAAACCGCGCACCGCCAGCACCGCCGTGCCGGCGGCGAAGGCAAGGGCCCCTCCCAGATGAGTATAAAAAGAAACGGCTTCGTTTTTTTGTATCATAACCTCAATCCGCATGAGTTCCGTTCAGTATACCAGACAACGGATGGTGTACACCGGTTGCATCGTACACGCCACCCGTTTTTTCACACATAATAAAAAAAAATATTTTTCAAAAACCGGTAGACAATTCGCGGCCGGTCGCGGTTCATAGCCTCAGCCGTGAACTGATTCATGGATATACGCTTTTTCATCTTTCCGATGCAGACTGCGCCGATGGCCGTTTCCAGCCCCGTTGCATCCGCGTTGTTGACAACAGCACCCCCTGTGAGGGAAAGCCTGAAACGGTTTTATGTATCTGATTTTCATGGAACGGCGGACCATTTTATAAGGAATGTGAATACATTTGGAAAATTTTGCACAACTCGGATTGTCTGAAAAATCATTAAGCGCCGTCAGCCGTAAGGGTTTCAGTGAACCCACAGAAATACAGCGCAAAACCATCCCCCTGCTCCTTGAGGGGAACGTGGATATCGTGGGCCAGGCCCAGACGGGGACCGGTAAGACCGCCGCCTTCGGGATCCCTATTATCGAGAAGATCGCGGCCGGCACGGGGCGCGTCCAGGCGCTGGTGCTGGTCCCTACCCGGGAGCTGGCCCTGCAGGTCTGTGATGAACTCGCGTCGTTAAAAGGAAAGAAAAAGCTTCGTATATATCCCGTCTACGGCGGGCAGTCCATGGCGGACCAGCTGCGCGCGCTTAAAGAGGGCGTCGACGTCGTGGTGGGGACGCCGGGCCGGGTGCTTGACCATGTGAAAAGAAAGAGCCTGCGGCTCGAAGACATCGCCTACGCGGTGCTTGACGAAGCCGACGAGATGCTCAACATGGGGTTTATCGACGATGTCGAGGAGATACTGCGCCGCACCGGCAAGGAAAAACGGACCCTGCTTTTTTCGGCCACCATGCCCGAACACATCATGGCGATCGCCCGCAGGCACATGCGGGAGTATACGGTGGTCGCGGCGCGCAAGAGCACGCTTACGGTAGACCGCATCGATCAGGTGTATTACCGGGTTGCGCGGCCCGACCGGCTGGATCTCTTGTGCCGCATAATCGACTGCGAGGAAGATTTCTACGGCCTCGTGTTCTGCCGCACCAGGGCCGATGTCGACGAGCTCACCCGCCGGTTGCAGGAGCGGGGCTACCGGGCGGAGGGGATACACGGGGAGTTCAACCAGCCCCAGCGCGAGCGCACCCTGGAAAAATTCAGAAAGAAGCTCATCACCGTACTGGTGGCGACCGATGTGGCCGCCCGCGGCATCGACGTATCGTGCCTCACCCACGTGGTGAACTATGCGCTCCCCCAGGAACCCGAGACCTACGTGCACCGCATCGGAAGAACGGGGAGGGCGGGAAGAACCGGGACGGCCGTTTCATTCGTGGAGCCGTCTGAAGAACGGAAACTCTGGCTCATCATGAAACTTTCGAAGGCGGCGATACGCGGCGTACCGGCGCCCTCGGCCGGGGATGTGGTGAAGGCGAAAAGGGAACGGCTCGCCCGCGAGATCGAAGGCATCATCGAAGGCGGCGCCCACGGCCCCTGCCTGAACGCGGCCATGGACCTGTGCGAGCACCGTGACCCGGTCGCGGTGCTGGCGGCGTTGCTTAAACGCACTTTCGGGAGTGATCTGGATCCCCGGGGTTACCGGGAGATCAGGGAGCCTAAACCCGCGGGAAAGGGCGCCGCGCGGGGTGATCACGGGAAGAAAGGCGGCAATGGTGCGAACCGCAAAAAGTATCCGCACGCGGTGAACGGGCATGCCGCCGGGAAGACCGGCGCGTCATCCAAGGGCCGCCGCCGGCCGTAATTGCCTCGTCCCGGTCGGCCATACCCGTGAAATTCCTCTGGACAACGGGAGCAGGCGCGCCACTATGGGTGTAATCACGATACAAGGCAGGTACTATCATGGGCACACTGAGCGCCGTCGTAAAAACCGGCAAAGGCGATATCAAACTTGACCTACACGACGACAAGGCCCCGGTCACCGTGGCGAGTTTTGCCAACCTGGTGAGACAGGGCTTTTATAACGGGCTTAAATTCCATCGCGTCATCGACAACTTTATGATACAGGGGGGGTGTCCCTACGGCAAGGGCACCGGCGGGCCCGGCTACACCTTCGAGGATGAATGCATCCCCTCCCTGAAACACGACAGGCCCGGCGTGCTGTCCATGGCCAACGCCGGTCCCGGCACCAACGGCAGCCAGTTTTTCATTACCCACGTGGCCACGCCGTGGCTGGACGGCAAGCATACCGTGTTCGGGGTGGTGAAAGATGAAAACGACCAGAAGACCGTCAACAGCATAGCGCAGGGCGATGTGATAGATTCGATCACCATCGAGGGGGACGTCGAGGCCCTTTTCGCGAAACTCCCCGACCGCATCAAGGAGTGGAACGGTAAAATCAGGAAGTAACGCAACCCCGAACGCGCGGTACGCGAATCCGCGAATCGCGGTAGAGTCACCGGTTCGATGGGGGCATCGAAGAATCAAATCACCCTTACGATTGTTGCGTATCCTCCTGTAGTAAAAAAAGACACGGAAAATCCCGTGTCTTTTTGCGTCAGTGACCTGTGCTGACTACGGCTTCGCCGGGATTTTTTCGATAAGACTTCCGGTGAACTCGGTCACCAGCCGGTCCATCAGGGGTTTGAGCTTCATCTTTACCACCTTTCGGGTGCCTCTCATCAGCGGAACGGTGTCCTTGCCGGTTTTAACTGCTGTTGCGATTATCTCGCCGGTGGTGGCGTTGACGAGTTTTCCGGTGATGGTCATTTCTACGACCGCTTTGCGTCCTTCGGATTGCTTCACATTCCCCGTTTTCAGCGGCGTAATGTCCCCGAACAGTACGGCGTCGACTCCGGCGAGTTTTCCTATGCGGGATGCGGTATTCTCATCGATCAATCCCGTTTGTCCCAGTTTCTGTTCCTGGAGGATTTTATCGATCTTCTCCCTTTCGGCGATCCTTACTCTGCCCGATTCAAGAAGCATACCGGTCATCTTCTCGCGGTTGAGGGCTTCGAGCTTTTCGTTGTGTACGTCACTGGGGGTTTTCAGGTGAAAGTTCATTACCGCTATAAGATAGCGTTTTTCAGACGGGTAGGGCTTGACGGCGGACGCGCAATTCAGCGCCATTACCAGCGCCGGCAACAGGCATAACAGCCGCTTCATGGGGGATCTCCTTATCACGAGTAAACGGTAGAACCAGATATATACTGGAGCATCTTCGGAAAAAAGGAAAGTAATTTTTATTAACAGTAAAGAATATCGCGGGACCTGTTGATCAACGTACCGCCGCGGGGGTGTCGGAGGGGGAACAGGTGCTGAACCTGTCATCGTATGATGGCAGTAAAGGAATATCTTCTCTTTGGGGATAAGAAAAGAGAGGATATGAGAGAAGGTGGGAACGACTGACGGCTGTCATTTCAAATCTCCGCAGGGGTGAAGACATTTTCCCTGTCATTTCGAATCCCCGAAGGGGTGAGGAATCTTGTCGTGCAACAACAAGATTTCTCCTCCCTGCCGGTCGTCGAAATGACAAGATTACGTCGTCATTTCGAATCCCCGAAGGGGTAAGAAATCTTACCGAACACGCCGAAAAACCGTCATATAACGAAAATAAAAAAACATTTAGTGGACACGCACCCCTTTACGTGTTATAGTGTCTTATAGTAAGATAACTCTGCATTATTTTGAATACCTTCCAGAGCTTACCATTCAGGTAATGACCCGGAGTTGTGCTATCAATCTGTGGGGAGAAACCATGTTTAATACCATTAAGTTCAGGCTCAAGGGATCGCTGTCCGTGCTGCTGCTTTCGCTCAACACCCTCTTCTGGTCGGCGTTCCTTTTTCCGGTTACGGCGCTCAAGCTGATCATCCGCTACAGGCCTGCGGTCACCCTGTTCAACCGCGTCCTCGACGGTATCGCACGGCTGTGGATATCGTGTAACAATTTGGCTATGAAGCTCACCCAGAAGGCCCGCTGGCACGTCAGCGGGATGGAGGCCTTAAGCCTGCGTAAATGGTACCTGGTGCTGGCCAACCACCAGTCCTGGACCGACATCGTGGTGCTCCAGAAGATCTTCAACGGGAAAATACCCTTTCTGAAATTTTTTCTTAAAAAGGAACTCATCTGGGTGCCCGTGCTGGGACCCGCGTGGTGGGCGCTGGACTTCCCCTTCATGAAACGCTACTCCGCTTCATTTCTGGAAAAGAAACCACACCTGAAGGGAAAGGACATCGAGATCACCAAGAAGGCCTGCGCGAAGTTCCGCAACATCCCCGTATCCATTATGAACTTTGTCGAGGGCACCCGCTTCACGAAGGCCAAGCACCGTCGTCAGGAATCGCCCTACCGTAATCTTTTAAAGCCCAAATCGGGAGGCATCGGCTTCGTCTTCACCACCATGGGTGAACAGCTCACCAGCGTACTCAACGTCACCATCGCCTACCCGGACGGCCCCTGGAAGTTCTGGGACTTTCTGTGCGGCAAGGTGAGGGAGATAAAGGTGCACGTCGAGGAGTTGCCGGTGACCAAAGATCTCATCGGCAATTATATCGAAGACCACCATTACCGCGAGCGCTTTCAGAAGTGGCTTAACGATCTCTGGGAGGAAAAAGACCGCCGCATCGACCTGATGATGGGGAAAGCGGCAAAGGGCCGCGGGTTTCTCGCGGGCGGCGGGATCGCCGACGACCTGCCGGCGCCGGCAGGGGTGGAGTAGCGGTATACACCGGTGGAGCCCGGCGGGATAACCGCCTTCGACACTGAAGTACCGCTGTTGCCTGCAATGGTTTCTCTGGCTGAAAACAAACGCGACCGGCAAGGCGCGGCCTCAACCCTGGGGTATCGCGCCTATGTCACGTCGGTTTCTTTATGTTTATTGAACTCTTCGTTTTCTTGGTGCTTTGTTCTTCGATTCTGTTCAGCAGTTCCCCGAATGAATCATACAACCCGCGCAGCTCGATGACACTGTCCTCGCCGTTCCGATCGATCTTTTCGCCGACGAGGGCGTTGTCGATCTGCCGTGCGATGAGTCGCAGGGTGAACGAGGCCGACCGGTTGAGCTTGAGCAGGAAGAGCAGCAGCAGCACGCCCTGTACCGCGACGACGATAACGGCGTAGATCAGCACATTGCCGCCGGTTTTTTCACGCTCCAGGTCTTTTAAAACGGCCAGGTTTCCTTTCACCGCGGTCATGGCGGCACGATGGTCTTTTATGATATCGTCCACCGCCAGTTCGTAGCCGCTTTCCCGCGCCAGATCCGAGAGCCGGGCCACCGCGTCGACGATGGATTTTTCGGTCGAGACCGATTTTTCAAGCTTCTCCACGGTCGCCCGTATATCCCGCGCGCCTTCCCGCCGGGAGAATGCCCCGAGGGCTAAAAATATGACGGCAATAGAGATGAGGTGGACCGCGATAACGGCGAAAGCGGTTTTTTGTTGAAGGGTGGAGGTGATTTTTTTTTCAGTTGAATTCATGGATATTTTCCTTTTGCTGGTATTCACGGTCCATTGCCGGCGTTACGGGGCATGGATCGTTTGATTTTTTGTCAGAACGAGTATGTGACCCCCAGGTCGAATACCGGGTACATGCCGAAACCGTTTTGCTCAAAGAACAGTATGTATCCCGGGACGGCCGTGAGCGTGAGTCCCGGACAGATAAGGTAATCAAACCCAAGGCGGACGGAAAGAAGCGGATCGCCGTAGGTTGTGCTTCCGGTGTCGCTTTCCACGAAATGGAGAATATACCCTCCCCCCAACAGAGGCGTCGCCGTTATTCCCCGGTATGGCGTAAAGCGGTAGCCCGCCGAAAGGGACAGGTACAGCGACCGGTACGAGTCGACGCTTTCGTCCTCGGCGGCGTAGAAGTAACAGCCCAGCAGGGGGCGAAGCTCAAAATTCGGGAGGGCGGGAACGCCGCCGATTCGCGCCTCGATCGCGGCGCCCGAGGCGAAGCTCGCCACGTCCCTGAAATCGCCCATGGGCGCCATAAACGAAAAGCCGAGGCCCAGGGAGTATTCGCGGGGAAGAAAGCTTCCGGGCGGCGTCTCCCGTTTCGTTTTATCGACGGCGATGGTTTTTTCCGGCTCCTCGGTTTTCACGGGTTTTATCTCTGCCCGGGGTTCGTACCGGGGGGCCAGTTCGGCGACCATCTCGTCGACGGTCGTATCGAGGTTTTCCGGCCCCGACTTTTTCCCGGTTTCGGCGAGAATTTCCCCCGTTTCCACGTCGAGGAGTTTGATCTTTATGAGGTAGGTTTCGCGCTTTTCGGTCTTAATGATGTATTTTTCAAAGCCGGTGTCGCCCAGACGCGCTTTTTCCGTATCGGTTTTAAGCGATACGTAACCGTAGATGACCCGGTGGGCGCCGGCCGTTTTGCCGTACACGCGGGCGCAGTCGGCGCTGTCGCAGGGCGGTGCGCCGCCAGGGCCCCGACCGAGGAGTTCGCAGTTCTGCAGGGCGGCCAGCCTGCCGCGCAACCGCCTGTTGATCCGTTGTCCGGTGTCGTTATCACCGCCGAAAAGCTTCAGGTCGAAGAAGACCGTCTTATGGGACAGGCCCCCCGGCGACGATAAAGGACCGTCCTTTTTCACCGTATCGTTGTTCGGTGCCGGCTCCATGCCGCTCGCGGCGATTACGGCGAACGCCAGCGTCACGGTGATGCACAGCAGTTTTATTCTCATAGGTGTATCGCTCCATTTTTTAATCTGTACTATTCATTTGTTGCTTAATCCGTTCATTATACCTGATGACTGTTCCCTGCCTCACGGTCCCGGCGGAATGCTCCGCAGATAGGGGTACCCGCTGTTAATGGTCCCGGTATCGTCAATGGCCCAGACGGTCGTAAAGTTCCAGCCGGTAAAAGTCAGCGGATCGGCCCAGCCGCTCGTTTTTCGTGTGCCGAAGCCGTTATCCGAATCGTCGGTAAAGTAACAGGAGATCACGCTGCCGGTATTGATCCCTACGAGGCCGCCGATACGTACATCAAAAAAAGTATAGTCAACATCACTGGAGGAGTAGCAGTTGGTGATGGCGCCGCCGTTATTATATCCCGCGAGGCCGCCTGCAGCGGACGAACCACCGGTACCGTAAATAGAACCGGATGTGTAACAGTTCTCTATGGTGCCTTCGTTATATCCCACGAGGCCGCCAATAGAATAGTGTCCGATAACAGAACCGGAAACGCCGAGGTTCATGACCGTTCCCCCGGCGCCTATACAGCCGAAAAGACCCTGGTAATTCGCAGTGCCGTTAATCGTCAGGTTGTTGATTATGTGGCCATTGCCGTCCAGGGTACCGGTAAAGCGGTTGGTATAATCGCCGATGGGGACCCAATTACCGTATCCCGAAAGGTCTATGTCGGCCATGAGAACGTAGTAGCCGGCAAGATCGTTCCGCACGGCATTGAACTCGTCGGCGGTGTAAATGAAGACGGCGTTCGCGGGGAAGCCGCTCCCTGTTTTACTCGCGGTCTTTTGCAGTTCCTCCAGCATATTAGAACAACCGGCCCATAGGACCAGCGCCGGCAGGAGGGCGAGAAGATACTTTTTCGTTCGGTTCATGGACGTTTCCCCGTGTTCACTCGTATAAAGTTCCATGCGGCAAAAGGATACTTATTGGGAACAGTATACATTCGGGAGCGTCGCCGTCGTTCGGATTGAGCGAATTGGAACGTTTTTGTAATATTTTTTGCAGTCATGACCGATTGCCCTCCTAGCTTCCCGGCGGAATGCTTCGCAGGTAGGGGTACCCGTTGTTGATTGCCCCATTAATGGCCCAGACGGTCGTAAAGTCCCAGCCGGTGTAGGTGGACTGGAGCTTCATGTCGGCGGAAGAGACCTGTGTGCCAAAACCGTTGTCGGTACCCTGGTAATAATAGCAGGAGCTTATGCTGCCAATAGCGGTGTTAAAATTCCCTATCAGTCCGCCGTAGTAATTGCTCCCGCTCACCGTTCCCAGGGCGTAACAGTTTCTGATGGTGCCGTAGGTCCCGCCCATGAGGCCGCCGATAAGTGAACCGCCTGTAACGTTTCCCGTGGCGTAACAATTTTCCACTGTGCCGCTACCACCATTACTCCCCACGAGGCCGCCGGCATACATAGTAGTTCCGTCTATGTCTCCCGTGGCATAACAGCCGCTTATGGTGCCACCATTACTCCCCACGAGGCCGCCGAGAGTACTGGTCCCGTGTACGTTCCCCGTTGTAAAACAGCCGCTTATGGTGCCGTAATTATATCCCGCGAGGCCGCCGATATCTGAATCGCCTGTAACGTTTCCCGTGGCATAACAGCCGCTTATGGTGCCGTAATTATATCCCGCGAGGCCGCCGATATAATAGTGTCCGGTTACGGAACCGGAAACGCCGAGGTTCATAACCATCCCCCCGATGCCTATGAAGCCGAAAAGGCCCTGATAATCCGCGCTGCGGTTTATAGTCAGGTTACTGATCGTGTGGCCGTTGCCGTCGAAGGTGCCGGTAAAGCGGTTGGTATCGTCGCCGATGGGGACCCATCCCTCGCCGGCGGCATAGCCGGAAAGATCGATGTCGGCCATGAGGACGTAGTAGCCGGCCAGGTCGTTCCGCACGGCATTGAGATCGTCGGCGTTGTAAATAAAGACGGCGTTTGCGGGATAGACGGTGGTGTCGGGTGGGCCGCTCGCGGCGGTCGTTCCCAGTTCCTCCATC
>CAZUXY010000063.1:4592-24514 GCA_964624235.1 uncultured Leptospirales bacterium | reverse complement strand
CTGCGTAAATCCGCGTGCATCTGCGGTTACAAAGATGTAGAAACCGCAGACGGACACAGATAAACGCGGATGGGTGTGGTATTGGAGAAAGAAAAATTCTTTGATGATCTGCGTAAATCCGCGGCAAAAAATGCATGGAATAATATAACATGAGAAAACTAAACAATATCCTCGTTACAGGCGGCGCCGGTTTTATCGGTTCAAACTTCATCCGTTATCTCCTGCTCGACAGCGGCTTCAAGGGGCGTATAATCAACATCGACAGGCTCACTTACGCCGGTAATCCCGACAACCTCTCGGATATCGCCGAAAAATTCGGCGGGGAGCGCTACTTCTTCGAGCATGCCGATATATGCGATTACGACAACATAAGAAAAATATTCAAGAAATACGCCATCGACACCGTCGTCCATTTCGCCGCCGAGTCCCATGTGGACCGGTCTATTCACGGGCCTAAAGAGTTCATCCAGACGAACATAATGGGCACTTTTACGCTGCTGGAATCCGCGCGTGAGTTATGGAAGGACGGGGACGGCGCGCTATTTCACCACGTGAGCACCGACGAGGTGTACGGTTCCCTGGGCGATACCGGGTTTTTTTACGAACACACGCCCTACGACCCGCGAAGCCCTTATTCCGCCTCGAAGGCCTCCAGCGACCACCTGGTCATGGCGTACCATCATACCTATGGCCTGCCGGTGACTTTGTCAAACTGTTCCAACAATTACGGGCCTTACCAGTTCCCCGAAAAACTCATCCCCCTCATGATCATGAATATGAAAGAGGACAAACCCCTCCCGGTCTACGGTGACGGGAAAAACATTCGCGACTGGCTCTATGTCGACGACCACAACAACGCCGTCTGGACCATCGTGAACAAGGGGAAAACCGGTGAGACTTACAACATCGGCGGTGAGAACGAATGGGAGAACATAAAACTGGTGAACGTACTCTGTGAAAAGATGGCCGTCTTTACCGGGAAGGAAAAAGATCACTATAAGAAATTTATTACTTTTGTAAAAGATCGTCCCGGGCATGACATGCGTTACGCCATCAACTGCGACAGGATAAAAAACGAACTGGGATGGCGGCAGAGTGTCGATTTCGACGGCGGGCTGGACAGGACCATTACTTGGTATCTTGATAATCAACAGTGGATTGAAAGGGTGCAGAGCGGGGAGTATAGGGAATGGGTGAAAAAGAATTATGAAATCCGATGAAGACTGTTTATTGACATTCCAGATGTAGTTTACATTAAAATAGTGAAAATACAATTCTTAATTTGATATTGAAACAAAAATGATACCCGACACGATCAGGGAAATGCCGATTATTTTAAATATGCCAATACTTTCCCCTAAAAACATCCATCCTATTAATGCAACCAAAACAAACCCTAAACTTAAAAAAGGATAAGCAAAAGATACATCGACTTTAGATAATACGTACAGCCATATAATTAAACTTATGATGTATATGGCAATACCGGTTATGACAAACGGTGAAAGGAATAGCTTTATTATTTCAATATAATTCCAGCTTGATATGGAATATTTGTTCATTCCTAATTTTAAAATAATTTGGGCAACAACATTTAAGATTACACCGAATAGAATTATTATTATGATTTTCATAGTAAATCCTTATTGATGATTATTCAATTATTTTAAATCTTTTGGATTGTAATAACCAAAAGCGTTAATAAAAGTGACTGAAGTTCTCAGAATAAAGTTAAATTATAATGTTGTTTTTTGATATATTCAGCCAGGAGCTCTGCGGCTATAGTAACACCTTCAGCATTCCAGTGTGTTTCATCCTTATCATAAAGCAACTGTTTGTTATCATGACGTGATTTTTCAAATCTGGATTGAGTATCTATTACGTCAATATTACGTTTTTTTAATTTAGAGATTAATCTCATCAGAAATGTGGGTTTTTCTTTCGTTTTAAGCAGATCGAAGTAAATGTTTTCCTTATTTGGGATCGGTAAAAATATGAATTTAATATTTTTCGAGTTCAGTATTGTTTTATATTTCATAATAGTAAGAACAATATTATCAATTTTATCATCGGATATGTATCTATTGGCGGATTCCCCCTGGAAGAAGTACATTGATCCATCGACAGCTGGCTTCCCCAGTATTGATCTTCCAAATATTGCAGCTCTCACCGCATGATACATATTTGCTTTGTATATACGGTCTACAGATTCGGCAAATTTTAGAAACAAGGTATTATTTTGAAAATCCAGAATAATTTTATTTTTAAGTTGATTATAGCTATTGAATTTTTGCGTTTTTGGTTTGGGTAGTTTTAGAATGCTTCTTTCTATCGTGGCAACAACAACATAGAGGGGCTGGTTTTCATGAAATCTCTTGTTCTGGAGAAAGTCATTAATGCTGGCAGGGGCAAAGGAATAAACATTCATGTTCAGTTTTTTCCCTAATACCGATGAAATCGTTTGCTTTTGGGATAAACTGCTTCCGGCAGTATTTGAGTCTCCAATAATCACTATTTGTGGTTTTGCGTAGGTTCTTTCATTTCGGAATCCATAATTATCGGTAATCCATATTACTTTTCTCTTTTGCGCCCAGGGAGTGTGGTGCGCCAGGTCCCCCTCTTCGATTTTTTCAATATTCTTATTTGGATAAAAAGGGCCCGGTAAAATTCCTCGAAGCTTTACAACTGACAGAGCCTCCCAAACCCTGAAGTTAAAATAATCTATTGGCAATAAGAACTCTGAAAGAATTATTATTATAAAAGGGATAATAAATATTACTGACTTAATAATAAACTTTGCAGGGTCGGATTTAACCATGTGATGATCCACTAAAACTGGAAATAAATGAATTGATTGTTATCGAAAACACCTAATATAAGTATTATTACTATTGCTGTGTAGTATACTGACCACCGTATCCAGATTGGCTTGGTACTTAATCGAAGTCTAATACTTTTAGTCAGCTGAAGCAGATGGATAAATTCCATGAAAAGAATAGATATGAATGCGATTATCAAATCTGTTTTTGACAAACCAAGATTATTAAAATTAAAAATACCAACTAGGTTCATCGTATCCATTGTCACTATTGAGACAAAAGTTGAGAAAAAACCTCCAATAATTTTATTTATTATCCAGAAAGCATCGGTGATTGTATTAGCTTTAAAAAAAATCCATGCAGTTGCAACAAGTGTAAAGGTAAGTAATGTTCGGTATATTCTGATAAGAACAGGATGTCTGGAGTAAAACGGTTTATTGCTGAAATAGTATCTCATATTTCGCGTCCATAACGACAACAGCATATAGCAACCATGCAGCATACCCCAGAAGATAAAGGTCCAGCTGGCCCCATGCCATAAACCGCTAATAATAAAAGTGGTAAAGAGATTAAAATAATGTCGTCCCCTCTTGACTTTATTGCCCCCCAATGGTATGTAAAGATAATCTTTAAACCAGGTCGAAAGTGATATATGCCATCTTCTCCAGAACTCAGGAATTGATGTTGAAAAATAGGGGTGTTTAAAGTTCTCCATTAATTTAAAACCCATGACCTGCGCTGTGCCAATGGCAATATCAGAATACCCTGAAAAATCACAATAAATCTGAAAAGTAAAAAAAACGGCAGCAATAGTTAAATGGAATCCCGAATAATCGTAACAGTTGTTAAATACTTGATTGACTAAAATCGCCAATCTGTCGGCAATTACTACTTTTTTAAAATAACCCCATAACATTAATTTAATACCATCAGTAACCCTTTGATAATTAAATGTGTGTACCTCACGAAATTGATGAAGAAGATTAGGAGATCTGTTAATTGGACCTGCAAGCAGTTGAGGGTAGAACATCACAAACAGCGCAAAAACAAACGGGTTCTTTTCACTTTGCTGTATTCCCCTGTAAACATCAATTACATAACCAATACTTTGGAATGTGAAAAATGAGAGGCCTATAGGAAGAATTATTTTCAGGTTTTCGACACTATAGTTCCAGTGCAGAAAAGAAGCAAGTTTTGAAAAGTTTGTATTGAAAAAATTAAAGTATTTAAAGATAAAAAGGATAAGCAAGGGTAAAAAAACTCCCGAAAGTAAAAAGATTTTCCCTTTTACCCTATCTGTTTTGGTGATCATTATTCCGGCAATATAATCGATTATAATTATTGATAATAACAAAAATATATATCCAGGGACAAATGCCATATAAAATATGGCACTTGCTATTAGCAGAAGCCATAACCTGTATTTGTGCGGAATTAAAAAATAGAGCAGAGTAACAACGGGGAAGAAGATTAAAAAATCAAAAGAGTTGAATAGCAAAACTTTCCTCGTACATTGATAAAGTATTTTTTTTCGTCACTAATACTCCCGCATATGGATGAATATTGATTCCCAGTATTGTTCAATAATCTATTAATTTTTATTATCAGGGATCTTATGATTATAAATATTCCATAAACATATTATAATATTCAAAAAATAAGTAACACTATTGTTGGTTTTGATATTTATCGTCTACTTTCCGCTCTAATAAACATCTGCTTTCCCATAGGTTTAACGGGAGCCAGAAGATATGCTTTGATCAATAATGGAATTACCGGCAGCTTTGATTTTATTGTTAGAGGCAAAAATTTCGGTATACTTTGAATAATATGATATCCATTTGCTTCCAACAAATCAGAAATTCCTGTATCTGTATAAATTGATTTATGGGTATAATCATCAAAGTACTCTCTGAATGCATATTTGAAGTTTGGTTGGATTATATTGATGGTCCCCGTATGTTTTAATTTTTGTTTTAAAATAGAAAGAACCTTAATAAATTCTTCTTGAGTAATGTGTTCAAATACATTGCTGGCAAACACAAAATCGACAGTGTGATCTTCAAGAAAATCGAGACAGGAGATATCCCCGACAATTGAAGTAACTCCTTCATTGATGTATTGAGGAAAATCTTCCCAGAGATCAACGGCAATCCTTTTTCGACATTTTACATTATTAATAAAATCTCCGTAACCTGCTCCAAGATCCAGTACACAGAAATCAGGGCTGATGAACTTACTGAAAAAAGAATCATAAAGGGTTTTCCACAATATTGAACGTTTGTTGTCGTAAGCAAGGCGTGTATGATGGTAGTCGGAATGGCTCATTTTTCAATTAATCCTTTCCATCCTAAAATTATTCCATAGATCATTCTCATGCCTAATTTAAGGGCAATTACGTTATTAACATTTCCGCCTTTACTTTCACCGACACGGCGATAAAAAGAGATTGGACATTCAACTATCTTGAGATCCATTTCAAGTGCGGTATCAAGCAGATAAGGATTGAATTCGAGGTTAATTCTCGGATCCAAATGCGGAAGCAATTTTTTCAAGGAATCATTCCGGCAAAGTTTATATGTGGTCCCGACGTCGGAAAGGGTCGTTTTCCCGATATGTTTGAGTTCTAATAACTTGCCGACAAAAAAATTCCCATAATAGATAAATGTGGATATTTGAGTCTCTTTTTCGCGTAACTGCTCAACAATTCTTGTCCCGTTAACAATATCGACATGCGGTATGTAAGCCAAAAATTTATCGATGTCATGTGCCCGGAACGTCATATCACCTTCACATAAAAGCGTTAACTCCGTATCCTTATATTTTACGCCTTCTGTTAATGCACGATGAACGCAAAAACCGTAACCCTGATGTTCTTCATTATGAGTTATTGCCCCGGCTTTTTTTGCTACCTCAATGGTCCTGTCTTTGCTGTTATTGCTTATTACTATTATTCTTTTAACCAATGGATGTGTTTTAAAGTCCCTGACCGCCCTGCCGATACTGAGTTCATCATTGTATGCTGTTAAAACAACGGTAACCTTCTTGTTATTGATTTTACGATACTTTAAATAATGTTCTTTCTTGCGCCTGGGGAGAAAAATAAACAGGTCAATAAGAATGAGGACTATACCGATCATCAATGGAATCCCGCTGTACCATACAAAAATTTGGTTTATTTTGAATGAAGTTGGATTATCAAAAAAAATTCTTCTGGGAATAGCTACTATAAATCCAATAGAGTATGTAAAAACACCTATTAATATTGATATAAAACCGTAAAGTGTTAATTTTAAATTAGTCAATTTATACCTGCGAATATTTTTTAGTGATTTGAATGCAAATAAATCCCATTTCCGGGAAATCATGGAGGTAAAGTAAATTTCTTTAATGGTTTATAGTCAACTTTTTTCATTTTTATTTATCGGCTTCCGGAGTAGTTGTTTTTCAGATGCCTAAAAACAATTGCTAATTTTATTAATAAACAAATAACTGGTTTAACGGTTTATGTATATCCAAATCATACCAAGAAGCCTCTGTTTAAAGAATATCATCAATAAAGTAAGATCAAGTTTTCTCATCTGTTGAAAAAGGTCGGCTTAATGATTCTTTACTTTAAAAACAACAGGATATGAATAAAAACCATGCTACTATCCACGGTCAATCACAATAAAATGTATTCGTTTATGAATAACCATTCTTTCAAAATATGCTTATTATTTCTTTCATTATATTTAATGCCAATGATTATTTTACAGGAGAATTCGCACGTCTCCATCCATGACAACCTGAATAGTGAAGTCATGTATAGGGTAATACCAAGCATGAGCGGAAAGGCACTGAGCCCCGATCCAAATACGCTCATTGAAAATGTCATGAACGGTATTCCGAGAAGCTCCTTCCCCAGCGGATTGAACCTGCTTATGATCATATTTGTTTTGTTTAAACCGTTTACCGCCTATATGATAAATGAAGTATTAATACGGGTAGCAGCTTTTGTGGGGATGTACATTTTATTGCGAAAACACTTTTTGTATAACTATGAAAATAAATGGATTATCGCTGCTACGGCATTGTGTTTTGCAATATTGCCCTATTATTCCATATTCGGTTTAACCATAGCTGGTCAGCCTTTACTGCTTTATGCTTTTTTAAACCTTCGAAAAGGGGATAAGAGATTAATTAACTATTCCATTATTATCGTCTATCCATTCTATTCGGTTCTTGTATTCTCCGGGATATTTATACTGTTTATTTGCGGTATATTTCTAATTTATGATGTTGCAACAAATAGAAGGATTAACTTTCCTTTCCTGCTGGGAGTTTTGCTTTTGGGAACACTGTGTGCAATTGCGGAATATCAATTGTTCTACTCGATGCTGTTGAGTAAAAATTATATATCTCACCGAACGGAGTTTGATCCTTCATTATGGTCATTCGATAATGTAAAAGCAGTTAAAAAAGTGTTAATTAATTTTTTCTGGGGGCACTTTCATTCAATTAGTTTACATATAATAATAAGTTTTATAGTAGTCCCTTGCTCACTTATTATTGGCATTAAAAAAAAGATTAAGTTGAGGACAGTAATACTGCTTATCGGTATTGCATTTGTAATATCCCTTTTTTATGGATTGTATAGGTGGGAAGGTCTTATTCATTTTAAAAGGAAGATTCCCATTTTGACCACTTTCCAATTTGACCGGTTTTATTTTCTTCAGACAACTATCTGGTATATAATGCTGGCTCTTTCATTCAAAATCATTGCGACCGTGAACCTGGGGAACCTCAGGATCGGTATACTAATGGTGTTTGTTGTAATAGTTGTGCAGTTATTGTTCATCTTCAATTATTCTGATTCAAAAAAACAGTCTGAAAGAAAAAATGATCTTTTGACACTTTCAGGAATTCAAAACAAAAGCCTTGAAAACATTACTTTTAAGGAATTCTATTCAGAAGATCTGTTTAAAGGCATTAAAGATTTTATCGGCAGACCACAGGCGGAATATCGTGTTGTCAGTATAGCACTGCAGCCTGCAATGGCGCTTTATAATGGATTCTATACACTGGACATGTATATACCAAATTATCCATTGAAGTATAAACATAATTTCAGAAAAATTATCGCCAGAGAACTGGATAAGAACATTAAACATAAAGCGTTATTTGATAACTGGGGGCACATATGTTATATTTATGTTTCTGAAATCTCCGATATTCACAGGATGTTTACAAAAGAAGATAATTTTACGATCAAGAACCTTGAACTTGACACTGTACAGTTGAAGAAGATGGGGGGTGAATACATATTTTCCGCTGTTGAAATATTGAATTCAGGTAAGAGTGGTCTGGAATTATTGCGCATATTTGAAAAAGACAATTCGCCCTGGCGAATATATTTGTATAAGGTAAATTGATGAGTTCCAATCAGAATTGGAAGTACAGATCAGAAAAAAATTAAAGGTTGTTCCTGTAGTTTATGAACACATTCGTCATCATCCTTACCTATGGAAACAGGTTTGATTTTCTGAAAGAAGCCGTTGCCGTACTTCTTGAGACATCGGTAACGAAACTTGTTATTGTAAACAACAATTCCAGTCTGGAAAGTACGGCTCATATCAAAGCGCTACATAACACATACCCTGGAACCGTACACTGCATTCACCTCCCGCGCAACACCGGAACCGCGGAAGGTTTCGGTACCGGTCTGCGGTACGCCTGCGGCGAACCCTCCTGCGAATTCATATGGCTGCTCGATGACGACAACCTTCCGAACGCCGATGCCCTTGAGATTTTAAAAAGAACATGGTCATCACTGCCTGATCGTGAAAAAGACATTAATACCTGTTTGCTGTCGTTCCGAAAAGACCGCCCTCTGTATCGTAGGGCGATTATGGAGCACAAGCCCTGCCTGATGCTCGGACGTCCCAATGTGTTCAGGGCATTCCATGCTGCCGACATTCCGGTGAGATTTTTCAACAGGTTTTTTCATAGAGAAAATTCCGTACGCGCCGAGATGACCGCTAGGATTATGGAAATACCGGCGGCTCCTTATGGCGGCATGTTTTTTCATAAAAACCTGTGCGGCTCCATAGGACTTCCCGACGAACGGTTTTATCTTTATATAGATGACCATGAATATTCCCATCGGATAGTTAAAAATGGCGGAAAAATTCTGTTGGTTACCGACAGCGTGATCAGTGACATCGACCGGTCGTGGAATACCCGTGATGACGGATTCAGTTTTATACGGATTGCGCGGGATAAAAACCATACGCGATTGTATTATTCAGTACGCAACAGGGTGTATTTCGAGAAACAGGCACTGGTAACCAATCGGGTTGTATATTTTGCCAACATGGCGCTTTATTCGGTACTGGTAATCCTTAGTGCTGTTGTTTTTTTTAATTCCAGGAATATCAGGGTATATTACAGGGCCCTGAAGCACGGCCTTACAGGCAGGATGGGCAAACATCCTGATTATGTTCTTACATGAGTTGATTCGAATTGTAAAAAGAAAAACGTCGGCACAACCCTTTCGATTCATTGCACTGTTTGCATATGGGGATGGTAGCACCAGGTTCTGTGACTTAAAGAGCAATGTCTTGATGTCGTAATATGCAAACACACAGCTATATTTATAATCCGCATATTTTTCAAAACTCCCCTTCGACCTTAACCTGTAAATAACATTGTAATAGTATTATTAAATTCAACAGTTAATTGAAAGTGAATTAACGTAAAAAATAATTGACAAATCCATGCTTTTATGAGTAAAAATAATACTCGGAATAACAATAGAATATATACCTGAAATATAATGGATTAGATCGTATACCGGAATGCTTGATTCCCTGATCACATCGAAAACCAGGGTAAAACTGCTCCTGAAGTTTTTCATGAACCCGGAGACCCGGTCGTACCTGCGCAGCCTGGCCGAGGAGTTCGGCGAGTCCACCAATGCGGTACGGGTGGAACTCAACCGGCTGGAAAAAGCCGGAATCCTGGAATCGAACCCCGACGGCAGGACCAAGCTCTACGGCGCCAACCGTAAACACCCCCTGTTCCCTGATATCACGAGCCTGGTGAAGAAGTTCACCGGGATCGACCGGTTGATCGACATGGTGCTCTCCAAGCTGGGAAACGTCGAGCTTGCCTTCGTGACCGGAGACTATGCGAAGGGGATCGATTCGGGGATCATCGACGTGGTGATAGTCGGGGAGGTGAACAGGGAATATCTGGATCACCTTATCAAAATGGCTGAGGATATGATTCACCGCAAGATCAGAAACCTGGTGCTTACGATGGAAGAGTTCGGGCGACTGGAAAAGACTCTCAAAAAAAAAGAAGCGGTGCTGGTCTGGGGGAAAGAGTTACATGATTGAATGAAGAGTGTTGTAAAAGCTTTTTTTACTTTTAATCTTTTTCTCGTTTGTTGGGTTTAATGAATTTAAGCATATGCGGATAAATCAAACTACATATCTGAAACAGAGTGAAACGGCGGAACGGTTTTACGTCATCGCCGTCCGCACCGGCGCCGAGGCGAAATATATCGCCGGGATGCAGCACCTGCTTGACCATGAACAGGGCCGTATCGTCTGGCCGCGCAGAAACCTTACCATTCGCAGAAGCGGCAGAATCCTGGAAAGCATTGCCTCCCTGTATCCAGGGTATCTCTTCTGGAAGACCGGGTATTTAACCGACGAGACCGTCACCAACCTTCGAAAGGGACCGGGTTTTTATAAATTTCTGAAAAGCAACTGTGAGATCGTGCCCCTGGACAACCGGGACGCATCGCTGCTAGAAGACCTGCTCGCGTATGGTGAAATAATGCGGAAATCCGCCGTAAAGTTCGATGAGAACAGAAGGATCAGAGTGGTGGACGGCCCCCTGCGGCGCCTGGAGGGGAGCATCGTTAAAGTAGACCGGCGCAAGGGTCGCGCGAGGGTGGCCTTGAGCCTGCACGGCAGAACGATGCTGGTGGACCTGGGATTTGAAGTTTTAGAGGATGGTGAGTAGTGAGCCGTGAGCGGGGGATTTTTTTACTGCAGGTCTGATTATATTAAATGTATATTATAGTATAATCAGGATTTTCGATAGGGGGGCGATAATGCGGAGTTTGAAATATGTGGTGTATCGTGAAGGTAAATACTATGTATCTCAGTGCCTTAACGCTGACATTTCGAGCTTTGGAAAAACAATAGATGAAGCTATCGCAAACCTCAAAGACGCGGTCGAGTTGTATCTCAAGGATGATCCGGAACATATAACGTTTAACAAAGTCGATGATGCGATGATTGGCGAGGCGAGTATTAATGTCTAAGCTGTATTCGTCCCGGCACATCCTTAACATATTGAAGAAGAATGGGTTTACTCAGATAGACCAGACGGGCAGTCATATTAAATTCCGCAAGGGTGAATTAACGGTTATTGTGCCGGCCGCGAAAAAAGAGATACCGATGGGTACATTTGCTTCGATTTTACGGCAATCGAAGCTATCTAAACATGATTTTGAATGATAATGAGTCGCTGTTATTCAGTTACGAACAGGAGAGGATTGGAGGTGAGTGGTGAGTAGTATAAAGATAGTGAATGGTGAGCGGTGAGCTGTGAATGGATTTCATGACTATACCAATGACAATATAGTAAACTTGAAGGTCTTAATAAAACCCATTCACCACTCACTATTCACAACTCACTGTGTAAAATGAATCATAAAGATCTTGATGCGTGGAAAGAAGCGATTGCCCTGGTTAAGGACATTTATCGAGGTACAGAGAAATTTCCTGATTCCGAACGTTATGGCCTGACGAATCAGATGAGAAGAGCGGCTGTTTCGGTTCCATCGAATATCGCAGAAGGCGCGGCCCGTTCTTCGGACAAGGAGTTCGTACGGTTTCTCGATGTGGCTTTCGGCTCCTGTGCTGAGCTGGAAACCCAGATTATAATTTCCGACGAATTAGGTTATATCGAAAACGATCGGGAGTTGTTAAACCAGATAGAAGTTGTCAAAAAGTTGATTAAAGGTTTGATGAAGTATTTAAAAAGTAAGGTGAGCAGTGAGCGGTAAATAGTGAGTGGGTTTATTAAGCAACTCCACTCACCACTCACAACTCACCGCTCACCAAACCGAACCAGCCCGTTTCGGCGGCGGTTTTGGTTTATTAAAGAGTTTCGACCGGGCGTAATGGCCGGGTTGGCGAAGCTGTGGATCAGTGAAAAGTCGAAAGTACTGTAATACTAACTTTCATCTTTTTACTTTAAACTTTGGACTGATGTAAACTTTCAACTACAAATATCCCCTTGCAATTCCATTAATGCTGTTATATATTGATACCATATTGCAGTCATCAAATGATGCAATTTGGGAGGAATCCATGAAAGCGATGACGATACGGGGAATCGATCCGGAAACTGAAACCCAGCTGAAAAAAGCGGCTCATGACCAGGGGAAGAGCATTAACCAGTTGGTTATCGATATGATCAAAAAAAACCTTGGTGTCGGCAAAAAGAAATTTTCCCGGGAATACAGTGATCTGGACCATCTTTTCGGGAAATGGTCCGAAGAAGAATTTCGGGCTGTCCAGGAGCAGCTGGCCGATACGCGCATTATTGATCCGGAAATATGGCAAAAATGAAGGTCCTTATCGATACCAATATTTATTCGTTAGCCATGCGGGGTGACGGGGGAGTGGTGAAATCCCTGCGGACGATTGGTACTATCGGTTTTTCCGTCATCAGTATCGGTGAATTGTACGCGGGATTCCGGCGGGGGAGACATGAGGAGAAGAACAGGCGTGAGCTGGCGGAATTCCTGGATTCGGACAGGGTGCTTGTTCATTCAGTGGACCCTGAAACCTCAGGTTTCTACGCCGACATATTGAATAAACTAAAACTGGCCGGGACACCTGTCCCGACGAATGACATATGGATCGCCGCGACGGTTTTTCAGCACGGGTACAGGCTTTATTCCGTCGACCGGCATTTTGATTATATACCCGGTTTGATGAGATTTATAAATAGTGAGCGGTGAATAGTGAACGGTGAGCAGTGTCGTTTGCTGAACTCCACTCACCATTCACTACTCACAGCTCACCAAACCAAACAAGCCCGTTTCGGCGGCGGTTTCGGTTTTTAAGTAATGTTTAACCGGGGGGGGGAGAGCCGGGTGGGCGAAGCTATAGAGTAGTAAAAACACTATATTGGTAAAAAAGAAATAATAGAATCCCAAGTTTGAATTATCTAAATTTATGTTTCATAACATAGATTCTTTGTATTATATCTTCTGCAACTTGGAACATAAAGCTACATTACTATTGTTCTGTGCGTTTAATACTTATGGAAAAAACAACAATTACTGATAACTGGACTACAATAATTAAACCCAAAACGGGTATATTGGAACTTCATATAAAAGACCTGTGGAAATACCGGGATCTTATAAAGATGTTTATCCGCAGGGACTTTGTTACCTACTACAAGCAAACAATACTTGGCCCGCTGTGGTTTATCATTCAACCGATTTTTACGGCCGGCATGTTTACCTTCATATTCGGAAGGGTGGCAAAGATCTCGACCGATGAGTTACCGCACATGCTGTTTTACCTTTCAGGAATAGTAAACTGGAATTATTTTTCAGAGTGTTTAACGAAAACTTCTGAAACCTTTATAACCAATGCCGGCGTCTTCGGTAAAGTGTATTTTCCCAGGCTTACAGTACCTGTTGCCGTTGTCGTTACCAGCATGCTGCGGTATTTGATACAGTATGTAATTTTTTTAATCGCTTTTTTCATAATGATATATAAGGAAGCACCGATTTCACCAAACTGGATGGTGGCCCTGACGCCTTTTCTACTACTATACATGGCGCTGATGAGCCTGGGGTTTGGTATCTGGGTTTCATCACTGACGACTAAATATCGTGATCTGCGTTTTGCCCTTCCTTTTTTTGTTCAACTGTGGATGTATGCATCGCCGGTGGTTTATCCCCTTTCACTTATACCGGAAAAGTATAAAGTGTTTCTTGCACTTAATCCGATGGTCCCGGTTATAGAGATTTTCCGGAAGGCCTACCTGGGAGCAGGAACCATTGAAATAGAGCATGTTTGTATGAGCATTTCAATAACAGCTTTTATATTATTTACCGGTATTGTATTATTTAACAGGATTGAAAAGACCTTTATGGATACAGTATAATCAGATGAAAGTCGATAGTCTGAAGAATTAGCAGATAAGAAATTTTTAATCACAAACTTTCACTAAAACATTTTTTACTTTATCTTTCTCAATTACATCGTGTATTACCCGGAAACCATGATGACATCTACAGTAATCGAAGTCGAAAACTTATATAAAGAATACAGACTCGGCGTAATCAGCCACGGAACCCTTACCCACGACTTGCAATCGTGGTGGGCGCGGATTCGTGGAAAAGAGGACCCTAACTCCCTTATTTCTCAGCATCATAACGCCGATGCGGAGAAGGACAGCTTTCTTGCTTTAAGGGCGGTTACCTTTAAAGTGAAACAGGGAGACCGAATAGGTATAATCGGAAAAAATGGTGCTGGGAAATCCACCCTTTTAAAAATCATTTCAAAGATTACATCTCCCACAAAGGGACAGATAAAAATAAAAGGTCGTGTAGGTTCACTTCTTGAAGTCGGGACGGGATTTCATCCTGAACTCACCGGGCGGGAAAACATCTATTTGAACGGTGCGATCCTAGGTATGAGTAGAAGTGAGATTGACCGAAAGCTCGATGAGATCATCGATTTTGCGGGAGTTGAGAAGCATATTGACACACCGGTGAAGCGGTATTCCAGCGGTATGAACGTACGGCTTGGCTTTGCCGTGGCGGCGCACCTGGAACCGGAGATTCTGGTTGTTGATGAGGTGCTTGCAGTCGGAGATGCCGAATTTCAAAAGAAGGCAATTGGAAAGATGGACTATGTAAGCAGGGGGGAGGGAAGAACAATACTTTTTGTGAGTCATAACATGAATGCAATTCAAAAGTTATGTACGCGTGTTTTATTATTAAACGAAGGAAAAATTGTCCATCAAGGTAAAACTGAAGAAATTATAAGCCTTTATCAAAACCTCAATGATAATAAACGAAATCAACAATTCCCTGATCGGAAAGATAGTACCGGTTCTCTCTTTGTAAGGTTCACAAAAATTGAAGTAATTGATATTTCAACGGGTAATTCAAGTTTTATTGAGTCAGGTAATGATGTAATTTTCCGGTTTTGCTTTTCAAAGTATAACAGTGAAAAAATTAAAGATGATCTTATATTCAGGTTTACCATTATTGATAGCAATTATAACAATCTTTGTTACATTTCAAATCAAATAACCGGTGAAAAGATTTTCATGAATAAAGAAAAGGGTATAGTTGAGTGCACTATACATAAATTACCATTAAACACGGGCAAGTACTCGTTTTCAGTATTTGTTGGAACAAGAAAACATGTATATGAATATTATTATAACGCAGGCGAATTTGAAGTAGCATCAGGAAACTTTTATAAAAGTGGTATTTATCCTGAGATTGGCCATTCAAGTGTTTTATTAGAATACAAATGGAAGAAAATATACTGATACTGATGTCATTAAATTTAAATACTGCATTTTGCCTTCAATAAATAATAGTTATATATACTATTAATTCAGTCTATAAATAAATTTTACCATTCAATACTCATTTAGATTGTTTAATTATCATTAAGTCGAGGTTATTTCCTATGGCATTCATGCCAAAAGTATTCATAATCGATGTTGATGGTGTCATGACAGATGGAAAGATTTATCAAACCGTGGATGGAAAGTTTTTTAAAGTGTTCGGGCCTGATGATCATGATGCATTGAGTATGATAAAAGAACATTTAGCAATCCATTTTGTTACAGGTGATAAAAGAGGATTTGAAATAACTAAAGCTAGAATTGTTGCTGCAATGAATATGCCCTTAGATCTGGTCAGCACGATACGTAGAATAAACTGGATAGAGGAAAGATGGAAAGCCGAAGATGTGATTTATATGGGAGATGGAATTTTTGATCATTATGTTTTTAATAAAGTAGGGTATTCCATTTCCACATCTGATGGTGATTCATATACAAAGTCGAAAGCGAATTATGTGACTTCGAGAAAAGGGGGTGACAGGGCTGTTGCGGAAGCATGCATACATATACTAAATAAGTTTTTCAATGCCTATAATCCTGAAAAGTTGCCAGGTGGTAATACAAAACTAAGTGGCGAATGGAGTATATGATAGAATCTCGATTAAACAATATTCTTACAACAAGATCCTGTACTCTCTTGGGTGTTGGCCCAATGAGTAAAAACTGTACTGATGCTGTTATTGAATTGGCTAACACATATGAAGTCCCTATCATGTTAGTTGCATCTAGAAGACAAATCGAGGCAGAAGAATTAGGAAGAGGTTACGTCGAAAATTGGTCTACTGAAGAATTTGCTAAATATGTTATTAAAAATGATAAAAAAGGAAAAGTAATTTTATCTAGAGATCATGGTGGGCCATGGCAGAATGATAATGAAAAAAACCAAAAACTCAGTCTGAGACTCGCCATGGACAATGCAAAACAATCTTACAAAATTGACATTAATTCGGGTTTCCAAATATTACATATTGATCCCAGCATAGATATTTTTGGTAAACCGGATACTGATGAGGTACTGGAAAGGATATTCGAATTATACGAGTTCTGTTGGATTGAATCTCAAGACAAGAATAATCCTGTTCTCTTCGAAATCGGTACTGAGGAACAAACGGGAGCAGTTAGTTCAATTGATGAAATTGAATATGTTTTAAGAAAGATAAAAATTTTTTGTGATAAGAATCGTATTAAGAAGCCAAGTTTTCATGTTATACAAACCGGTACTAAGGTAATGGAGATGAAGAATGTCGGCACACTTAACTCTCCATTAAAAATAATTGGTGAGATTCCTTCGGAGATACAAATACAACGAATGATTACAATATGCAATAGAAATAATATTTGGATTAAACAACATAATACTGATTATTTATCAAATGAATCATTGAAATGGTTACCCAAGTTGGGTATCCACTCAGCCAATGTGGCACCCGAATTTGGTGTTGCGGAAACAAAAGCATTTATTGAAGTGTTAAAAGAGCTTAAATTTCATAAAGAACTGGATGAATTTATAAAGATTTCTAACAGCGACAAAAAGTGGGAGAAGTGGCTTATTCCAGATAGCAAATTGACTGAATATGAAAAATGTGTTATTTCCGGCCATTATCACTTTGCTGATCCCAAGGTTAAGGAAATTAAAAATAAAATTCAAACCGAATTTCCTAATTTTGATCTCAACGAAGTGTTGAAAAATGCCATTAAATCTCAGATTTTACGATACTTACAATTATTTAGGTTATTAACAATATGATTAAAAAGAAAGTTGCAACAATTGTCTTAAATAGAAATTTGCCGGAAGTGACCGATTCTTTATGTGATTTTATTCTGAAATCAAGTTCAGATTATTGTGATTTATTTGTGGTAGAATCAGGATCAGATGAAGATAAGTTATCAAAATATACAACCTGGTGGGCGAACTGGCCCGAAGTAAGGGAGACGGGCTTACGGTTTTGCAGGGGATTCAATTACGGTTTGATAAAGCTGTATGAAGAGGGGAAATTCGATCAGTATAAATATTTTCTTTTAGTTGTTAATGATATAGAAATAAAAGATACAAGTTTTATGAGTACATTAATTGACTTAATGGAAAAACATAAAAGAGTTGGAATCCTTTCTCCTTGTTCAAGAAATTGGGGAGAACTACAATTAATAAAACAGGAATTAATGTATTTTTGGAAAATTTTACCAAACATATGGATGTTAAGAGGTGATTTTATTAAAGATATTATTAGCACGAATGATGTTTCATATTTAGACTTTCTTTTTGATGGGAATAATTTTCGAGGCTATTTTGCTGATGTTGAATTAATTGTAAAAGGCTACGTTAACGATTGGGCTGCAGCGATAACAAAAGAGGTTTTTGCTGAAGAAAATGAAAATCATTTACTGACAAAGGCCGATCTTATTCGAACTGAACCAAATGAGATAAACCTGAACTTATATATAAGTGAGGGAATGATGTGGATGAAAAAGAAATACGGATTTAATAGCCGGTGGACATTTGAGCTGTATGCAAAAAACATGTATGAATTGTTCTTTAACTCATATCCTGAGTTGAAAGAGTATTCGGTTTTATTGTGACATACATCATGAAAAGAATCGAAAAACCCTGGGGTTACGAAAAAATACTGGAGCATAATGATTTTTATGTTCTTAAAGAACTTTTTATGAAAAAGGGTCATCGATGCAGTCTTCAATATCATGAAAGAAAAATGGAGACTATATATGTGCTGAAAGGTACTTTGGGATTGCAAATTGGAGATATGATTAAGGAGTTTTCAATTGGAAGTGTTATAACAATAAAGCCGGGTACAATTCATCGGATGATTGGGATTGATGATGCCTTATACCTGGAAGCATCAACAAACCAGCTTGATGATGTAATCAGGATTGAAGATGATTACAATAGGGCCTGAGTATGCATTATAAAGTAATAATACCTACAGCAGGGCTTGGAACAAGGCTAGGTAATATTTCGAATAACATAAATAAATCCCTAGTAACCATAACCGGTAAGCCGGTTATATCTCATATTATTGAAAAGTTTCCATTGCATGTTCCAATAGTCATTGCTCTTGGATATAAGGGTGAATTGATCAAGGAATTCTTAGAGCTTGCATATCCGGAAAGAACATTTGAATTTGCAGATGTTGATAAATATGAAGGGGAGGGCAGCGGTCTTGGATACTCGCTATTGATGTGTAGTGATTTTTTGCAGTGTCCTTTTGTTTTTTGTTCATGTGATACTATTGTTGAGGAGCAAATACCAAACCCTGATAGTAACTGGATAGGGTATTCTGGTATCACCGAGAACTTGAATCACTACAGAACCATAAAATTAATACAAAATGAGATTATTGATATCCTCGAAAAAGGAGTATCAACTGACAATGATGTTCTTTTCCCATATATTGGACTTGCCGGGATAAATAATTACAAACTGTTCTGGGAAAGCATGTCCCGGGGCTTCGATAATCAGGAGTATCTGATAGGTGAAGTTTATGGACTGAGAGGTATGCTTGCTGATAAAATGCAAGCCTTTAAGTTTTCCTGGCACGATACGGGAAATCTAAATGCTTTAATTGAGACTAGGAAGAGATTTTTTAAGGAAGGAGAGCCTAATGTTTTAGAAAAGGATGGTGAAGCAATATGGTTTATCAATGATAATGTTATTAAGTTTTCTATTGATGAGGACTTTATTAAAAGCAGAGTTATAAGGAGTAAGATTCTTAAGGGATATGTCCCGAAGGTAATAAATAATACAAAACACATGTATTCATATACAGAGATAAAAGGGAAAGTACTCTCTGAGGTTATAAATTTACCACTTTTCCATGACTTTCTTCAATATTCAAAACAATTCTGGAAAGTCAGCGCTGCTACTGAATATGATGAAGAACAGTTTTTTTCAGCATGTAAAGTTTTTTATAAAGATAAAACACTTAAGCGAATAAATCAATATTTTGAAAAACACGGGAAAACTGATGGTGAAGAATTTATAAATGGTTATACCATAACAACAATTAATAATCTGCTTGATCAAATCGATTGGGAGTATCTCAGCAATGGATTAGCCGGGAGATATCATGGCGACTTCCATTTTGAGAATATTGTATTATCAGAGAACAATAGATTCTGGCTTCTGGATTGGCGTCAAGATTTTGGCGGCTTGTTTGAGATAGGTGATATCTATTATGATCTGGCAAAACTTAATCACGGGCTTATCATATCACATGATCTCATTCTGAAAAATCAATTTAATATAAATATAAATGATAATAACATTTCTTTTGATTTTAACAGAAAGAATATCCTTATAGAATGCGAGAAAGCTTTCCGTAAGTTTATAATTAATAATGAATATGATCTTAAAAAGGTTGATATATTAACTGCACTGATATTTCTCAACATTTCACCGTTACATCATGTTCC
>CAZUXY010000063.1:0-4582 GCA_964624235.1 uncultured Leptospirales bacterium | reverse complement strand
ATCTGGGGAAATATATGCTTCATAAAATTAATAATTTGAATTAACATTATAACCTCAACATGAGAATTGTTTTTGAAAAAAGCAGTCATAGTTTTAATTGCAGAATGTGTAATGCAAATATAAGCCACTCATTAGTACATTTTGAATCGGTACCTCTGGTTCTTGGATGTTCTGATGGAAATAAAAAAGATGACAAATTTATTGATTATAGACTTTTTATATGTCCCCAATGCCATTTGATACAGACAAATGCAAAGTTTAATGAAGATATTTATACACTGATACACTCATTTGCTGTTGGGAAAGTATGTGAAGATCATCGACGCTGTTTTGCCGATTTCATATTGAAAGAAATTAATGGTAAAGATATAAATACGATCGTTGAAATTGGTCCTTCAGCTACACCCATCTCCAGATCTTTAAGCTTAAACAATGCAAAGATATTCTATTTTGATTTTTTCAATGAAGCACCTTTTATATTGAAAGAGAACGAAAGATATACAAGAAGCCAGTTCCCTTTACAAAAACGTGTGGAATCAGATTTATTCGTTGCTTCTCATGTTTTTGAACATTCTCATAATCCATATAAATTTATCGAGGAAGTCGTAAAATCTTTCAAATGTTCCGGTTGTGGTTTTTTTAGTATTCCGAATTTTGAATATTGGATTTCTTCAAATTTTTGGAATGCATTCTCATATGAACATGTGATATATCCGTTTAAAGAAGATATTATTAATTTTTCAAAGGTGTTCAACATTTTCATACAATTTGGTATTTATAAAAATCACTCTTTGTTTTTCTGTTTCAATACTGATGAACCTCAGGCCGCTCCTGCCGGAGAGAATGATATCAATAAGAAAACAGTATATATTGAAAAATGGGTTAATAATATTAATTTACTGATAAAAAAATATGAATTAAAGATTAAAGAGCGCAGTGATGTTTTTATTACCGGTGCAAGCCATTTAGCTCAATACTGTGGACTTATGTCTGAAAAAATACTTAACAAGTGTAAATTCGTTTTAGACAACGCAAAAGAAAAACATGATAAAAGACTTTATGGGACTTCCATTACAGTTAAACCCTTTGATATTATAAAAAACAGTCCTTGTCCTGTTGTAATTATCCCACCGTCGCCATACATGGAAGAAATGAAGCAACAGCTTGTTTCTATCAATAGTAACGTATCAATTGTTTCAGGTTGAAATTGAATGATTGAAAACAAAGTTTTAGTTGTAATACCGACGTATAATGCGAGTGAATTTATTCAACGTAGTATCAACAGCTGTATTGAGCAGTCAGTGAGTCCTGAAATATGGATTGTTGACAATCAATCAGATGATGATACGTGTGATATTGTCAGGAAATATTGTGAAAAGTATAATAATATTAAGTTATTCATAAATGAAATCAACTTGGGTAGAATAGGAAATTGGAATCGGTGTCTTGACCTGTTTGAAGAATCAGAATATGTATGGCTCAAATTCCTTTTTATGGGTGATGAATTACTACCCAACTGTATTGAATTTATTAATAAAGTAGACCAGAAGTATAATGAACTTGTTGCAATTTCATGGCCATATCTTTTTAAAGCAGAGAATGGGGAAGAGGGCCTGACTCCTCAGGTGTATGGAGAAAGCAGGATTTTTTCAAAAGAAGATCTGGTTGCTGTTGGTTTATTCCCTTCAGAGTTTTTAGGTGCAATTGTTGCAGTGGCTTTATCCAAACGAGGAATAACAGGCAACAGGTTTGATGATTTTTTTGTCGGCATAGCATCCTTTTATGATCGATTAGTACTAAATGGTAATTCATATTATGATATAAAACCGTATAGCAGGTTTAATGTAGATTCACATAAAACTTTTAAAAGATCATTAAACTATGATGTATCGTTTGAATTCGCTTTTATAAAATCCTATGCCCTGGAAAGGAATAAGGAGTGGATAAATAGCAAATACTATATTGCAGCTAAGCACAGGTTGCTTAAGACATTGTTAATTGAGCTTTACAACTACTATGATAAAAGCTTTTTACTTAAACTGTACTTCAGGGAAATTATCAGGATATTGAAAAGTAAACTTAGAATATTGAAAAGATTTTCTAGATGAATCTCGATTAGAATCATGGAGCATCATTTCATTTGAAGCCTTTGAAATACTCGCTACGTAGACTGATGAGCATCATAAACCCTGTATCATTTGGCACTGAAATATCTTAATTCTGATAAAATCAGGAATAATTAATAACATAACTTGTTAAGTAAACGGGGGAACTTGTCATAAGAGGTAATGCTATGAAACTGATTTTTAAAAAATTATTACCAACCAAATTATTGCGTGTTTATAGAAAGATTTCAAGGATATCTGATTTAGAGAACAGAATTGTACAATTGGAAAGAGCAATAGATAATATTTGGATAACGAGAAGGTTTGAAATAACTCGTGACGAGTTAACAGAAATCAATTATAAAGATAATCACTTTATAACAGAGGCTGAGCATCAAATAGGTAGATTAATAAATATTGAGAGAATTATTAAAATAATCAAAGAAAATAATATAACTGGCGATTTTATTGAATTTGGAGTTTTTAAGGGTTTATCATTGATTTGGCTTGCAAGATTCAGAGAACAATACGGGTTAACTGATAAAAAGATAATTGGTATCGATTCTTTCAAAGGGCTACCCATTTCGTCTGGTGGGTGGGGAAAGGGACAATTTAATAATACAAGTATTGAAATCTTAGATAGGAATTTAAAAAATTATTTAACTCATAATGAGCAGATGAACATTGAAATTATCAAAGGCTGGTTTGCAGATAGTAGTGTCACTCAAAATTTAAAAAAAGTTACTGATAAATTGTCTCTCGTTCATCTGGATTGTGATCTGGGTGTATCTGCTGAAGATGCTTTTAATGTATTGGAACCTTTTTTTAAAAAAGGGGGAGGTATCAAGTATCTCTTAATGGATGATTGGGGTTGTAACCCTAATGAGATTCCCGTTGCTTTTGAAAATTGGAAGAAAAAACATCCTTATATTTCTACTAGCCTTTTTTCTGAAACTAGATTAACAAGATATTATAAAGTTATTTGCTAATAAATTAAGAAAACGACATAAATAATTTATTTATATATTTAAGGATCAACATTTGATTAGAGTCATACAGGATTAGTTTTTTTCTCAGTTATGCAAGTGTAATTATAACCAAACTTACAAGATACCCATAAGACATGATGTATTGCAATTTATAGAGACAATATAACACAGAACAGGAAAACGAGATTAAACAAGGATGGAAGACAAAGAGGAAACTTGCCATCGTGATAAGCATTCTTGAAGAAAGTTTGCAAATGGGAAGCTACGCTAAATAATGAATTAACGGAGCAAAAATAGAGGAATGGAATGATCAATTTTTCTTTGGGGCTAAAAACGTATTGGGGAGCAGATCCAAGGATGAAGAAAACCTGAAAGACGAGCAGATCAAGAGGTTGGAGAGAGAAGTCGGCCAGAATGAGAAATTACCAGAAAACACTGAATTTATCAATAAAATTTGATTAAAAGAACAAGGAACTTGTTATTATCTTATATTATGTGTCAATTAATTTCTAAGTAATCCCGCAAGTTATAATTTAAGTCATAAACTTCCAGAATGAGATTTCCGTCGATCCTTAATCTACAAAAGTGATGCGTACTTGCAAATAATTGACTGTAGACGCTGTGTCTTTCCTGTGCATATAAAGGGGCTCCCCCACCTCCTGTAACTATGTAATAAACAGTATTATAGTATGATCTTTCATAATCATGATCGTGACCATTAAATACCATGCTGGTTTGATATTGTTCCAATAGAGGTACTATCGTGGAGCGAAGATTTTTCTCGTCTTCAATATGAGGCCCCGTGTTAAATGGGGGATGGTGAAAGAATGCGATAATATATTTAACGGAAACCGGTTTGTTTGCAAGCGTATTTGATAACCAGTTATATTGAGAAGATCCAATACTGGTGTCAGAATTCGTATCGAGTATAATAAACAGGATTTCCCCTCTTTGTATTTCATACCATCGTTCATTATTGGGGAGTTCAAAATTATTAAAATACAGCGGGGAATCGTTCTCATGATTGCCAAGTGCCGGGTAAAATTCGGAAAGCTCCCGCATTCTGCTTGTAACATCATTAAAGTATGACCAATCAGATGGATTGTCACCATCATTAACCAAATCACCTGTATGGAACACGGCTTTAGGTTCAACCTTAATTATTCGATCTACTATATCTTTATGAATTTCATGTTGCGACCTGGAGTCTCCGTATATTACATATCCCCCCTTAACTCCATTAAAGACGATACTTGAAGAATTATTACAAAAACAACCAAATAGCAGAGTAAGTAAAAAGACAGTCAATTTTCGGTAAACCATTTTCATGATTATTGATTTTGTGGTGAAATATTTTTAGGAAATTATTATGATTATAAATTTCTAAAAATCCATGGAAGTGGTGTACAAACATAAATAATAATTCAGTCTCTATGGATAATGTATATGGATATGTTGGAAAATACAAAAATATGTAGATTGCCTACA
>CAZUXY010000062.1:13553-24537 GCA_964624235.1 uncultured Leptospirales bacterium | reverse complement strand
CCAGCGTGGACAGGGCAACCGTGAAGATGATACCCACCGCAATCTCTTTTTTCATCCCCATTGCTCATACTCCTGTTTATAAATCCAGGTGTTCCCATAGCCCCTCCGGGCGACGGGGAGGGATTATCTTAAGATACTCATCAACGCCGCCCGCGGCAATTTCCCTGCCGCTATTACACAGGCAAAACGGTTCGGCCTATAGTCACCACTTCATGCCACAATTGGCCCGTCGAGCGAGCCCTCGAGGAACTGCCGTACTATGGGATCCCGTGTCTCCCTGATCTCTTCAGCGGTGCCGATCTGCACCATCCTGCCGCCGTAGAGCATACCGATACGGTCGCCCACATAGAGCGCGCTCTTCATATCATGGGTGACCACCAGTGAAGTGATTCGGAACTCCTTCTGCATCTGACGTATAAGGTCGCTAATCATCATGGACATTACCGGATCAAGCCCGGTTGTGGGCTCATCCCACAAAATTATATCGGGATTGGTCACGATCAGCCTTGCCAGAGCGACGCGTTTTTTCATTCCTCCGCTCAGATCCGCAATCGCCTTATCCCGCGCGTCTGAAAGCTGCAACACGGCGAGCTTTTCCTCCACCAGACGGTCTATCTCCTCTTTCGGGAACATGTGGTGTTCCACCAGCGGGAGGGCGACGTTTTCGGCTACCGTGAGCCAGTTCAGCAGCGCATTGGATTGGAAAAGATATCCCATCCTCTTCCGCAGGCTGTTCTTCACATCCGGTGTCGCGCCGCTCATCTTTACCCCGTCGATATATACCTCTCCCCTGTCCGGTTCCAGAAGTCCGGCTATATGCTTCAGGGTCACGGTTTTGCCTATGCCCGACTGCCCGATAATCACGAAAATTTCACCCTTCTCGATGCTCATGGTAATCCCGTCCAGGATCACCTTTTCGCCGAAAGATTTATGCACATCGATAAAGTCGATCATAACGTTATTTTGTAATAACCATTGTTATTTCCAACACCATACATCCATCTATTTCTCCTAGCCGTAAAAAATCGAAGTAATGAAATACCCTATGATCAGCACCATCAGGAACGAAGCGACCACCGATGACCTGGTCGCATGCCCTACTCCCAGCACTCCCCCGGTGGCCCGCAGCCCGTAGGCACAGCTGATCGAAGACACAATCAGTCCGAAGATGAAAGCCTTGAGCATCCCGACATACATGGCCTTGATATGGACCGCCTTCAGCAGGTACTTCATGTACACGTTGAATGACACCTGTAAAACGGTGTCGGCAACCAGTGCGCCGCCCATACAGGCGAGCGTGGTAATGTAGATGGAGATTATCGGCATCACCAGCGAAAGGGCCACCACCCGCGGCATGACCAGGAACTTCACGGGGCTGACGAGCATGAGTTCCAGAGCGTCAATCTCGTCATATACCTTCATTGTGCCTATCTCCGCAGCCATGGCCGACCCCACCGAAGCGGTCAGTATGATTGCCGACATGAACGGGCCCATCTCCCTGGTCATCGAAGCGACAACAAGCCCGCCGATCAGAGCCTGCTGGCCGTATTCCCTCATTTCTATACCCGATTGGAGCGCCAGTATCATTCCGGTAAAGACACCGACCAGCGAGCATACTACCAGTGTTTTCACACCGGCAAGATACATCTGCTTGATGATCTCCTTTTTCTTCTGCATTATATCTTTCAGGTAATATAATGATTCAAGCAGAAGCATCATGGTAAACCCGGCATGATGAAAATATTCCGATACGGCTTCCCCCGCGAAACTAAAAATTCCCAGACTGTGTTTTGTAGACCCGGCACCGTTCATGGCGTATGTTAGAATAACCTCGCGGAATAGTTCAGATAGTTACCGTTCGTATAACGGTGTTCATAATTCCCGTGCCGCATGGCCCTGACCAGAAGGAGCATCTGAAGGTCCCGGTCTACCGGCACATCCCACTGCCCGAAGTTATCAGAAAGCTTTTCATCACCTGTTTCTTCGGCGGCACCATCAAGCCCGATAGGAATCCAGAACAGCCGTATACCGGATCCTTTTTCGTTCCGGTGATAACCGAACATTGAAAGCAGTAAAGAGAATCTGGTCAACTTATCTTTTTCCCTGTGATAGGTAAAAAGCAGCGGGATTTTTATATGCAGCAGCCCCTCCCCCCATCGCTGAAAATAGGTTCGAAAGAGCAGACCCAGCCTCTTCTCGCCGGACACCAGCCTGCGGTATTCGAACAGGGTCCAGAACGGCTGGTACAGCAGTTCATATCCGTCGGGATCACGGAAGGGATAGATTGAGAGCAGGTTAAACGCAACCGCCCCCTGGTCATTGCGCTCATAATGAAAAAGGGGCCATATTTTAAAGTATCTCCATGAGTTTCCATAATAGGGATCCGCGTCCTTGTAATCCCTCTTGTAGTACCATACTATTATGGCGTTGACATAATACTCCGAACGGTATCGCGCGCCTTCTTTGACCATGTGAAAGTAAAGGGGTGTTATAAATGTAGTGGTGCTTTTATTGTAAATATACTTTCCGTAAAAGGGGAAGAATATCCTCTTGTAAATATAGGGATTCCGGCAGTCCTGGATCATCATCAGCGGCCAGGGGAAATTCAGCTCGAAGTCACCCGCTTTTTTATTATATCCCCAGGAAAAAAGGGGCCAGAACAGGGTCGAGGCCTGCAGTTTCTCCGAGGTGTTCCATCTCCTGCCGTATATTGGAAAGATGAAAGAGGTGTATTCGGTGTCATCCCTCAGGAAGGTTTTCCTGAAATTACCGAGGAGCAGGATTGAGTAATTATCATAGGTATCCTTCTTGTATTTATGAGCATAGAACGGGAGGATTTTTATATCATCCCGTTTCGCGCTTTTCCCTCTGAGGATAAGGGGCCAGAAAAATCCCCGGGCCCTGTAATCGTCGGACTCGTAGGTATAATATACCGGTATCAGCGACAGTATCGCGTACCCCAGAATCATCCACACTCCCGACGGCGGATAAAGAAAAAAAAGTGCCATTCCCGGGAATACGTACGCGTCTATTCGATCCTGAGCCAGTTTACCCTTGATGGTGCCTCCCGCGGGAAGCACGAAAAGGTACCGGTCCCGGATATCGGGTGAGTTGCCGTAAAATACGATGGGGAAAAAACCGAAATCATAATCCCTCACCCCGTTGGTGTGCCGGTAATCCACCGCACCCATTATACCGAAAAGCGATTTCCACTGAACGCTGTGGTCGGTGCCGTACTGCCAGAAAACTATCGGCATCAATGAGGCCGTAAAGGTCTTATCGTCATGGTAAACGTTTTTCATGTAAAAAGGGCGATACACCCTGGTGGAATAAATGTTGTTCCGGTCTTTTTCGTAAAACATCCAGAACCAGTCATATTCCTGGAATTCAACGGTTTTACCCTGCGCCTGAAGGGCAAATCCCGCAAGGAAGACCGCGGTCCAGAGCAGGATGGTGAAGGCACCGTGACATGAGGCCTTCCTGCTCTCAGAGGAATAATTGTCAGGCCGTGATGCCGACAAATCGTTTTTTTCCATCGTTTTTATCATAAAAAGCACATGGGATCGGGTGGAATCTTCATGAAAACCGGTATATCCTTTTGTGAAGTATTTATTTAATTTTAAATTGAACAATTTATATTAAAATATAATGAAAAAAACACAAAGGATTTGTTTCGCCGGTATTAAAATATTTCACCCTCGCCCCATTCATGTTTACCCTGATTTTGAAATTATATCGGGACCTGTCAATCGTCTTTCTATTCAGGTTTGCGCAGATCATCCGCCCGGTCCTGGCCAGAGAATTGATTGACATACGAATAATAACCTGTATACTATACATAGGATAGGAAGTAATGTACCGCTGTCGGTGCAGATTGTTCGGCATAATATTTTTCATGGAGGAACCCTTTACAATGAAGAAAGCACTCGTGTACGCGCTCTTTACTCTGCTGATGGCATTACCTGCTTATACCCAGGATAAAACCGCGGAAAAAAAACCGGGAGACACCGAAAAGACCCCGATAGGAGATCAGTTATACCGTGAAATCACGGTGGAAGATTTTGAGACTACGACCTACACCGATAAAGACATTACGTTTACCAAATCGAAGGATCAGAAGGCAGGCGCCGCGATACGGGAAGATTTCCCCGCCCCTATAGGCAACTCAAAAAAATACCTGGGGCTGAAGATATTCGGCAAAAGGGGTGACGCGCTGACCGTCAATCCTTCCAGGAAACTCGCCATCGACAAATACTGCAGAACCATATCGATGTGGGTATACGGTAAAAATTTTTCCGGAGAGCTGTCGATTTTCGTAAGTGACGCCAACGGCAGAACACATCGTCTGTCTTTCGGCAAACTCAATTACCTGGGATGGAGAAAACTGACGGTTAAAATACCCGATGATGTCGCCCAGGAAGACAAGTATCTCACCCAGAAAAGGGAGATCGTCATAATCAAGATCCTTTACCTGCCGGGCAATACCGACCGGCTCCCTATATGGAACTATTTCTACATAGATGACATAACCGCCCTGGTCAGGGAAAAATACACCGATCGCCAGAGCGACGAGTGGTAGTATAATTCCCTGAATGTTCCTTATAAAAGCAGGGCCCTGGTCCTGCTTTTATTTTATCTTTATGTACTCCAGTTCCCCCATCGAGGCCCCGTCGTCTCCTGAATAGCAACAGTATATCCCCCGGTCCGACAGGTCTTTTTCAGCGGTTGGAGGGACACGGCTCAGGATCACCTCACCGTCCACCTTGAGGGTGGCCCGGTTGCCTCCTTCATAAATGAGTTCATAGACGTGCATGTCTGATGAATGCAACGGTATTTTTCTGCCGGAGAGCTCGATCTCCTCATTCCCCAGTCTGAGATAATATCCCCGGTTGTTCCCCATTACCACCGCGAACAGGACAAAGGGGTCCCCCGCGACGAAACGCCCCCTGGCATTCACGGTGTACGCCTCACCCGCGGCGAATCTTCTGAAAAGTCCCGCGCGCTTGCCCCTGGGGGAGTTGAGCTTGACGATTTTCCCCTCCCCCCTGACGCTGAATGACACGGCGGACCTGTCGCCGTTCACGATATGCATCCAGTTACCCGGCGTATTGGAGTCTTCCCATTCCCTGAAGTACTCCTCCAGTCCCCAGGTCTCCCCGCCGCGGCCTTCAACCTTCTCGACCTTCAGCGCTTCGAGGAACTTCCCGAATATCCATCCCTTGATCCCCCGCATGGTGCTCACCCGGTACCAGTAATCTCGTACATCGCCGACCTGCTGTGTGTCCATGGATTTTTCCAGTTGCAGAAGGATCTCCCCCTTCTTCACCTTCCCCACGAGGCTGCCCTCAACTCCAGGCGAGTTTCTCAGGTTGACATCGTTCCCCGTGCACTGGAAAAGCCGCTGCACCTCCGCGCTGGTAGGATACCTGGACGCGAAGTCCATTATCAGTTCCCTAATAAAATCCTCCCTCCCCTTTACCGGGATTATCCCCTCTCTCATGTGGGCGAAAACCATCTTAACCAGTTGCGGGATATACATGGTACGGGGATATTTCCCGTAAAAACCTGAAATCGCGTTCAACAGCTGCCGTGGCTCGGTTTTTTCCACCTTTCGTACTTCATCCAGGTCAAGGTCCTCCAGATACCGGCTGCCTTTATAGCGGGAAGCGAACTCATCATAGAATTTTCCCCTGGATACGATGCGCGCACTGCGGCCCTGAATGACCAGCGCAAGGTCCGCATCGAGGTCCCCGTTCAGTGACGCAAGCTTTTTATCAAGATACTGTTTTTCCTTCTGCCGGCCCTGTTCACTAACGGAAACCACCGCTTTAAGCTCATCACCGTATTTCCGTTCCAGGGAGTCGGCAAGGGCGTTCAGCGCCCTGCAGCGGTAATAGTAGATGCGTTCTCCCGGATCGTAGTCGGCGGTTTTTGCCAGACGATTAAGCAGTTTAATGGAATCTTCATAATTGCCTTTGTCGAAATCCCTTACCGCCCGTTTGAAATCATCCCCTCGCAAAAGGAGTACCGCAAGCACTGCCAGCACTGCCACACCCGCGACGGCGGCGGTTATTTTAATATATTTTCCCATGATCTAACCCCGTGTCGAAATGTTTCTGTTTATGATACAGCCGATAAGCCGGTAAGCCTCGTTGATACACAGGCCGGTACCGCGGGCATCTTCTTCGGAGAATCCCTTTACGGCGTTACCCCGGTAGTCTGGCGCCGTTACCGGCTTTGAACTGTAGATACAGAACGGTACGGGGTCCGCCGCATGGGTCCGTAAAACGATGGGGGTCGGATGGTCAGGCATAAGGAGCACGGTATAATCGTCGAACTTCTTCATGCCTTCCATAACGGGCCCCACCACCCGGTTGTCGAAATCCTCGATGGCCCGGATCTTATGCTCCAGGTTTCCCTCGTGGCCGGATTCATCGGGGGATTCAACATGCAGAAAGACGAAATTCGACGATTCCATCGCCTCCAGCGCCGCGGCAGCCTTGCCCTCGTAGTTGGTATCCAGGTAACCGGTGACCCCGTCGACGCGCCAGGGCTCCAGCCCCACGGTTCTGCCTATTCCATGAATCAGGTCCACGGCGGAGATCGTGTAACCGTGCAGGCCGTAGAGTTCTTTAAGGGATTTCATTGCGGGTTTTCTGCCGGCCCCCCACAGCCATACCTGGGTGGGATTCCCCCGGACCCCTTCGGTTTTGAGCCGCGCCACCTCAACTGAGTTCGCTATGGCGGCCGCGGATGAAGCCATAATTCCACAGAGCTCTTCAGCCGGACCCCCTCCGCGAGGCAGATGCGGGTCCACTCCCTTACCCTGGATGTCATGGGGTGGAGTAGTCTCCGGAAGCTCTGCGGCGGGAAAATTCTTCCATACCATGATATTACGGTAGGATACTCCCGTATGGAATTCATGATCATTATTGGAGTTCGAATTTCTTACCGCATCTATAACGGCTTCCGACAGGTGCTGGGCGATATGATCCGCGCTGAAGTCTTCCATGATCCCGTTGGCAATATGTACGATGTTGCACCTGAAGGCGACATCCTTCGAACCCAGTCGTATCCCCAGGTTCGCCGCCTCGAGCGGCGCCCTGCCGGTGTAATTCTCCCGCGGGTCGTATCCGAAGATCGACAGGTTGGCGGTGTCGCTACCCGGCGCCATGCCTTCGGGCACGGTCCCGGCAAGCCCCAGAAATCCGGCGCGGGCCAGCCGGTCCATATTGGGGGTGCCGGCCGCCTGCAGGGGGGTTTTTCCGCCCAGCGCATCCAGGGGATAATCCGCCATTCCATCCCCCACCAGTATCATGATTTTTTGTCCGCTCATATGAACTCTATCCTCAACTCCTGTTCTATTGTCACTCCGTATCGTTTCGCGAATGATTCTTCGGAGAGCGCCATCTCCATGAATCCCGAACTTCCCGCGTATAATCCTCCCATCCCCCCGGGAATATTCCCGAAAGTATCGCATCGCACCAGTTCAACCCGGGTAGTAAGAAAGACCGCCGCACCGTGGTCATGATCGGGGAACCCTTCCGCCGGTATGGAGGTGATTACATTTCCGTAGGTGTCGACGTGCAGCACCTGCCCATAAACCCTGTTGTTTTCATGCCGGTAGCGGGGGAAAGGCAACCGTACCACCGCACCGGCCGGTTTCGCCATGCTTTCTGGAGATTCACCCTTCGACAATGCCGCCGCTATCGGGGCAAAAACATCGCGGCCGTGAAAAGTCGGGGAGATTTCCCCTAAACATGTGGTGTCCACGGCGTAAATCCGCATGCCGGGTGAGTACACCGCGCTGATTATACCGTTATCGGGGAGCAGGTAACTCCATCGTTCATCCTGAGCGAGCAGCACCGCCCTCCCGGTCCCCACACCCGGATCAACCACCACCGCAAAAACCGTTCCTTTTGGGAAAAAACGGTATGAAGCGTACAGCAGGTACTGGGCGTTTACCAGGGAAAAAGGCTTTACGTCATGGCTGATATCGATAACCCGCGCCCCGGGATTGGCGGCGGCGATCACCCCTTTCATCACTCCCGCATAGATATCAGCGGCGCCGAAATCGGATAAAAGCGCAATCACCATGTTCCGGTGATATCACCGCCGTAAGAGTATGTCAAGGCGCAATCATCCTGCAGAGTCTTTTTCGCTCGAATTGCTGGTTGACACCGCTCCCTGCCGCTGTATACTTGATACGAAGTGCAGGGATAGCAGAAACGCGTACGGCAGTAAACTATTTTTACTTTTTCGGCGAAAATGATCATCATGCCGGGGCAACATATGCCCGGCCATGTACAGCATTCAACGCAAGCGGCACATGGATTAAAACACCACATCCAGGACGGCAATGACAAACGAAAAACTCAACCTGCGTCTGTCACTGAGCAGGGAAAAACTCGAGATGGCGGGGATTATGATCGACGCCGGGAAATACGGGGATTCCCTGGTTTTTTCATATCTTTCCCTTTTTTACAGCATACGGCTGCTTCTTATCGACCATGACGAAGACTCAGACGATCCGGGAAAAATTATTAAACTCGCCGAACGTTACTTCGAGCCGTCGGGATGGAACGGGATCGACATCCTGTCCACATTCAGGGAAACCAAAAAAGCCAGTGACCTGGCCGCGGCCGATCCTGAAAAAAAAGTAAGTGTAGAGACCGCCCGGGAGTTTTATCACAAGGCGGCATCAGTCAGGAAGTGCATACTGGAGAAGATCGGGCTGTAGGCTTAGTGCTGTTCGGACACCCAGACCGATCCGTCGGCAAAATGCTCCTTTTTCCATATGGGAACGGTCCGCTTGATGCTGTCGATGATGTACCGTAACGCATCGAAGCCTTCGTTTCGATGGGGAGTTGAAATCCCGATAAAGACGCTGATCTCCCCCGCCTCCACCCTGCCGTAACGATGTATAATGATACAGCTCCCCAGCTTCCATTTCTCTACGGCCAGGTCGGCTATTTTTTCCAGTTCCTTCAGGGCCATGTCAGGGTAGATATCGTAATAGAGATACAACACCTCACGTCCGGCCGACCGATTCCTTGCCGTGCCGCAGAAACTGAGCACGGCCCCGTCGGCGGGGGTGCCGGTTTTTTTCAGCAAATCGGCGGGATCGATGGGCTCCCTCTGTATTCGCACCCGGCGCACGCGGTCAGCCTCCGCTCACCGGAGGGAAAAGCGCGAGGACATCGTTATCGGCAAGCTTACGGTCTCCATCGGCATATTCTTCATTGACCGCGTAGAGCAGGCTGTCCAGCAATTCGGCAAGCCGTGGATATTCGATTGCCAGACGTTCGGCGACACCCCTCGCGGTCACGGCAGAGGAGACCAGCACCTCTTTTACTTCAAATCCGCATATGTCTTTTACGGCGGCAAACGGTCTGATCTGTATTTTCATGGCATATAATCAGTGAGTATCCATTACGCGTATTGTTATAACAGGACCGCCGGATAACCGTACATCACCTCCGCGGTCAGTGTGTTATAGTATCTACCCTATTCCCCGTCAATTATTTCTTCGTACTCGCGCAGGGCGTCTGTCATATCAGGACGAAGCATGGTGATATACCGGTACCATCTCCCCGCTTCATCGATCCTTCCGTGTTCACGATAGCCCCTGGCTAGGTAAAGGAAGGTGGAGGAATTCCTCAGGCAGGACAGGGATTCTTCAAGATATAACAGGCCGTATGGACTCCCTTCATTCAGCAGCAGCGCACCCATGGAAAAATAATTATACCCGTTGTAGGGATAGGCCCTGATCCCCGAGCTGAAGCGGGACAATGCGCAAACGGGGTCGCGCCGGAAGCACTCAAGCCCCTTTTCGTTATGATAAAATGAGGCGATATACGCGACATTCAGCCAGGTATACATTGCCAGCACGGGAATGCAAAAAACGACCATCGGGCGCGCGTTTGCCTTACAGACACGGACCGTTCTGCAGCGTGAAGCGACGAAGGCCAGACCCAGGTACAGAAGCTGTCGGCTCGCGGGGATATAAAAGGGGAAGGACAGGGAGGAAAACAACAGGAACACCGCGGGCAGCAACATCAGACACTGCAACACCCCGCGCACCTGTCCGCTTCGAAACATCGTTACGCCGCGCATCGAGGTGAATCCCAGAAGCATAATATACGCAATCATGGCGGGATATCCCGCGTCGATGCCGATTTCAAGAATGTCGGCATGAGCGTGATCCAGGTCTACCAGGTGCCTGACATTGAATGCGGCGGGATTTCTTCTGACGGTCTCCCCCTGGTAGTCGATATACCGGTAACCGAACATACCCGGTCCCATACCGGTGATGCCCGCGTCTTTCAGCATGGCTACCGCCGAGGCATAAAGTACCGATCGCTCAAACAGAGGAGCTTCCCGTGAGGAACTGAAACTGTTTACTATCCTCTGGGCCCTTGAGGAACCGGTTTTCCAGTGATGTATAAATAAAGAACCCGAAAAGACCAGTACCGCCGTAAACGCAACCGCCAGGAGTTTGCGCTTCTCACGTGGCGCGGGTACCAGCAATATTATCATCGAGAAAAGAAAAATCACCCAGGCCAGCCTGGAATACGTGAGAAAAACAGTCGATCCAATAACCATTATAACCGGAATGAGTATCCATGAAGGCCTGAAGAAATACATGCCGCAGACCGCCACCGGCAGCGACAGCGTGAGATATTCCGCCAGAAAATTGGGATTTCCCATGGACGCGATAACCGGGAAGTGGTGGGTTTTAAAAAGCATCTTAAGCCCTGACGGCACATCGAAATCCAGAAAGTACTGGAGCATACCCCACAGTGACAGGGCACAGGCGGCAAAGGCCACGGAAACGACTATAACCCGTTCGAAACCCTCATCCTCTCCGAAAAGGGTGAACAACACCCTGAAAACCATATAGAGAACAATAAAAGTGAACTCTTCAATCAAAACGGTCAATGAAACCCCGGGGTTGTAGGAGGTGAAGTAAGAACAGAAGTAC
>CAZUXY010000062.1:0-13543 GCA_964624235.1 uncultured Leptospirales bacterium | reverse complement strand
AAAGATGCCGATCAAAAGGTCCGGTGTTGTAATGCCGATCTGCAGGTCTTTGCCGTGTTTAATACCTCTGACGGCGAACACCAGCACCGGGGCGAGCGCCGTCATGTGTATCAGGAATCTGGTGGTGTTGAATCCAGCCGCACCGCATGTTTTCACCAGGGGTATTACGGCCAGCAGTAAAAAGGCCACCGCTAAGTGGCCTTTAAAATACTTTTTCATACACGTCGGCGGTGTCTGTCAGAACCTGGGGGTACCCAGCCGTGGAGTACCGGGATACCTGGGTGTCCCCATGAAACGCGGCGTTCCCGGATACCGGGGCGTACCGTGGAGACGGGGTGTACCCGGATATACCGGGGTACCCCTGAAGGCCGGAGTTCCCGCACGCACCGGCGTAACGGCTTTCCCCTTGACCAGACTGTTCAGCGCGGCGTTAAAAGCGTTCTTCACGTTCTTGTTCTTTTCTATCCGTATCTGGTTCCGCAAATGGGGTATGGCCTTTTTAGCACCCATCGATGCCAGGGCATCCGCCGCGGCGATGCGTATCTGCGGGTTCTTGGCGGGTGAACCGATGATGCGTATTAAAATACGCTCCGCCCGGTGCTGATTGCTCCTGAGGGTGATTTGCCCTGTTTTTGCCTTGTCGATGGCTGGAAGCGCTTTGGAAGGGTTGTTGTTCTGCATGTCATTGATAATTACAAGATCACTCGCTCCCTTCGCGAATTTGTCTTTTTTCTGGGCCGAAACAGGACCATTCAACACCACCCCCAGGATGAACAAACCTGTTATCGCATAAAGAAAAAAAACCTTCATGATAAACCTCCTGGAAATTGATGTATCAGGAAACATATACACCACTGCTTCGAATAAATCAATCCGGTTATTTTTTTGCCCGTTTAATCATGAACACATAGTGTTTTACATAGGGAAGGATGCTTTCGTGGAAACTGCTGAAATCGACCTCCCGGGGATTGGAAAGCACGGCATGCAGACTGGTTTTAGTTATCTCTTCAGCGCTGGTGTCAATTAGGGTTTTGAATCGTTTTACCACTTCCTTGTCGACCGCGTCTATGCAGAGCTTGTTCATTTCGGAACAGAGTTTGTAAAGGTTGGTTTTTCTCTTGGTCTTGGCCCTGCGGGCCGCGGAAATACCTGTGGTTTTGGGGATACGACTCTTCTTCTTCTCTGCTCTCTTTGCAGCGGGTTTTCCCTTAACGGCCATATACTTCGTTCCTCCGACGGCTGTGATTCGGTTATAGTAAAAACCAAAGGTAGAGATGTAAATACTATTTTTTTAAATAATTTCCAGGTCTGATAACGGACACACGAGTCAGACCTGCCGAGGGTCAGGCTCATATACTATGGAAAGAGTTAAGGAAACCTTAAAATTCAATGCTTCTAACAATATCAGAAATCATACCCATGGTTTTTTATCAGTACTTATACTTTTACGTTTTAACAATAGCTGATCAACAGGAGTTCTTTTAAGATCATCATCACTATAATTTTTATTAATCTTTGCCGCGGTTTGACCCGATTTAATCTGTAGGGATATCATCTAAGCCCGGCAGGGTGCACAGCGTACATTCCATGCGCCGGCCGGCTGGTTCCCGTCATGATGATCAGGATTCATTTTGCATGTAAGGGAGAGGATCGGGCATGAAATGCTGTAAATGCGGAAGGGATGTACTCAACACGAACCATTTCTATGTGCCTACGCGCAAGGGGACCGAAGGCAGGCGCTACTGTATCACCTGCGCAAGGGAAGAAAACATTATCACCCTCGTCTAGATATCAGCCTTGCGCCATCGCCGGCGGAACGGCGATCAACCCAGGAAAACCTCCAGCTCTTTTATGGATGGTTCCGGTTCCACGGGAAGTTTAATCTTTTTACCCGCTGTTTTCGCGATCAGGCCGTAGAACGACAATTCACGTCGCAGTTTCAACGGCAATACATTCCGTTCAATGAAATTTTTCGTGTCCGCCGTGATCTTATCAATACACCACACCGCTTTTTCTTCACTATAAACGGTTTCGGCGTTATGATCTACCGCATCGACCGTTTCCGAGAATATCACCACGGTGGAACCCTTACGCAGGTAGGTCTGCACCACCTGGCCCGGCCCGTCTGAAGCCATCACCTCGAGAATGCCTATCCGGTTTTCTTCCAGGTTGAGCTTCTTCGACAGCAGGATTTTCAGTTCATGTGGGGTCCCGGCCGGCAGACGCGAAACATACACGCGCGCGCCCTCAAGGACCGCGGGCTCCCGCCCTTCCGTCAAATCCGCCTCGAATAATTCGGCGGGATACACCTTCGCCTCAATGGACCCTCCTCCGGTGCCGTAAAACCCGAACCGCTTCAGGGAAAAGCTGCAGAATATTCCCGTCCGTTCCAGCAATCCCAGCAGGGTCTCCCTGACGGCATCGGTTGAGGGCGAAAGCTCGGCATGGGTCACTCCTTTGACCGAAATACGGCTGCGGTATTCACCGAAGAGCAGGGCCGGCATCAACATGAGCGCCGTCTCCACGGCCGACGAAAAAGGGCCGGTCACAAGGGTGAAATTCCCGTGGGCCAGACGGTTCGGCGTGAAGTCCATACGCTCTTTCTCCCACGTGAAACTCCCGGCGCCGATTTCGTCAAGCACCCTCTTCCAGTCATCAATGAAGGGGACCGTTTCTGGACGACCGGCCAGCAGTTCACGGCATCCGGTCACACGGAAGGATTTTCCCGTCAGCAGGGAGAGGGACAACGCCCGGCGGAGCAGCGTAACATCTATAACGCTGTGCGGTATTTCAATCATTCATGCCTGTATCATGTACTTCTTCAGCGCCCCGGGCACCTCGATTCGGCCGTCCTTCGTCTGGTAGTTCTCCATGACGGCCGCGAGGGTTCTGCCCGCGGCAAGTCCGGATCCGTTGAGGGTATGCAGGGGCACCGGACGTTCCCCCTTCTTCTTACGGTAGCGTATACGCGCGCGCCTGGCCTGGTAATCAAGGAAGTTGGAACAGGACGATATCTCCACGTAGCGGTCCAGACCCGGCATCCACACTTCAAGGTCGTATGTTTTCGCGGATGCGGCCGATGTATCCGCGCTGCAGAGGAGTACTACGCGGTAATGAAGGTTCAGCTTCTGCAGTACCTGCTCGGCGCACGCGGTCAGGGTCTCGAGCTCGTCGTACGAGGTCTCCGGTTCCACGAACTTGACCAGTTCCACTTTCTGGAACTGGTGCACCCGTATCAGGCCGCGGGTGTCCTTGCCCGCGGACCCGGCTTCCCTGCGGAAACAGGCAGACTGCATGGTGACGTAGATGGGCAGCTGCTCTTTCTCCAGTACTTCATCGCGGTAGAGATTGGTCAGCGGTACCTCCGCGGTGGGTATCAGCGAGAGACCATCCCTGTCGATGCGGTAATACTCGTCCCGGAACTTCGGGTACTGCCCCGTCCCGATCATGCTGTCGTCGTTCACGATGAAGGGGGCGAACACCTCGGTATACCCGTGTTCGCCGGTATGGAGGTCAAGCATGAAGTTGATGATGGCCCTCTCGAGCCTGGCGGCAAGCCCGCGATAGACGTAGAAACGGGTTCCCGCAAGCTTGACACCGCGCTCGAAATCAAGTATGCCGAGTTCGGTGCCCAGGTCGTAATGGGCCCTGGGGGTGAAATCAAACCGCGGCTTCTCCCCCCACGTCCGCACCACCTTGTTATCATTCTCGTCTCTCCCCTCAGGCACCGAATCGCTGAGTATGTTGGGAAGAGAAAGCATCAACTCGTTGAAGCGCTCATCGAGCCCCGCGGCCTCCCCTTCGAGATTTTTGATGGATTCGTTGACGCCGTTCATTTCGGACATCAGGTCTTCGGCGCTTTCTCCTTTAACCTTGCGCTTGCCGATCTCTTTGGAAACCCGGTTCCTTTTTTCCCTTAACACATCGGCCTCGGCGATTACGGAGCGGCGCTTTTCGTCGATGTCCCGAAGCGCGTCCAGATCGACGGCGCTTTCCATGTTTCTCATTTTTAATATGGTGCGGACATAATCCATGTTTTCCCTGAGGAGTTTCGGATCGATCATTGTAGGTACCTCTTAAACTTGACTGGAGATGGGAAAGATTATACGGAGGGTCCGTCTTGTCAAGAAAGATGCCGCCGGCCGCGGCCTTTTTGGAAAAACCGCTGCTTTTGATTATACCCTTGTCATACATACTTTTTTTGTATACCATTACATGTATCAAACAACGGAGACAGTTTATGGAAAAAGAAAGCAAGACTACGAACGGCGGAAGCGGCAGTATATACGATCTGATCATCATCGGCGGCGGACCTGCGGGGCTCAGCGCGGCCCTATATGCCGCCAGGGCGCGGCTAAGAACGCTCGTACTCGACAAGAACCCGGGAGCAGGGGCGCTCGGCTACGCCGATAGGATTGAAAACTACCCGGGAGTGCCCGGCGCCATTAAAGGCGCGGATCTGCTGAACGTCATCCGCACACAGGCGGTTTCATTCGGGGCCGAATTCCGGCAGCAGCAGGTCCACGGGGTCGATTTCAGCGCGATGCCGCGGCAGGTGTATACCACCGAAGAGACCTATGCCGCAAGAACGATCATCATCTCCACAGGGTCCATGGGCCGCAAGGCGACCCTCAAGGGCGAGGCAGAATTCACCGGACGCGGCGTAAGTTACTGCGCCGCCTGTGACGCGGCGTTTTACCGGGACAGGGACATCGCCATCACCGGCAAATACGACGAGGTCATTGAAGAGATAGAAGGTCTTGCGAAGTTCGCGCGCCGTATCCACTACATCACCGGGGAAAAGGAACTGGAAGCGGAAAAGAAAGCGTATCTGGAACACTTTCCCGGTGTCGTGACCAGAACGGGCAGCCGCGTCACCGGGATCAGCGGCGATGATTCAGTAAAATCCATCAGTGTTACGGGACCTGGAGACGCCAGGGAGGACCTTGCCGTAGAAGGTATCTTTCTTTATCTTCACGGGAACAACCCGGTGACCAGTTTTCTTTACGGGTCGCTGGAAACCTCCGATGGAGGCTGCCTTCGCGTTGACCGGGAGACCATGGCCACGGCCGTGGAAGGGGTTTACGCGGTGGGAGATGTAACGTGCAAGAAGGTGCGACAGGTGGTTATCGCGGCGGCCGAGGGATGCACGGCGGCGCTGGCCGTGGAACAGTATCTCAACCGGAGGGAGAGAACACTTTCCCAGTGGTCCCACTGATGCGCGGTGACCGCGGAGTCACGACGCGGTTTTAGACGATCTCGCACGCGCGATGATTTTTTCGTAGATCCCGTCAAAGCCGCCGTTGGACATAATGATGATCACATTTTCGGTTTCTGGGTCCATGCGGACAAACACGTCATCGACCATGAGATCCGCCGACCGGAGCAACCGGGCTTCCTTTCCCCTCCGTGCCAGAGCATCCATTACCCTGGCGATGTCGATCCTCTCCCCTTCGGGGACCGTCTCAAGCCGATAGGGAGTCTTCACCAGTATGGTGTCGGCGTCCATAAAGGCCCCGGGCAGTTCCTCCTGGAACGTGTTCCTGCGGCTGGTGGCCGACCGGGGCTCGTAGAGCGCCCATACGCGGGCCCGGGGGAACCGTCCGCGGGCAGCAATAAGCACCGCCTTAATTGCCGTGGGATGGTGGGCGAAGTCCTCATATATCCTGATATTGCCCTCATGGTAGATCAGTTCCTGGCGCCGCCGAACGCCCTTGAACGTCCGCACGGCATCGACGATATGTTCTTCCTCCACTCCCAGCATCAGCGCCGCCGCCGCAGCGGCGGTGATATTGCCGTAATTGAAATCGCCGAAAAGCCCGGTGCAGAGCGCGAGGGGCGTTCTTTCCGGAGAATGCAGCGTAATACCGGTATCGCCGGTTTCCATGCCCGCATATTCCCAGGCGAAATCCGCCGATGAAACCGCGCCATGTCGTCCGAAGCTGTGCGCCCGCGTCTTTCCTTCACGAACGACCTCGGCGCAGGCGGGATATTCCCCCGAGTACAGCACAAATCCCCGTGACGGCACCATGTTCACCAGCCTTCTGAACCAGAGCTTTATCTCATCAAGGTCGCTGTAGATGTCGGCATGATCGAACTCCAGTGAGGTGAGCACCAGGTGTTGCGGGCGGTAAAAAATGAATTTCGGAACTTTCTCGAAGAAGGAAGAATCGTACTCATCGGCCTCGATGACGAAATGCGGTCCGGCGCCCAGTTTGAAGTTGGACCCGTGATTCAGGGGAACGCCGCCCACAAGGAAGGAGGGATCCCTGCCCGCTGTCTCCAGAATGTGCGCCAGCAGGGCGGTGGTGGTGGTTTTGCCATGGGTCCCCGCCACCGCGACGACCTCACGGTCGAACAGAAAAAACTCATGCAACGCCCCCGCAAGGGACATATAGGGGATACGGTTGTCGAGCACGTATTCCACCTCGGGATTTCCTCTGCTGATCGCGTTGCCGATGATAACCATGTCGGGAAAACCGGGGTTCCGTTCATGGTACCCCTGGTGAACCGGGATGTCCCATTCCTTCAGCATGACGCTCATCGGAGGATACACCTGGGAATCGGAACCGGAAACGTGATATCCCCTGCGGCTGAGCATTCCGGCCAAGCTGCCCATCGCCACACCGCAAATCCCGATCATGTAAATGTTTTTTATTTCCCGGTTCATGGTAAAAAGCTTTACGAATATACTACATACGCAACGGTCCTGTACAGTAAACCACTTTTTACACCGTGTCGAATGTGCGCGGTACACCCGCCATCGATATGCAACCCGTTGCACAATGCCGGGACCATCGTAAAAAGCTTGATTTAATGTTCGGCACGTTGTATTTTTTCCGGAAATGGTCCGAAGATCATTTCCAAAAACCGACAGTATAAGCCGCGCCAATGGGAAAAAACCGCATTATTATCATCGCCGGAAAGGAAACCGCGGATAAAGTAATCCGAATTCTGGGCAGACACGCGGTCCGTGACAGGGATGTGTACCACTCAGTCAGGGGCGTTCTGAATAACTTTAAAAAAAATAAACCAGATGTCGCCCTCGTGGAACTGTCCCTCGTGGAACAGGCCCTGAAAGGAAAAACCGGTGGAATTGAAACATCCGCACTACTGACCGGGAAATTCGGCATACCCGTTGTATTCCTCACGGGACCGGGAAACATGAAAAACCCCGTCAGGACGCTGAAGGTACATCCCTTTGGATTTGTATCCCCCGACGATGCGGTCGCACTGCGCGGCACCGTCTCCCTCGCCCGTGAATCCATAGACTATGCCGAAGAGGATAAACCCTCCCTGCGAAGGCCGGTAAAGGACATCCATTACCGACATCTGGTTGAATCGATGTATAACGGCGTGGGAATGCAAGACGCACGTGGGGTTTTCACTTTCGTCAATGAAAGGTTCTGCAAGATACTGGGATATACCCGAACACAACTGGCGGGGAAAAAAGTCAAAGAGTTCCTTGACCGTCGTAATTATGAAATCCTGAAAAGGCAGATAACCACACGTCGAAAAGGGGCAAGTTCGGTATATGAACTCGTCTGGACCAGGAAAAACGGCACCACGGTCCCGACCATGGTATCGGGCGGCCCACTCTTCGATGAAGAGGGAAAATATGCCGGCAGCTACGGGGTCATCACCGATATTTCAGACCGGTACCGTATCATGGAGGCGCTGAGAAAATCCGAAAGGGCAATGGGTTCAATCATTGAATTCTTCCCCGACGCCACCTTCGTAATCGACCGGGAAAAGAAGGTAATCGCGTGGAACCATGCGATCGAAGAAATGACCGGCGTTAAAAAAGAACAGATCATCGGAAAGGGGAACTACGCTCATTCCCTCGCTTTTTACGGAAAGCGCCGCCCCATGCTTATCGACATAATTTTAAATAAGAACCGCATAGCGGCAAAATTTTATGATTCCATTACCATACGCAACGATACCGTTACCGCCGAAGTATATGCGCCTCAGGTATACGGCAAGCGAGGGGCATTCCTGTGGGGTACGGCGACACCTCTCTATGATGAAAGTGGTTCGGTGATCGGCGCCGTGGAGTCTATCAGGGACATCTCCGACCGTAAGAGAATGGAACACTCGTTAGTGGAGTCAGAGGAACGATATCGTTCACTGGTTCAGCATATGCAGGACGGCATGTTTGTGGTCCATAACGGCAAACTGATACTGGTGAACAAAGCGCTTTCAAAGATAACGGGGCGCGAGACTAATGAGCTTATCGATCATGACTTTGTAAACTTCATCTATCCCGATGACCGGAAACTGGTAATAAAGTATTACCGCAACCGCCGGTCCGGCAGGTCCGCACCCCTCAATTATGAAGTCAGGCTGCTTCATAAGAACGGTTCAGCCGTTCACGTAATACTCAGTGCGGATATAATCAGTATACAGGACGACATCGCCACAATCGGCACCGTAAAGGACATTAGCGAGCGCAAGAGACACGAGGAGGAACTCAGAAGGTCCGCGGCCGATCTCAGGACACTGTTCGAAAGCACCGACCAGTCCTTTATACTCATCGAACCGGACTATCGCGTGCGGGCTTTCAATCTCATTGCCTCTTTGCGGGTAAAGAAAATTACCGGCGGAAAACTCTCGGAGGGTGAATCGATACTCAAGTTTTTCAAATCCGCCGACATAAGGTCCTGTTTCATCGAGAATTTCCGACGAACCCTGGGAGGTGAAAGCCTGATCACCGAAAGGAAACTGGTCACAGCCGATCACGGGTACTCATGGTTTGAGCTTAATTACTCACCGGTATTTGATGATAAGGGAAAGATCCAGAGGGTGCTCTTGAGTTTAAACGACATCTCGTCCAGAAAAAAAGCCGAAGAATCGGTGCGTCTCAATCAAACCCGCCTTGAGACCATCCTCACCCTTTATTCCATGATACATTCGCGATACGAAGAGATCACCAGCTTTTCCATTGAAAACGCGGTATCACTCACCAGGAGTACCATGGGCTATCTGGCGTTCCTCAGCAACGACGGCAAAATCCTGAATATGCATTCGTGGTCGGCTGCCGCTCTTGAGGAATGTAAAATCAGGAACAAGGAGTACCTTTATCCCCTCGAAACCACCGGCCTGTGGGGCGAAGCGGTTCGGCAGAGGCGGCCGGTGATTACCAATGATTATTCCGCGCCCAACCCATATAAAAAAGGATACCCCCCCGGGCACGTAAAGGTACAGCGGCATATGAATATACCGATATTCGAAGGCGACACGATAGTGGGCGTGGCCGGTGTCGCCAACAAGAGTGAGGATTACGACGAAACCGACATACAGCAGATCACCCTGCTTATGCAGGGAATGTGGCAGATACTGCAGAGAAAGAATTACGAGGATGCGGTAAGCAGGAGCGAGGAAAGTCTTTCCACCACCCTGGCTTCCATAGGGGAAGCTATTATCGCGACCGATACCGACTTTGTAATAACACGTATGAATCCCGTCGCGGAAATCCTCACCGGATGGACCGCGGCCGAAGCCATGGGCAAACCAATTATGGTAGTACTCAACATCATCGATGAGAGAACATCCAGGAGCGCCGATAACCTGTTCACGAGCATTCTGAACAAAGACCGCATAGAGCGTGCCAGCGGTACCACCATTCTTATAGACCGCTACGGCAATAAAAAACGTATCTCGGAAAGCGCCTCGCCGATCAGGGACAGGGAGGGATCAATACTGGGGATCGTCATAGTATTTCGTGATATAACCGAGAAGTACCTGCTTGAAGACCAGTTGAGGCAGTCCCAGAAAATCGAATCGATAGGCAGGCTCGCCGGAGGGATCGCCCATGATTTCAACAATCTGCTCACCACCATAATAGGGAACGCCGAACTTGCCATCAGCCATACCAATAAGGAAGAAACAATAAACGAGCTCATTAATGAAATCAGGGAAGCCGGACACAGGGGGGCGCAGCTGACCGGGCAACTGCTGGCCTTCAGCCGCAAACAGGTGCTTGAAATGAGAGCGGTCGACCTGAACCGGATTATCGGAGACCTCGAAAAAATCCTCAGGCGCCTGGTGCGTGAAAACATAGAACTGGTGATATCCCTGAAGCAGGAAATACCGCCCATCCGGGGAGACGCGGTCCAGATAGAACAGATACTGATGAATCTGGCGGCAAACTCCATAGACGCGATGCCTGACGGCGGCACCCTCACCATTACCACCGGCATGAAGGACATTTCCGCATCCACAAAAAGGGATTATAAGAACCTGAAGCCCGGGTCCTATGTCGTCCTCAACGTCACCGATACCGGTCACGGCATGGACGAAACAACGTTGAAAAATATTTTCGATCCCTTCTTTACCACGAAAGAAGTTAATAAAGGAACCGGACTGGGGCTTTCCATGGTCTATGGTATTGTGCAGCAGCATGAAGGAGGGATATTCGTAAGGAGCAGCCCCGGTTCGGGGACGAACTTCGAAATATATTTTATAGCCGAGAAAACCGGCAAAACCGATACACCGCTGAAGCAGCATGAAATATCGGCTCAGGGCGGGAGCGAAACCATTCTGCTGGTGGAAGACAATCCTGATGTGAGAAGACTCGCGAAACGGTATCTCATAAAGATAGGATATCACGTCATTGATACCGGAGATCCTCACGAGGCGATGGAGATCGGAAGGAACACCACGATCAATCTGCTGCTGACCGATATCGTAATGCCGGGGATGAACGGGAAGCAGTTATATGATCGTCTGAAACCGGTCAATCCGGAATTGAGGGTGCTCTTCATGTCCGGTTATACCGATGATGTCGTCCTTAATCACGGAATAGGAAACCAGCGTTTCGCTTTTATCCAGAAACCCTTCATGCTCAACGAACTTTCCCAAAAGGTCAGGGAGGCCATGGACCTTTAACGCCTTCACAGCCGCGGCGGATTTCATCCACCGGAACCGCGGCTATTGAACACAGTCGCTCTCCGTGAGGATTTTCACCTGCCGCAGCATGTTTCTGCCGTCACGGAAAGAGTAAACGACTTCAACCCGCTGGCACAGTTCTATGTCGCTTCTCTCGCCCTTAGATCCGTCGATTTTAAATATGGATGTGCTTTCCGTATAAAAAACCCTGATCTCACGGGAGCTTTTTTTTATTTCGATGTACTCCGCCGCGGCGTCGATGACCCTGCCGCTGAGTCGAATGACCTTTCCACCGCCCCATCCATCAGTAAGAAGCGCCGTAAACAAAACTACCGCCACCGCGGTAATCAGGATACTGCCGGTTCTATTCATTTTCGATTCCTCCCCACTGCCGCCTTCAATGGTATGTCTGGTCTACCCGTTAATGAACACATTAATAGAACATTAATGAATTAATGGCAACATCTTTACACGATACGCATGCCGGAGCATCGTAAGCGTACTAAATTACAATGCCGGAGCAGCCGATACATTACGGGTATTTCCGGTTTCATCGAGGGCCGAAGAACCGGAAAAATTGACTTGATATTTAACTGACTCCCGGAATTAATTCTACTTTCCCGATTGCAATGGATTGCCATCAGCTTCTACACTACCTTGAGGCAGACGGGTGTGAGGACAAAAACAATACTATCAACGCTGGCTTCAACCGCGGTTTTACTGGCAGCCTTCCTCAGCACAACAGCCCGCGGGAACACCCACCGCTATTTCCCGGGGTGGGGTACACCCTCGACAACGTTCGTAAGAGGTCTCAAAGAATCGTATATACCCTTCCGCGAATTCTCGCCGTCGGGAGAACCAAGGTACGAGAATAAAATAATGAACTACATCCTGGCCATCGACGGTACCCTCGAAACCAGGATGATCATTGTACGAACCAGGACCGCACCCATAAGAGACTATCTGATGGTGAAAGGAAAACTTTATTCCATACTGGAGCATTACGGAACCGTGTCATCCTCAAAACTTGAGGAACTGGTCAAGACCCTTACCGCGACCTATGGCCCCCCGCAGCTTCAAAAAACCGCGACGGTGAAGACCTACTCCTTCAGTGGCAGGGGCACCAAGGCCCTTTTGTTGGTGCATCGAAAATCAGCCGACGTCGAGTGCAGAATATATTATTACAGCAACAGTATATTTAAAATGCTGATAGCGGACTAGCGGCGCTCCCCTGCCCGGTCAGGACTGTCGAAACACGGGTATAATCGATTTTTTCGTTTTTATGGTTGACACATCACCGGGGCAATGGGCATAGTGCCTTCCAGTAACAAACTGACAATCTACAGCAACAAAGGGTATCGCGTTGGCAAATATCAAATCAGCAGAGAAAAGGAACCGCCAGAACGAGAAGCGGCGGGAGAAAAATTCACAAACCAAGTCTTCGGTGCGGACCGAAAACAAGAAGGTGCTGAAGGCGCTCGAATCCAAAGAGACCAAAAGCGCTGATGAACTCAATTCACTGTATAACGGTTTTGTGAAAAAAATTGACAAAGCCGCCGCCAGGCAGGTATATCACTGGAAAACAGCGGCGCGTAAAAAATCGAGGCTGGCAAAAAAAATCAACGCCCGAAAGGAATCCTGAAGGGGCGTGGGATTATCGGGTCGCACCGCACGGGTCGGCGACCGCCATCATTCATGCGTAAAACTCCGGGGAACCTGATACATTACAACCATAAAGTTTTACGAATCAGAGGTTTTCTTGAATAAACACAAAATTGTCGATATCCTCACGCGACAAAGCGGTTTAAAACGCCGTGAGGTTTTTTATATAATCGACAATTTTCTGGACCTGATCGTGAAAAGCCTGGATACCATGGACAAGGTCGAGTTAAGGGGATTCGGTACATTTTCCAGGGTTGCACGCAAGGGCCGAAAAGTATATTCACCTATCGCGGGCAGGAGCCTGGACGTGCCCGCCCGTTCGGTGCTGAACTTCAAGGCCAGCAAATCAACGGAGAAAGAAATAGTATAAGGGCGCTTAGCTCAGCTGGGAGAGCATCTGCCTTACAAGCAGAGGGTCGGCGGTTCAATCCCGTCAGCGCCCACATGGAGCATAGAGGGTATTGAACGATACCCTCTTTCTGTAAACCGTCATGAAAGTGAAGGGTATTATCTCATCAGCCTCCCCGCTTAATAAAATACTGTTAAGTTTTATAGCGCTTATCTTGACAGGTATGGTGCTACTTCTGCTGCCCATCTCCACTACCACAGGGATTATAGCCCCCGTGGACGCGCTCTTCACCTCCACCTCCGCCGTGTGTGTAACCGGTCTCATCGTGCTGGACACGGCTAAAGACTTTACTCTCTTCGGCCAGGCGGTCATTCTGGCTCTGATTCAGTTCGGCGGTCTGGGCATAATGACCTTCTCGATCGCGCTCCTGAGCCTCATGGGAGGCAGCATCTCCATCAGGTGGGGCATCACGCTGAGGTCGCTTTACAGTGAAACCAACAAACTGCCGATCAGAAGCCTGCTGGTGCGGATCGTCGTGTATACCCTGATAATAGAGTCTACCGCGGCGGCGATACTGTATACGCAGTATATAAAGAGCTACGCCCCCTGGGAGGCCCTGTGGCATTCGGTCTTCCATGCCGT
>CAZUXY010000061.1:0-24641 GCA_964624235.1 uncultured Leptospirales bacterium | reverse complement strand
CCTCCAAGGGACACCGCTTTTCTCACGGCGTCTTCATAACCTTCCGATTCCATAAAGGCGATTACGGCTTCGGGAACCGTACCCTGGCAGCTTACATCGAATGCGTACAGGGGCCTGATCTCACTGAGGTTGCGGCGCAGATTGTAGGAAAATTCCCTCTCCAGGTAGTCCCTGATCTCGTCTTTGGAGGTCCCTTTTCTCGCCAGGTAGACCGCCGCCGCCGTGGCCTGCGCGCCCCTGATCCCTTCGGGATGATTATGAGTCACCTCCGCGCTTCTGCGCGCTTCGTCGAGCACCCTGTCAAGGTCATCGAACGCACAACCCACCGGGCTTACCCGCATGGCGGATCCGTTCCCCCAGCTGCCGTAGGGAACCCGTTTTTCTGAACGAAGCCATCTTATGAATGAACCCCCGTAACCCGCATCGGGATACCTGTGGCCGTACCTGTAAAGATATTCCCCGTACTCACCTCCTTGCATTATACAATCGGCCACCGCAACCGTAAGAACCGTGTCGTCGGTATAACGGCAGTCGTCGCTGAAAAGAGGGAAATCCGTCGTTTTGACCGGGCGGTGCTCATAGACCGAACCGATTATGTCACCGGCAATGGCGCCCAGCATTTCGCATAACCTCCCCTGAACACCTGTCACCGGTAATATTTTTTTCCACCGTCATGACATGATATCCTTCTTGACTTTTTCAATTCCCCACTTTACCACAAAACCGGTGACGCCGTCAAAGAAAAACGGCGAAAGATACTATATTTGCAACCGATTGTTTCCTGTATCTAACAAATCGTGAGGGAGGTACGGTTTAAGAACCGCGCCCGGCGGCGGCTGATAAGATTACCGGATTACGTGCAGACCTGATCCTTTTCCCTCTGATCATTGACATCGACCGCCTCGCATATGTTTACCACTGACATCACCGTGACTCTATTTTACTCTGCAATGACTGCAGAGGAGTGATTCTATATCCTGATGGAGGATTCTATGAGCAGTATATCTACTGAACGGCTGATCAACAGGACCCGTTATATTTTCGCCGCTTTTTTTATGATCGCCGGGATTTCTTCATTAAGGGGCGGGTCGGATCCCATGGTATATGGTTCGATTTTTACCGTCACGGGTATCTATTTCGCACTGGCCGTCGTCAATCACTTCTACATCAGAAAGGGTATTGTATCGAAGTCACTCATTTATATTTCAGTCGGCATGGAGGTATTGTTCATTTTTTCGCTTCGCCTGGCCTTTTCTTTCGATCCCCACACCGGGTACGCCATGACCATGAAAGAACCGGCCACGTTTACGGTTTATTTTCTTTTCGGGATAATGACGGGACTCCGCTATAATAAACCCCTTGCCCTTTATTACGGATCATTCGCGGTAATCACCCATCTGATACTGCTGGTGCTGTCGGTGGCGCTGGGCAACCTGGTGTTCACCACCGATCCGTCCAGGGCTTTCGCGGTGGACACCCTTAGGCTCGCTTCCGAGATACCCAAGATACTTTTCCTTATAGCCTTTACGTATTTCCTCTACGTTATGGCGGACTTCACCAATAAGAACATCTCGAAACTGGAAAAGGCCCGCAGCGAGGCGACGGATCGCGCCAGGGCCATTGAGAACCTTCTGGGTGCGGTAAAATCCACCGCTGAAGAACTGCTGAAGGGAAACCATGACCTTATCGAATCCACCACCATGATAGACGGTATCGTCTCTGAAAACAGCCGGCTCATGGTGGAAATCGGTACTATATCGGGGGAAATCATCAACTCCATCGACGACATCAACCGCAAGACCGAAAACCAGTACCTGTCGTCCGAAAAAAACGTGTCCCGCATCCAGGAAATATCGGAACTGATGGATGTTATCCTGAAAGACAGCTTGGACCAGGGGAAAAAGGCGCGGGAAGCCCTGAGCCTCGCGGAGGTGAACGAAAAGCATGTCGCCGAGAGCCTTTCGGCCATTAAAAACATGAGGGACAACTCAAAAAAGATAGAGGAGATATCCCAGACCATCAGCGACATCGCCGATATGACCAATCTGCTGTCCCTCAATGCGGCCATCGAATCGGCGCGGGCAGGTGAGTACGGCAGGGGCTTCGCGGTGGTCGCCGACGAGATATCCAAGCTCGCCGGGAAGAGCGTCGATTCTTCCAAAGAGATAGAGGCGATAATCCGTAAAACGGTCGAAAATATTGAACAGGTCTATTCCACGGTCGAGAACATGGCGCGCTATCTCAACTGGATAATCGAATTCGTCAAACACAACACTACATTCATGCAGGAGCTCAACGACAAGACATCACGGGAACATAATGAAAACAAGGAGCTCTACAACACGACCATGGATGTCTATAACGCCGCCGGTGAGATAATCCAGCATTCCCGGAAGCAGTCCGAACTGGTGCATACCATTATCCGCTGGACAGACGGCATGAGCACCACCTCCAGGGACATATCCCGACATCTGGAGATACTCAAAGAGCTTTCCGGTCGCCTCGGCGGCAGGTCGCAGGAGATGCAGGGGATCCTGGGCGGATGATCGCCGGTCCCGATGTGCCGCGACAGGTTCGACGGGTATGCCGCGGGTTAATGCCGTTGAGACGGTTTTTCAAAAGAGGCCCCCGCCGCGGCAGGTTCGAAACAATCCGTGTTTTTCCCTTTCCTTAAATACGCGTAACAGGTGCCGCCCTCTTCAAGTATCGGAACGGGACGCGGGCCCACCCATCCCCTGCGGGGCCTGTGGTGTTCATATCCGATGCAGATGATATCACCGGGTTTAAGCCCCGTGGAAGTACGCAATACCTTCACCACCTCGGCCCGCACCAGAATCTTTTGCCGGGTACAGGCGATACAGAAGCCCCTGCTGACCTTTCTGACCGTTATCTCGATGTGTTCCGGGGACGCGTCACGTAAATCGCTATAGACTTTCGGCGGCAGTTCCGCATAAAGCATCATGAACGCCCCGGCGGATAGTATTGTGAAACATACGACACCCGCGATTCTCATAGTTCGCCAAGCTCCTTTTCAAATTTTTCCTTTTCTTCCTCAAGACTTGTGGTGAGTTTTTCAAGTTCATCATAGAGTGAGTCGAGCCGATTCCTTTTCCCATGAATGAGCTTCGAAAGTTCGGTAATGCGGGAGGATTCACCCCGCTGAGACGCGCCGATAAGTTCTTCGTTATGCGCGGTCATGTCACTGTCACACCGCGCAATCTCCTCCTCCATCGCGGCGATGGTTTCCTCAAGCGGGCGAAGCACCGAAGCACGGCGGCTGATGATCTCCGATCGGGCTTTTCTTGCCTTCTTCTTTGAAACGGCAGGGGTGTTTTCCGTTGCGCCGCCGGCAGAACCCGCATCACGCTCTTCTTCCCACCCGATCCTTTCGAGAAAGTCCGCATAGCCGCCTTCATGAACCGTGATACCCTCCCCCTGAAAGGCGACGATCCTGGTCGCCAGCGCGTGCAGAAACATCTCGTTATGGGTAACCATGATCACGGCGCCGCCGAAGGAATCAATGGCTTCGAGCAACGCGTCACAGGATTCCAGGTCCAGATGGTTGGTGGGCTCATCGAGCAGCAGCAGGTTGGCTGGGGCCGCAAGGATCTTCCCCAGGAGCACCCTGCTCTTCTCGCCGCCGGAAAGTACCTCTACTTTCTTCAATGCGTCGTCGCCCTCGAACATCATGGCGCCGCAGATGTTACGCGCCGTCTGACGCTCTCCCGATGGGACCGCTGAAAGAACCTCTTCCTCGACGGTAAATGTGCTCCGCAGGGTGTGCATGTTGGTCTGCACGAAATAACCCCGGCGGCAGTTCGGATGGCCGCTCACCTCCCCCGCCAGGGGAGTGAGGTCGCCGGCAAGCAGCCTCAGCAGGGTGGTTTTCCCTCTGCCGTTGCGGCCTATGATGCAGATACGGTCTTCCCGTCCGATATTGAGGGAAAATTTGTCTATCAGGCAGGGAGCGGCCCCATCGTAGGAAAAACAGATATCCCTGGCGTTGAGCAGGTATTTTGCGTTGAAGGACGCTTCGTTGAAAGAAAAATCCAGATCATTGATCTTTTCGAGACGTTCCATCTTTCCTTTTTTCTCGAGTGTCTTGACCCGCGACTGCACCATATTGGCCAGACGGGCTTTCGCCCGGAACCGGGTTATAAAGAGCTCGATTTCCTTTCTTCGCTTCTCGTCATTGATACGGGTCTTTTCGTAGATTTCCTCGTCACGGGCGATCTGATCGTAATATTTCCCGGTATCACCCTGTATCTTGCGTATACGCGACCGGTGGATGCCGATAATGCCGGTGCAGACATTGTCCATGAATCCGCGGTCATGGGTAATCAGTATGAGCTCTTTCTTCCACGAATTGAGAAAGCGGGTGAGCCATCGTATAGAGGTAATGTCGAGATAGTTGGTAGGCTCGTCCAGGAGCAGCAGGTCCGGATCGGAAACCAGCACCTTCGTCAGGTTCAGACGGACCTGGAAACCACCCGAAAGCTGCTGCGGAGGCACCCCCATCTGCCTTGACGAAAAACCCAGTCCCGACAGGATCTTTTCAACCTGCCATGTTTCCTCCCGGTGGTCTTCGGACAGTCCCGTACACCCTTCCTCCACCACCGTGGGCGCTGAAAACACCAGGTTCTGGGATACATGCCCCGTACGGTAATTCCTGGGAAGCAGTATCCTCCCTGAATCCGGGTAGTCCTCTCCCAGGATCATGCGGAAAAGGGTGGTTTTCCCATGGCCGTTTCGGCCCACCAGGCCCACCCTTTCTCCGCGGTTGAGGGCAAACCCGGTGTTGTCGAAGAGTACGCGCCGGCCATAGGTCTTTGTGAGATTTTCGATAGTGATCATGGGCTTCTGATAGTACCGGGTTACGGCACGGCGTATTTTCGGGCCGTTATATCCAGACGTTGAATATGCCGTGCGTTAATCGAATATGATTGTTTTATTGCCGTTTACGAATATACGGTCCTCGAAGGCGAGCTTCAATGCCTTCGCCAGGACCAGTTTCTCTATGTCCTTTCCCGACTGGACCATTTCATCAACGCTGTGGCTGTGGTCCACCGTGGTCACGTTCTGGGCTATGATGGGACCTTCATCCAGGTTGCTGTTGACGAAATGCGCGGTTGCACCGATTATTTTCACCCCCCGGTCGTATGCCTGCTTGTAGGGATTGGCGCCGATAAAAGCGGGGAGAAACGAATGGTGTATGTTGATGATCCTGTTAGGGAAGCGCCGGACAAAATCCGGAGTGAATATGCGCAGGTATTTGGCGAGTACTATGTATTCATGAGGGTGCTTCTCCAGTATCGCAAGGATCTCCTGCTCGTGTTCACGACGGCCTTTACCTTCGTGGCTCACATAATAATAAGGTATATTGAATTTCTCCACCAGGGGCCGTAAATGGTCATGGTTGCTCACCACCGCGGTTATGACGGCGTTGATACGGTGGTATTCATGCCGAAGCAGCAGGTCCCCCAGGCAATGGTGTTCGCTGGACACCATGACCACAATGTTCTTTTTTACACGCGCGTTCAGCCCGATCCGGACTTCTTCCGGGAGCAGAGTCCTGAGTTCGCTGATGACCTTTTTTTCAGTAACCCCCCCCGAGAACTCGGTGCGCATGAAAAAATGCCCGGTATCCCGATCAACGAACTCATGGTTACTGATGATATTAAGGTCGTTCCGGTATAACACGCCGGTTATTTTGTGGACCAGGCCCTTCTCGTCGGGACAGTCAATCAATAAAAGGTAAGTTTCCATTGCATACACTTTTCTTTTACTACTCAAAAATTTGACCGATGGCATTTAGTCAACATAAATTCGAACGGGAACCTTTCTTTTCCACACATCCTGAAGGTAACGTTTGATTTTCGTCCGGCGGCTTTTTATATCATTAAAAGCAGTACGTTGGCCAGGGCATGAGCGATAAAGGGTACGGCAGTGTTTTTTCGTATATGGATTAATACACACAGCAGCACCCCGGCGCCGAAATACGCGCCGAAAAGGAGAAAGGACCCGGGAACATGTACCAGCGCGAACAGCACCGATGAAACCAGTCCACACACACCATAACCGTACCGTTCCCCGTACACCAGGAAAAGATGATACCTGAAGAAAAGTTCCTCCAGCAGGGGCCCCGCCGTTACCGCGGCCAGTATATAAAATATCCTGACAGGCGGTTCCATGCCCGCGGGTCCTGCCCCCGGGAACCCCGCCAGCAACAGGGCAACGGTAAAACCGCCCGCTGCCGCGATGAACAGATCGGGCACCACATTCCTTCGAATAGGAAAAAACATACCGGAAAGCCCGCCGGCCGATCGAGTCGACCGGGACGCGAGGTATCCCCATAAGAGCGGCAAAAGCATCCAGTGCAGACCGCCGTGAAGGATTAATGATTCCGTGAATTCAAGGCCCCGCCCGACAGTCCCGAAGCGTGAAAGCCCCCACAGAAGTGAGAACAGAACCAGCGCCGCCGTGACGACCAGAGAAGCGGTCAACCCCCTTTCAACAGAGAGTCTTTTGCGGCGTTCAGCTTCCTTCAAGGTACGTATGAAGTCTCGCAGGATACGTGATTTCCGGGAGGTGTTCAGGGAAGGGATCTCGGCCATTCCCCTGTTCAGTCGCGCGATCTCTCCCGTCCCGAGACTGTTCATTATGGCCGTTTTTATGCGTGAGGGCATCACCGAATACACATAGGCGGCCCTGAGCGGGCCCCAAAGTCCACGCCGGCTTTTCAGCGACATACCCGCACCGCCGGTAGACTCGCATTCATACGGCACCTCTCTGGTTTCCGGTCAACGGCACGGGACAAAAGCCTGGATTCAATTGATGCAATCGAACCGTCCTTTATCGTGTTGTCATGGTCCCGACTTGGACCTTTCATTAACTTTACGCTTCGGTCGACGGTTTTGTTACTATACCGCCCCCCATGCCGTACGGAAGTCCGGGTTCACTTTACGGCGCTGATGCAATTAAGTACTCCACCGTTCAGGTCTCACCATACCCGGGAACCTGTTCAGGGTATGGGGATTTCTCATTCTGTCAACAGGCTTTCCCGTTATCATACCGGGGTATACCGGCATTGCACAGGATTAATTCAAATTATGAGTATAATGCCGGCGTTCGTGAACTCGTTTTTATAACGGTCTGAAAAATCTCATTGACAAAAAGCAATTTTTAATCTTCGATCCTGATTATCAATGGACAAACCGCATCTTAGTCAAAGCGGCGTTATTGCGGATTATTCCAACAGACCAGTAAATACCACATGGGCGAAAAGAGAGTTACAAGCTGGGCGTTAATCGGTTCAGCAGGGGCGGTACCTTGCACCCTGGTACTCATGACGGGGATTCTGTGCGGCTGCGCTTCCACGAAAATCGATAAAACCTATTCCAAAACGGGGAAACTCACCGAGATCAGAGTGATCTCAAAGGACAGGGTGAAAGAAAAAATACTCCTGGAATATGATACCGCCGCCCGGCTGATCTCTTTATCGAAGCAGCTTCCCCCGTCTGACAATTTCACCCTTCGTAAACGGTTTTATTACGATACACAGGGCAAACTGCGCATTCAATCCCATACCGAGGAAAATACTCCCGGCAGCCAGGGAACAAAAGACGCGTGGGTGGAATCCTTTTTCTATGATGTAACCGGAAGATTGTACAGAACCGAAACATCACACAAAAGTTCCTACACCATCGCCAGGTATAAAACACCTCTGCTGGTCACACGCTATCACTACGGCAACGGCAGGATTACAAAAGTCATTATAGAGGCCGGTGTATTCAAAAAGGAACTGTTGTTCCGCTATAAAGGCGCAAAGCTGAATAAAATCGACTTTGTCCTTATGGTTCCTGACAAAGACCGGCGCCGGTTTACCCAAAAAAGGTCGATCGTTCTGACGATGGATGGGATTACGCCGGAAGGGGCGGTTGATAAAAGCGCGGGTGCGGTATCCTTGAAAAAAGACGAGTATATTAAATTTTTCCACGATGAAAACATAGCGGTAATCATCCAACGCCCTTCTTACGCACGAGACCAGAAGGTCCTGATTGATCATCTGGTCGATACGGTAGTGCATGAATAAATCTTGCGGTTTTCCCTGTTCCAGATCTGAATTGACTGTTTTTTACGCTTAAAGACGCGCTTCATCACGAAAATCATGGTTTACGGCACCGCGCCTGTGAATTTCTTTCCCCGGATTGCACAATCCGATGTCGCATCGTTGATTTTATTGACAAAAAACGCACCGTATCTCACTCTGAAATTACGTATCATCGCACCGTCGGGACCCAGAGAAGTTCAGATGCGGTGCTGAACGCGGAAACAACCGGGGCGTGAAGGTAAAGTGCCTACGTCAGCGATTTCATATAACACCCCGGATTCAGGTTTATATGGCAAAAACGAAGAAAAAACCGGTTAAAAAAACCCGTCATGTCGAAAAGACCGGGGCAGACGACGATTTTCTCGATCTGGATGTTCAGGATGAGAAACTCCTGTCGGATCCCGATGCCCTGCTCGAAGAAGAGGATTTTCAGACGGAGGACGAAAACGAAGAAAAACCCGCGGGAGGCAGGGGAGCCTCTTCTTCACGACGTGGAACGGATAATTTCAATGACTCGTCCATATCGTGGTATCTCGAGCAGATAAACAAGATTCCCCTGCTCAGCAGGGAGGAAGAAGACCGTCTCGCCAGGGCCACCCGCGCCGGCGACGAGAAGGCCAAGGAAGAGCTGATAAAGGCAAACCTGCGCTTCGTTGTTTCCATCGCCAAGAAGTACCAGACAAGCGGCATATCGCTCCTGGATCTTATCAACGAGGGTAACATGGGGCTGATCAAGGCGGCCGATAAGTTCGATCCCGACCGCGGGTACCACTTCATTTCGTATGCGGTATGGTGGGTACGGCAGGCCATTATTCTCGCCATTTCCCAGAAAACCTCCCTGATCCGCCTTCCACTGAACCGTACTGCGGATATGCAGAAAATCGAGAAAGTGCAGAAAAAGCTCGAGAACAAGCTGGGCAGGGAACCTCTGCCGGGAGAGATTGCCGAAGAACTCGACATGGATGACGAGGAGATCAACCACCTGAGAAACATCTCGCAGGATTACATATCCCTGGACGCGACCTACGGCGACTCCGAAGACACCACCATCCTTAGCATGATGGAAGATCACCGCATGGAAGCCCCCGACCACAAGGTTCTGGAGGATTCGCTGAAAGACGCCCTCGACGCCGTGCTCAACACCCTTACGGCTTCTGAACGGGAAATTCTGAAGATGCGTTTCGGACTGGACGGTTTCAAGCCCATGTCGCTGCAGCAGATCGGGGAGCAGTTCCACCTGTCGAAGGAAAGGATACGGCAGATCGAGAAAAAGGCCATTCGCAGGCTGAGGCACCCCTCCCGCAGCCAGAAACTCAAGAGTTTTATACAGGAATAACACATGCTGTATATGGCGGTCGGCATTGTACTCGGGATACTACTGAACCTTCTTCCCATGTGGCAGCCCGAAAGCGCCGCCGGGTTCCACCCCGAGTGGTTCGGCCCGCTTAAGCAGATTGATTTAATTGAAAAATCCGACAATTTACGCGCATCAAAAACATCCCTCTGCCCCGTAACCACGACGGATGCCGTCATCGTGCTTTCGGGCAACGGGGCACTGCTGAAAAAACACGAGATCAACAACAGGCTGTTTGCCGTCGGCCGCGGAGGCACGCACTTCATCACTTACGAGAAGGCAGGCACATCCCTGGAATATTACGGGATCAACGGCGACCGGTTCTGGAAACTTGATTCGCGGGAATATCCATACCTCTCGTACAACGGCCGGCTTATCGTTTTACTGAAGAGCGATCATTCGGGCGTGCGTCTTTTCGATTACAACGGCAACCAGGTGGGGCAGAAGGAGATCAGCGGACGCTTCGCGACGGTAATAGCCTTCTCTGACGGCTCCGATTTCACGGGCATAGGATTTCTGGACGGGAGTTATTTTATTCTTAACGGCAAGGGAGAGATACTGCGCCAGGGGTCCACACCCGGATCATTGCCCGTAAAAAGCATGGCATTGAGCGGAAACGGAGCTTTCGCTGCGCTGCATTTCGGAGATGAAACCAGGGATTCGGTCATGATTGCCGCCGCATCAGGCAAAAAAAGCCGTACCTTCCCCCTGGGACGGGTGCATCCCACAAGGACGGCGCTCCACATCAGTGATGACGGTACCGTCGCGGTGCTCGATTACAATCAAATTCTGATCACGGGAAGAAAAGGCAAAATACGCGCCGCGCTTAAAATTACCCCGGCAAAAACCGGTATGGCCGGACTTGTACTTGCCGGGAATTTTCTCGCCGCCGCGTACACCGGTAAGGACGGTGAAGCCCGGTTTATCCTCGCCTCCCGGGAAGGAACCCCCTTTCTTGAGAAAAGCTTCCCACAGGAAGCGTACCTGGATGTTTCATACCGCGCGCCCTTCATTCTGCTAAGAGGTTCGCAGAATCTATACTGTTATAGTCTTTCATTAAAAGCTGTGCCCTGACCGTTTCTATTCTGCGTCTGAAAACTTCATTTCCCCTTCGACCCGCCCCGGCCGCAAGTATATCGCATTTTTCGATTGCCTTGGCGGCAGCCGCGTCCGCTTTCCATGGGTCCATCTCAGCGGCATATCGTGAAAGTAGATTGACTATCGCGTAGACCCTGAAACGGTCCATGCACCGGTGGCGGCGTGATAACTGGTCTGCATGACCGCCGTACTTGATCACCAGCCTTTCAGGGATGAGCCCTACTCTTTCCCTCCAGAGAATCCGAAGCCAGAGGTCGTAATCCTCGCATACAGGCAAACGATCATCGAAATTTCCGGTTTCCTCCAGAAGCCCGCGGTGCAGCACAACCGCCGAAGGGCTTACCAGACAGAGGTCCAGGGAGAGAAGAAAAATGTCTCCCTCTTTCTTCAAGTGTTTTTTCATCTGGTTAACCCTCCTGCCCCCTCGTATCCAGACTTCGCCGGTCTGGTGTATGCGGACGGAAGGATTGGCGATGATAAACGCCGTATGGGCGTCGAGTTTTTCAGGGAGCCACAGGTCATCGGAATCGAGGAATGCGATACAGTCCCCCCTGGACACGGCGATGCCGAGATTGCGCGCGGCGCTCACGCCCCGATTGTCCTGCCGAAGGTAGGTGATACGGCCCGCGTATTCTCTTTCGATTGCAGGGGTTTCGTCGGTAGAGCCGTCGTCCACCACGATAAGTTCATAATCATCGCGGGTCTGCGCAAGGACCGAGTCGATGGCACGCTTAACCGGGCCATAACGGTTGAAGGTCGGAATAATGACTGAAAAAAACGGCATGGCGTTTTACCCCTCCACCACGGCGGGTGCGGTCCCAACGGTGGGCGGGTTTTTTTCGTACGGATTGCCGCGGCGGGGTGTCCGCATCCTCAATGGTGATCGTGCGGGGATCGCCGTCATTTTTTAAACAGAAATTTCACCGGGTGTTTCTTCAGCTCCTCGGATATCTCATTCATGGTCCTGGCAGTCTCGCGGAAAGAAGCCATGATGGCGATAATGTCTTTTTGCGAACTCGAGAGGATATTGTTGAGGGTCGCCACACTGTTGGCGAGGTTCAAAAGCAGGGCGCGTAAATTGCCGCGGCTTTCCATTGAGATATCCTTGAACACATTAACCGTCGTGGTAAGGCTGGACAGAAGCATATGCACGTCCTGTAGAACGGTCTCGAGGTTCACGTATTCAATCCCTTCCACGACCGCGTTTGCCCTGAGTAATTCACTCTTTTTTTCAGGGTTGCGGATTTCAATGACCGGATCTCCGATTATATTCTGGTTCTGGATAATGGCGGAGCAATCTTCGTATATGTCGATATCCTTCTTGATGCGCATCACGGCCAGGAAATGGAGCGCCGGTTTGTACACCGGTTTAATATCGGCCACCCTGCCGACGGTATACCCTTTTATCTTGACGAGGGTTCCGGTCTTTATCGAGGTAATGCTGTCGATCTTCAGATACACGTCCATCGTGGATCCCGCCAGGGAGTATCCCAGTTTCAGCATGATGAAAACCATGAGCAGCACTACCGGCAGCAATATGAAAACAGCGACCCTCAATTCGTTCTTTTCCAGTTTCATCACATCACCTCAGGTGTTCAGTATATCCGATACCGCGCCTGTCCTCAACCGCTTTTACTCATCTCACAGGACCTTCATCGGTCCCTCAATCGAGGAGCGCCGGTATTGAACCAGGTAATCGTTGCTTTCGGCGACGAAATCATTTCGAGTACCGGCGAATACGACCCGCCCTTCATAGAGCATGATAAACCTGTCGGAAAGATCTACAAAACGCTCCGGTTCATAAGTTACAAAAATAACCGACTTGTGGTGCTGACGTGCCCATTTCTTAAGCGTATCCAGATACCGCTGGGCGTTGAGCAGGCACTGGTTTTCCAGGGAATGCTCCACCAGCAGCACCAGCGGATCCAGGGCGATGGCCCGGCAGAACGCGGTTTTCAGTGTTTCCCCGGCCGTTATGGACACCGGACGAAGGTTGCGGCACCGCTCCAGGTTCAGGTCCTTAATGAAGAAATCCACCTGCTTTTTCACCTCATCCGCCGTAAGCTTAGAGTGGTATTGCAGGGGAAGAGCAATGTTTTCCTCCACGGTCATGTTGCTGATAAGACCGTAATTTTTCTGAAGATAGCCCAGCTCCTTACGGTAATTCAATTTCTCAAAATAATCAAAGGGTTTGATCGGCCTTCCCCGGTAGAATACTTCACCTATAAAGTTATCCTCAAGGCCCGCGATCACAGGACAAATTGTTTCCGTTCCCGAATTTTCGGGTCCGAAGATCACGAGGTTTTCGCCCCGGTCCAGGCTGAACGACACATTTTGCAGATCTCCAAGCGCCGTGTTCAGGTGGCTTACATTCTCAAGTCTCAGTATCTCGTCTGTCTCCTGCATAAATAACCATTCCCTAAAGGTAAAACAATGCCGATATGATCGCGTTGATTATAAAAATAATGACCAGTGTCCGGATTACAGCTTTTGAAACATATATGGGTATCTCGAAATCCGAGCGGGGCATGAACCCGTAATAACAGCAGATCAGAGGGATCAGTATTCCGTAGATCACGCTCTTAATTACGGTTATTATCAGGTCAGTGAAGCTGAACGCGTCCAGCAGTGTCTGAACAAAAACACTCGGCGGAATAAATACCGACGTCAGGGAAATCAGGTAGCCTCCGACGAAGGCGGTAATATCAAAAATTATTATCAGCGAAAAAATCGCTATTATGGACGCAAGAATCCGGGGAAAGACGATATACAGCTTGGTATCGATACCCATCAGCTCCAGGGAAAGTATTTCACTGTTCTGCTGCTGGGTCGCGATCTCGGCGGCGATGGCCGATCCGGAACGGCTGATGACGATCATGGCGGTAGCCAGCGGCCCCAGTTCCCGGGCGATGATAATGACCAGCAGGTTTCCGATGAATCCCTCGATCCCGAACTTCGGAAAATTGGTCGAAGCCTGAATAATAACCGTTGCACCAAGCATGAGCGCTATGGAGATGATGAACCGCAGAGCGTCTATTCCGGTGAATTTAGTCTGGTTCACCATAATCCTGTATATGGAGCGGAATCTCAGATACTTCACCGATTTCAGCGAAATCACTATGGAGCGGGTGTAACGCGAGAAATTCTTTATTCCCTCCCCGAAGGTAAGAATTTTCCGTACCGGGTACAAAACCATATTTTCAATTTTTATCATGTTTATTTTTAGTTGATTTTTACATGGTATTTAGGGAACGTACCCACCGGGTATTCCGGAAAACCGACGCCGTACGATGACCGGTTGATCGATCTATCATCATCCGTTTTCAAAACGTCGTGGGAACGGGAAAACGGTTTCCAGAAGCCGTCATACATTAATCAATCATAGCCGGAAGAATTTCAACAAAAATCACGGAATACCTTTCGGAACATCTGCCGTCAGAACAATCAATGACCGAACGTCAAAAAAAAATACTGTTTTTCATACTCTGTACGGTCTTTTTGCAGTTCTTTTTCATTATTAATATGAACGGCGTCATATACCTTTCAGACCTGACGATGAGTTTTGTAATCCAGAAATACCGTTCGATCATCCCCAGGAAACACGGTTTTACCATTATCCATCCCGAACGGTTCAAGAAGTACAAAAAGGTTTATGTAAACCAGCCCGCGGGATTACTCCATTGCGGGCACATGCTGCTCTATGAAGCGCCGTTGGACATCACCGTGGCGCAACTCGCCGACATGACCCTGAAGTACACCCACTACTTCAAACGTTATCAACTGGAAAAAGCCCTCAGGGAGTATAACGGGCTCAGGAACGGGGAACCCGTCAGGAAAGGGACCGTGGTGTATATTCCCCATTCACTGCCTCCGCTGGTGTTCGATGTTTTAAAAGAAACCAGACCCGCGCTCATCTACACCCGCGGCCTTTACTATACCGGAAGCAGCGCCGGAAATACCAGGTTTTTCAACCTCATCGACGGTTATGCCCGAAAGGGGATCAATACCGTGGTATTCGACGCCAAGGACATCACCGGCATTGTCAATTACCGCAGTCATACTCCGCAGGTTCAGGAGCTCGATACGCATGAAAAGCGCTGCATAGACGATATCGACAAGTTCATTCGCGGCCTTAAAGAAAGAGGTATTTTCACCATAGCCCGTATTTCGGTCTTTCAGGACCACCTCCTCTACCGTAAACGGCCGGATCTGGCCATCCAGTCCAGAACCACGGGGAAACCATGGCAGGGAGCGGGTAATGAATTCTGGTGTGATCCTACAAACCGTGCGGTTCAAGATTACAATATCGCGCTGGCCATTGAACTGGCCGAAAAGGGTATCGATGAAATCCAGTTCGATTATCTACGTTTCCCCACCGGCGGGAACCTGTCGGACGCGAGGTTCGTGTACAGTTTCGGAAGGACGTCGAACGAGGAGGTCATAGCCCATTTTCTGAAAAGGGCATACGGTGAAATCGCCCGGCGCAACACGCTCCTTTCCATAGATATTTTCGGGGTTGTGGCCTGGGGTAAAAGACCGGACATCAGGAACACGGGCCAGAACATCGAGAGACTGGCGCGATACTGCGATATCATTTCACCCATGCTGTATCCTTCTCACTTTAATGACGAGTTCGACGGTTTTGAGAATCCCGGGGACCACCCCTATTATTTCATCAGTGAGGGGTGCAGAAAGGTTGCCGCGCTGGCCAAGGGCACGCCGGTACGTCCGTGGCTCCAGGCCTTTCGCTGGCGCACCTCCTCGTACGATGAAAACTATATTTTACAGCAGATAAAAGCGGCACACGATACAGGAACAAAGGGATACCTGTTCTGGAACGCATCCAACAACTACGAGGTCGTGGGAAGGGCTCTTGTCGAAATGAATCGAAAAGCGCGGGAGGAGAAACAGCAGCGGTAACAACCGTATCCCCCGCACCCGATAAACACCCGGGATACCTGAAAACCGGCAGTAGATGGAGATACCGGCCGATGATAGTTAAAAACAAGGACTTTTACAGGGAATACCTCAAGGTATGGGACGAGGGCGCAATGGAGAACGCTCCCTTCATAACACTGGGAGTCGAGGCCCTGCTACCCGATTACTACGGGGATCTGCTGGACGCCCCCCCGCCCTTTCCGGTGGCACCGCACCACACGATACTGGACCTCGGATGTGGATGGGGACGGGTCCTTAAACCGGTAATGGACCGCGGGGCCCAGGCGGTGGGACTGGATATCTCAGAACAGATGACCATGCTCGCAAAAAAACACCTGTTGAAACACCGTCACAGGCCGGCCATCCTTAGAGGAGACGGCACGCGGCTGCCTTTCAGGGATGAAAGTTTCGACCTGGTTTACTCACTGCTGGTGCTACAGCACCTTTCCAAGGAAAACGGGCACGCCCTGATAAGGGAGGTGCACCGTGTGTTGAAACCGGGCGGCGTCGCGTATCTCAGGGTACCGGGGAGGTTTGCGCCGGAAAATATGTTATTCAGTTTTCTTCAGTTTCTCAGCATACACCTTCTGAGACTGAAAGATCCCATCAGGATGCGGTTTTACCGCGTCGGGGAAATCGGAAAACTGTGCCGTGCGCTTTTCAGGGAGTGTGAGATAACAGCCTGCGAATTCAGGCCGCCGTGGAATTTCCACACCCGCTGGACCTGGCAGTACATCATCATCCCCAAACGCTTTCATAAAAAACTGCGGGAGATTTCAGACCGCATAGAGGCCCGGGCCAACAACGGTCTTCCATTTCTGAAGCACTTCGGGGTGGTATTGATGGCGAAGGTGATAAAATAGGTTTCCCGCCGTCAGTGGCATTCTGGGACAAGGAAAGACTATAAAATGAAAAGTCTGAAACCAGGGGCTGCGTGGATTTACGTCCATCTGAAGGTGCGTCCCCGCCCTGTATCTACCGCTGTGATACAGCGAAGTCTGACCAGCCGTTCCGTCTCACGGAATATATCCGCAGTGCCGTAATCCACCGCTGAACCAAGGTAACTGACGAAATTCTTCATTAACTCACCGTCTGTCGCTCCGTTCGGGAGCCCCGGGTAATTCTCCACCAGTTCGCCCAGCACCAGCTTCTGGTTGAAATCGAACGAGACGATGCCGTTTACCATATCTTCATCTCCCGCCGAGAGGGTTTCACCCTGCTGTTTTGAGTGGGCCAGATTCTGTACATAACGTTTGATGCCGTTATTGAATTCGCTGACGATGCGATCCACCTCTTCATGGGGCATGTATATTGATTCCGCGACCGACTGGTTCGCGTCATAACGATTCCAGTCATCGGTAAGTATCCTCATCCCGTATTCAGCGGCTTTTTCCCTCACCTCGGTTCCGGGGAAAGGCGCAAGTATATGATATCCGTACATGGGACTCAGGGATTTCGCGAACTCCAGCGTCTTTCTTACTGTTTCAGGCGTCTCGCCGGGGAGGCCCAGGATGTACGAGGTCATGGGCTCCATACCCGTCTCTTTGCAGAGCGCAACGGCTTCACGGCATTTATCCAGGGTGATTTTTTTCTTCACCAGGTTGAGTATCTCCTGGTTGCCGCTCTCGATTCCGAAACACAGGGTGGTGCATCCGGCTTCCTTCATTCGTATCAAAAGCTCACGCGATACCGTATCCACCCTGGCGAAGGCGACCCACTTGTGTTTGATTCCCCTTCTGATGATCTCATCACAGATGCTTATACAACGTTTTTTGTTTGCGGTGAAAAGATCGTCGACCACGTTTATCTGGCGGAACCCCATCTTCGACAGCATTTCAAACTCGTCAACCACACGCTGCACGTCAAAATTACGCACCTTTCTGCCCACCATGCGGCTGCCGACGCAGAATATGCACTTGTTGGGGCATCCCCTGGAGGTGACCATGTTTACGGGAAACCCCAGGGCCCGGTATTTGCTCAGGCTTACCAGGTGCCGCGCCGGATAAGGCAGAATGTTGATATCGGGTATAAGGGGCCGGTCGTCGTTGTGCTGTACCATACCGTTTTTTCTGTATGAGATACCGGCGATTCCATCGACCGGACGCCCTTCCTCCAGTGCCTTGAGCAGTTCGGTAAAAGTTATTTCCCCTTCGCCGCGAACGATGAAGTCCACCTGCGGGTTCCGGCCGAGGATGTGCTCGGCGTCAAAAGTCACGTGGGGACCGCCCATAACGGTGATTACATCGGGTTTCGCATTCCTGTAGTCTTTCAGTATCTCCAGGGCACTGTTTACGTTCATGGTCACGGCGGTTGCTCCGACCGCTACGGGATCATACTCGCGAATCACCCGCTCCACCCGATCGATGGAATAGGGCTGAATGATGTAATCCTCAATTCTTACATCGGTATTTTTTTCCAAAAGGTACGCGGCAAGGGATATCAGGCTGAAAGGCGGTGTCGGTGATTCTTCAAACGGATAAGGTGGATTTATCAGCAGAATTTTCATGGCACTTCCTTTCATGAAGGATGAACGGCCGGAACGATGATGGCCCCTTACCCGCAAAAAAACGTGCACGGCCGGGACTTTTTATATGACTTATATAATAAGCGTTTTTTGTAAAGGAATTTATCACAAATCTCTCCGGGGGACCGTTCTTCTCTGTAAAAAAATTCCTGTCGTACTGTCAGAGATCAAGTGGTGATGCGTTCTTCATTGCAGGGAAGCCGCGACAGTGACGGCGAGGCAACCCGGAGCCGGACAGGTGTTACTGGAACATGCGGATAACCTACACGGCAATCCTCAGGTCCAGCACACCCTGGTCCCGCGGGCATCATTGCACAGGGTAATGCACCTCAGGTTGATGAGCCGCTGCATCTGCTCATTTACCTCACTCCGTTCGACGGCGAAGGATTTTTCAAGATAATCCGCGAAATCGATAAGAATCGCGTCACGGTCGCTCCCATTGGTTATTCCCGGATAATGTTCAATCAGTTCATCCAGGATGAGCCTGCGGTTAAAACGAAACGATCTTACTCCCCTGAGTATCCGTTCATCCTCGGGGGAAAGGGCTTCCCCGCGACTGTTGCGCGGTTCGATCTCGTTGATATACGCCACTATGTCATCGTTGAATTTATTGGCCATCCGTTCGACCTCTTGCGGATCAATGGAACCTGTATCGATGACCGCATGGTTCGCGTCGTAAAGATCCCAGTCGTCGGTGAGGACCCTCATGCCGTATTCCCCGGCTTTCTCCCTCACCTCGGTGCCGGGAAAGGGAGACAGCACGTGAAAACCATAATTCTTACCCAGTGTACGGGCGAACTCCATGGTTTTTCTCGCCGTTTCCGGCGTTTCGCCGGGAAGTCCCAGTATAAACGACATCATGGGATCGACGCCGGTCTCCTGGCAGAGTTTCGCCGCCTTTATGCACTTTTCCAGTGTGGTTTTTTTCTTGATACGGTCCAGTATGGCCTGGTCTCCGCTTTCGATGCCGAAGCAGAGCGCCACGCACCCGGCCGCTTTCAGTTTTATCAGCAGTTCCCGCGTTACGCTGTCCACCCTTGCGAAAGCCCCCCAGGGGTGCTGAATGCCGCGTCGTATTATTTCATCGCATATCTTTATACATCTGGTTTTGTTGGCGGTGAAGAGGTCGTCCACGATATTAATCTGCACGAATCCCATGCGCGACAGCATCTGAAACTCATCAACCACCCGCTCGACATCAAAAGACCTCACTTTCTGTCCCACCATTCGGGAGCCGACACAGAATATGCATTTGTAGGGACACCCCCGGGAGGTTACCATGCTTATGGGAAATCCCAGGGCCCGGTATTTGCTCAGCGGCACCAGGTGCCGTGCCGGCTGAGGAAGTATGTTGATATCGGGAATCAGGGATCTGTTTCCGTTATGGTATACTCCGCCGTCTTTGCGGTAAGATACACCCTCCACTCCTTCGGCGTCCCTCCCCGATTCAAAGTGCGTAAGCAGTTCGGTAAAGCTGATCTCCCCTTCCCCCCTGACTACACAATCAACCCACCCGTGGTTTCTTAGAATACCTTCAGCGTCAAAGCTCACATGGGGACCGCCCATTACCGTTACGACACCGGGCGCCACCTCACGGTAGTCCCTCAGGATCGCAAGGGCCTTCTTGACATTCATGGTGACCGCGGTGGCCCCCACCACCCCCGGGGCAAACTCACTCATGATCTTTTTTACCCTTTCCCTGGAATAGGGCTGGATAATATAATCCTCGATTAGAACCTCATGGCCCTCTTCCATCAGAAAAGCCGCCAGGGACATCAGACCGAAAGGAGGCGTGGGTGCTTCCTCAAAAGGGAACGGCGCATTGATTAATAATACCTTCATATTTTTTTCTTCCTGTATGGCGTAAGGAATGGTGGGAGAATTGTTCTGCTATTGCCGCAACCGCTGTGGGAACACTTTCGGAAATACGTACTACGCGTACTTTCTTTACTGTATTGCATTTTCAACGGTCCCCGGGATTGTTGTGCTACTGTCTCGCTGAGATCAAACACTATATATCCCGTAGAATAAAATCAATACAATATTTAAAGATTTTATAAAATCCTCTCCCCTGATGCAGGGAATTTCACGCCCGAAGCTGTTCCTGGATACCGGGAACCTGATTCACTTCGTTCTATCCGTATTCAGCATACGAAAAGCGGTAACACTATTTTGTAGTAAAAATTTCTTGACTGAATTGCACCGGGGTTTGTATATAGGAAATTCCGACTTTATCTCCGATAATGAAGGTTTTTTAAGCCCGGATTTTCATTTGAATCTTCGAAAATCGGAATGTACCGGTTTAGTTAACTTATTATTCAAGAAGGAAAAAATGGTTAAAGAAAAGATTTTTTGCGCCAATTGTCAGAACTGCATCGTCATACGGCAGTATGAATCGGAACCCGACAGATATGTGCTCAGGGTTAAATGCCTGAAAAAGAAATGGGTCAAGAGGTCCGGTGAAGAGAAGTTATATAAATATTTTACCGTCGCACGCCGCATAATGGACGATTGCGACAGTTATGTCGAAGCGGGTGAGCTTTTCCCTTACATCAAGAATCTGAGAAAAGAACTTCCGATCAAGGACGAAATATATTCCACCAAGGGTTGATTATGGCATTGCATACCTTCGCCGGAGGCATACATCCGCCTGAGAATAAGCACTATACCGCGGAAAAAGCATTCAACAATATTTCCATACCGCAGCAATGTTATGTGCCGATGCTCCAGCACGTGGGCAGACCGGCGAAACCGGTGGTACAGGCCGGTGATTCCGTGCTGGAAGGCCAGCTGATAGGAGAAGCCGACGGCCTTATAAGCGCCAACATTCATGCCCCTGTCCCCGGAAGGATACTCGAAATAACCGAACACCCCACGGTATATTCAAAGAAAGGACTGTGTGTCGTTATCGAGGCACAGGGTTCGTTCGAATCATGGCGCCGCGGGAACGAAGGGGCCTCATGGGAGCAGGTGGACGGCCCCGCACTACTGGAAAAAATCAGCGGGGCCGGTATCGTCGGGATGGGGGGGGCGGCTTTCCCCACTCATGTGAAACTCAACCCGCCGAAAAACCGCCCCATCGATACCCTTATAGTTAACGCGTCGGAATGCGAGCCCTATCTCACGGTGGATGATATACTGGTCCAGTCTCACCCAACGGAGATCATTGAAGGGATCCGTATTACTATGAAGGTGCTGGGCATCCGGCAGGCCTATATCGGCATCGAGGATAATAAGAAGAAAGCGATCGAAAAATTCCGTAAAATACTCGATACCCCGATACACGACGGAACCATAGGATTGCGGGCCCTCAGGACCAAGTACCCGCAGGGCGCTGAAAAACAACTTATCTACAGTATACTAAAAAGGGAAGTCCCCTCCGGAGGCCTTCCTATGGACGCGGGAACCGTGGTACAGAACGTCGGGACTATATTCGCGATATGGGAGGCTGTGGTACTCGGCAAACCGTTGTTCGAACGGTATCTGACCGTAACCGGCACCTGCGTTAAAAATCCCGGGAATTACAAGGTGCGGGTGGGAACCCGTCTCTCTGATGTAATCGAAGAATGCGGCGGCCTCGTCGAAGAACCGGGAAAAATCATCATGGGCGGGCCCATGTGCGGCATAGCCCTGGACTCGTTGGAAATTCCGGTGATAAAGGGTACCTCGGGTGTATTGCTGTTGAAAAAAGACCGGATCATGCTGCAGGATTACCTGCCATGTATCCGTTGCGGACGCTGTGTGTCTGTCTGCCCCACCGGCCTGATTCCCTGCGATCTTGTCAATGCCATTGAAAAAGGAAGATACGACCTTGCGGAGACCCTCAATCCTTTTGATTGCATAATGTGCGGCTCGTGCAGCTATGTATGTCCTTCACGCCGGCCTCTCAGTCATTTCATAAAGGTAGGCCAGGAGAAGCTGCGGCAGAAAAGCAAAAAATAACCAAACCCTATGGATTACTATCATGCCCACACCAGTTGAAAACGTACCGCAGCTAATACTGTCCAATGCACCTCACATCAGGGCCGGACAGTCCGTGCGCACCATAATGTGGATGGTGGCAGGAGCACTGATGCCCGCGGCGGTGTTTTCAGTCTATACCTTCGGGATCAATGCCCTGATGGTTATGACGGTGGGGGTGGCATCGGCTGTTATATCTGAAACGATTTATCTGCGCCTGTTGAGGAAACCCGTGACTGTTTCCGACGGATCGGCGGTCATCACCGGGCTGTTGCTGGCGATGAATGTTCCCCCCGATGTACCTCTCTGGGTCATAGGGATCGGATCGGCGTTTTCCATCATAATAGCGAAACAGCTTTTCGGGGGCCTGGGATACAATATATTCAATCCCGCTCTGGCGGGCAGGGCCTTCCTCATGGCATCATGGCCCGTGTACATGACCACCCGCTGGCACCATTTTTCACCGCTTAATGTTCTTTCCGGCAACGCGGCCAATATTGCGGGGTTGCCGAATACCGCTTACGATACCATAACCCAGGCGACTCCACTGGGCGCACTCAAGGAAATACCGAAGATCCTGGCAGACCTTAACATCACCCCGGAACAGTTTTACACCATCATTTTTTCGAAGGACATCATGAAATCGCTTTTTATCGGGAACATCGGGGGATGCGTGGGTGAAACTTCCGCGGCGCTGCTTTTGCTGGGAGGGCTGTTTCTTCTGTATAAAAAGATCATTTCATGGCACATCCCCGTTTCATATATAGTAACCGTGGCGGTCATTACCGCCGTATATTACTCGCTGACCGGTTCTCCCTACCTTACCAGGGCGGTACTCTTCCACCTGCTTTCGGGGGGGCTCATGCTGGGAGCGTTTTTCATGGCCACGGACATGGTTACCTCGCCGGTGACGCATGGCGGGATGATCATTATGGGTATCGGTTGCGGCATCATAACCTGCGTTATCAGGTTATTCGGCGGTTACCCCGAAGGGGTTTCGTATTCAATCCTGTTGATGAACGCGACCGTTCCTCTTATCGACCGGTTCACTAAACCGAGAGTATTCGGCACCGGTAAGCGATAGCAACGGCAATCAGGAACCCGGCGGCTTTTAAAAAACAATATCCGGAGTATATAGATGGGAAATATAGCGAAACCTACCATTATTCTGGCGTTGATCGTTTTCTTTGCCACCTTTGCGCTATCCCATATTAATAAAATTACCTATCCCGACATAATCAAACAGGAAAAGCAGAAACAGGAAAACGCTCTTGCTGTCGCACTGCCCGGTTACCGTATACTGTCTGAAAAAAAATCATGTATAGACGGGAGCGATTTCATCTACTGGACCGGCGAAAAAATACAGGAAGGCAGGGTTCTTAAAGGTTACGCTTTCATTGCGGAAAAAAACGGTTACAGCGGTCCCGTAAGAACCATTGTAGGCGTGGATGAAAAGAGAATCATACTGGGAATTTCTATCGTACAGCAGAGCGAGACCCCGGGACTGGGCGCGCGATGCACCGAGATTGCGAGCAAAGAAACCTTTATCCAACACTTCTTCGGAAGATCGGCGGCGCACGAGGAAAAGCCGTCTCCCTGGTTTCAGGACCAGTTCAAGGGGCTGGACACCGGCGTCAAAATTCTCGTTATGAAGAAAGGCGACTGGAAACCGGAGATGCGCCGGGAACTACTCGAAAAAAACGGCATCTCCGCCATCACCGGCGCCACCATCACCACCAGAACCGTACGTGACAGTATAGAAAAAGGCATCATCAACCTGAAAAAAGCGCTGGGCCCTGAAAAACGGTAACACTTAGGCAGGAGCGAATGTAATGGATTATGTGAAAGAAATAACCAAGGGAATATGGGAAAAGAACCCGATTCTGGTCCTGGGGATCGGCATGTGCCCCACCCTCGCGGTTTCCACTTCTATCAGCAACGCACTGTGGATGACGCTGGCCGCCACCTTTGTACTGATTTTTTCGAACATATTCGTCTCTTTGGTTAAAGGAATAGTGCCGTCTTTTATACGGATACCCATTTTTATCACCATCATCGCGGCCTTTGTCATCATAGTGGAACTCACCCTGAAAGCGTTTCAGCCCGGCATCTACAGCGCGCTGGGAATTTTCATTCCGCTTATCGTTGTGAATTGTATTATCCTGGGCAGGGCGGAGGAATTCGCCTCGAAAAACACGGTGTTCCGCTCCATACTGGACGGTCTGGGCATGGGGCTCGGCTTCGGCCTGACATTAACCGCGCTGGCACTCATACGCGAGGTACTCGGCGCCAACAAACTGCTCGGTTACACCCTTATACCGGGCATGGAACCGGCCGCGGCGATGGTAATCGCCCCCGGGGCCTTTATCACCCTAGGCCTTATGCTGTGGGGAATGAACGTAATCAAGGCCAGGAACAAAAGGTAACGGCAATGGAAATAAAGATCCTCTTCACTATCCTGATCTACACCATCTTCATCAACAACTATGTGCTCTCCCAGATACTGGGGATCTGTCCGTTCCTGGGCGTTTCAAAAAAACTGGATTCCGCCCTAGGCATGGGACTTGCCGTCATTTTCGTCATGGGGATGGCGTCGTTTATAACCTTTATTATGTATAAATACAAACAGGTTTTTGCTGCGGCATGCATCGGAATGC
>CAZUXY010000060.1:0-26051 GCA_964624235.1 uncultured Leptospirales bacterium | reverse complement strand
CCCCACCTCATTTTCATTCTTTGCCGACTTGACGTATAGCGTCACCCTGTTCTCCAGCAGGTCATAGTTGTAATTTTCATTGCCCTTGATCGCTTTCAGGCCGATCGATATCTTCTGCAGCCCTTTCACCTCGATTACCGGCAGCACCATGGTAACTCTCTTCCTGTCGACTACAATGTTTTTATTGTCTTTTATATCCAGGGCGACCTCTTTCACCGTGCGTTTGTTCAGACCCGAGATCGATATCTTTTCGGTTTCAACGGCATTCATTCCGCTTACTATGCTTTCAGGCCCCGTTACAATAACCGTTTCAGGGTCTATACGAAAAATGCCCATGGCATAGCCTTCTTTCAGTTCACCGGCGAAAACGGGTTTGATCTCCACCTTCCGCTGTACCTTGCGGTCGATATTCAGATAAAATTTTCTCTGTGAAAGATCCAGATGCACGCTGTCGGGAACCTCACTCTTCATGATCTCAATATTGAATTTCTTTCTCATGCCGGGAACTGCGCGTTCCAGGTTTATATGGGCCTTGATATATTTGACATTGATATTATTAATGTCTTCCTTCTTGCCGTTTATCGTCACGGTCACGAACAATTCCTGTTGATCAATGACCACCAGGTGCTCGGGAAGGTTTTTAAGTTCCACCGGTATGCGGAACCTTATCTCGCCTATTTTGGTGCTCCCCACGTACGCCCACAGCACCACGGCCACAAGCAGGCACACGAATTTTGCGGTGTAAGGATTCCTGATTATCGCTTCTTTTATCTTCAGCAGGTATTTCATTTGATTGAGTACTTTTCCTCGTAGGCGGTCTTCGGATTCATGAAATAGAGTATCATGTTTTTCAGATCCGTGGCCTTTATTCTGGGAAAATATTTTCCATTAACCATGATGGAGACCGTCCCTGTTTCCTCTGAACTTACCAGCACCAGGGCGTCGGTCTCTTCGGCAATTCCCAGGGCGGCGCGGTGACGGGCCCCGTGCTGTTTCTTCAGTTGCCGTGAATCGCTCAGGGGCAGATAGCACGCCGCGGCGGCGATCCTGCCCTCCTGTATGATTATGGCCCCGTCGTGCAGCGGCGTAAGCGGGAAAAAAATGGTCCGGATGATTTCTTCCGTTATCTGGCAGTTGACCAGCACCCCAGATTCTATATAGGCGCGTAGACCTGTATTCCGCTCTATCACAATAAGGGAACCGGTCCTCTCTTCTGACATCGCGATGATCGCGTTGACCAGTTCATCGAGCGGGAATGTATCGGGGGTGAAGGCATCCACCAGCCAGTTCCTCTGGCCGAACTGGGTAAGCAACCTTCGAAGCTCGGGTTGAAACAGTATAATGACCATTAACACGATATAGGAGGTAACGTTGGTAATCAGCCAGTTCAGGGTGTCGAGCCTGAGCACGTATGAAAGCACCGCCACCATGAAAAAAACCACCAGTCCCTTCACCAGCTGCATGGCCCGGGTGTTGGATATGAAGGTATACCCCCAGTAAAATACCAGGGCGACTATTAATATATCCAGCAATATGCGGAAATAATTCCAGAAGATGGTCGTGTAATATACTATCTGGTCAAGCAACGATTCCATTATATCTCTGAGCCCTTATCGCGTTTTCAACGGCCCTGACGGCCAGTACGTGTTCTTTTACATCATGGACCCTAATAATACAGGCACCCTTCATGATGGCGATGCTGTTGAGCGCTATCGTGGCGGGAAGCCGGTCCTCACCGGGACTTATATTCCCGATAAGCGATTTTCTCGAAAGCCCGATGAGCAGGGGAAACCCTGTATCCGCGAAGCGATCGAGGTTTCGTATAATCTCGTAATTGTGCGCCAGGGTCTTACCGAACCCTATCCCCGGATCGATAATGATTTTCTCGGGCCGTATCCCCTCCTCGATCGCGGTGCGGGTCCGTTCCATGAGGAAACCGCGTATTTCACCGACCAGGTCGTCGTAACGGGGATGTTGCTGCATGGTTTCGGGGGCACCCTTCATGTGCATGATCACCACACCCGCGTCATGCTTCAGCGCCACCGACCTCATCTCCCGGCTTCCTAGTCCGCTGATATCGTTTATTATTGATGCCCCCGCCTTGAGCGCCTCGTCGGCCACCTGTGGTTTACATGTATCAACCGAAATCACGATATCAATTTCACGCTTAATCTTTTCTATGACCGGGCATATCCTGTCAATCTCTTCCTGAACGGTTATCTGTCTGGAGCCGGGCCGCGACGATTCGCCCCCGACATCAAGCAGGTCGGCACCTTCCGCGCTCAACCGCAAAGCCTGCCTGAACGCGCTGTCAAAATCTAAAAATCTTCCGCCATCGTAAAAGGAATCCGGCGTGATGTTCAAAATTCCCATTATCCTGATATGTGGTGTTTCAGAATGGTACATTGTTACAACACCAGGGTAACCGATACAATATTATTGTATCCCATATTTATATTGTCGAACGCGAAGGCATACCCTATATCCAGATCGAAAAAGCGCACTGAAAATCCCGCGGAAAAATTCTTGTCGTTTATGCCCGTACAGACGGTCATGTATTCCGACAGGCGGTATTCCAGCCCCGCATTGACGACATAGTCTTCCTGCTCCAGCTTCTTTACCCCCGTCACCGAGATGACAAGGTCCCTTCGGTTGGTAAAGCTGGCCCCCAGCTTCAGGGTAGGGTACCCAAAGTCCAGGTTATCGTACACCCCCGTGCGCCCGCGGTTTTTATAAATGTTTGTGCCGATGTCCTGTATCACGAAACCCAGGGTGATCACCGGGAGCACGTCAATGATCGCCCCGAAATCGCATCCGCTGCCGTAATAGGACGATTCCCCTATCTTTTCCTGCAGCGCCTTCAGTGTTATGCCCAGGGATGCGACACCCTTGTTCCATGCATACGAGAGGTGACCCGCGGAAGCGATGTAGTTAAGATTCCCCGTCAGCGCACCGGTCTCATCCCTGGCCTCGATGTCCCTGGACTGAATGGTGTACACCCCTACACCGGCGACGCCGCTGAACAGGTTGAAGGCCGCCCCGGCAAAACCGGCCTCCCTTTCTATATCCAGCATCCCCGCGGAGACGCCTATCTGAACAAAATTTTTTACGTTCCCTTCTTCTGAAAATTTCAGCAGGTCTTTCTCGGTAATGTCCTTGATCTCGCCCTTCTTTACTTTCTTTCGGATTTCGTCCGGTGAAAGCGACTCGCGGCTTCTGAGGCCGGCGAGACCCGCGGGGTTCCAGTAAAGGGCGAATACGTCGTCCGCCGTGACTTCCGCCGCCTTTCCCATCCCCACGTAACGAGCCCCTACCCATCCGCCCCTGGTGAAAGAGGCCCGGCTCCCGGCATCCCAGTCGCCGTAAAGCGGGTTAATGAACGCAAAAACGGCGGCCGCCGTTAATATCTGAAAAAATCGTTGTATACCGTATTTCATCTTCCGATCAGGGGTCCATCTGCCTGTGAATACCGCGAATAATGGCCCTTCAACTCTAATTATGCGGGGAAAGCCGCCGCTTCAGGACGATCGCACAGGCCGGTAAACCGTAGCGTCTATGCTTCAATAGTCGACCAGTATGCGTAATATTTTGCGCGCAAAACCGCCGTCCGTGGCTTCGGCGGTAACTTTCACGATATACATTCCCGGCTTCACCTTACGCCCGCTGTTGTTCCTACCGTTCCAGTTTGCCGGAAATGAGGTAAAGTCCCGTTTAAAGACACCGTCGCCGTTGATATCGAAAATTTCAATGGTCACCTTGCTTACCATGGGAGGCGACGGGCTGCTGATCGTCATCAGCTGGGTATCGGGATTATAGGGAACCGGATACGCAACCACACCGCTGAGGCTGAGCGCTGAAACAGGTCCACAGTATAACACCGCCGGCAAAGACGCCGCAATCATCAGTAATATGTATTTTTTCATTGTACCGAAACGCATAGCCCGCCTTGTCTTTCTGTATCTTTCCATTTAAGACAAACAGATGCCGCAAGACCGGTCAACTAATATTTACGTAACCTGGCTAATTATGTCCGATAAATCATCACCGGGTCACCGGTCAAGGTTGTGATGCGCCTCCGTCACCGTGGTATCGACCAGTGCCGCTATGGATTCCCTTGAAACAGCCTCACACGACCGTTCACCTGTTTCAAAATAGGTGAAGAACTCAATATTACCGGCGGGACCCTTGATTGGTGAAAAACACAGTCCTTTGCAGCAGACCCCGCGGTCGTGCAGATTCTCCAGCACCCTGCGGAGTATCGCGACGTGTGCCGACGGACTTTTTACCACTCCCTTTTTATGTTCGCTTTTTGCCGCTTCAAACTGGGGTTTTATCAGCATGAGACCTTCGACGGGGGAAAAAACCTCGAGAACCGCATCGAGAATTTTAGTCACCGAAATGAACGAAAGGTCCACGGTGACAAACTGTACTTTTTCGGGGAAATCTTCTTTTTTCAGATTACGGACATTGGTCCTTTCCTTCACCACCACGGAGGGATTTCCACGAAGGGAAAAATCGAGCTGTCCGTATCCCACATCCACCGCGTATACCCGCGCGGCCCCGCGTCGCAAGAGGCAGTCGGTAAAACCGCCGGTGGAGGCCCCCAGGTCAGCCGTGACACGGCCGCGTACGTCGATTTTAAACAGCTCCATGGCATGGTCGAGTTTCTGACCTCCCCTGCTGACGAAGCTGCCGCCTGGACGTTCCACCCTGATATCTTCTGTGCCCATGACATGGCGAGAGGGTTCCCGTACGGTTTCACCGTCTACCCGCACCCAGCCGGCGATAATCTCCCGTTTTGCCTTTTCCCTGGTCTGCGACAGGGAGTGCTCAGCCAGAAATGCGTCTAAACGAGTCCCTTTTTTCATGTATGCCGGCGACTTTAATCAGGGAAATAATGCGGTGTGCGATTGAAGAAGGGTCCAGCCCGTAAAGCGCGAACAGTTCGTGCATGGTGCCGTGGGTGACGAATTCTCCGGGGAACCCGGCATGAAACAGCAGCTTCTGTTTCAAACCCGGGGGCAAAGACCCCGCGATGGCTTCACCGACTCCACCTGTTACGTATCCGTTCTCCAGCGTGGCGAAACAACGCGTTTCTTCGACTGTTTTCCTGATACCCTTTTCATCCAGCGGCTTAAGCGTAAGCAGATTCACGACCGTCGAGTGTATCCCCGCGGCGGCGAGCAGGCGATGTACCTCCATTGCGGTCGCCGCCATGTCTCCCGCCGCAAAGAGTGTAATATCCCTGCCGCGGGTCATTTTTTTGAGTTTCCCCGGCTTGAAATTCCCGCGGATGTCGAACCTCAGGCCGCGCGAGGTCTCTTTCCCCCTGGGGTACCTGATGGCCACGGGACCTTTATCGTAACCCGCCGCGAAATAAATCATGTCGCGCAGTTCCGCACCGTTGGAGGGGGCCAGGAACATAAAACCCGGCACCATCCTGATTATCCCGATGTCGAACAGCCCGTGATGGGTCTCGCCGTCTTCCCCCACGATTCCCGCGCGGTCGATAAGCAGTTTCACCGGCGCCTTCGCCAGGGCCACGTCGTGGATTATCTGGTCCACCGCCCGCTGCATGAAGGTGGAATAAATGGAGATAAAGGGTTTGAACCCTTTCAGCGCCAGGGCCGAAGCGAAAGCGACCGCGTGCTGTTCGGCGATTCCCACATCGAAAAACCTCTGGGGAGACCTTTTTTCGAACTCCACAAGTCCCGTACCCAGTTTCATGGCCGCCGTTATCGCGACTATCCTCCTGTCGGTCTTTGATATCTCTGCGATGGTCTTGCCGGCGATGTCCGAATACGAAAGCTCCCTGGCGCGTCTCTGCAGTCCAAGGTGGCGGTTGAAGGGGCCCACCCCGTGAAACTCGGCCGGGTGTTTTTCCGCCGGTTCATACCCTTTGCCTTTCCTGGTGATGACGTGTATCAGGCGCGGACCGCTGTTTATCATCTTGATGCGGGTGAACAGGTCGATCATCAGCTCCATGTTGTGACCGTCCACCGGGCCGAAGTAGCGGATGCCCATTTCCTCGAAGATCGCACCGGGAATGAATATCCCTTTCAGCCTGGCTTCCTTCTCGTAGACGAAACGGTACAGTCGTTCGCCGAAGCGCGGTATGCGCCTGATTATATCGTACGACCTTCGCCTAAGGGTATTGTAGATGGAGCCGGTAATCAGCTTTACCAGGTATTCCGAGAGCGCGCCGACGTTCTTCGATATTGAATGTTCGTTGTCGTTAAGGACGATAATGATGTCTTTCTTCAGATGTCCTATGTGGTTCAGCGCCTCGAAGGCCATTCCGCCGGTGAGTGAACCGTCGCCTATCACGGCGATGACCTTGTTCTTTTCGCGTTTCAGGTCCCTGCCCACCGCCTCACCGAGCGCGAGGGAAAGGCTGGTGCTGCTGTGGCCGGTGTTATAGGTATCGAAGGGGGATTCCGCCATCTTGGGGAATCCGCTGATCCCGCCCAGCTTTCTCAGGTTTTTGAAGTCGTCTTTTCTGCCGGTGATTATCTTGTGGGCGTACGACTGGTGCCCCACGTCCCAGATCAACCGGTCACGCGGCGTATTGAAGGCGTAATGCAGGGCAAGGGTAAGCTCCACCACGCCCAGGGAAGAGGCGAGATGGCCTCCGTTCTGTGAAACCACGTCGATGATATATTCCCGGATCTCGCGCGCGAGCTCGTTGAGATCGTCGATACCAAGTTTTCTAAGGTCATTCAGGCTGTTGATGGATTGCAGTATCATCAGGGACTATCCGTTTGATGCGGAGTATATTCCCGCAGCGACCATACTATCACCGCTGGAATAAAAATCAATACACTCACGAATTTTTCGCGTAATTCCCATGCGGGCGCCTTCATTCAGCGGCGATGATTCTTTGCACCCTTTCGGTCTTTCCCTCGCCGTTTATCACGAACAGGGCGCCGTTGAGTTTTACGTTCCCGGTTGCCACCGAGAATTTTCTTCGGGGAAAGGTGAGAAATCTCTCCAGCGAGATCTCCCGGTCCATCCCTATGACCGAATTGAACGGTCCGGTCATTCCCAGGTCGCTGATATAACCCGTACCGCCGGGAAGGATTTCCTCATCGGCGGTTTGAACATGGGTATGGGTGCCGTACAGTACCGCCGCCCTCCCATCCACGTGCCATCCCATGGCGCGCTTCTCGGAGGTCGCCTCGGCGTGAAAATCGACAATAAAGATATCGGCGTTTTTCCCCACGGCGGAATGTATTTCGTCAAATTTTCTGAAGGGGCAGTCCAGGGGTTCCATGTGCACCCTGCCCATGAGGTTTATTACGCATATTCTTCGGTTCACGGTCTCGAATATCTCGTAACCCCTCCCCCTGGTGCCCGGGGGATAGTTTGCCGGGCGCAGCAGTCTGGGCTCGGTGTCGATGATCTCCTCGATCTCCCTGCTGCCCCACACATGGTTTCCCGTGGTAATCACGTCCACTCCCGATTCCAGGAGTTCTCTTGCCACCACGGGGGTGATCGCCATGCCGCCGGCTGAATTCTCACCGTTGGCTATGACGAAATCCACCCCGTGCTCCCGCTGGAGTTCGGGAATCAGCCTGCGGCATAACTTGCGACCCGGTTTTCCGATAATGTCGCCTATCGCCAGAATGGTTATCGGTGAATTCATGGTGTATGCTTTTTTGACCCCCTCCCGGGACCCTCTCCCTGCCTCCCCCTTGACAAGGGGGAGGCGAATGGCCCTGATCCCCCCTCGATGAGGGGGGACTGAGGGGGGTAATTACTTCGCGTATTCGACTATCCTTGTTTCCCTGATGAGCGTCACCCTGACGATGCCGGGATATTTCAGTTCGGACTCGATCTTCTGCGCTATCTCCCTCGCCAGGATCTCAACCCGCTCGTCGTTTACCACGTCGTTGGCGACCATGACCCTGATCTCCCGGCCGGCCTGGATCGCGTAACACTTGTCGACGCCCTTGAAACCGGCGGCTATTCTTTCCAGGTTTTCCAGGCGTTTCAGGTAGGTGTCCAGTGACTCCCTGCGGGCGCCGGGCCTGGAAGCGGATATGGCGTCGGCGACCTGTATAAGCATTGCCTCGAAACTTTCGGGCTCCTTGTCGTTGTGGTGCGACGCGATGACGTTGACCACCTTGGCAGTTTCGCCGAACTTTTTCGCCATCTCGGCGCCCACCAGCGCGTGGGCCCCCTCGCCCTCGACGATGCTTCCTTTCCCGATGTCGTGAAGCAGGCCCGAGCGCTTCGCCAGCATCACGTCCAGGTCGAGCTCACCCGCCATTATACCGGCGAGATTGGCCACCTCTTTGCTGTGGGTCAGTATGCTCTGGCCGTAGCTCGACCGGTATTTCAGTTTGCCCACATGGTACAGGGCGTCGCGGCTGAGACCGGGTATGCCCAGCTCGAATGCGGCTTTTTCGCCCTCTTCGAGCATGTTCTCTTCGATCTCCTGGGTGACCTTATCGACCACCTCTTCAATGCGGGCCGGATGTATGCGGCCGTTCTGTATAAGGCGTTCCAGGGATATCCGGGCGATCTCACGGCGCACAGGGTCGAAACCCGAGATCACCACCACCTCGGGGGTGTCGTCGATGATCATGTCCACTCCGGTAAGGTTTTCCAGGGTCCTGATGTTCCTGCCCTCACGGCCGATGATGCGTCCCTTCATGTCGTCTGAAGGCAGCGAAACGGTGGTGATGGTGCACTCCGAGGTGTAGTCAGACGCGCTGCGCTGAATGGCGGTAAGGATGATCTCCTTGGCCTTCTTCTCGGCGGAGCGCTTCGCTTCCTCTTCAATCTTGTTGATGAGTTTTATCGATTCGAAACGGACTTCATTTTCCAGGTTTTTCAACAGCAGCTTTTTCGCGTCCTCTGTGGTAAGACCAGAGATCCTTTCAAGCTCCTTCTTGTGCTTTTCCAGGTGCTGCTTCAGTTCAGCTTCTTTTTCCTGATTTTCCTGCTCCCTCTGCTGGAGTAACTTTTCTTTCCTGTCGACCTGATCGAATTTGGCGCCGAGAGTTTCCTCTTTCTGCACCAGGCGCTTTTCCGCGGACTGAACCTCCTGGCGGCGTTCGCGCATCTCCTTTTCAAAAAGGTTTTTCTCTTTCAGAAGCTGGTCTTTCGCCTCAATCAACAGTTCCTTGCGTTTGGCCTCGGCTTCTTTAATCGTGTCCTGCAATATCCTGTGGGACTGGGCCTCGGCGGAATTGAGTTTAAGCCTCCCCAGATAGGCCCTGACCAGAAATCCCAGAACTCCTGCTACAGGGAGCGACAAAATCAGAAGGAATGTTGTCACGTTCATAACAATCCTCCTTCTTTTATAATACGGCGCGTGCTTTCCGAAATACCCGTGCCGCTCTACGGACGGTGCTTCGTCAATCAGCTATGTTACGTTGTTGATTCAGTTTGCCCGCGCGCGATTAACATGGAAAACAACCTTGAAAAACGCGCGGACCGCGGGGGGAAGGACCTGTCAGCCGGAGAATTTCTCACGGAGCCGGCTGTTGACGAACCGGGGCACGAGGGATGAAACGTCCCCTCCGTAGCGGGCCACCTCTTTCACCATACGGGACGATACGAAAGAATATTCGCTCATGGACATCAGGAATATCGTGTCGATTTCCGGAGCAAGCTTCCGGTTCATCAACGCCATCGCGAATTCAAATTCAAAATCCACAATGGCCCTGAGACCCCTGATGATGAAAGAAACACTGTTCTTGCGGCAAAAATCCATGAGCAGTCCTTCGAAGGACACCACATCCACCACAGGCGTTTCGCAGACCTGACAGCATGTTCCCAGCATCTCCAGCCGTTCCTGAACCGAGAAGAGCGGGTCCTTTTCGCTGTTCGTCGCTATGGCGATTATGAGCCTGTCGCATAAATGTTTAGACCTTTCGATGATGTCGAGATGACCATTTGTTAACGGATCAAACGATCCGGGGTATATCCCAATTCGCATATTAAGCAGACCAATCCTTTCCGCCTGATTTTACACAAATATTTAACTGTGTATTTGTCAAGAAATAACCGGTTTGCCGCCGATATTTTAGGAAATTTCCCCCCTATTGATGGAAATAAATTGAGTCCCCGCGGTTGCTGCCGTAATACCCGCCGTTTCGGGCGCCCGAAAAATGGCTGACTGCCCCCACGAACCTTTTGCGCCAGTAACGGTTGTCCATCTCGGCATACGAAACCTTCTTCCCGGTACTGGGCGCGTGGATAAACCTCCCCCTCCCCGCGTAAATGCCCACGTGGGAAATCCTTTTGCGCCCGCCGGTATTGAAGAACACCAGGTCACCGGGCCTGGCCTCCCTCAGTCCTATGCGGCGGCCCTCACGGAACTGCGCCGTGGTGCCGCGCGGCATTGCATACCCGTTCTTGCGGAACACGTACATGACGAAACCTGAACAGTCGAACCCGCCGGGGGTGGTGCCGCCGTAACGGTAGGGCACGCCCAGGTAGTCCCGGGCGGTCCTGATTATGGAGGAACGGTCTGAGTCCCCCAGCGGGGAGCGTCCCGTGCGCACATGGGGAGGGCTGCACCTGTATACCAGAAGCGCCGCCAGTGTGATACACAGTGATATTCTTCGTTTCATAGAATCGAGCGCGCGATGTAGTATTCTGGTATTAATATCGGCAGTTGCGGCGCCGTAATGCACCGCTCTTTTGGGTAAAATATGCGCCGGCGTATGGGATGTTTTCACCGTAGCGCAGTGGAGGTGTAAATGTGCCGGAGCGCCCATCTTTTTATATTGGGCGCGGAGGCCGATAAACGTAGTGACGAAGCGCATGACGCCTTGTTATGTGACGTGAGCTCGCCATTCTTACAAAAAGCTGCCGAAGCCATGGATGGCATAGTCATAAAACAATTACTTTGCTTATAATTAAAATAAAAAAGGCAAGGTGAATTCTTGCCTTTTCATAGTAGTTTTTTAGGATATTTTAACGAACGCTGTAAACGTAATCAGAATATTCTGAGGACATATCAGTTTCAACTTCAATTCGAGTATACTCTAATGAACTTTTCTCAATTTCAGCATATTTGCCATCTTTCGTTTCGGCTAGAAATTTGAGAAGAGTATCATTTGTTTGTTTTTCCATACAAAACCCTCTCTTTGAAGTATAAATATACTATTTATAATAAAACTTTTCTACCAATTTTTGATTCAACTTCATTTTTTAAACCTGTCAAGTCAATTTCAAAGCCACAATCACATTTAAAATGTAATGTTTTTGGTATAATAACAAATCCCTTATTTTTTTCTTCTATATCAATTTTCGGATCATTTATAAACTTTCCGTACAATTTATGATCAGTTCCACAATTGGGACATTTTTGAACAGCTTCAAAAAAACCAGGCTTTTTAATTTTTTGCGGAATAGAAATTGGTTGGGGACGCGGACCAGCCTGTCTAAATATTTTATAATCTTCAGATACAAACATTTTAAAAGTTGAGCTAGATTGAAAAAGTAATGTATAGAGCACCTTGAGTCGATTGGTTATTTCGTAAAATACTGGATCATCTTCTATTTTTTTAATTCTAAGCCATTGGGATAAGTCTTCAAGTTTGATTGATCGACCATGTGATTGCCAATTTGAATGCTTGGCCAAATTTTCTGCAATTTCTTTTGCTCGATCCTTTTTCATTTCAGGAGTTACAGGAATTTTTCGAGTTTCAGTAACATCCCAATTTTTAAATTTATAAATGGGTAACCATTCTGTTACTCGATCAATTGCAAATTGCAAGCTATGTCGTACGTTTTCTAATTCTCCTGGGGATATTTGAGCTACCATTGTTGCATCGAACGGATTCAATTTTTTATTTTTTTCAGCCTCTTCCCTTTTTTCTTTAACCCATTCACAGTAATCTGATGCAGATATAACCGATCTACCAATTGGAATTTGAGCGTCAATAGGCCCAAGACTTCCGGTTTCAGACATATAAATTTCATGGCCAGATAATGCTAAAATTGTACCAGCACTCTTTGCTTCACCAACGACTATAAAAGATACTTCGTCAAAATTATTATGTAAGAACTTTGCGATTTCTTCAGCGGCAATACCACTACCACCAGGTGTTTCAATAAGAACATCAATTTTATGTAATCCTTTTTTATTGTTAAGGAGATCAACTATTGTATAAAAATCATCTTGATTCATTCCAATTTCAGGAATATTTTTTTGCATTGCAGCAGCATAAAGAAATAAGTATGAATTTCTATGTTTGTTGCAGTTAGCTATTAATTTCTGTAATTCATTTTCTAATTCAATGGGACCCCAGCCGCTACGTATTTTTTGAATATATTCATTTAACATGCTCATTGCAAAACCTCTATTGGATCTGTTTCTATTACTTATTTAAAATTATTTCCGAATGTTAATCAAAAAATGATTCTCGGCGCCGCCACGGATGGCGGCGCTCAAGATAGTTGGCGAGACATTGTCGTAAAATATACGCCGGCAGCCGTTAAAGGGCGAGTTTTTCGGTGTTGACGCCGGATCCCTGCAGGAATTCATGCAGCTTGCTCTTCATCAGCGCGTGGTCGTATTCGAATTCCCCCAGGTCGAACACCGGTATGGAGTACTGGTCGGCGACCTTGAGGGCCTGCCCGGTGCCCCCTTTCTTCTTCCCCTCTTTGGTATAGCACAGGATAAAGTCCGAGGGGCGGTTAAGGCCGTCACCCAGCTGGGCGTGGGCGTACCTGCCCTGGAGTTTTTTCGCGCTGTCGTTCAGCGTGACCCATGCGGGGTTGAAGTTCTTGGCCAGCGACAGGGCCTTTTCGGTGACGTTGTACATGTTCGAATTGTTGCCGTTGAATCCACGCCACGGGAGAAAAATGTTCTTTTTCCCTTTTGCGGCGTCACAGCCCTTTTCAAAGGCGGCACTGGCCCCCTCGGCCCCTCCTGAACGCAGCAGGTATCCCTCCGCCGCCAGGAAAGCGCCGACCTTCTCCATCAACGCAAGGAGAGGCGCCGGGGTCTCGCGGGCCCCTATGCCCGTATACACGCGATCGGTCTTCTCTTCACTCATTACATCACCTCTTTCATTGTGCGGCGTCCCCGTAAACGGGGTAAAAATAACTCCTTGACATTAATTAATATTGCATTATTCGTCTAAAAGACAGTATTTTTTTTATAAAGATATTCCGGTATTGTCAAGGCTAATCCTTTCCCTGCTCACCAATCCCCTTCACCGGCATGTTACCAGCTTAACAACAGGGAAAATTATGGGCAGGAGGGGCAAGGCGGGAGCGGCGGATGTTCCGCATCACGCATGAAACACCATTCTCATAAATGAACGGTGTTTTGCCTTACAATAACCGTTGCCGTGCCGATAAATACATATAATCATTATCATAACAGAAAAGGAAACCGCGATGAAAACAGGCACATTCAGCATCGGCGTACTGCTTGCCGCGCTCGTGTGCGCATTGCCTCTGGGCGCCGCGCAGCGCACCGTCGCCGTGATGAACTTCACCAACCATACCGGCGGCATAGGGCTCCAGTATCTCGCGAAATCCATCCCAGAATCGCTATCGGCAACTCTTTCGCAGTCCAAAGACCTGCGGGTGGTCGAACGCGAACATCTGGGCAAGCTGCTTGACGAGATAGCCCTGGAGCAGACGGGCATTTTCAGCGAAGCCAGGGTCTCCCGGGCGGGCAGGCTGGCCAGGGCCGACGTGCTGATACTCGGCTCGTACACCGGCTCACCGGAACAACTGGTGGTGTCGATCAAGGCGATCGAGGTGGTATCGGGCAAGGTGATAGACGGCCGCGTGGTGAAAGCCCCGCTGGCGAAGGTCTTCGACAGGGCCAACGAGGCCGTACTCGCGATGGCGGCCATCATCGCCGGCAAGAGCCTGGGCTACCTCTCGGTATCCACCACCCCCGACGGCGCCGAGATCTACGTGGACGGCACCATGGTGGGTAAATCGCCGCTGGTGGAATACAAGCTCGCCGAGGGCCGCCACCGCGTCAAGGCGGTCAAGTCGGGACGCGTGGACGCCGACACGAGCATTACCATTGTCAAAGACAAGTACGTGAGCTGGTCTCCCTTCCTCGCCGAGGACCGCATACGCGACCGCACCAGTATGGGACTTTCGGTGTATTACCTGCTGCCCGTCAAAACCGACATCAAGGGAAGCCCCCTTAATGCGGCATTCCTGGCCCATAACTTCGATCTCTTTATACTTTCGGCCGAGGCCGGTTACAGCCGCATAGTGCACGACCAGACCTTCCCCTCGGTATTCGGCACCGACATCACCCAGGAGCGCTGGTACAACATGTACACCCTGCAGGGTTCCCTTTCCTTTATGCCCTTTCCCAACTGGAAGTATATACAGCCTTACGCCGGCGTCATTATCGGCTGGCTCAATTTGCAGGATTTTCACAAAGACACCACCGCCGAGGACGAGAAAGAAAAGCTTCTGGTGCAGAACCGCCTTACCCTGGGGCTTAAAGCGGGCGCCCACGTGATCCCCTTTTCCAAGGTGAGCATCTTTATCGAGGGACGGTATTACTACACCCCGGCGAGGCTCACGCGGTATGCCTACGAGAGCCAGCTTCTGGGCGCGCCCATAGAGCACCACCACAAGTATTACTTCAACGCCTTCGCCATAGGCGGCGGCATCAAATACTTTTTCGATTAGCAGCGAGGTGCAGCCATGAAACGGACAATATTAATTGTAGTTATACTGCTGATGGGCCTGTGCGCATGTGAGACAGCGCCCCAGCTGGAATCGACAATCTTTCCTGATGTGGAGAGGATTGATATAATAGATTTTAACGGAACTACTTTTTCGTACTATGCACCAAAAGAAGTAAAATATCTTGTGTTGGGTATTTTCGATGGAAACATATCGGTTAATACCGATACAATGACGATAGACGATTACAATTTACTGGGCGGTTCCCATTCAGGTATCGGCATGGGGAGAGGTTCCGTCACCACCGCAAATATATATTTTTATGACCCTGCTACCAAGAATTTTAATTCAATCGTGATGACAATTGGAGCAGTTACAGGTACCTGCTGGGCGGTCTGGGGATATGATGAATTCGGCAACCTGACCCATGCCAGTCAGCAAGAAAATGACACATATTGAGTATATTTAAAATCTACAAAAAGGCGAGGAAAGCACCTCGCCTTTTTTGTGACCTCAATAGTGCTTTTGCTGGCATGCCCCCTCGACAAGAAGAATTATCGAATATAATCTTGCCGACATCAGCGCCCCAATGTACATTTATTCTTATTTGCCGACACCTTCGGCATATTTTTTTACTCTTTCAGGATTGACTTTGGGAAGGGTCTCTTTCGCTGAATGTTTCTTCGTATCTTTCTTGATCTTTTGTGCTGACTGTTTTTTCAGTGTATTGCCCATACTCCACTACTCCTTCGCAACAGTTTCAAAAACTGAAAGTGTCATTACCCCTATTGATATGATCATAGAGATTATTATGAATTTCAATCCTCAATTAAAATTTTTATTTTTCTTAGTCAATATTTTATCATTTTTTTCAATAGAATATTTATTGTAAGCTATTTCTTCTTTGTATACATTTTTGATATCAATATTTATTAATTCTACAAATTTCGTTTCATCATATCCCTGGCTTAATTTATTCGATCTTATTACATAAAGCATTATTATCATTCCTATAAGCAGCACCATTACAGGAACAAGTGAAATAACTTTGATGTATAAAGGGCTTCCCGTAATGGAACCGATAAATAAAGGGAGAAATATTGAAAGTATCCCGATTACAATACCGGCTTTCTGGTCTAAATTGCGATAAGCTTCGAATTGGCAGGTGAGAAGCTCTTTTGATTTTTTTGCTACATACTCTATTGATTTTGTATCGGACATCTCCACTATCATCTTTGAAACTCACCGTTACCGCAGGCGATTCCAGCTGTTACAGGTGATTTAATCTTTGCCTTCAATAATAGAACCAGATCAGATAAATACAATCATCAGCAGAACACCGTCATTAAACGTCGAAAGGTATCTCCGGACAACCTTTGTGTATTTAACCGCCGAATTTGATTCCTCCATGCGGTTAACTCAAATGACATATGTGTATTAAGCTGTGAATTCCGCTTACGGACGAAGCGTTATCTGTCTATGACGTTATTAAATATCCATGCACCTGATAGTCAACTCAAAACGCTATCCCCTCCCTGTCCCTTTTCAAGTAGAGTTTTTTAAAATATTCCCACAGAAAAGAAGCGAGACACGGTGTCGCGCATGCCGGGCAGGATGACGATGGCTGAAGAATCCCGCTATACCGCAGACCCTCCCCTGTTACTCATCGTTTCCGTGCATCCGGCAGCCTGACGGCGCGATCAAAGTTCATTCCCGTAAGGGGCGCGTGACCCCTCCCCGGTTCCTGAATATAATGGATGTTCATGAACTGCATGCGCATCAGGTGATAGTACATGGAGCAGGCCTCGTTGCGGTTAAAGTCAGTGTCACCGGCGGTGATAACCAGGGAAGTACGCCGCCGGGCCATCTCGAAGGAATCGATCATTTTTACGGAATTCTCGTCGGGCCGGATTTTGTACAATCGTATTCTTTGCTCACATTTCTTTATGGACGAATGGGAAAAAGAACGGCAACACCGTTCACTTATACGCGGCTTACCCGGTTTTTGCCCCTGCGTTTCGAACGGTATAAGGCATCATCAGCTTTTTTTATCAGATTTTTAACGGTTATCGAACTTTCAGGGCAGCCTGATACGCCGATACTGGTCGTCAGTCTTAGATCCTTACGGAAACTTTTTTCAATGGTTTTCCTCAAACGCTCCGCGATAATCATCGCCTCACTCATCTCGGTATGAGGCAACAGGATTATGAACTCCTCCCCGCCATAGCGCGCGCAGATATCCAGATCACGTTTTGATTTTTCCAGTATGCGGCTGAATTTTACCAATACTTCATCGCCCTTCTGGTGACCGAAGGTATCATTAATTCTTTTAAAGTTATCGATGTCCAGCAGTGTGATAGAAAACGCGGTGTTGTATCTTTTATACCTGTTCAATTCCTCTTTTATCTTTAAAAAAAGGTATTGCCGGTTATACAGTCGGGTCAACCCGTCGATTGACGATATTTCTGCAATTTTTCCTATAAAGGCTTCACCGATCAGTTTTGGATTTTTAATTTCATTTTTTATATTGGTAAGATAATCCAGAGTCGCAACGGATATCTCCACGTTCCTTTTGAGAATTTTAGATATTCTGCTTTTATGGGTTAATATCTCTTCCCACAACTTTTTGGAATCCCCCGCGGGAAATACCTGATGGGTAATAAAAAACAGCAGTTTTACATACAGATCGTCACCGGTTTTCTTCAACAATCTTTTAAACAATTCCCTTTCTTTTATACTCAATGATCTATCACCGGCGATACCGGAAATAAATTTTGAAGTAAACTGTTCATTGTTCAAAATATCAAACAACTTTGTTTTATGACTGTTACGCATGGTTCCCGGTGTACTTATAAACCTGGTTTAAGGTAATCTCTATAAATCAGCGAGCGTTAGTGAATTAATTGATAAGGTGGAATGTAGCAGGATAATCCACTGAAAGCAATCATAAAACGACTGATCGGCCATGAAACAACGCGGATTGTTTGACGGGATTGAACAACAAGAGGAACTGACGAAGCCTGGATACCCATTGCCCGTGCTCATTACACCTCGTTATGGGCTGCTGTACCGACGGGAATGATGCATTCTTCTTTGCCGGGGATATCAACGTACCTCATAATATTTTCGTACCTGTAACCGATCAGGCTTAATCCAGGGACGACCTGTATCAATAAAAAATATAATTGCTTTTTTATTCAACTCCTACTATTCATTAATATCCGCTGGTAAACAACATGCACAGAACCTTAGCTTCAATTTTACTATTGACGACGTTCTTCCTGGTCGGCTGTCAGACCGGGTATGTGGATAAAAAAGTACAGTACCAGTACGTAATCGAACCACCGCATGTGCCCATGTTTAACGGTATAACCATTCGGAAAATCCATATAAAAGCGGTTAAACTGACGTTTGTAAAACGCGCATATCCCGACAATATACCCATCCTACCTTATGAAAATCCCGTTTCCTTCGAACGGGACCTGAGATACTGTTTAACATTAATGGGTATCGCAACAGCGGATTCTCCGGAAAATACCGAAGCGACACTGGAAGCTGATCTTACACTGGAAGCTTTACCAACCACCTATCGGCACTTCAAGTACCTGGCGGGCGGCCCGTCCGATCGATGCTATACCAGCGCCGGGGTATACGGCACGCTGACGGTTACCGCAACCGGCAAAAATCCGGCAACGGTGAAAATAAAAGATCGTATCCCCACCCCCTCGGCCATACATGAATGCACCGTACCGTCTAAAGCGCCGTTCCGCAAGGCATGGCTCAAGGGATTATTACGGGGCTTTGTGCACCTGTGGGGGCCGGTTGTTCTTGTTAAAGCCGCCGCCGACGCGGACTGTACCGTGGGAGAGATGGCGACCATATCGGCCGACTGGGCTTTTGAACCGTTCCGCTCCGTAAAAATGGACAGGAACACCATTGATTTCCTTACCCGCGCGCTGAACACGCGGAACACCTGTACGCAAAAGAACATAGTAAAACTGTTAGGGAGCTTCGGCAGCCCGGCAAAATCCGCTGTTCCCTCGATAATCACCTTATTTGATCTTAACAAACGTTTTCTGAACGATAATGTAATGGACGCGCTGAAACGCATCACCGGCCAGAAATTCGGCAAACCCGATGAATGGCGGGAATGGTGGAAGACCGCGCAGACAGGTACTGAATTTAAAGACCTGTAATAACCGGCACCTGTCTGATACCCGTCACAGAGGGTTTAAGAATACCACGAGAGTGCAACGCATACTCTTTCCACAGTTCCCCGCAGCATTCCTTTACGTGACGGGGTGGTTCACTGACTTCCGCGTATTGAAAGTCCTTTTACATAAAACTTTTGTTCGTCACAAGGAGCATGTCATGAAAAACCTTTCGGCAATAACGGTACTCCTGGTTCTCTCCCTTGTTATCGGTCCCGGCACACTGAATGGCTTCACACAGAAACCCCTGGGAAACCTCATCATGACCGTGCAGGAAGACCGCGGGGAGTACTTCTTTCTCAAGTCCGATTACGGCGACACGCTGCGCCGCGGCAACGCCGACCGTTACCGAAGCTGTACCTTCTACGCGAGTTCCATGCTCATGGTGTTCATAGGGACCAACGATTACGAAAGAATGTCGCGCTCCACCGGTTCGCGGATGTTCCACCTGCTGCCCTATAAAACAAAAACGACGCCCGTCTTTAACGACACCGAATCCGACAGGGTGACGGCGGTGCTCCCAGGGGGCCACCGGGCAGAATTCTCCAAAACCACCGGCGAGCTTGTGTGGATTGAGGGTTACACGGTCAAAACCTCGCCGGTAACGCATTTCGACGGGATGGTCAGGTCCCGCGGGGGCATCGAGATAACGCCCGAAAAGGGGTCCATCCTCATCGATTACGGATGGCGCACCGGCGAGATCCCCATCACCCAGCTGTGGCGGACCGCCTTGATCAGCGACGGGTACGGCAACAAATGTGTGGTGAAGATGAGCGACCTGTTCAGGCCGAACCCGAAAGACAGGGACGAGGTGTTTTTCAAGTTTCTTACCAACGAGGAGTTCGACGCGTTTTTGAAACAGAAATGCCCGGCAATACGGAAATGATATTCAGGCTAATCACCGTGCGGAATGCGGAGAGGAGGCGCCGTTCTATTGCCAGCGGATCTTAAGCTTCCTTTCTGTTTTCGCACAATCGGCAAGATACATGTTGATGAGGTTCTGATAGGGAATGCCGACTTCTTTCGACATTTTCTTAAAATAGTCGACCGTGTTTTCGTCGAGTCGTATGGTGATCTGCTTTTTCAGTTTTTTCGCATATGGATTCTTAACTGATTTTGTGAAATCGTATTCTTTTCTCATTTGATATTCTCCCGGTAGTACCCGCGTTCTCTTCTGTTAGCTTTTCTGGCGGATATAATTCTTATTGTTGAATCTTTTTCTCTATAACAATGAACTACGACCAGCAGATTTGCCTGGAAGCTCATTCCAAGTAATGAAACGGTCTTCTTCAAGTGAATGATCGGGATCGTAAATGACCCTGGCGTTCTCATCATAAAAAACGGTTTTAGCTTCATTGAAAGAAACGCCATGCTTTGTTACATTGGCGTTATTCTTCGCCGGGTCCCATACGAAACTGATCGCACTCATAATTATAGTGTAATTATAGTATCATTTTTGTCAACAGAATACCGGCAATCAGGTTATTGATGCGGGTCGTCAATCGCCCGGCACGGAGTCCCTATACGCGTATCATGATGACGCAAAGAGATGAGGCGCGGTCGTTATATGAGATGGGTGTGGCTGAGTTCTATTGAAAAGCATAAAAATATCGTTAGGCGTAAGAATATTCCTTACAACCTTGTAAGGAAAAGCCTTTGACACAAATAACATGATTCGGGTTGAACCTCTGGCAAAATATTTAAATTTTTTATCACTATCAGCAAAAAAATTCATCCTTTCTCGCCCCTTATACGTCATTAATAATAACCCATATTTGGAGGAAAACTCATGGCTAAAATTGAAACCGGCTTTCCCGTACACAATATCAGGGGCCGTTTCGGCAAGGTGGTCTTCTCCACGGTGAACGACGAGACCCGCATGTATCCTTTTAAAAAGCGCCGCAATCCCCGTTCGGATGCTCAGCAGACACGCAGGGGCCTGTTTGCCGACGCAGTGCACAGCTGGCAGACCCTGAGTGACGATGAAAAGCATATATGGAACCATCTGGCCCGCAAAAACCGTAAAAAGCTCAAAAAGAGCTGCAGGGGATACCACCTGTACCTGCGCACCGTGCTGTACGGCGAAACCGCCCCTGTTGTCACCGGTACGGCCGTCTTTCCGGCCGGGAATCCACTGCACGTTATAAAAAAGAGGCTCCGTCGATCCTCCGTTGCCGCTGCGTCGGCACTCCGTTTCCTCTTCGAAACCCCTTCGAAACCCCTTCAGGAACCCTTTGACGGCCATCCTGAACAGGTAAAAGCGGCCTGAAAAGGCCCTACGGGACTACTATCGTCGCATGCTCTTCAACCTCCGGGCCGGAGGCAGGGGCATGCCTTACCCATAACTGTTCAACGGCGCTCCCTCATCTGTGAGAAACTCTCAACCTCAAAGATTGAATAATTTGTAATTTACATCCCGGCCGCTTCAGCGGATTATCGCCGGTGCCGACACCTATCATTCCAGGGGGAAACGAACATGAAAGATCTGACGAACCAGGTCGCGGCAATCACCGGGGCCGCCTCGGGCATTGGCCGCGAAACGGCGCTAATGCTGGCCCGTGAAGGCTGCGGTCTCGCGATCGCCGACCGGGACGAAAAGGCCCTGGGCGAAACGGCGCGGTTGGCCGCCCGAGAGGGGATCAGGATATCGCGGCACATCGTTGATGTCGCCGACCGGGACGCGGTGTACCGTTTCGCCGACGAGGTGGTGAAAAAACACGGCAAAGCCACCATTGTCGTCAACAACGCCGGCGTGAGCCTTACCGCCTTCATGGACGCGACGAGCGACGAGGATCTCGAATGGATAATGAATATCAACTTCTGGGGTGTAGTTCACGGGACCCGGGCGTTCCTCCCCCATTTACGGAAGGCCGGTAAAGGCCGCATCGTCAACGTGTCGAGCGTGCTGGGGCTTATCGCCGTTCCGTCCCAGGCCGGGTACTGCGCGTCTAAATTCGCTGTCCGCGGATTCACCGAAACGCTGCAGATGGAGCTTGAACTGAGCGACGCCGACATCAGGGCGGTCTGCGTACACCCGGGTGGGATCAAAACCAATATCGTGCGTAACAGCCGTCTGAAAAACACCGCGGGGCAGGCGCCTGACCGGGAAAAGCTGGAGGCGACCTTCGACCGTATCGCCCGCACCACCGCGCGTGAAGCCGCTGCCCGGATCGTGGGGGCAATTAAAAACGACCGGTCACGTCTGCTTATAGGCATCGACGCGCGCCTGATCGACTGGATGCAGCGGCTTTTCCCCCGCTTTTACAGGTCTCTGATACTGGGATCTGATCGAAACTTCAGGGAAATGAGGATGAAGAACAGAATTAAAAAATGACCCTGCGGCCTGTTTCACGCACATGCCGCATCGGAGGTTACACCGGGTGGTGGTTTCCACATATACCCGCGCGGGTGCGGCCGTATCGTCAGTGGTCACCGCCGCGAGGTTCCTTTCCCTGTTTTCGGGTGCGCATGAATCGTCTGCCCGTTCATCGCCTGGTGATGTGCGCGTGTTACATTGTCCCATTTCTGCGCTTATACCACTGCTCCTGGCCGTAGAGGGCCTTCTCGCATTCCTCGCAGAGCCCGTGGCTGAAGGTGGTGTCCATACGGCTCTGCACGTAATCCTCCAGGTTCTTCCAGTAGCCTCCGTCGTCCCTCACCTTTCTGCAGCGGGCGCATATTGGGAGCAGCCCCTTCAGGGTCTTTATGTTTTCAGCCGCTTCCTGCAGTTCCTCTTTCAGGTCTTTCTCGGTTTTCCAGTGCCGGTATTGCATGCGCCGGGAAAAGTGGAGGTTCCACGACACATAGGCGCCCATGAGGTTTCCCAGGATGTGGGAGACCATGATCACGTTCAGCACGGCAGGCGCCAGATCGGTCCTGAAGGCCAGTATAAAGCCTATGTTGACCGCCGTAAAGGGCACCGCGACCGCCGTCTGGAGCGTCAGCGGATTGGGAAACAGCAGGTAGATCGCAACGATCAGCAGCAGGTCTATATAGGTATGATGGATGAACCCGGCAGGACGGTTCGCGTTGATGTAGATGCTGAGCGCGCAATTCGCCGCCAGCCACGCGAACAGCATGTAATCCCTGTACACAATACGCACCGACCGGAGGAGCGAGACAATCATCGCCGTGGCAGCGACCAGAATCACGCCGCGTAGCGCCGCCAGCAGGTAAAACATGGGTCCGTAACCGAAAAATATGTAATCGGAATAGGAAAACACCACGATCGGGATCATTAATGCGGCCACCCCTATTGCCGCCTGTACGGAATCCTGCCGCAGGTAATACTCGCGGTAGCCTTTTTCCATGGCCGAATCTTTAAACCGGGTACGTAGTCTTTGTAGTATATCCATATTCCACCCCTGCCGTGTTCCTCAGTTGAACGCAACCCCCTGTGACGAAAAAGACGTTATACTAAAAAATACAACGTTTTCCGAATAAAGCAAACATCATAACCCGTCATAAAGCGTTAAAAAAACATTCCGGCCGTATATACCCGCCCCCGGACGGTTTTCTGCTTACACGTTCAGCCCAGATGCCGTTTCATGGTGTTGAGCAGTTCTCCGATCTGAAAAGGCTTGGCGATATGGCCGGCAAAGCCGTTTTTCATGAATTTACGTGTGTCCTCCTCCATGGCGAAGGCGGTAACGGCGATGGCGGGAGGGGTATCTTCCCCCAGCCTGCGTGTTATTTCGCCGAGCAGGCTTACCCCGTCCATGTCGGGCAACTGGATGTCCAGCATTAAAAGGTCGAATTTCCCTTTCTGCACCGCCTGTATCGCCTCGGCGGCGTTTTTCGCGTACACCGCCTCCACTGCCGTGGCGCGGAATATCTGCTTCAGCAGGTTCAGGTTCATCTCGCTGTCTTCAACCACGAGCACGTTCCCTTTCATGTCAGCGCGTTCGGAAGCCTCCATCCGGGTTGCGGGACCGTCGGATACGGTCTCGAAACCGACCGCTTCGGGGAACCTCAGCACGAAACGGCTGCCCTTCCCCAGGTTGCTTGACGCCTCCAGGGTGCCGCCGTTCATTTCGGCGAGTCTTCTTGAAATGGGGAGGCCCAGCCCGGTACCCGCGGGTTTCCCTGAAGACCTCGTAATGATCTGTTCGAAGGGCCTGAATATGATCTTCAACTGGTCGGTCCCAATCCCCATCCCCTCGTCCCAGACGGCGATCTCGACCCATCCGTGAGCGTTCTTTATATCGATCCCAATGCGCTTTCCTTCTTCGGTGAACTTGTGCGCGTTGCTCAGCAGGTTGGTGATGATCTGCCGCAGGTGTCCTTCGTCGGCCTCGACAGCGGCGGGGCCGTTGCCTGTCGAAAGGGAGAATTCCTGCTTTTTTTTGTCGAACAGCGTTTTCATGGAGGCGCTCACCTCTCCGATGAGTCCCGCCACCGGCACGAGGGTTTTGTGGACCGTAACGCGGCCGGCCTCGATCTTCGAAAGGTCCAGTATGTCGTTCACCAGCCGCAGAAGCTGCTGTCCTCCGGTGAGGATGTTGCCCACCATATCGAACTGTTTCGGGGAAAGCTTTTCCTGCCGCTGCATCTGGAGCAGCTGGCCGAATCCCAGTATGGCGTTGAGCGGCGTTCTGAGTTCATGGCTCATATTCGCAAGGAAGGTGCTCTTGGCGCGGTTTGCGCTTTCTGCGTTCATGAGCGCTTTCTCCAGCGCGCCGGTGCGCTCACTCACCTTTGCTTCCAGTTCGCCCTTCAGCACCGTCAGTTCAGCGTTGACCTGTACAAGCTTCCTGTTCTGTTCGCGCTGTTCGGCGGAAAGGAGTTCCACCGACGAAAATGCCTCGTCATAGCGGTGCGCGATCATCAACGCCTGGGACAATACGAACACGATGAGCCCCAGGGGAATCAGTATGGTGGTATCGAGTATCCTGTTGACGTAGAGTATGTCGTTTACCCCCGTGAGGGCCATGAAGGCGCCGGGTAGCAATACATACCGCGCGTAGATGTTTCCCTTCAGCACCGCCCTTACGACTTCGTATGCGCAGTACACGATAAAGACCGCCACGACGATCTCAATGGGGATAATGGTATGCGTGTAGAACCCGGATCCCGTAACCGAGACTATGCCCATGAACACAAAGCTCAGTACGTTGAACACCATGAGCACCCGCCGTGAAAAATACGCCGGCAGTATATAATAAAAATAATACCCGAACAGCGGCGTCATCAGTCCGCTGGTGAAGTACTCAACCCTGAGGTATATCTCCCACGGGATACCCGGGAACAGCAGGAGCAGCAGCTTCTGGTTCATTACCGCCTGCCGTACCGCGATGTTGAGACAGGCAAGCCCGAAAAACAGGTGGGCCCGCTCCCTGCGGTGTATCACCGCTATGGCCAGATGGTACAACGCCATAATCAGCAGTATCCCGGTCAGCAGCGCTTCATATACTATGGCCATGTTCCGCTCTCGGGCCAGGTTTTCCGCCCTGCCGAACTTTACCGGATGCCATATCCCTCCCATGCGATAATGGAAGTTGGATACATGTATAAGGATATCGATTAAGGGTCCCGTCGCGGTGAAGAAATACAGGTCGGGTATGGTGGAGGGACTGCTGTCATGTTCGTTCGTGCCCACGGTCCCCTTTCCCCCCAGGCGCACGCCGTCCACATACAGGTCGTAGGCGGTGCCGATCTCGCCTATCATGATTCCCAGCGGGTTTTTCGTCGCCGAAGGCAGGCGCACCATTGCGCGGTACGCGGCAAAGCCGTCACCGCCCGCCGCGGCGCCGTCCTTACGGAAATTGTTCCATATACCCGGCACCCTGATGAAATCCACCGGCGCCGCGCCTCTGTGTGAATGTTTTTCAGCGGGGAAATCCAGGCGGTTCCATGCGAACATCCAATACCCGTTGAGTTTCACCGGACCGCGGGCCAGTTCCTGTTCGGTCGGGTTAAAGATTCCGTTGCGGGGCAGGTCAGGTTCAGCCGCGTGTACTGAAAGCGTGTATAGCAGCACCACGGTTACCGTGAACACCGCCGGGTAATAAAATATCCTGCCGGAAACCATGTTCATTGGTATGACTTCCCGATCCCGCATGGTTGTGTGGGGATACAGGATTTCCCTCCCTCAAGGGATACATAACCGCGGTGACGTGCCGGTCATAATTGCGCTGCGACGCATCTTAAGGCCTACAGTATGGTTGTACCCGGGGATACAGTCATCCCGTCAATGATTAAATT
>CAZUXY010000059.1:0-26371 GCA_964624235.1 uncultured Leptospirales bacterium | reverse complement strand
ACCATTGATGACGTCAACCGGGAACTTTACGGCATTTGCAGCTCGATTGCCCCGAATTTAAATAAAGAGCAGTTGATGGTGGCATACTCAATCGTAAAAAATATGCTGCGGCACAATCTGAAGTTCAATCAGGAGGAAACAAAAAGAAGAATTGAGGAGACTGTAAATGCGGTCAAGCCGGTAATGGGCATGCTGAAAAAAGGACAGACCCTGGTCAGGGAGGGTGATACGGTCACCACAGAGACGCTAAACAACATTAAGATACTGAATACCTATACCGCGACATCGCGTTTGAATTATATCATAGGTGTCTTCCTGCTTCAGCTTTCCTTTATGATTATATTCGGATTTTTTCTCCTCGAATATCACACAAGACTTATACCCAACGATAAAACCCCGATAATAATCTTTTCGTTGGTTGTAGTGTTCCTGTTCTACACATTTTTCTTGTCCAGGGCGGAAAACATACTAAATTCAAAAATAATATTTTCACTCTATTTGCCGATAGCGGCAGCGACCATGATTATTTCATCACTCTTCAACATATTCATTGCGCTTGTTGTTGGATTGTATCTGGTATTCTTTACCTTTTTGATAAGCGGGGCGACGTTTCCGGTTATTATTGCCGCGTTCAGTTCCGCATTTCTTGGTGTCTTTGTTTTGACCGATGTAGAAAGAAGAACTGATTTTCTGCGTGGCGGTTTGATACTGGGTATTATCAATTCAATCGTCGTTATCGGTGTGTGTCTTATGGAGGAATACAGTGTTTATGATGTTTTAAGAAACGTTGAACTTTCTCTGGCAAACGGTATTATCAATTCAATACTGGTACTTGGTATTTTCCCTGTTTACGAAAATGTTTTCGGCATTACAACCAAATTCCATCTTCTTGAACTCTCCGACCTGAATGCGCCGATTTTCAAACGTATGCTTATAAAAGCCCCGGGTACGTACAATCATTCTCTTATGGTCTCGACTATGTCGGAAAACGCATGCAAAGACATAGGCGCCAATTACCTGCTCGCCAGGGTGGGCGCCTATTACCATGATATAGGTAAAATCGAAAACGCGGGAATCTATATTGAAAACAAGGTAACCGATACACTCACGAAGACACTTTCCCCCGTGGAATATTCCAAGATGATAGTATCACATGTTGAGAAAGGCGTAGAGCTTGCTAAAAAAAACAAGCTTCCTGAACAGATAATCGATTTTATACGGGAGCACCACGGGAAGACCATAATGGCATATTTTTACCACCAGGCGCTTGAAGAAGCGGACTCCAACGGGGGTGGAACAGCCGTGGATAAACGTGATTTTCAATACCCCGGGCCGAAGCCGCAAAGCAGGGAAACCGCCGTTGTGATGCTTGCCGATTCCGTTGAGGCAGCATCAAGGTCTTTACAGGAACCGACTTCGGTAAAACTTGAAACTTTGGTTAAAAAGATTATTTTCAACAAGCTTAATGACGAAGAGCTGCAATACTCAGATCTTACAATGTCTGATCTGAATAAAATACAGAAGGCTTTCATGAGGGTGCTTAACGGGATTTTCCATTCTCGGATTGAGTATCCCGAAAAGGATGAAGTTGCGATACTTGAAAAAAGAATCATGAGTAAAGAGGATGAAAGCTGAGGTTTTTCTGGAAGGTACCCGTTTGCCGGTGCACGGAATAAATAAAAAGAAAATCCGCGGATGGGTACAAAAAGCGGGTACTTTGCTTGGACTCGCAGATTTCAGTATTGCGGTTATTATAACCGATAACGGTTTTATTAAGGATATCAACAGAACCTATCGCGGTAAAGACACTCCGACCGATGTAATTACTTTTTCATATGCAGAGCAGCCTTTTCCCGGATCGGGGGAATTGGGAAACCATATCGGCGATATATTCATATCCATGGAAAAAGCCGGGGAACAGGCTGTTGAATATGAGGTAACGGTTCAGAACGAGTTCAAACGCTTGCTGGTACATGGAATACTGCATCTCGCGGGTTTCGACCATGAAAAAAATGCCAGGGAAGCGCATATAATGAAAGAAAAAGAGACAGAAATAATTGATTTAATCTGATTCCCTTTGTATGATTAAATATGATTTTGGTTCAGTGATCGGGCTGAGCGAAGGAAATTTTTACTCTGAGATCGTTTTTCAAGTCCTCCAATTTGTTTTTAAGATCCATCCTTCTGCTGTCAATATTCTGTTTTGTAACAGGCGTATTGACACTGAAATAAAACTTAATTTTCGGTTCGGTACCAGAGGGGCGCATGGTGATTTTCGATCCGTCCTCAAGAAAAAACTGAAGCACATCTGACTTTGGAAGATCTGAAATGGGTTCGATTTTACCGGTTGCCGCATCGGTTAATGTAAGATTTTGAATATCGGAGGTCCTTGTTACGGCTATACCGTTGAATTCCCCTGGGGGTTGATCTCTGAAGGTTCTCATAATTCTGCTGATCCTCTCCATACCGTCAATCCCCTTGAGCGTGATCGATTCCAGGTCTTCAATGTAAAGAGCATATTTAAGGTAAATTTCGTTGAGATAATCTTCCAGAGTGATCTCTTTACTCTTGAGCCAATCGGTCATCTCGGCAAAGAAGTAACAGGAGCTTACCGAGTCCTTGTCACGCACAAAATCCACGGGGAGATAACCGTAGCTTTCTTCCCCTCCAAAAACAAAACGCTTTTGTGAATTATTTTCGTATTCCTTTATCTTCATGGCTATCCATTTGAAACCCGTAAGTACGTTTTCGGTGGTACAATTGTAACTGCGGGCAATCCTTTCCTGTAAATCAGTGGTGACTATGGTCTTGATTACCGCGGCGTTGGATGGCAGACGGTTTTCTTCAGAGAGGCGTTGCAGCAGATAGTATTCAAGCATGGTGCCGATCTGATTCCCGTTGATAAGCTGGAAATTTCCTGCGCTGTCTTTGAATCCTATCCCCATCCTGTCCGCATCGGGGTCGGTGGCCATTACGATGTCAGCGTTTTTTCCTTCGGCCAAAGTGATGGCCATGCTGAGTGCTTTCGGTTCTTCAGGATTCGGGGAGTCGACCGTGGGGAAGTTCCCGTCGGGAATGGATTGTTCGGCGACACTGAATACGCGGCTGAAACCGAAATGATTAAGAACACGGGGAATGATATTATAGCCGGTACCATGAAGGGGCGTGTATACTATGCTGATGCCCGTAGATGTTCCTGGTCTGCGAAACGATGCCCTTTCAAGATTTTCGATATAAGAATTGATAACATCATCATCTGTTTTTCGAATAATACCGGATGTGATACCCTCATCAAATGAGATTTTTTTTATTTTTGAGATTGAGGTAATCTTCCTGACTTCTCCGATTATATCTTTGTCGAAAGGAGGAACAATCTGTCCCCCGTCATCCCAGTATACCTTATAACCGTTGTATTCCGGAGGGTTATGGCTTGCGGTTATCACTACACCGGACGCTGCTTTATAGAAACGAACCGCAAAGGAACAAATTGGTGTCGGGGTTATATCATCAAAATAATAGACTTTTATTCCGTTGGCCGCCATGATAACAGCGGTCTCTGTTGCGAATATTTCAGACATACGGCGCGAATCACGTGCGATTACTATTCCGTCGTTCTCTCTACCCATGGATTTAATGTAGTTGGCAAGCCCCTGGGTAGCCATGCCAACGGTATATATATTCATCCTGTTGGTTCCCGCCCCAATAATCCCACGAAGTCCGCCTGTGCCGAATTCGAGCATGGTATAAAAGCGATCGGTAAGTTCCTTTTCATCTCCGCGTGCGACCAGATCATTGATTTCACTGATAGTTTTCCGGTCAAAGGGTGATGTGGTCCATTCATCGATCCTTTTAGTGATTATTGTATCCATTAGTCCTCCGAAAAGGGGCGGCTATGAGTTGTTACGCATTAACTGTCTTGAATAATGATGTTCCGGAACGGGCAAAAATCAATAACTTTTCAATATGAAACCGGCATGTTTAATATTTGCAATTATCGTACATGTTCGATATGTAATCAAAATCACGGTCCTGGCGGCAGCAATGTGAAAAACACCGAAGATAAAATTATCCGGAGGGTAAAAGATTTTATTCTGGAACACCATTTGATAGAAAGCGGTGATCGTGTGCTCTTATCGTTGTCCGCGGGTAAGGACTCAATGATACTGCTCGATATAATCGGTAAAATAGAAAAAGAACTGGGATTCAGCAGCGCTATTTTCCACTTGAACCATTTGGCCCGCGGTATTTCATCTGATGAGGATGAAAATTTTTTACAAACCCTTGCGGTAAATAGGGGCATGGAGTTTTATTGTGAAAAGCATGATTTTACAGTGGATGATGATAAGGGTTCTTTCGAAGAAAGGGCGAGAAAAGTACGTTATGAACTGCTCCATGAAACAGCTGAAAAAAGCAGGTTTAACAGGATAGCAACCGCGCACAATAATAATGATAATGTCGAAACCATATTGATGCGGATTCTCCTTGGTACGGGGATTCATGGATTAAGGGGAATTCCCATTAGAAGAGGAAAAATAATACGGCCATTGTTGTGTTTGAGCCAGAACGAAATATACGCCTACCTCGATAGTGTTGGAATTACATGGAGGGAGGATGAAAGCAACAGGGAAAACCTGTATCTCAGGAATTACATTCGAAATGAACTGATGCCGTTGATTGCGAAAAGGTTTCCAAGGGCGGAAACATCTATTGATCATCTGGGATTTGTGGCTGAAGAACAGGTAAACCTTGCCATGAATCTGTTAAAGTCGAAATATGGAGTGATTTTTTATGAAACAGAGAAAGGTATTATTCTAAACGGGGAATTGTGCAACGATGAGAAAGCCTTTAAGTTTCTTCTTGGCATGGTGCTGAGCGAGTATTTTAATGGTTATTTCGTTTCCCGGGGCATCCTTAAGGAAATAATAAGAAGACTGAAGACCACCAAGGCACATGTTGAGCTTTATAATTCGGGGAATCTGGTAATACGGAAAACCATCTCAGAGAATCAACCGGTAGTGATCGTATCGTATAAAGATACCGAATACAGAGAAAGTGAGAACAGATGGGAGATCAGGATTGATTTAACCGGACAGGTTCCGGGTGATTTTCATCCGGAGGGCAGCAGATACAGGTTTCATATAATGATGTGCAACCATTCATTTTTTACCGCACACAGGTATGCCCGGAATTTTCTTTTTATTGCTTTAAGTGACAATATAGAGTATATTGTTTTAAGAAATCGGCGGCGTGGTGACAGGATCAGCCTTGAAAACGGGGCAAAAAGCCTTAAAAATCTGATGATTGATAATAAGCTTGACAGTAAATCCAAATGGAGTATTCCCCTGTTAATCGTTGATGCGCAAATAGCAGCGGTCATGATGGGGACGGTGCATGGTAAAACTCACAGAGTTTCAGCCGACTTTCAGGTAAGAGAAGACTCACAGAGAATTCTTGCCGTCTGTATAAAAAACATTTAGCAGGTATGCGTATAATTCAGGTGGCTGAGAAAGTATAATTGAATACAAATCGAAATACCGCAGAACATCAACGTTCTCGGTCCCCGGAACAAGCGATTCAGTGAATATTTTATAATCAAACAGCGGCAACTTATACTTAATCAGGAGTTTGATAATGAACAGGGTTGGAAAACAGATTGCGTTATTGCTCTTAATCGTGGTGCTGGCGGTCGCAATCTTTAAAATGAATGATTACAGCAAACCCAAGATAGAATCTTTACAATACAGTGATTTTATAAAGAAAGTTCAGGAACAAAAAGTTAAAGCGGTTTCAGTTGTCAACGGAAAGAAAATTACAGGAACGTATTTTAAAGGTGAAAAGGCAGTTTATTTCGAAACCGTAATTCCATATGAAGATCCTGCGCTTATCCAAACATTACTCAACAGCAGGATTGAAGTAAAGGGCGAGGAAACGGAAGACAATATATTCCTCAAAGGCCTGCTTAACTTTCTTCCATGGCTCTTTTTCTTCGGGCTTATCTGGTTTTTCATGATACGCCAGATCCAGGCTACAGGGAACAAAGCGATGTCATTCGGGAAAAGCAAGGCGAGGCTTAATCCCGAGACAAAAAACAAGGTTACATTTGTTGATGTGGCCGGGGTTGATGAGGCAAAAGAAGAACTTAAGGAGATTATAGACTTTCTTAAGGAACCGAAGAAATTCATAAACATAGGCGCGAAAATACCCAAAGGTGTATTGTTGATGGGACCTCCCGGCACCGGTAAAACACTTCTTGCCCGTGCAATTGCCGGGGAGGCCGGTGTTCCGTTTTTTTCCATCAGCGGTTCTGATTTTGTGGAAATGTTTGTGGGTGTAGGCGCCTCCCGTGTTCGGGACCTGTTTGAGCAGGGGAAGAAGAACGCGCCGTGCATTATCTTTATTGATGAGATTGATGCAGTTGGAAGACTGCGAGGCGCCGGTCTGGGTGGAGGCCATGACGAGAGGGAGCAGACCCTTAACCAGTTACTGGTCGAGATGGATGGGTTCGAAACAAATGAAGGTGTAATCATCGTTGCTGCCACGAACAGACCGGATGTACTTGATCCGGCACTGCTGCGTCCGGGACGTTTCGACCGTCAGGTTGTTGTTGATGTTCCTGATATCAAGGGAAGAGAGAAAATTCTCGCGGTCCATTCGAGGAAAATACCTTTATCCAGGGAAGTGGATCTCAAGGTGATCGCGAGAGGTACACCGGGATTCACCGGCGCCGATTTGGCAAATCTGGTGAATGAAGGCGCGCTGCTTGCGGCACGAAGAAACAAGAAACGCGTTTCAATGCTTGAGATGGAAGACGCGAAGGATAAAGTGCTCATGGGGCCGGAGCGGAAATCAATTTTGATATCTGAAGAAGAAAAGAACATAATCGCTTTTCATGAGGCTGGGCACGCGATACTCGGCATGTTATGCGGGACCGATCCTATACACAAGGTAACGGTTATTCCAAGGGGAAGGGCGCTGGGGGTCACCATGTCGCTGCCTAAGGATGAAAAGCATCTCTATTCCCGGACTCACTGGATAAATCAGATCATCCATCTCTTCGGCGGACACGTGGCTGAGGAGTTGAAATTCGGTGAGGTCACTACAGGTTCAAGCAACGACCTGGAACGTGCGACCGACATCGCCAGACGTATGGTATGTGAATGGGGTATGAGCAAGAAACTCGGGTCTCTCACATTCGGAAAGAAAAATGAACAGATATTTCTCGGCAGGGAAATAGCCCAGCATAGAGATTACAGTGAAACGACTGCGGTGATGATCGATGAAGAAGTTAAGTTTATTATCGAGGATTGCGAAAAGCAGGCGAAAAAGCTGATCACGGAAAACATGGAAAAATTTGAAAAAATAGCCGGATATCTGATAGAACGTGAAACCCTGAACGGGGAGGAAATTGAAATGATCATGAGGGGTGAAGAGTTGCCCGCCATTTCAGTTGAACCTGACTCAAAGACTGACCATAAGGACAAAGACGAAAAACCGGAACTGGTGAAGGATAACAGCATTTCTGAAGTGTTGGAGCCGGCAAAATCGTAAATATTACTAATGGTTTCATATGATACTGAAAAATACCTGTAAATGTGCGACAGGTGGTTGAATGATAGACGATGATCTGGACAAGCTGCTTTCAGAGGTTGAAAGCGAAGAGGATTATTCCCGAATACGGGATGGTACCCTGAGTATCAAGCAGAAGATCGCACGAAAATCAGACTCGCACATAGAAGAGAAAGTGGAAGGGTTATCTGCTGATGAGGTTTTTATGTTGAAAGTCAGCAGATATAGTGTTGATGAGGATGTACTGGTATTTAAAAATGGATGCGTAAACTCCATAAAGCATCATGAGATTCTGACAAATAAATTCAAACGCCTGCTGGTTGAAAAAGACACGAAAGATGAAGTATACAATGTTGTGCAAAAGAACAAGTACACATTCATTCGTTTTATCGAAAATATTATCAAGTTGTTCGATGAATATTCCATAACACTCGTCCCCGATGTGCTTTCAAAAAAAGCAAAAAAGGAATTCAACAATTATTTTCAAGGATTTGAAGAAGAGAACAAGGTTGAATACCTTGTTCTGAAAGAACTTTTTCTGCGTTTGAGGGAATTTAACAGCCGGGTAAAAAAGGAATGGGGTGAACTTTCCAGAAGTATTAGTGTCATCAATCTGGTGAATGACGGCAAAACTATGTATCAGGAACTGAAAGCGGTAGTTGATGAAGGAAACAGGCTGTGCGAAACGACAGAAAAATTCCTGCGTAGAATAGCCATGATTATATCACTGCCGGAAGAGGATTTTGATGTTTTGGAACGGAATATCAACAATAAAATGATCTATCATGAATCATTTCATTATACTTATGACTCATTATTTGATTTTAAGTATAAATCGGGTAAGTTTCATAACGGTGAGAATCTAAAAGGCGAGGGAGTGGAGGTGCTAACGGAACCGGGCGATGACGGAGAACAGATGGTATCTCCCGTGCAACAGGATGTAAAGACATCAAATGAATATCAACTGAAAACAATGCCGGATGAAAATATTACACAAAAACAGCGAAGCCCGGATTCTTTCGGCATACCCGGCAGCTTTACCATCAGGGGAACGGCTGCATGGAATACAAGGGAACCCTACGTGATGAGAATCAACGAGGAGCGTTACCGTAAGGAAATGGAAGATTTCCAGACTTCATTCTTTTTCGCCGGTTTTGAAGAAAAAGGGACCGCTGTAGAAGGTGCTGTCAAAAGGGCCATGATACGTTATTTAAGCGATACTTCCAGTACCATCAAGGACAGATACGAAGAATTTGTATTCAAGACCATAATTGCCCTTACTCAGCGGCAACTCGATTTCTTCGGCTTAAAAGATAATAACGGATCATTGTTCTTATATCATCTGGGTCCGGCAACTATTTACCGCCAGATACTTATGATATTCCAGAATGAAAAATACGGGATGTGCTTTAAGTATCTACCAGGTAACAAGGTGTTGAAGTATATCCCGGGGGAATTCATCAAGGAAAAGATTCTGTACTGGTATGAGGAAAATATCAATTCGCTGGACCTGGAATTCGACAAGGTCCAGTTTTATGACGATGTACGAAGGATAATTGCCGACAAATACAAACAGGAAATGGAAAGGAACCTGAAACAGCTTGATGATCTGGTGAAAAAACTCAAACTGGATCAAAACAAGAATTTCAACAGGGATGAATATTTCATGAGCAAATGGAATGAATGGTTCGGGACAGCCCAGATCATTGTGTACAATAGATTCATCGAAAGGAGTATTTTCAAATAAAACAAATCAGGCAACGCGATTCACGAGAGAATAGAAAGGACCCTCCTGCTCCTGATTCCGTTGAAGGCCGGCGGCAGGTTAGAGGTATTTAAAGCTACTGCATTATTCCCGGGTGCAGCCGCGAGGGAGTCGATTTCTTTCATTGCCTCGATTCTAGCCGAAGTTATCAGATCGAAGTCGGTACTCAGGTCTACAAATTCAAATCCACTGGAATGTCCGTGCTGGCGATATCCGATGATCTCTCCGGAACCCCTTAACTTCAGGTCCTCCTCCGCGATTTTAAAACCGTCGTCTATTGCGACCAGTGTGTGTATCCTTTTCATTCCTTCCTCTGAAACGTCGTCGGGATGGATAAGCACACAAAAAGACCTGTGTATACTGCGCCCCACTCTTCCCCTCAGCTGATGGAGTTGCGACAGCCCGAACCTTTCAGCATGTTCAATCACCATTACTGTTGCATTGGGAACATCTATACCGACCTCAATAACTGTAGTTGACACGAGGATGTCGGTTTCACCGGTAAAAAAACGGGACATCGCATTTTCCTTATCTTTTGAGGACATGCGGCCATGAAGCAGATCGACACGTCGATGAGGGAATATCTTATTTCTAAGGTTTTCGTATGACTGAATTGCAGATTTAAGATCGAGTTTTTCGGATTCCTCGATGAGAGGAAGTACATAGTATACCTGTCGCTTTTCTGAGATGTATTTATCAATGGAATTATAAACTCCTTTGATTCTGGATTGAGGGAACGCCATGGTTTTAATCGTACTGCGGTTAGAGGGTTTTTCATGCAGTGAAGATACATCAAGATCACCATACAGTGTAAGAGCAAGAGAACGAGGTATGGGGGTTGCGGTCATAACCAATAAGTCGGTAGAATCACCTTTAGCACGGAGTCTTGTCCTTTGGTTTACACCGAATCTGTGCTGTTCATCGATAACAACCAGACCTGGATTTTTAAGCTTAACTTCATCTTCTAAAAGAGCATGGGTTCCAATGACAACATCCAGTTCACCATTTGCTGAACGTGCAAGTAAATTTTCCCTTTCGGCGGTAGTACTGCTTCCGGTTAGAATGCCTGTATTAACTCCCGCAGGCAGAAATTTCAGGAAGGTCTCGTAGTGCTGCTGGGCCAGAATTTCAGTGGGAGCCATTATCACGCATTGCTTTCCCTGTTCCAGGCATATCAGGGCGGCTGCAATGGCAACAACAGTCTTCCCCGAACCTACATCGCCCTGCAATAGCCTGTTCATTGGCGCAGGTCCCGACATATTCTCCTGGATTTCCCTGATGCATTTTTCCTGATCCCTGGTCAGTGTGAACGGCAAGGAATTTATAAATGAAGTTACATAGTCGACATCACGTTGTTTCCTTTCTATTGAAGCGTGTTTGCCGGTCATTTTACGCGAAAATCCCAGGTACAGCTGCAGATAAAAAAGCTCGTTGAATGAGAGACGTCTGCGGGCCATTTCAGCTTCCTGCAGAGTGTCGGGAAAGTGCAGAGAAAATAACGCTTCTTTTAACGGAAGCAGGTGGTTATTCTTTTTAATCTCTTCAGGCAGAGGATCGGTTACATGTTGCAGATAATTATCAATCACCGTACGTAAGACTCTTCTGAAACCCCTGGAATCGAAACCACAGGATTTAAGCTTTTCGCCTGATCGATATAAGGGGATGACCCTGCCGGTGTGAATCGACTTTACGCTCGAATCCTCATCGATGAAATCGTAATCGGGATGTACTATCTGCTTGGTCCTGAAATAATCGACCTTACCTGAAAAAAGAACATATTCGCCGGGTGACAGTGCCTTTTTAAAATAGGCGAGACCCCTGAAAAAAATACCGGAAATGGAATCGGTACCGTCGTCAATAACTACCTCGAGATACTTCTTATTTCTTCCGGTTACGTTTGCTTTTTTAATTATGCCTCCGACCGTTACCGTATCACCGGTAAAACAATCCTTTATGGATTTAAGGTTGGAGCGGTCCAGGTATTTTCGCGGTGCATAGTAAAGAAGGTCCTCCACGGTTTCAATCCCGGCTTCTGAGGAAAGCACCACGGCTTTTTTAGGGCCTATGCCCTTAATGAACTGAACACTACGGGTGAGCACTTTATTCTTCTTCTGCTATATACCAGACGGAATTAGGTATCTGTACGTAGCGGTTATCCTTGGTATAAAAAAAAGTGTAACTCAGCATGTTGCCTTCCTGGCCGGAAGTGATCTTTTTAATATTGCTCCATCGTTTGATTATTTTACCATCAAATCCGAACACCGTAACGGTAAGGTTCTGACCGGTTATGGTTTCGATTTTCCTCTGCATTATGTTTTTCTGCTGATAGGTAAAAAAGTACCTGAAATAGAAAAATCCTGTGATGACAAGTAACACAACCAGTATTATACCGGCGATTTTGAATTTGCTGATCATGACAATATTCTCCTTCACAAGGTGAAATAGTATAATGCTTACAGGTAAGCAGTATTGTTACAGAAAAGGGTTTTTGCAAATAGATTTTAAGTTCATGAGACAGAATGTATATGAAAATGTAACTTGACTATCTGAAAACAGTACTATATAAAACGTGTTGAATTTTACAGAGCACAAAATGAACTTTACCATTTGAAGAATGAATCATTCGCATATGCGGCAATCCAGTATAACGGGTATGAAAATGTGCCCAGGAAGTAAAAAAAACGGTATTTATGTCACAGCGTATATTATCATGTCTTTAATGATATTGATTACATCATGCGGTAAAAAATCGCTTACTGAGACTGAGCCAAACGATTCTTTCACGAATGCTACTGTAATTACCCTGAACCAGCAGATAGAAGGCACTCTCTTTAAAAGGGATGATGTGGATTTTTTCAGGATTACAGTCACAGACCCGGCGATACTGGATATCAGCCTTTCCCCCATGAGAGGTATAAATCATTCATTCAAAATCTGGAAGGGTGAAGAGTCACCGGTTTTGGTAAAACATGTGGATGATAACAGAAAATCAGCTCCTGAACGCATGGTTAACTTTTACGCGGACAGGGAAATTTATTATATTTCAGTCCAACATGGGGAAAAAGACCTGCCTAAGATCAGTAATGACGACAGGTATGCGCTCAGGATATCTGAAAGAGCATACGATTATGAAGAACGAGAACCCAATGACACGCCGGCAAACGCTACACACCTGGAACTCAACAGAGAAATCAAAGGTTATTTTTCACCGGCATTCAATAAACAGAACCAAAATCCTGATAGTCCCATGAGAGAAGAAGACTGGTACTCACTGTATGTGGACGTAAGCGGGAAAAGACCGGTGCTTATCGATGTTTCGATATCGGGGGTACCCGGGGTAAATTCTCAGATATATCTTTATGGAACATCTCGAGAGCTTCTTGGTAAAGTGGATGCCGGCGGACCCGGTGAGGATGAATTGCTTAAAGGAGTGGGAATAACTAGAAGCGGTACATATTATTTAATGATAGCAAGCAAAAACTACAGCGCAGGTTACGACAAGCAATATCTGTTGAAAGTATCATCCGGTGATTATGATACTACACGCGAAATGGAACCGAACAATAAAATGGAAGAAGCAAACGATATTGTCGAGGGATACATAGAAGGCAGTATTTTCCCCTCCAACGATATCGATACTTTCATTTACCGCGGCCAATATGGAAAAGGGTTATACCGAATAGAGATGGAACCTCCCGGGGGAATGGATATACAGTTTCAGGTTATATCAATGAGTAAGGCGACTCTGGTATCGGTAGACAACAGTCCGTCGGGGGTAAAGGAGGTGTATCCAAATCTTTTTACCGGAGAGTCGTTTTATCTGAAGGTGTCTTCAACAAAAGGTTATTCAGACAAGGACAACCTGTATCGACTGAAAATTTCCAGACTGGAGACGTCAGATCAGCATGAGGTTGAACCTAACGATGATAAGCTCAATGCGACAGAAATAAAAGGGAACACAATAAACGGTTATATATCCCATAAAAGGGATATAGACTATTTTCTGCTTAATTTCGATCGGCGATTAAAAAAGGAGTTTACTCTCCAGGGAGTCCGGGACGGAAGACTTAAGATATCAATCACCGATCCCTTCGGTTATATTATTAAAACGGCCGAGGTTGAGAGTGATAATTCCGTTTCAATAAAGGAAATGATAGACATCAAGGGATATATCATTATAGAGTCTTTGATAGCGAATTATAACACTCCTTATATTCTGAACATTAGGGAGGCACAATGAGTTATATTGTTAACAGAATTACACTCTTGTATGTGTTAGTTATTATGAGTTACCTTTCGTGCGGACTGGGCGGCCCGCTTACAAAAGACACGGTAAGGTATAAGAAACCAGATTCCTATAACTTGAAACTGGTGGCGTATGACGTTAATATAGACAATCCCGCCCGGGACCGGAGGTCATATTACAAAATATTCCTTAACAAGGTTGAGGTGGGAAGGACAACTATCGGCCTGGAGTCGCAGGATAAGGTTTTTGAAGCAAAAGTCCCGCTTAACCGGCATCTGCTTGTGGTGGAAAAATGGATACTCGACGAGAGAGAGGGCAGGTATGTGAAACTGAATAATATAGACCAGCCCAAACCGAATTTTGTTTATTTCGGAATACCAGAGCACAGGATTGTCCTGATCACATTGAAGAATGATTCCGTTAAAGGACGAGCCGAGTTTGAGATAGATTACGAAAGGTGAATTCAATCATACCGAAGCATTGATCTCTGCTACTGCAATTCTATCCGCCCGTTCTTTTCTATTTTATCAGACCTGCTGATACGACGTCCTTCATTCGCGTAATAGTTCTTAGCCACCTTCAACGGTATAATATATTCCTGACGAGCGTTCCATAAAAGATACCCGCGGACACCTGAATCATGGACAGCCCTGATCTGTTCCTCGATGTATTTTTCAAAAGTTAATCTGGACGGCCCGATTTTCATTTTAAAAGCCTGAATGTACGTAACGATTTCGGCGTTTATAACCCTGTTCTTTGCGTTCTTTGAAGTAATAAAAACCGTATGATAAGGATCGGACATATACTTCTGACTCCAGGTATAGTGCGAGGGATATGCCATTGGACAGATGATATCCACAACCCTGTCAAGGCCTTCCATCCTCTGGCCGATTTCATCTTTTCTGTTGAGAGGAATTCTTCCGAATACATCAGCTGCGGTCTTGACGTTATATTTTTTTAGATACACTCGTGCGCCTGAAAGAAAATTTTCAATAAAATCGTATTTCTGCTGCAATGTAAGCTTCCGCAGTATACCATAATCATTGAATCGTACATAATCGAACTGGATCTCCTTGAATCCGTTCAGACATGCGTCTTCTGCAAGCCTGTATTTTGCATTCAGTTCATCTTTGGGAATGGGAAACTTTTTTAATCCATCGGGAAATACGACAATTCTGGCGATAGGATGTATGCCGTTCTGCAAACACAGTTCGACATTTTCTTTGGGGATTACACACCTTCGGTAACTGGAATCCTGGATATCGATAACCATGGTATTGATGTGGGATTCTTTTGAAAGCCTGATCAGGTTATTAAGTTTATCACGATTTTTGCCGGTTGCGCTGTTGAGATATATACCCTTGTAAAAAACAGGGTATTGATAAATCGTTACGCTTCCGGGATTATTCAGTTCGGATTTCTGAATTGTATTCTGACTCCATGTATTGTTCAATGTGTCAAAAGTAACCAGGCAGATTACCATGGCCGGGAGCAGCAGGAACAGGAGTTTTTTCATGTAATAACCTCAATTAATTATTTACATTTTAAATATTCGTCCAGATTATGATCAAATTTGACATTTAAAATCCAGAACAGGACATATCTTCAAATCAGTTTACTTTATATTTCTTTCTTGAAACAGGCATTTAAGCCTGCCTGAATGCAAAAGAACACGGTATCTTACTCGGAAATTTCTACTTCGATTATACTTCCGGGGGATATCCATTACTAAGAGTACAATCCGAAAAACGGAATAATAGAAAACAGTAAAAGGGTCAATAATATTTTATTCCTGAAGTAAAATGATTCTAATCGCTTTAAAAGTATTATACAGCGGATCCCTGAAGCATAAGAAAAACTGATAAATGCATTGAAAAAACGCGGTTTTGTTTGCTGTTAAATAACAATTTTTATAAATTAAAGAGGTAGTTATGCCACTTTTTTCAGTCATTGAACAGGATTTGAGAAATGCTATACTTTCAAAAGACGAGGTGAAAGTAAGAACGCTCCGAATGCTTAAATCAGATATAATGTATGAAAAAGCAAGAGGGACAGAGGATCTGACTGATGATAAAGTGATGGAAATCATTATCAGGTCATCCAAGAAAAGAAAAGAGGCAATTGAAGAATATTCAAAGGCGTCACGCGGCGACCTTGTTAAAAAGGAAAATGAAGAACTAAAAATAATAGAAACCTATCTGCCCAAGCAGCTTGATATTAATGAAATCGAAGCCATGGTTGATCGTAAAATCAGGGAAATAGGCGGGATCAGCAAAAAAGATTTCGGCAAGATCATGGGGTCCTTAATGAAAGAGTTCAAGGGTCAGGTCGATGGAAACATTGTTAAAGAAATACTTACCAGGAAGATGGAAAACCAGTAGCATGCCGATCTGCCATTGACGGCCGCCTTTATATCCATTTTCGCAAGACCGAGGTAGAATTGGCCATTCCGCGTGACACGATTGAGATCATCAGGGATAGAACTCATATTGAAGAGATTGTCAAAAAATATGTGCCCAGTCTTCAGAAAAAGGGTACTAACTATGTAGGGCTGTGTCCGTTTCATAAGGAAAAAACTCCGTCATTTACGGTATCTCCCGAAAAAAAGATATTTTATTGTTTCGGCTGTCATACTGGTGGCAGTGTATTCACCTTCATCTCAAAAATTGAGAAACTCTCATTCCCTGAAAGCGTGCGGTTTCTCGGTAACATCCTGGGCATTAAAGTTCAGGATGAGGCCGATAGCGATAAATCGATCAGCGGACGTGAAAATCAGTTCGCCGTCAACAAAGCGGCAATGCTTCATTTCATCAATGTGCTGAATTCAGTTGTTGGAAAGAAGGCCAGGGATTATCTTCTGAACCGCGGGGTATTTCAGAACAGTATTAAAGAATTCAGCATCGGATATGCCCCAGATGAATGGAATTCTCTGGTCAGGTATCTGTCGGGTAAAAGGGATTCAATTGAAGAGGCTGTCAAAGCCGGACTGGTTGTTTCAAAAGATAAAGACGGTTCCATGCATTATTACGACCGGTTCCGAGGAAGGGTGATGTTTCCGATTTTTACTAATAGCGGCGATGTTGCTGCTTTTGGAGGAAGAATAATCGGTAATGAGGAACCGAAATACCTTAATTCCCCGGAGTCGGAGATATTTAAAAAGGGGAACATACTATACGGATTGAATATCGCCAGGAGCCACATCAAGGAGTTAAAAAGAGCAATCGTGGTTGAGGGTTATCTTGATGTAATAGGATGCCACCAGAACGGGATAAAAAACGTAGTCGCTCCCCTGGGTACCGCGTTGACCTTGAATCAATTGAGAATACTGGCGCGTTTGTGCAGCGAAATAGTATTACTTTTTGACGCGGATTCAGCGGGTGTGAACGCTTCCTTAAGGTCACTGGAAGTATCAAGAGATATAAACGTAGACATTAAAGTCGCAGAACTGCCTGCCGGTGATCCTTTTGAGTTTATCACGGCCAGGGGAGTGCGGGAATTCATGTCGGTGGTGGATTCGGCGATTAAACCTGTAGATTTCAGGATAAACAAGTTGATTTCCGCTGGCGCGGGAAGGAACCGAATCGAATTATTAAAAGACGCTTTCGGTATAATCAGGGAAATAGATTACGAAACAGAGCGTAGTTATTACCTGAGAAAGCTTGGTTCCCTGCTGAATATTGAAGAGAAAGATATCCGGGCCGACTATAAAAAAATTAATAATACTGCTGGAACGGTAAGGAATTCTCAAAATACTCAGCAATATAACGCTTTATCGGCAGCAAGGAAATCGGGAGATTCAACAGATCACCCAGCCAGGATTTTTCGTGAACTTGTACTTCTTATATGTCATTATCCAGAGCTTATAGAACAGGCGATGATGGATATTTCTGAAAACATTGTGACCGATCCTCTGTCCAAAGGGATATTCAAGGTACTGAGGGATTGGTACTCAAAAGGAGAAAAAATCACTCTTGACCGCCTGATCGATCATTTCTCCGATGGAAATGAAAAGGAATTTCTGGAAAATAATCTATTCAGGGAATATATTATAGAAAGCCCCAAAACGGCCTATACCGAAATTTACATCAATTTACGTCTGTTTCTAATTGATCAGAAAATCAATAAATATGCCGATGAATTAAAAAAAAGCGACTTGTCCCCGCATTCCGACATAAGGGATTATCTTGCGGAAATAGAAATCCTGCGTCGGGAAAAGGAGAAGCTGTCGTCATATTTATATAATAAACAAATAATCTGAACAGAGGGCTGGGAAATATTATGAGTAAGACCGAAATACTCCTTGAAAACATTCCTGAAGTGAAAAAACTGATAACTCTGGGAAAATCGAATGGAGAAATAACCTATGATGAAATTAACGATATTCTACCTGATAAACTGCTGAACTCAGATAAAATAGATGACATATTTATTCTTCTTAACCAGTTAGGGATTGAGGTTGTTGAGGAATCAACACGAAAATCCACGACTGTTCAGCCGAAAAAGAAATCTTCATCAAAAAAATCGTCATCTTCGCAGGCTTCCGAGGATTCGTCACATATCGATGATCCGATAAGGCTGTATCTCAAGGAAATAGGGAAAGTATCCCTGCTCTCAGGAGACCAGGAGGTAGACCTTGCAAAAAGGATAGAGGAAGGCGAACTCCTTATAGAAGATGCGGTCGTCCATTCATCATTGCTGATAAATGATTTGATCAAAAATTATCCAAAGGTGAAAAGCGGTAAAATCAAGCTAACCGATGTTTTACGTATTAACCGTCTTTATTATTTTTCATCTGTTGATATGAAACAGCTGGAAAAGAAGTATAGTGAAAAGATGATGCTGATCATCGGGGAAGATAAAAAGATCATGCAGTTGTCAAATAAGTTAAAGAAATACGACGAAGGCTCGAAAAAGTATGAGGAACTTAATGAAAAAGTTGAAGAATCGATGAACCTCATAGCCGAGTCGATAAAGAAGCTTGAAATAAATGAAAATGAAATTTCAAAGCTTGCGAACAAAATACAGTCAATGGTATTGAGGATCAAGGACACTTACCAGTTCTTCCGGTCTATTGAACGAAAATACAGGCATGAACTGAAAGAACTGAAACACTTCGCGAGAAAAGTTGAAAAAGGTGAAGAGGTCAAACAGACACTGAACTCTCTTAAAATCAAACAGAAAGCCGAGTTGCTTGATCTGGTAAAAGACATCAGAAACAATGAAAGAAAGATAAGACGAATTGAACAGGAAGCCGGTGCGACCGCTGAGTATATTTTGAAATGGGGAAAACAGATTGATGAGGGACAAAGAAAAATCTCGATTGCGAAAAAGGAGCTGATAAATTCGAACCTTCGCCTCGTCGTTTCAATTGCCAAAAAGTATGCGAACAGGGGAATGCATTTTTTTGACCTTATACAGGAAGGGAACATAGGATTGATCAAGGCCGTTGACAAATTCGAGTATCGAAAGGGCTATAAGTTTTCAACATACGCAACGTGGTGGATACGTCAGGCGATTACCAGGGCTATTTCTGACCAGGCTAGAACCATCAGGGTTCCTGTACACATGATTGAACAGATCAACAAAGTAATGCGCGAGACGCGCCTCTTTCAGCAGGAGTTTGGAAGGGAACCGTCCCCGGACGAACTGGCGGACAGGCTGGGATGGCCGGTAAGCAAGGTAAAAGGTGTTAAAAATGTAGCGCGAGAACCGATTTCACTGGAAACACCGGTAGGTGAAGAAGAGGATTCACTGCTCGGTGATTTTATTGAGGACAAGGACATCGATTCACCGGCGAATACTGCGGCCTACAGGCTTCTTTCTGAACAGATTCATACCGTTCTGAATACTTTACCGGCCAGGGAACAGAAAGTGATCAGAATGAGATTTGGACTGGATGATGGCTACTCGCATACCCTGGAAGAGGTCGGGTACGTCTTTAAGGTTACACGTGAGAGAATACGGCAAATAGAAGCAAAAGCCCTAAGGCGGTTGAGACACCCCACCAGGGCGAGAAAACTGAAGGATTATCTGGATTATATGTGACAGGGGAAACTCATTAAGTACATAGTGTAAGTTAGAAAGGGGATATAATCCCCTTTTTGGTTTGTACAGATCTTTAGATTTTATTAGTATCATTTTCGAGGGGATTGCAGTTTAGAAGCATTAGATGAAGAGTGAGGTGTGATGAGTACAGTCGCAGTCATCGGGGCAGGGTCCTGGGGTACCACGGTCGCACGAGTGATTGCCGAAAATCATACGGGGACAATGATAAGATTGTGGGCATATGAGCAATCGGTTGTCAAGTCGGTGAATCGGTACCATATAAACACGGATTACCTTCCAGGTATAGTGCTTCCGAAGAATATTGTGGCTACTAATAATCTCAAAGACTGCGTGCAGGGAGTTTCTGCGGTAATACTCGCATGTCCGTCAAAATCGGTGATAGATATCTGCGTTAAAATACGTAAATTCCTAAAACCGGAATTGCCGTTCGGTTTTGTTTCAAAAGGTTTCTGCAAGTATCATCAGGAGATTTTAACCATTTCGGATGCGATAAAAAAAACGATACCGGGGGTAAAAGAAAACATAGTGGCGATCTCCGGTCCTACACATGCAGAAGAAGTTTCTCAGAAATACCATACCTGTATAAATATAGCCGGAAAATCAAGAACCGCACGAAACTTTTTTGTTGTTCTGCTTTCCAATGTTTTTCTCGAATGCCGTGAAACTGAAGACATAAAGGGAGTAGAGCTTGGTGGTACACTGAAGAATCCTGCGGCGATTGCGGCAGGAATGATATCAGTACTGAACGGTTGCGGCGACAATCTGACCGGTGCACTAATAGCTGAATCGATGAAGGAAATGCTGAAAATCGGCCGCGTAATGGGGGCTAGAGAAGAAACACTGATAGATATTGCCGGCCTTGGAGACCTTGTGGCTACAGCTTTGAGCGGCCACAGCCGGAACAGACGGTTTGGTGTTGATATTGCCGGACAATTGCTTAGAACAGGGAAATCAATAAGTTTTTATGACAGAATACTTTTACGATTCAAACCGGAAAGCGTACTTGCAAGGATGACGGAAAAACGGCATTATCTTGCAGAGGGAGCCTATGCAATCGAACCCTTGATAGAGATCGCAGAATCAAATAATATAATGATACCTGTATACAGATCGCTTTACGAGGTATTGCTTAATAAAAAGGACCCGAAACTATTAATTGAAACAATAAAGAATCCTTCTCGATTCGAGGATATATATAAGAATACTAAAATCAGAACAATGGACCGCAAAAGGGGAATGGAAAAAGCGGGCGGAGCTGTATTCCGTCGTTTGATTATCCGGGATGTCATGGATAAAATTGAATCAAATACATCTTACAAACAACAGATTCAAGAGTATTTTAATAATTTATTAGAGCGGAATAATGTCGATACAAGTGTAAGTAAAACGGGATCTATGTATTTGACGGATGATATGGAATTAGGTTTAATCAAAAAGGCCGTACAAGATACGACAGGTGTTCATATTGAAAAATTAATAATAAATTATCTGAATGAAATAACGGATAACCACCGGTATCTTTTAAGCAGGGCCATATTGCTTTTGTTGAGGATACGTAATTTTTTTCTTATTTGCAAGGGTGATCTGAGTAAAGTAATTAAACGAACGGTTTCAGGTGGATTTTCAGCAAAAGAACTAAAAGCACTAACAAGCCGGTGCAATACTATTTATATCATCAGGAATGAAGACCTTGATTTCACATTTCCTGTGGTAAACGAACTATATATTCAGGGTTTACCTTTCCCGCGTTTTATAGTAAACCCGCATACCGTACACACGGATTTCCAGAGAAAAATATTAAAACTGATCGGTGGTTTTTTTATTGATCATATCAGGTTGGAAAATCCCCTCTACCATGAAGTGGCATTGAGTTATTTATCATATTATATAGGACACGGCATACCTGTGCTCTGCTGTATAGACTTCTCGAGAAAGTATGCAACTGCAGAGATTGATTTTTTTAAGATGGTGGTGGATAAAATAAAAAAATCTACCGAAGAAATTGTCATTGTGCCGCTATCAGTTGTAAAATGGAAAAATCTTAAGAGAAAAACCAGTGATATAAATCATTCAGTTGAAATATTGCCTCCGGTCATGGTTTCAGACTATACCATGCATGAAAATGCTTCAGATAAACTGAAATGCAGGTTAAAGAATGTACTGGAAAGGTTAACCCAGGATGTGCTTTAAATGCGCATATACACTTTCCAGATTATTCGCCAGGTAAATATTCCGACAATCCTTTACTCCCGGAAATTCCGCGAAAAGAGAACTCCATCCTCCGGTAAACATGCAACAGATTATGGGTTTTTGAAACTGGTAGGCATAAGATATTTCGGTTAATGTGCCGGATTTTCCACCAATCGCGACAATTACATCCGCGCACAAAGCGTTGATACTGTTTCTGGCATATCCGATACCGGTAGGGATTACAGCTGTGCAATACTTGTTGGCGGTGCTGAAGTCAGAATCGGGAGTAATACCTATAACAAATCCTTTTGATTCACGCGCACCCCTGGAAGCCGCTTCCATGACACCTTTTCTGCCACCTGTAATAAGCACCCAGTCGTTTTGAGCGATAAACCTTCCGATGGCATAAGCTTCATCCGAATATTGGATTTCATCATGTGATCCAATGACCACAACCTGCCGTGATCTCATATAGGTGTTTCACCGTTTACATATTCATATTGGAGTTTAGCTATGTGGTCCCAAAACGCAACCAGGTCCGCACGGGAATCGATTATCTGATAAAGGGTATGATAGGGGAGAGTAATGCCTTGATAAAGGAATTCAATTTTTTTTTGTGATTTTGAATGAAGTTTTTCGGGTTTTTCAAGGCTAAGTATGATGTATTCCCAGAGGGAACAGGGAAAAATCACGGGATTACCGGGAATGTTTTTCCTGAATGTATCAACGATTATATCAGGTATTTCCAGTAATGAATTTGGTCCTAAATGGTTGAATATTCTTCCTACCAGACTGAAGGTAAAGTATCTGGCGTAAACGATATTCTTTTTGGCAAGCAGAGCAGAGGCAAGACTTTCTACTTCGTTTCTGACGGTACCGGAATAATCCAGAGTATAGGTCTGAGATTCTATTACTATTTCATAAAGGAGATTAGAAAAAACATCCGCACAATGGGAGAATTTCTGATGGGAGAAGAAACGGGACGATGCGACCGCCGCCAGAAAATAGGAATAATCCTTCCCTGATATCATGGATTTAATGTGAATTGTATGCGCGAACCCGGGAATCTCTCCCTCGGGAATCGTCATGGCTTTACCGGCGGGCAGTGAGACAAGGATTATCGGATTAAGGTTGGAAACGATTTTATGACAGCCGGCATCTCCATAATACGCAAGCGGGAGTATTTCATCCTTTGATACTTTGTATATTCCGGTTAGCAGTGTAAAATTTTCGATATTGTGATAATAGCATACGCCCCTGAGAATTTCGGTACCGGATTTTCTGGAAAGACCCGTTTCCAGCATTTTGTAGTTCGAGATAAATTCTTTTAAACGGACCTTTAAATTTTCAGTTGTGATCTGATTTTTTGTGTAGTCCTGAAGGACCTTTTTAATGGAATTAACGAGTTCTTTAACTTGTGTGTTCATATAAAATGAATTCTCTTTGTTATTCCTTATGTGATCGGTGAACAATGTAATAAGTCAAGTTGCTAAAGCAAAAAGTTTAAATGAGTTAGAAATTGTTTAAGGTGTATATCGTTGTTTCAAGAAAAATATTTCATTTCATGCAAATACGAGAAACAAAACTTAACGCGGTCGCATAAAGTCGAAAACTACCGGTAAAGACAATGACCTTTTTCTCTGTCACGATATTTTCTGTATAATTAAATAGATCATTAATATTATCGGCAACTTTTAGATCCTTAATGCGGTATTCATACTTATTGCTGTTTGATACCTTCAGGCCCCTGGGGTCTGCCAGATTATAATAGATTACCGAACCGGATTGTTTACTTATTGATTTCATGATTGATAGTACATCCTTATCTCTCATAAGGGAAACAATATATATACAGGTTTTATCAGGATACTTCCTTGCTATGGTGGATGTAAGGTGTCTGATGGCATGAGTGTTATGGGCAGGATCAAAAATTACAATGGGGTGTGTGCGTAATTTTTCCAATCTCCCTGGTATTTTCAGGTTGGACAAAGCGGTTTTAACGGTGGTATCGGAAATTGAAAAGCCCATTTCGCGTAAAACTAGACATCCTGCAACCGCATGCGAGGCATTCAAAAGCTGAAATTGTCCGTCAGCATTGACACGTACTTTTTCAATACGGTGTCCCCTGAAATATATATCCGCTACCTGCATTCCGTTTTCATCTTTTACCTTTTTTCTATAATAAAAATCATTCTTATAAAGATATATCGGGGCATCGGATGAGGCGGCCTTTCTTAATAATATTGCTTTGACAGTGGGATGGGTATTGGATGTTAATATGGGAACTCCGGGTTTGATTATACCGGCTTTATTTTCAGCGATACTTGTAATAGTGTTGCCGAGAAGACGGGTATGGTCTTTAGAGATTATTGTAATTAATGAAACAATCGGTTGAATAACGTTAGTGGAATCCATGGTCCCGCCCAGGCCTGTCTCCAGAATCGCAATGTCTGTTTTCTGATCATAAAAATATCTGAACGCGATTATGGTAAGCGCATCGAAATAAGTAGGAGTGGTGCCTGTTATTTTTGATGCCGATTCAAGATCATCGATATACTTCATAAGAGTGGTTTCTTCAATTTCAAACCCATTAATAGTAATTCTTTCATTTACATTAAGCAGATGTGGTGAAGTATACAGACCGGTTTTATAACCCGAAGATTGCAATATTGCAGCACACATATATGCAACTGATCCCTTACCGTTGGTCCCTGCGATGTGGATCGCTTTAAGGTGACGATGTGGATTATTGTAATGATCCAGCAGTTTAATGATATTGTCCTGGGTGTAATCCCTGAAGACATCATCGGTCAGTTTTTCATTATTAATCAGAGATGAAAGCTTTTGATCAACGGTTACTCGCTTTTTTTTCATAGCAAATATGGAATATGTCATGAACCGAACAGTGCTTGTTTCATTATATCCACGGGAGCTTTCTGATCCGTCCAGATCTCAAACTGACGCACCCCCTGATACAGAAGCATCATCCGGCCTTCAATAGTCATGCAACCGGCAGCGGAGGCCTCCCTGAGGAACAGGGTTTCAGGAGGGGAATATACAATATCCATAACGCAATGGCGAGATGATAAAAAACCGGGTTGAATAGGAACTGAATCGATATCGGGCGACATTCCAACCGGTGTGGTATTAATAATTATATCGATTTGAGAAAAAAAATCAGCAGTCAAGTCGGGAATCAAAATTGATGAAGCATCGTTATAATGGAGCTTTATATCATTAACCAGCCGGTTGATTCTGTTCAAATTCCTTCCTGCTATAATTACGCGGGCGCCTTCATGCAGCAAAGTATAAGCAATGGCGCGTGCTGATCCACCGTTCCCGATGATAAGAACATACTTGTTCTTTATACTTATTCCTCTGCCGGTGAAACAGAGAAGTGCACCGTAACCGTCTGTGCAATCTCCTGAAATTACCCCATTGGAGTTGTGTAACGTGTTGACCGAACCGATTTTTTCCGCGAGGGGACTAATTGTGTCTATTAATCGTAATATTTCAGTCTTGTAAGGAATAGTGATGCTGGCCCCGTTTATCGGCAGGCTACGCATTGCGTGTATGGCACCCTCGATTGAGACCGGCTCAAAGGCGAGGTATACCGCGTTTAAATTGAAATGCTGGAAAGCTGCATTATGCATTCTGGGTGAAAGAGAATGCCGTGTGGGATTCCCGAAGACACAATATAGTTTTGTATGTGCATCGATTGGCAGCATAATTGCAACATAAGAATAAAGATTATTAGAGCAACCATACAACATCTAATTGAACGGTTATTGATATGCAAATAAAAAACCAGTGGTAAAATATTTTTCATTAAAACAACAATACCTGAAAAAATTTGTACTTTGAAAAAACATGAGAAGTTCTTGAAATATTTTCAAACAAGTATTTTTATTGCACATCTTAAATCCCTATACATGTAAAATAATGATATCAGCAATATGCCGGCAACAGATCAGTGAACCTTCACCTCATATTATGAATTTGATGAATCGGAGTTACGGCAGAGATGACGAAAATCCCCATTATTGTTAATCCCTTTTCAAAAAGAAACAAAAAGATGTGTCTGGACTCAATCGAGATCTTCAAAAATATAGGTTCAGACTTTATTGAAGTGAAGAGCACGGAAAGTATTGATGAATTACAATCCGTATCTACAAATTGCATGAACAGGAACATCTCATTTCTTATCATATCAGGGGGAGACGGGACTATCCACCAGGTATTGACGCAATTTATTAATATCTACAGGAAAAAACCACTGCCGGCAATAGTAATTCTTAAAGACGGCACCATGAATAATATCTCAGGTACTGTTGGAAACAGGGGTAACGGATATGATATTCTAAAAAGATTTATAAAATCATTAAAAAGAGGTGACACTTTTGAGTACTGTACCCGGTATACGATGAGAATTGGTGAACGCTATTGTTTTTTATTCGGGTCCGGCTTGACCACCAATATCCTTAATGCAGTGTACAGTGGAGGGAATAAGGACCTGCCGAAAGTGGTAAGGGTTATCG
>CAZUXY010000058.1:6037-26609 GCA_964624235.1 uncultured Leptospirales bacterium | reverse complement strand
CACCGGTCTAAACGGCGCGGTTCCGCCGGTTACGATCGGCAGGGACCTGGCCGACATGCCGGGGATCAGCGAAGTCCGTTATGACGGTAACGGTGTACTTGATCTGAGTTACGATCTTATGGAAACAAATCTACTTCAGATCGAGAATGCCGTCAGAAAGCTCGGCGGCGAGCCGAAGAAAGATATATTACAGAATATCAAACGGGGATGGATACATTTTACAGAAAAAAACGAATTCGATAACCTGATGAGCATCCCGTCGCACTGCTGTGCACTCGACGAACATGAACGTGTCGTGCGGGAGGATGTACAGGAGCAGGTCCCTAAAGCGAAGAAAAACACTGCCATACGAACGGGACTGCAGGTGTAATTACCCGCTCCCTGAACACCCAGGGCGACCGACACACGGCACACATCAAGTATGTCAATTTCCACTGTAATCACCGCGACCTCTAATATCTTTGTTCTCTTTAATAAACACGGCAATTTTTTTTCGCCGTGAGAGAACTTTCATTTACACTGTCCGTTTCAATATTTCAAAACCGGGTTTTACCCTGCAGGCCATTAAATTATTTCTTGATCAATTGCATCTGTCCGCGCATTATTGCTGACTGACGGATCATGCGACTGTATAAGTATTTGCGGGTTTACATTCCATGGGAACAATACCTGAAGAACCATCTCCCGCCCTTGAGTTGAACGGCATAGTAAAGCGTTTCGGCGGCGTTACCGCCCTGGACAGCCTGGACCTTCGGGTGGAGCGTGGAATTACCTACGGGCTGCTGGGCCCGAACGGCGCGGGTAAAACCACCGCGATCCGCATACTTTGCGGACTGACCGGCTGCGACAGGGGAGAGGTACGTATCCTTGGTAGAGGACTTTCCGACCGTTCGGTACGTTACCGCACTGGATATATGCCGCAGGAAATCGCCCTCTATCCCGACCTTACGGTGGCTCAGAGCCTGCGTCTTTTCGGCGAGATGTATGATCTCGAAAAAACCGGTATAGAGAGTCGTACGAACGAACTACTTGACCTGGTGGACCTTGCACAACGCCGTGACTCCCTCGTGGGTACCCTCAGCGGCGGCATGAAACGACGGGTTTCCCTGGCCTGCGCCATGGTCCACCGTCCCGAACTGCTCTTCCTCGACGAACCCACGGTGGGTGTAGACCCCGAGCTGAAACTCTCTTTCTGGAACTACTTTGAAACGATGAACCGGCAGGGTGTTACCATTCTTATCACCACGCATTACATGGATGAAGCCTCCCGCTGCGCCACCGTGGGCCTTATGCGGCTGGGGCGCCTTATCGCCGAGGGGGACCCCTCCGCACTTACCGCCTCGACAGGTACCGTATCGCTGGAGGACGCCTTTCTGAAATACGCGCGCGAAGGAGGTCGGGGTGAAGATTAGAAGGGCCCTTTCCATTTCCCGCCGCATTGCCCTGGGGCTGCGTCACGACCCCAGGACCGTTGCCCTTATCCTCCTGGGTCCCGTCGTGGCCATGTTCGTATTCGGCCTGGCCTTCAGCGGCGAGGTGCGCCACGTGAAGGTGGGAGTGGTAAACCTTGATTCAGGCATCGAGGTCCCTCTTATGGAAAATATTTCCATCCCGGAACAGATCCTTTCCAACATCGACAGGAACATACTGGATATCGTGCCCGTGAACGGCGAGGAAAAAGCGGTGGCGATGGTCAAAGACGGGAAACTGTCAGCCGTAATCGTGTTCCCCGAAAAATTCACCGAAGAGGTGTATCTGGGCATGGAAGACCCGTCACTCGGCGTGTCGACGAAGATCAGAATACGACTCGACCAGACCATATTCAACGTCGCCGCCGCGGTGACGAAAACCTTTATGGACGCGGCAGTGAAAACCATGGAGGCCGGCGGCCGAAAGCTCCCGGTAGCCGTCGACACCAATGACCCCGTGTACGGCAAAGGGGCGCGTTTTATGGACTTCTTCGTCCCGGGGGTCATGGGTTTCGCGGGCTTCATGCTAACCGCCCTGCTCACCATACTCTCATTCGTCGCCGAGAAACGAAGCGGCACGCTGGACCGCCTCCTCTCCACACCCCTGCGGGAAAGCGAGGTGGTGGCCGGTTACGCCGTCGCCTTCAGCGTCATCGGTACCGTACAGGCGCTGCTCCTGCTCGGGGTGGCAACGGCGGCATTCAGGGTCATGATCGTCGGTAATATCATCACCGCCTTCTTTATAATCGCCCTGTTGTGCGTGGTGAGCCTGAGTCTCGGCATTCTGCTTTCCACACTCGCGTCCAATGAACTGCAGGCCGTGCAGATGGTGCCTCTCATCGTACTGCCGTCCTTCCTGCTGGCCGGGATATTCTGGCCTGTAGAGGCGATCCCCCTGGCCCTCAGGCCCCTTTCGTACCTTATCCCCCCTTACTGGGCGATCGACGCCTGCCGCTCCATTATGATACGGGGATGGGGGATGGAGAAGGTATACCTCAATGTCTGCGCGCTGGCCGCCTTCGCGGGTCTCTATCTGTGGGCGGCGGTAATGACATTAAAAAGGAGAAAACAATGAACACCGTCCAATCCGAACCACACCCGCGATCAAGGATCAAGATCACCCTGCAGCGATACACAGTTTGCCTGTGCATGATTCTGGTGACGGTAACGGCAGCGCACGCACGTACCTTCGAAGGAACGGTTGATATTTCTGCGACCAGAAACGGCATTACCAGCAGGGCGACCATGTACGTGAAGGGGAACATGATCAGAATAGACCCGCGGGGCGGGGATCCCTCGAAAGCCAGGTACTCCATCATAAATGCCGCGACACAGAAACTCCTGGTAATCTCCGCCGGCGAGAAAACCTACATGGAAATCACCATTCCAAAGAGACCCGACGCCGGGAACCACACCGGGCTACGCCTGGAAAAAAAGGGAAGCGGAGGGGTCGTGGCGGGAGTCGACTGTGAAGAATGGATCATTTCGGAACAGGACAGACGCGTACATATTTGGGTCCAGAACCGCCACCTGCCGCCGCTGAAAAACATCCCGCTGGCACAGAATATCAGGGAAGCTGACGCGAAATTCATCTACCGGGCCGTCGCAATGGTTATTAAAGAGGGATACTGCCCTTGTAAAATAAAAGCGAACCTGGAACGTCTGGATTTTTACTTCGAGATATCCACATTACAGGAAAAAACCATAGACGGGGCATTGTTCTCTATTCCAGCCGGTTATCGTAAAAAAAGCGACGCTGCACGTACAAAGAACGCCGGACCCGTACACCGGCGGTCTGAATAAAAAAATACCTCCCCAAACAGGGGAGGCGCATGTGTGAAATCAGAGTCGAATAAAGGGTGTAGACTGTCCTATGCGTTAAATGCCCATTTTCAGACCGCAATAGTATGTCCGCGGTTTGATGGGGCCGTAGATATACCCGGCATCCCTCGTGTCGCCTTTATCCAGGTCCTCCTGGTAGGCGTCGGTGATATTGTCGATCCCGGCGAAAATTTCGGCGTATCGTGAGCCGTCAATGTTCCACCGGTACTGGATCCTCGCGTTCAGCACCCAGAAGGGATCGGTCTCCTCGAGCAGCAGGTTGGGAAGGCCGGTGTCGTGCTCCAGCTTCTGTTTCCCTATGTGCTGCAGAGACAGAGATGCGGTAAGGGTCTTATAAAAGAACTGCAACATGCTGAAACCGGAGGTCTTCGGGACCCGGAGTATGTCTTTGGTGCTCCCGTTTTCGAACACCTGTTCCTCCGGCAGCTTTGCCGTGGACACCCAGGTGAATCCCGAGGACCACTTAATCAGCCTGCCGATGGAAACACCGAGTTCCGCGTTGGCGCCGGCGATCTTCGATGTTCCTGATACATTGTCCCTCAAGAAATAGTCTATATTACCCACCGTATATGAAGGAGCTGTGTAATCAACTTCCATCTTGTCCTTGATGGTGGTGTAAAAACCGCCCAGTCCCAGGTCCAGCAGGATGTTCCCGAAACGGAGGTCAACGGCGATATCGCCGGAATACGACCACGAGCGTTCTTCCTTGATATCATCACTGTTGATGATCACCTGGTTGTGCCCGGAACCGCTGGCCAGGGCCACCTCGATATGGAAGTCTTCGTCGAACACCTGGGGCGCCTTGAATCCGGAAGCCACGGTACCTCGCAGCCTTACGCGCTCACCCAGCCTGAAAACAGCACTGGCCCTGGGGCTTATCACCATATCGTCAAGCTCGCTGTGCTTGTCGGCGCGCACGCCGGCGATTATGTCCAACAGCTTAAGGTCCCAGTCATACTGCACCAGGGCTCCGTGGTTCCGGTAAATCTCTTCCACCTGACGTCCCATGCCGGGGTTCTCGTCGTCTATTTTATCGCTGGTATACTCATAGCCGAAAGTTATAGTGTGGCCTTTTATCGGCCGGATGTTGGCGTTGAAACCCGTTACATAATAGGGATTATCGGTTTTGCCGTACAGGGTCACATTGTCGGGCAGGTTCAGGGGATCCGACGGATCGGCGGCCGGGCCGTAGTAGGTATGGCGCTTGGTGTACGCGAAGGCGCCGAAGACCGTATATTCGAACATGTCGGACACCTTGTGCTCCAACTTGAAATCGCCGGCGTCACGGTTGGTCTTCGCCTCTTCACGAATGTTGGATTGAAAGGCTTCCTTGTCCAGGTTATTGCCGCCCTTGCGGTCTTCATAAAGTGTATAGAGGTTATAGACCAACTCCATGTTCTTCATGATCGTCAGGTATCCGCTGGCGCCGAAGGTTTTGCTCACGGTGCGGGAAAGGTCGGAATAATTGTCCCCGTTCGCGTCCCACTCTCCGCGTTCCGATTTTGAACCGTAAAGTGCGATACCGGCCTTGCCGTTTCTGGATACCACCGACGCGTAGCCGGACATCAGATGGGCGGCGGCCTCATCACCTTTGATAAACTCATGTTTATACGTGATGTTGGCCTCGTTGGTGACCGGTTTTTTCGTGATGATGTTGATCACCCCGCCTATGGCGCCGCCTCCGTACAGGGCCGACCCCCCGCCCCTCACCACTTCGATGCGTTCCACCAGCTCGGTGGGAAACTGCTGCATGAAATACACTCCCGCGAGCGATGAAACCACAGGCAGCCCGTTGAAAAGAAACTGGGTATAGTTCCCCTCGAGGCCGTTCATGCTGATTGTATTGGCCCCGCAGTTCTGGCACTGGTTGTCCGACAAAAGCCCCAGCTCGGCGTTCAGCGCGTCGAAAAGCGTACCGGCCCCCTTCGCTTCCATCCTTGCGCGGTCCACCACCTCGGTCTTGACCGGAGCTTCCTTCATAAGTTTCCTGGTTCTGGTACCCGTTACGACGATACGGGATTCTTCGGTTTTTTCTTCTTTTTTATCTTCTTTGACATCGGCAACGGTATCGACCTCAAAGGCCGACAGCCGGCCGCTGTCGGGGCCCGTTACCAAACAAAACGCCATGGCGCAACACATCCCCTGTAAAATTTTCTTATTCATAAATCCTCCGTATGAAAAATCAAGTCACCACACATCCATGCCTTCCACCTGTCCGGCACGGCATTGGATGAGAAAAAAACAAGATACGTATGTATTGTGCGGTTACGCGGCGAAGTCATACGGCGGGGCGCGGATGGCGTTGGAGACCGCGGAAGTTTCACACCTCATGCCGGGGAGCGAATCTCCCTGCCGCTTCTCGAACACCGGACCTCCCAGGAACACACCCGGCTCACCGGGAACCTCCGCCCCCAGGAAGGTGAGAGTTTTACAGAATATATCAGTTCTTATTCCCGGATGGGGATCGAAAAACTCCTTCGGCAGCGAGAACGTCAGCCATGAGACCGCGATCACGGCCATGGCCAGTACTCTGATGTGCTTTCTTCGGTAAATCAACATAACGTTTATTTCGCTACCTTAAAGTAAAGCGGATCTCCACTCTTAAAACCAGGGTTTCATCGGGCAGTTTCCGGGGAAACGGCTGAAAAGGAACCGCCCGGCGTATGCTGCTTATCGCGGCATCGGTCAGGCTGGGATAACGTCCCGGCTGCAGAATGCCGACTTTGTTCACCATGCCGTTCCTGGCCATGTGTATCCTCACGACTACCGTACCCTCATGACCGCGTTTCTGATCATCGAGCGGATAAAGTTTGTGCTGTTCGATCCTGGACACCACATACTGCACGTACCGATGCCGTATATCCTCCACGCTCAGGGTGTCATCGGCCGCCTCTTTTCCGGCCTCTTCCTTCTCTATCTCCTTCGGCATTTCAGAGACCTTGCGCACATGATAACGGGGCGTTTCTCCCGCCTGATAGACCACCGTACGTTCTGTTTTGATCACGAAGGCGCCCGTGATCAGAACCGCGGCGGCCAGCACCAGGAGTATCAGCGTGACAATAAAGGGAAGCGCGCGTCCCTCTTCGATCCGTACCAGAAGCCGGTCAAGACGGCGTTCCCATCGCAGGGATCCCATGTTCATGGCTACCTGCCCTTCTTCGCATGTTCCACCGAGAAACCGGTGGCCCCGGCCAGCTTGGCGGTATCGAGGATTTCCACAAAGAGGCCGTAACTCATGGAAACATCACCCTTGAAGATGACGTCATATTTTTCAAGCTTCGCCATCTTCTCCTTCAATACCTGACCCAGTTCTTCGGCGGGAACCCTGTCCTTGTTCACGTAAATGTCCCCTTCGGAGCTCACCGTGACCACCAGGTCCACCTTCTCCAGTTTTTCCCTGAACAGGGCTTTAGGAAGTTCCATTTTCAGCATGGGTGCGATGAAGTTGGATGACAGCATGAAGAAGATCAGCAACTGGAAGATTATGTCCACCAGCGGCGTTATTTCGATATGGGGCTGCTGTCTTTTACTTCGAATGAATTCCATTCAAACCGCCTCCTCTTCCGCCCGTTCACGGTAATTAAAAGCGGGCCGTGATGCGCCGGCGAGACAACCGGTTTCCCCGGTTTTAACTGAACCTAAACATGCTTCATCCAGATGGCTGATGGTATAGCTCATGCGGCTCACACGTTCGGAGACCTTTTTCTCGAAAAATATATAGGCCAGTTGCGCGGGAATCGCCACTGAAAGCCCTGCCACCGTGGTGATGAGGGCCTCCCATATGCCGCCGGCCAGCGATGAAACGTCCACCTGCCCGCCCATACCCGCAATAACGGCGAATGCGCTGATGATGCCGGTGACGGTACCCAGCAGCCCCAGCAGGGGGGATATGTGGGCAATGGCGGAAAGCCCGCGCAGATAACGCTCCATGTGCTCTATCGCCTCGGACCCGGCTCTTTTCAGCGCTTCTTCCCGGGCGCGTTCACCACGGTTAAGATATTCACCATACACGTTGAAGAGCCGCACATAGGGACTCCTGCTCCACTGCTGGCGCGTGATCCATTTATAGATTTTATGGTTTGTAACGGCATTCGGCGTTCCTGAACCCGGCATATTGTCGACGTCCATGTCAAAGTTACAGCGCTTTATCGCCTGAACGAGGAACTCCCTGAATTCGGCGTACTTGACACCGGTAAAATAAAAATAGAGGATGCGTTCCACCACAAGGGAAACCGCCGCCAGGGCGCAGAACAGTATCGGCCACATCAAAGGACCGCCTTTCTGCATTATATCATGAATGTATTCATACATTATTCGACTCCGGTACTCTTTATAGTTTTTATAATCACAGCGCGACGCAGATTATACAGAACATTTAGAGTTCAACCTGCATCCTGTTGCACAGGGCGTACCCATACCTGCCGTATCGAACCGGCGGCCATGGATATAATTGAATGATTGTTATTATTCAGGAGGTGCGCGGGTTAAGATGTTAGAGGCGGTGGTGTATTCACAAAAAATATATTCATTGACCCTGCCCAGTGCAGAGGAAAAATACCGGCTGGTAAAAAGACTTTCGGGCTCCTGGGTCTCCAGTCCGACCGAGTACAGCGACTTGCAGAATATATCGTAATCGATACCCACGTGGGGATCGAAAAACTCCTTCGGCAGTCCCAGAGTGAGAACCGAGGTCGCCAGCAACATCAGCGCCAGAAAGGTCTTCGCCCTGTGCAACTTTATCTTTGAAAACCACACAGCTTATAACCGACTATCATAGTTAGACTACTCTAACATTACTAAAAATAATGTCAATCAAAAAAATACTTTTTTTGTCTTCAGCGAATGTAAGCGTTTCTTCTGGAATAAAGCCGCACGGCAATGAGCGCGGTCAGCGGGATACACGAGAACATGCCGACACTGCCCACCACCGATTTCACTATTTCGCTGAGCACCGGGTTATAGTTGAACACCATCCACAGCGGCATGTCCGGGGTGAAACGCATTGATATCAGCAGAATTAGCGAGAGCGAGCTTCCCACGTAGGCGAGTATGAGGGTGTTGACCATGGATCCCATAATATCGGTCCCGATGGTAAGGACCGAGCGGAAAGCCTCTTTCCGGGATATCCCGGGGTTGGCGGCGTAAATTTCCGCCGTTGAGGAAGCCATGGAAATACAGACATCCATAACGGCGCCCAGTGCCGCTATGATCATACCCGAAAGGGCGAGCCCTCTCAGGTCGATCGCCACATCGGAGGCGTAAAACACCGTAAGCATTTCATTCGTTACCAGTCCTGAAAGATGCAGCGTCCATCCGAAGACCAGCGCCAGTAATGATGACAGCACAATCCCCGCCGAAGCGCCCATGACGGCGGCCAGGGTCTTAAGCTGCAGACCCGCTATTACGGGGAGAGTGATTAAAACCGAAACAATTGAAATTATTACCGTAATGGGCAGAGGCGGGTATCCCTTAAGGGTAAGCGGTATGAGTACGAAAAACAGCAGCAGTACGGTAACGATGAGCGAGATCAGGGCGAAAAACCCCTTTATCCGTCCGATTCCGACAACCACTGACAGGAGCAGTACCGACATTATTATTATACCCCATGAGTTGTCCTTATCGTAAAGAGAAATACTGCCCGCACTGTCTTCCATCGGGCCGGCCGATATTCCGACAAATACCTTTTCACCCACACGGTACCGCATCTCCCCCGGCATATCATCCTCGCCCTTGAAGACGGCGGTCCTGTGCTGACCCTTGAGCTCCCCGTCCAGTATCAGCAGGTGTATCCTGGTCTCAACCAGTTTACGGGAAGATTCACCCTCTATCGAACTCTTTTCGATGTTAACGATCTTGCCGCGGCAGTAACGGCGTATATCGGTTTTGATATCGTTATTCAGCTTCGCATGCGCGGCCCCCGTGGCCAACACCGTCATTACGACGAGCATCGCCGTTATCGAATACAGCCGAGATCCACGCATGCCGAAATTCCTCCCGCCCAGGATTACTTTAACGGTCGATACACCGACCCGTCACAGTATATCAGTAATTCCACCGGCACGGGTTTGATCAAGAAATATTTTTCGGCCGTTATAAAAGTTCGCCCTTGATGCCGACCGTATATTCCATGACTTCAAGATCTTTGCCCGCTTTCCGCATGGCCTGGCGGACCACCCCACCGGTGCCCCCGCAGCAGGGGACCTCCATGCGAAGTACGGTGACTGACCTGATCTCGTGCTCCGAGAATACAGCCGCAAGTTTGTCGATATACTCTTCCACATAAGGGTCCAGTTTCGGGCAAAACATGATGACGGTCCTGCCTTTCAGGAACTTTTGCTGGAAATCGCCTAAGGCCACCGGTACGCAGTCGGCGGTAATGAGTAAATCGGCCTTATCGAAATACGACGCTCCCGGGTTCACAAGCTTCAGCTGCACGGGCCACTGCCGCAGTTCCGAATGCTGCGAAAAAACCTCATGTGGCTCCTTCACCGCTTCCCGGCGGTCCCTCATGTCCACCTCCATGGAACCGGGACAGCCGCAGGCCATTACCGGCAGGGCAACGTGCTTCCTGAGAGGTTCGGGAACGGGAATGCCCTTCTCGTCGAGCACCTCTATGGCCTGGCAGAGTAAACCCGTCTCCCCGTGCTCCTTCAGGTGGTGCAGGTGCGCCGTGATGACGTCATGACCCTGGGGGATAATGTATTCCATCACCCTCCTCTCATCATAGGGCTCGGCCTCCCGTTCCTCGATTTCTATGGCTCCCCGGGGGCAGCCTCCCATACAGGCACCCAGGCCGTCGCAGAACAGGTCGCTTACCAGGCGGGCCTTCCCGTTGATGATCTGCAGCGCCCCCTCGGGACAGTCGGGAATGCAGTTGCCGCATCCGTCGCATTTCTCTTTATCAATCCTGATTATCTTTCTTATCATTATGGTTCCTCCTTTGAAACTAGCCGGGCTCATCACCCGACGCGTCCGGTCTACTTTCCTTCCATCATCAAACGCACGTCATCGGCGGCGTTGCCGGAGGGTTTGATGTCGAATTTCTCCACCAGCACCTTCAATACCCCCGGTGAGACGAAGGCGGGCAGCGTCGGCCCCAGACGGATACCCTTGACCCCCAGGGAAAGCAGGGCCAGCAGTACCTCCACCGCTTTCTGTTCATACCACGCGATATCGTATGATACCGGCAGTTCATTGATGTCTTCCAGCCCGAAAGCCTCCCTGAGCTTAATCGCTGTCATGACCAGGGAATAGGAATCGTTGCACTGGCCGGCGTCCAGCACCCGGGGTATGCCGCCGATATCACCCAGGGGCAGTTTATTGTAACGATACTTGGCGCAACCGGCGGTCAGGATGATGGTGTCGGCGGGCAGGTTTTTCGCAACCTCGGTATAGTAATCGCGCGACTTCATCCTTCCGTCGCAGCCCCCCATGACCACGAACCGTTTAATGTTCCCGTTCTTCACCCCCTCAACCACTTTGTCGGCTAAAAGTCCCACCTGGTGGTGGGCGAACCCTCCGGTTATTTCGCCTGATTCAATCTCCGACGGCGGAGCGCATTTTTTCGCCAGGGCGATGATTTCGGAAAAATCCTTCCTCCCGCCCAGTTCCCGGTCGGCGATATGCGTTATGCCCGGGTACCCCGCCATCCCGGTGGTGTAAATCCGGTCCCGGCAGGAGTCCCCCGGGGGAACGATGCAGTTGGTGGTCATGAGTACGGGGCCGTTGAACGAGGCGAACTCCTCCTTCTGTTTCCACCATGAACCGCCGTAATTGCCGGCGAGATGTCCGTATTTTTTAAATGCAGGATAGTAGTGCGCCGGCAGCATTTCGCCGTGGGTATAGACGTCCACGCCGGAGCCCTCCGTCTGCTTCAGCAACTCCTCCATGTCCTTGAGGTCATGTCCCGATACCAGTATCCCCGGGTTGTTCCTCACGCCCAGCGGGACCTTCGTAACACCGGGATTGCCATACGTCGAGGTGTGCGCACGGTCCAGCAGCGCCATGGTTCTGACGGCGCAGTCGCCTGTCTTCATCACCATTGTGATCATTTCCTCAACCGGCAGCTTTTTCACGGTCGAGGCCAGACCTTCCATGATGAAACGGTATATGTCCCGGTCCTCGTATCCCAGTATGGCCGCATGGTCCGCATAGGCCGCGATGCCCTTGAGTCCCAGAATGAGCATCTGGCGGAGGGAGCGCACATCCTCGTTATCATCGGCCGGTATGCCCACCGTGGCCGCTTTTCCGGCCAATTCATCATCATGAACGGGATACCATACCGCGCAATCGGGCAGGGTGTTGTAAACGATGATACCGCCGCGTTTTTTAACCTCTTCCCGCACGGTCAATGCTTCTTTTATAAGTGCGGTAATCCGCGCGTTATCGAAGTTGGCGTTGGTAATGGTGGCGAAGAGGCAACGCGCGATAAAAAGTCCCGCTGACGACTCATCATTCCCCCGCTCCCATGACTTTTCCCCATAGACCGAAATTCCCTTTAACAGGTAAATCAACAGGTCCATCAGGTTCGACGTATCTTCCTGCTTGCCGCACACCCCTCGCATAGTGCAGCCGGTGTTTTTGGCCGTTTCCTGACACTGGTAACAGAACATGCCCATTCACAGTTCCTCCATATAAATGATTTGTATTCTGAAAATAGCACATCCCATGGAAACGCGCCTTGACCCAGGTCAAGTGAGGGAAATTTTCACGGGAATTGCGGGGTACGCATACCGTAACGGCATATCATCGGGGCCGTGCGGCTGCGGATAACGTTGCGGCAAAGCCGGAGGAAAATCCCGTGGAAAGAGGGGACGCGAAGGCAATCAGGCGGGGAAAGTCAACAACAGGTATTCTCCTGGCCGGAACACCCGCAAACGGGGGGACCGCCCGATCTCATTGAACTTATGATCGCCGCGGCGCAGCCCACACCCGATGAGACTGTAATCGCGCCGAAACGGCAGTTCAGGGCGCAGGCGCCGCATTCGATACAGCTGTCCCTGTCGGCAAGCACCGCCTTTCCGTTACTGAGGGTGAAAACCTTCCGCGGACACACCTCCACGCACCTGCCGCAGGCGGTACATTTTTCCGATGAGTACGCAAGGGTAACGACGTCTTTAAGATACTTCATGCAATCCCCCACAGGTAAAGTTTATGGACGACCACAAGCACTACCGCAAGTACCGCCCCGGCGATAAACAGCGGCATTCCGTACCTGATTTCCTTTTTCACTCCCGACATTCCCGTGAAAACCGTCGCGCCGGTAAACTGCAGTGACAGGTAAGAGGACACCAGCGGAAGAAAGGTCCATGCAAATGCCGCAATCGTCCATCCCCCCTTGTTAATAAACCCGAACGCCTGCTGCAGCACGGCTGCGAGCATAATGCCGACAATCAGGCCCTTGAGAGCGAAAGACCGCACCGGCAACAGGGGAAGGAGGAGCGGTGTCAGCAGCGCACCGGATATGACACCTGCCAACATGATCGCCGTGACGGGCAATCCGTATGCCGCGACGCTGCCGAACATAATGCCGTTACGCTCGATTCCCATCAGTACCATCGTCGCCAGGGCCGCGGGCGCAAAAAACCGCAATGCGGGAAACAGTTCCAGCGGCGTCAGCTCCAGCCTCTCCGTGAACCTGAAGGTAACGGTGCTCATCAACGCTGTTTTTTTTCTGCCGTTTTTCAGGTATTCTGGAATATCGGCGGCGCGTACAGGCCCGAAATACACCCTGAATCCTGTTTTTTTCTCCACTTCGTACGCATTCACCCCGGGAGCGCCCAGTTGGGGAACGATCAGCCGCCGGTGGGAAACCACCCCGGCAATGCCGCTCGATTCCACCCTTGAAACCAGTTCATCGGTCCCGAAAGTGCCTTTTCCGGCCGCGCACCATACGTTGATCCCCCTGGTGTCCAGCACCAGTATCCAGGCATCGATTCCCTTGAGTTCGCGCCGCAGCAGGTCGAAGCTGAGCCTGTAATTGGCGCTCACCAGTACCTCCGAATCCCTGCCGGGACTGCCGACGGCATACAGGCCCGGTGCAACCGTATAGTTCATCCTGAAGCCTCCGGTTCTGCAACGTACGCGGCCAAACCGTTCACGCCAGGTCCACTCCGCAGACACCACCGGGACATCTCCTGCCGGTGTGACGGTCTTCCCTTCTGTCTTAAGCCCTAGCGATTTATTCATCCCTGAGATCGAACCTCCACAGCCGCAGGCCGTTGCGTCAACCGGCGGTACTGGAGCACCCCCACAGCATACAGCGGGTTTTCTCTCATGGGAAGCATCGTTTTTCGCTGAAGTGGAATTCGACACCACTTTCAGTTCTTTCATTGTAATCTCCTCCGTAAGGCGCCGGCCGTTGTGTTCCAGTTCATTCGATTTCATCAATAAAATTCCTGAAGAGCCGGTACAGCGCCTCCAGTTTTTTCCTGTCGATACAATAGCACGATCTCGTTCCATCGATCTCGCCCGCGATAAGCCCCGCATCTTTTAGTTCCTTGAGATGCTGCGAAACGGTGGACTGGGCCAGGGGCATTACCTCGACGATCTCGCCGCAGATGCAGGTCTTCTTCTCGGCAAGCGTACGCAGAATCGCGATTCTTGCGGGATGTGACAGCGCCTTTGCGAACCCGGCAACGGTAACATCAGCATCATCGAATTCATTTTTCTTGTTCAGTGCCATTTGATCTATTATCGTAAATATACGATAATTGTCAAGATAAAGTTCATCCAAATAAAAAATCCGTGTACTGATGTATACGGATTTTTCGTTTACGGTTTTTCCCGCCCCCGGCAATACCGGGGAGGAGACTTTCCACGTTCCCCGGGGATTATTTCTTCTCCTTCGTGCGGACCGCCGATTGTTTAGGTTGTTTTCGTTTGAGGTCCTTCTCGGCCCTTCCGTACTCTTCCCACACCTGGCGGCGGACGGTCTGCTCAACCTCGCTGCAGATCTCCTTCTTGAGCTGCGCCACCAGGTCTTCTTTCACCTTGCTCTCGATCTCGGTCTCGATTTCCTTGATGGCGGTCAGCGATACTTCTTCCCGCGCCTTCTCCTGGTAGTCCTGTTTATAGAACAGACGCCGTATATCCGAGAGCATCATGTACAGCAAGGGGGTACCTATCAGGGTAATGGTGGTCCCGAAGGCAAGCCCCCATCCCAGTGACAGGGCCATGGGCTTGAGGAAGGGATCATATCCTCCTATACCGTAGGCGGTAGGGAGCAGGCCCAGCACCGTGGTGATGGTGGTAAGGAATATCGGTCGAAGCCTCAACGCACCTCCCTCGACGCAGGACTCAAAAGGCGCGAGGCCCTGCAGACGGAGTTTCTGGATAAAGTCCACCAGCACGATGGAGTCATTGACGACGACGCCTGCAAGCCCCACGACCCCCATAAGAGCCAGGAAAGAAATAGGGAGGCCGTGAAAAAAGAACGTCCAGATCACCCCGATCAGCGTCATGGGTATCACCATGACAATGATGAGGGGATGCACCAGCGAACGGAACAGTGCCACCAGTATGATATATATGGCCAGGAACGCGATGAGAAATGATTTCATCAGGTCTTCCACCGACTCCTGCGTGTCCTTGAACTCCCCTTCATAACTGATGGTATATCCGCGGTACCGCTCTTCCATGCCGTCGAACTTTTTCATGAGCATGCGGTTTACCGCGACCGAGGTGACGTCTTTGGCGTGCTCATCGATGTCGGCGGTGACGTTCACCACCCGGCGCCAGTCCTTGCGGCTTATGGTGGAAAGCCCCTTGGTCAACTCAAAGCGCGCGACCCTGGTTATGGGGATCAGGTTCCCCATACGGTTGGCCACCTTGACGCTCTTGAGGCTCTCGATCCGGTTGCGCAGCGCTTCGGGGAACCTTACACGGATATCGATCTCCTCGTCGGTCTTCTTTATACTGGTTGCCACGGTTCCCTCGAAACAGGTACGCACCGTGGAGGCCACGTCGAACACCGTAATGCCGGCGATCGCGGCGGTCCTTTCATCCACAATGACCCGTACCTCGTCCTTCTTCGCCTCGAAATCGTCTTTTATGTCCTTTAGGCCGTTTATTGTTTTAAGATAGTTCTTGTATTCATCGGAAATTTTCTTTAAAACGTCGAAATCATCCCCCTTTATCGTGACATTAATGGCCTTCCCTACAGGGGGTCCGGTCCTGGCCAGGGTGAACTCCAGTTTGGTGAACTCATTCAGAAACGGTTTGCATCCCTGCCGCACCTGGTCGATGATCGCGTCGGCCTTTCGTTTGCGGTTCTGCTCGGGTGTCATGTAGATCATCACGATGCCGTAATTCGATCCGCGTTTGGTGTTGGGATCGTTCACTTCTTCCTGCATTATGCCGGCGCTGGAGACGAAGGTGTCCAGTTCGGTGGAGGGGAGTTTCGCGATCACTTCTTCAATGCGGCCGAGTTTACGGCTCATCTGCTGCACCGTCGTGCCGGTGGGCGCTTCTGCCTTGGCCACCGCTATTTCAACGCCGCCCTGCGGGAAAAGGATGAACTTAACGCTCATGGTGGCGAAAACAATAGAGCCGAAAAAGAAGAGTGTAATTAACGCCAGTGCCTTGTAGCGGTTGCGCAGTATTTTACCGACGATCCTTCTATATCTGTCCTTGAAGAACGCGAACAGCCTGCCTTCCTTCGGCTGATTGGCATGATGTTCGCTCCTCATGCGCTCTATGTCCTTTATATGGGACGGCAGTATGAACATGCATTCCATCCACGAGGCGAGGAGCGCCACGATAACAACCGCCGGCAGCGTCCACATGAATTTTCCCATAATGCCCTTCATGAAAATCAGGGGAAGGAACGCCACGATGGTGGTGAGGATGGTGCCCGCGACGGGCAAAATGACTTCGGTCGTGCCGGTTACAACCGCCTCCTTTACGGGTTTGCCCTCTTCAAGGTAGCGATAGATGTTCTCCGATACCACGATGGCGTCATCCACCAGCATTCCCAGCACCATGATGAGGCCGAACATCGACATCAGGTTGATGCTCACACCATACCATGCCATCCAGGCGAAAGTCGCGAAAAACGCCGTCGGTATACCCAGCGCCGTGACGATCGAGATGCGCCACCCCAGGGTGAAGAAAAGTGAAAGGACCACCAGGGTGAAGCCGATGATCCCGTTGCTGACGAGAACATTGAGACGGCGTTTTACATAATACGACAGGTCGCGATAGATCGACATGTCGTAATTTTTCGGTAAAATCTTTTTAAACCTGTCCACTTCCTTCATCACGCTATTTACCATGGTGATGATGTCCGCGGACTCCTTTTTTACTATGGTGAGGGTGACCGACTTTTTCCCCCGGGTCTTGTTGATGATTTTTTCCTCTTCGAACGAGTCGCTCACTTTCGCGACGTCCCCCACCTTCACCCAGTTGCCCATATCGTTGGCGCGTATGAGCACGTTCCCTATTTCGCCCGAGGTCTGCACCTCGCCCACGGTGCGGATCAGGATCTCGCCGGTGCTGCTTTTAATCACACCCCCGGGAAAATCGATACTTTTCTTCGAAAGAGCAGTTATTACCTCATTAATGGCCACGTGGTAGGCTTCGAGCAGTTCAGGTTTCACCTCCACGATCATCTCCCGGTCGCGGTATCCTTTCTTTTCGATCTTCGCCACGCCCTCCACCTCGAGCAGCCTGTCCTCAAGCATCTTGGCGTAACGGCGCAATTCGAATTCCTGGGTGTCGTTTGCTATCTCTTTTCTGTCGAGGATCGAAACCTCAAGAACCGACTGCTGTTTGGTATTGAGCTCTTTCACCTCGGGATCTTCCGCGTCCTCGGGAAGGTCGTCGACGCGGTCGACCGCGTTCTTGATGTCGTTTACCGTTTTGTCCTTGTTTTTCAGGTCCGGATCAAGCTGGATGGCGATAACCGATCTTGAATCCAGGGAGGTCCCGTATATCTGTTTGAGCCCGTCGACCTCCCTGATCTCATCCTCTATCGGTTTGGTGATATGTTTCTCCACGTCAGTAGGGGTGGCTCCGGGATATATCGTGGTCACGACGACCCAGTCGAAATCGATATTGGGAAAGGCCTCCCGTTTCGCCGAGAAAATAAAGATCAATCCGGCCACGAGCAGTCCGACGGTAAAGATATTCACCATCAGCGAGCGTTCCGCAAAATAGGCGACAAGGCGTTTCATAGTCCTTTCCTCAATGTTTCCACGGTTAAAATTTCTTTCTTTATAGATGCAGACGGTATATACGGCGGCGCCGGTAAAACTTTTCCCGGTCTATTACTGCAATCGGCACAACCCACGGAAAAGCGCCTGAATATCAAAAGGTCGTTACCGCGGCATCCGGTTTTTCTCAAATGAGGGGCATATTTTTGGATTTTCGCGGATTTTACGTCAACAAATAAATAGCGTTCAATTAATCAACAGTGATAAATTTTTCATACAATCCGTCCGTTGATACGGGCGGTGTATGCCCTGTACTCCTCGTCGGGGACCAGGCCCCCGCCGGTGCTCCAGACGATGTGGGTCGAGTTCACCGAGAGGGGGTCCATCCCCAGAAACACGCGGTGAGGCGCTTCGCACGATATGACATGCTCAAGCGCACTGAAACCGGCCGCCGCCGAAGGTTCAATGCGCATATTCTCGGTCCGCCCCAGCGCAGCAAGGGATGAAAGCAGTTCAACGTCGGTTACGGTGCAGAAACCCGCCGCCAGGTGCTTCAATATACGGCCCGCGATCCTCGAAGGTCGGCTTACGGCGAGTCCGTCGGCGATGGTTTTATTTTCCAGACCTATATCGTACACCGAGATGTCCCGCTCCAGACCGGTCAGCATGCCCAGGAGCATGCAGGGAGATTCCACCGGTTCCGCGCAGATGCAGTGGACCGCGTCGCCGTACACCTGTTTCAAACCGAAGGTAATGCCCCCGGGGGCGCCTCCCACTCCGCAGGGGATATAGACGAAAAGCGGGTGCGCTCGATCGACGGTTACGCCGAGTTCATCCAGTTGACGTTGAAGTTCCATGGCGGCTACGGCATATCCCAGAAAAAGGAGCGGCGACCTTTCATCATCGACAAAATGGGTCATGGGGTCGCCTGCCGCCGCCTCCCTCCCCGCCTTCACGGCCGCCGAGTAATCGGAAGCGTGTTCGATCACGGTCACTCCTTTTGTTTTCAACAGCTCCTTCTTCCACGCGCGTGCTTCCGCCGAAAGATGCACCACGGTGTTAAACCCCAGGGCCGCCCCCGCAATACCGATTCCAAGCCCCAGGTTCCCCGTACTCCCCACCGAAACCGTATAACGACCGAATAGCTTCCTTGCTTCTTCCTTTACGAGCACCGCATGGTCGTCTTCCAGTCGCAGCAGCCCCTCCTGCACCGCGGTTTTCTCGGCAAGGAACAGCACCTCGTGGATGCCTCCCCTCGCCTTGACTGAACCGGCGACAGGAAGCAGATGGTCCGCTTTTACGTACAGTTCTCCATTGATACTTGCTCGGCGGCGGGAAAGGTATTCCTTCATCCGGGGCACCGGGACCAGGGGTGATTCAATACACCCACCCGTCGGCACCAGCTCTTTAAAGAGACGGACCAGCAGGGTCTTGAAACGGTCCAGGCGCGCACCGGTTTCTCTTATGTCCTCCATGTCCAGTTCCAGAAAGGGCAGCGCGTCCTGCGCCGGGCCGTACGCGGTGTTCGCCCAGTAAAGAGGGGCTCTTTTTTTCAGTTGCCTTATTTCCTTTATCCCGCGGAGCGATGAGTCCATGCGTTGCACCATGGACAGCCCCTTACACCCTTGTGATGGGTCGCCCGGCGCGCTTCCCCGTTGCTTTTCCTTCACTGATCGACACGATACCGTTTACCATCAGGTACTGTATGCCTTCGGAATAGCGGTGGGGGTCCATGTAGGTAGACCGGTCTACAACCCTGGATGGATCAAAGACCACAACGTCGGCGAACCGTCCCTCCCCGATCGTACCCCGGTCTTTAATCCTGAATTTTCCCGCCGGCAGGGAGGTCATCGAGCGTATCGCCGCGGAGAGGGTCATGATCTTTTCTTTCATGACGAAGTGTCCCAGTTTGCGGGTGAAAGTCCCGTAGGTCCGGGGATGGGGACGTGTCATGTTTTTCGGGACCGTCCAGCCGTCCGAGGCGGTCATGACGTATTCCCGCGACATGAACTTTCTCACCACCCTCATGTCCTGGCTGAAAAAAACACCCACGGGGGCCTGTTTTTCGAAACACACCATATCGGCGAAACACTCCGCCGGTTCTTTTCCGCGTATCCGGGCGATCTGACTCAGGTTCTTCCCCTCGAACTCTTCTTTGCCGGTATACATGGTAATGAGGATCTGCTCGGGAGCCGTCCATTCGAATGTTTTTTCGATGGCTTTCATCACCGCCTTTTTGCCCCCGGCGTTCTTGAATTCATCTTTAACGCTGTCGCTGGTTACGAACTCATTCGGAAGCAATATGGTGATCCTGGTCGATCCGGCGTCATAGGGATACTGGTCGGCCGTTATGTCCAGTCCCTCCATCCTGGCCCTTTCAATTAGCTCCATGACCTTTTCAGGAGGAGTGTTGTGTATGGGGGCCGCTATTTTCAGATGCGATATCTGCACCGGAATCTCGGCCCTTCTGCCGATCTCTATGGCTTCCTTGACTGATTCAAATATACCGGTTTTTCCGCCGCCGTAGTTTCTGCCCGACTCATCCCTCATGTGGGTTGTATAGAGTCCTCCCTTTTTCCGTACTGTTTTCGCCAGCTCGATCAGTTCCCTGGTCGACGCGTAGCAGCCGGGGGCGTATTCCAGGCCTGAAGAAAAACCCACCGTGCCTTTCTCCAGTTCCTCTTCGAACCTTTTTATAAGAGCCGCGAGCCCGGCTTTGGAAAGTTCGGCCGGCTGCTTCCGCCCGAACAGCTCTTCCCGTATCATGCCGTGGGGTATCAGATGCAGCACGTTGGTGCCGAAACCCACCGACCCTACAATGTCCAGCCACTCGTCGGCGCGGGCATACCCATAACCGCAGTTCCCCGTCACCACGGTGGTGACCCCCTGAGTGATATAATTATAGTTCCCCCGCCATGACGGCATAACATACGCCAGGTAACGTTTTTTTCCGGTCTGCTGAAAGGTAAGGTCGCAATGGGTATGCACATCGATAAAACCGGGCGCCACCGCCAGGCCTTTCGCGTCGATGGTGCGGGCCGCCCTGCCCGTCAGCTTACCCACACCGGTGATCCGGTCTCCCCTCACGCCTATGTCCATGATGCGGGG
>CAZUXY010000058.1:0-5937 GCA_964624235.1 uncultured Leptospirales bacterium | reverse complement strand
CTTCTTATCAGCCGATTTCTTTTCTTTCAGGGCGCCTTTTTTTTCTTCCTTCGCCTCTTTCCTTTTCTCGGCGGGTTTCTTCTCAGTCTCTTTATGGGACTCACCGTATTTTTTAGAATGATCAACTGTGATCTTTCCATCCTTGTGATAATGATACTCCTTCTTGCTGTGGTCCCAGTGGCCGCCGTCCTTGTCCAGGCGTCCCGGATGCGCCATTACCGCTGCCGATAAAAAAAACAAAAACGCCGTCGCTATTGCACTGTACTTCAAGCCCATAGATTTTCCTCCTGTGTATATTGCTGCAACCCGTTGCTTTCCCCGCATAACTCCCCGGCCCCGTGCGGCGCTTTCAGGCGGCCGTTGAGCCGTTCAGTCACGGCGGATCAAACGTAATATCGTGCATTCACCGCCAGGTAAAAGTCAAGCCAAGTTTATACCGCCGTGGAACCCGGAACCCGGATACGTTACCCGAACACCGTAAGGAATCGTTACAGCCAGACCCTGAGGTAATAATAGAGCATCAATCCGGAAAGCGTGACTTTGATCACGGTTCCCGCGACAAACCCCAGCAGCGAGCCGAAAGAAGCTTTTAATGCCGCGGGGACGTTCTTGCCCGCCATCAGTTCGCCCGCAAAGGACCCGATAAGGGTACCACCGATAAGTCCGAGCGGAGGAAACAAGAACAGTCCGACCAGCATCCCCACGAGGGCGCCGACGGCCCCCGTACGGGAACCGCCGAACTTCCTGGCTCCCAGTACAGGAATAAGATAGTCCAGCAGTGAGACCGCGATGGTCAGCCCGCCGAACAGTAAAAGGAAATTTGTGGAAAACTCGGCGTAGCCGCTCAGATGTATCAGCACCAGTGCGATAAAGGACAGCGGCGGCCCCGGTACTACCGGGAATATGCACCCCACGATCCCCAGCAGCATGAGCACCGCGCTTATGATCAGCAGAAGTTCATTCATATACGCTTACCATAATCCCTTGCGTGAGTTGTTGGTATTCAACGGCCGGCAGCGCTTTTGTCAACCTTTGAACACCACGGTACGGTTTCTCCCTTCCTGTTTGGCGTGGTAGAGGGCCCTGTCGGCCTGTTCAATGATAAGGGCGGGGTCGGCGTCCGGGGTGGGCTGAAATGTGGCGATCCCCAGGCTGATCGTTATTGAGCCGTCCACCCAGGAAAAGGCATGGGGAATCTTTTCCGCCATTACGGCCAGGCGCATCGATTCCGCAATGCTGAAGGCGCCTTCGGTCCCCGTGCCCGGCAGCACCACCACGAACTCCTCGCCCCCGAAACGGGCCACAAAATCCGCTGAACGGCGCAGCGAGCTTTTAAGCGCATCGGCGATCCGTTTCAACACCTCGTCACCCGCCTGGTGTCCGTAGTTGTCGTTATAGTCCTTGAACAGGTCCACATCGGCCATGATCAGCGAAATGGGGCCGGCGCTGCGCGACGCCCTTTTCCATTCAACCAGGTAGTATTCCTCAAACCTGCGCCTGTTGGCGATTCCGGTGAGACCGTCCTCGAAGGAGAGGTTTTCCAGCATGCGGTTGGCGCGCTCGAGACTGTTTTTCTCGTCCAGAAGCTCTTCCACCCGTGTGAACGTCCGAGAAAAGCGCACCGACAGCAGTAATGCCTGGGCAAAAATAAATATAAACATGCCGAACGACACCCAGTATCCCGTCATCACCACCTGATGCTCATACAGTATATCGTTTACCACCGCCGCCGAAAGCACGGCGAAACCGGCCAGAAACACCCTGGACCCTTCACGGCGCTTTTTCACCGCCCTGATCAGCGCAACCACCAGGTACAGCGCCGCGCTTAACGCGATACAATGGTACATGGTGAGGCTATGATAATAGATCCTTGCCGGGGTCACCGCCACAAAGATAGAAAACACCGCTCCTGTGCCGATATAAACCCACACAACCCGACGATGTATTTCGTCAGGGAAAACCGACTTCATGAAAACCATGAACATCGGCAACGCCAGGTAAGAGGCCAGATAACCGATCTTAGCCAGCAGTTCCCATGGTATTCCCGGCAGCAGCCGGTTGATATAATATTCACCCGTCACGAGCACCGTTACTCCCATCAGAAAGCAGATGATGCTGAAATACAGCGGCGACGGGTTTTTATGGCGCAGCAGGTAAAGCCCCAGGTGATACAGCGTCATGATGAACAGACCGCCGACCAGAAAAAGGTCAAAAGCGATGTTCTGTTCCCGGAGGTTCCTTACACGGTCCTCCCGTCCCAGGAGGATGGTTGCGCACGGGCCTCCCTTTTCGTAATGGAAGTTGGATAAGTGCAACACCAGATCCAGTTCCCCACCGGGCGGCACGAATGCGCATACCTTTGGTTTCCACTGCGGAACAGAGCCTTCCCGGTCAGGTCCGGTTTTCCCGGCCCTGCATACCGTTTTCCCGTTTACATGGATCGCGTAGGCGGTGTTGAAATCCTGCACCTTGAAGGCCAGCAGGGGGACCCTTTCGGGCAAGGTTATCCTGAGACGGTAGGTGGCCATCCCGGTCCCCGGCAGCGGTTTACCCCCGACGACCTGCCCTTTCCATGTGCCGGGCACCCTGATGAAACCGTCGGGCCTGATCTTCCCGCTCTTCGCCTCCGCGGGCGGCACGTGCCGGTTCCAGTAGAACTCCCATTCCCCGTCCAGACCGACCGTTTCTCCGCGGTTGAAATTCCACATGCTCAGATCGAGTCTGCCCGCCCTGGCATGCAGCCGGTGGAAGTCGAGAAAATTATGACCGCATGCGGCAAAAAGCCCGCACAGCAGTACTGACATCAGGACTGCGCACCGCGGTCTTAAGATGCGTACCGAAAGCTTAGAACTCATCGTTTCCTTCTTCAATCAAAGTTTCAGCGTCGCAAACATTTGAACCGGCGTACACAACCGCCGGACTCAGCGCAGTTCCAGGGTCTCATATATAAAGCCGAAGACATCGGTGATTCCGGTCATACGGGTAATGTCGATGGTGCACCCTTTCCCCGCACGGTTGAAGATGTAGAGCAGTGTCTCAAAATGAATACCCTTGCGTTTGAATGTATAGACGGCCAGCGCCGCCCCGGTATTGACCTTCTTGAAGGGAAAGGGCTTCGCCGCTCCCCGTCCCACCTTCATTTTCTCGGATACCCATATGTCGGTAAAACCCGACCTGCCGAGCTTTTTGCGGTATTCCTCGATGAGGAGCTTTTCCATCTCTCCGGTCAGGGGCCTGTCGAGTACAATCACCCCGAGGGAGCTTCCCTTTTTCTGGACCGTCACCCTCACCATGGTCTGCTTCTTATCGGCTGTTACGGTGTAGGAGGGGGGATGGGAGAAGCTGACGCCGTATTGGGCGAAATTCCGCATGGGTCCGCCGGGCGCGGCGTCCAGCGTGAGTGAATTCCTGAAAAACGGAAAATCGGTGCACCCCTCGCTTCGGCAGGTCATTTCAATGATATATCCCGCGCCCTCCACGGAAAAGAGGTACAGTACGGTCCTGAACCTGATCTTCCTGAATTCAAAGGACGCGTCGACGCGCGATGCCTGAGTATTGATACGCGGGAAAGGAAAGGCGTCTTTCGTCCCCGGTCCCACGCGGCGCCTGGGGGAAAATCGTATATCCGCGCAGCCCATCTTTTCGTACTTTTTCCGGTAACCCTCGATTATCCTGTTTTCCATGTCTTCGCTCATTTCCGTTTCGATAACGCTGATGCCGACGCTGTCGGTTTTCCCGATCAGGGTGACCCTCTGCACGGTTTTTTGGGTTTTTATGTCCAGCTTATACGAGTCGGGGTATGTAAACCGGATACCGTTACCGGCATAGGTCTTTTCCGCGGCGGCAAGCACCGGCCCTTCCGGGCAGGGCGCCGCGCCAAGCGCCAACAGTACCGCTGTCACAACAGTGTATATGCGCGTTGTTTTCATTCCACGAAACTCACCACGGTCTTCACCGCCTGAAATTTTTTCTTGTCCAGATTGACCCGTATCATCTCACGGTAATCCTCCAGCCTGAAACTGTGGGTCACCATGGCCTCCATGTTGACTCTCTTGCTTCTCATCAGATCGATGACCATTTCAAAGACATGCCGTTTCTTCCCTTTATATGCAACCGTACCGTAGGCGAAGGAACCCTTTATGGTCTGCTGTTTCAGAAAGAGCGGCAGTACGTCCATTTTCACCGTGTTCGAAATACCCACCAGGCTCAGTGTCCCGTGCGCGGCCAGTATCCGCAGGGCCATGGTCACCGTGGCGCTGCTGCCCACCGTGTCGAATATACGGTGGAATCCGCCGGTCAGCACCGGGTCGCCCAGCATGGGCTTATAGAGTTTCGCGCCGGTGATCCGTGCGGCCTGCGCATAGGGATCGCCGCCGGTGATCAGGTTATCGGCCCCCGCGTCGGCGGCCAGGCCGGCGTGAAAAGAGGAAGGCTCCATAACGCTTACCGCACAGCGCACCCCCAGCGCCCGAACGGACCGCACCACCAGGTTGCCGATCACGCCCGCCCCTATCACCAGAACGTGCTCGTCCCTCTGAGGGATGTTCCCCATGACGGCCTGCATCGCCACCGAGAAGGGCTCGGTCATGGAACCCGCCCTCGGGGATATGGAGTCGTACAGCCTGAACAGCTGTGACCGGTGAACCGCCAGGTAGGGAGCGAATCCGCCGCCTGCCTCACTGCAGATGCCGGTGAACATCCCGGGGGCCAGGTTGCCCTCGGCGAGGTTCTCGCAGTTACCCGGCATGCCGCGGCGGCACGACGGGCATTCGGGCGTTATGTTCCGGGCGCCGCATCCCAGGGGAGGAGAGAAGGTCACGTAATCGCCCCGGGAGAACCCTTTGACACCCCCGCCCCGCTCCACGATCTCGCCGCAGAGTTCGTGCCCTATGATGCAGGGGAACGAGGTGAAAGGAGAGCCGGTGGGTGATTCCCGGTAAAGTATCAGGTTGAGATCGCTGCCGCAGAAGCCGCAGCAATAGGTTTTGATTATCGCCCAGTCCGCCCCGGGGAGTCCGGGTTCGGGCGCCTCGACCAGTTTGACCGAACTCAAGGGGCCCGAATAGAATACACGGTCCCCCAGCAGCGCCCCCGCGGCCTTCGCGGCGATAAAGCGGGGAACGTTTACGTTGAACCGCAGGGCCTTCATGAAAGAATCCTTCCCGGCACGGGTGCCGGCGGCCGGGCGATCATTTCTCCACCTTGAGCGATTCCACGAACATCATGGTGGCGGGGCTGGTAACCGTCGGGTCGGTGAGCACGTTGACGCACGAGGGTTTGCCCGAGTCCAGGGCCCGTTTCACGGCCGGTATGATCTCGTCGTCTTTAGTCACGAACTCGCCGTGGCCTCCCAGCGCCTCGACGACTTTTTCGTAACGGACCACCCCCAGATCGGACCCGCATACGCGGTCGTTGCCGTAATTCATCTCCTGTCCGTGTTTGATCATCCCCCAGGCCTGGTCGTTGCAGATCACGCAGGCGACGGGCACGCAGTGGCGCGCCGCGGTCTCGAACTCCATGGCGTTCAATCCGAACGACCCGTCCCCGGTCACCACCACCACCTTACGGTCGGGGAACGCCAGTTTCGCGGCGATACCGAAGGGCACACCGGTACCCAGGCAACCGAAGAGAAACCCGCTGCCGATAACGCAGGACTTCTTCTTCGCCCTGAGACCCATCATGGCGAAATACACGGTGTCCCCGCCGTCAAGTATATATACGGCCTCATCGTCGTCCACCGCCGTCATGATACGGTTCATCAGCCTGAATGGATGTATCGGGTCGGAAGGGCTTTCCATGAGTTTTTTATCTTCGGCCGTAAGCTGCGTGAAAACGCCCCTGAGGCTATCCAGCCACTTGCCGTGGTCGTTCTTTTTCACCTTCCCGTTCAGCTTGTCAAGCACCGCCGCCGCGTCGCCCACCAGACCCACGTCCGCC
>CAZUXY010000057.1:0-27784 GCA_964624235.1 uncultured Leptospirales bacterium | reverse complement strand
GGGAATCAGGAACATGATTATCGCGACAAAAAACATGATGATCCCCTGTATCGCGTCGGTCCAGAGTACGCTGTACATGCCTCCCCATATGGTGTACGCTGCGGTGATGAAGATCACGAGGAAAGCACCCTATCCATAGGGAACATCCAGCACCGACCTGAGCAGGTGCGCGCAACCTTTGGCTATACCGACCATGTACCAGATGGTGGCAAAGACGATAACGAACGCCGCCAGTACCCTTATGGCTTTGGACAGTGAACTTTTATAGCGGAAATCGAAATAGTCGGGAATGGTGACCGACTTCAGGCTGGCCGTCTGGTTCCTCATACGGGGACCAAGCACCAGCCACGAAATCATGCAAAAGCCGGTCCAGAATATCCCCACCCATGCCCAGGAGAGGCCGGCCCTGAACGCCATTCCGGCCTGACCGATATAAGTGTTGGTGCTTATAAAGGTGGAGAAAAACGCCAGCGACACCACCCACCCGGGTATCTCGCGTTTGGCGATGTAAAAAGCTTTTACGCCCGATTCCGCTTTCTTCTTGAACCAGTAGCCGATAAAAAGACAGAAGGAAACGTAAACGATCATAATGATCAGAATGACCCAGTTTTTCGCAATATAATCCATACGAACGATCCTCCTTGCTCTATCAATGTCATTATTTTGAAGCTATTCACGTCCGGGTAAACTCGTGAAACCGAAGTTTCACCACGCGTACTAATGGAGATCCCTGTCATCTTCCGCGTCTTCAGTCACATGAATCTTCATTACTTTGACAATTACGGCATTGATGATTACCATGAGGATCATCCCCCAGTATGCCATGCCGGTCATCAAGTCCATGCTTTTAAAAAAATCCAGCATCACGAACCTCCTCTGATGTGTGTTCATACTTCTCTATTACACTGTACATAATCTGATGCTCAGAAAAACCAACTACACTTGAATTATCCTTATATATATGTAATTCGAATTGAACCGTGTACACGGCCTCTCCGATCTGAATTATGATAAAATTCACCCCCCTTTTTAAATTTAATGAGTATAAAAAAAGGTCATACCCGTTTAACGGGCATAACCTTTCTCATTCTTTTGACAATACTGAATCTTAATACGATCTATCATCATCTTCCCCGCACGTATTTTTTCAAGGGACAAAAAAAGGTCGTACCGAAATCATCAGCACCACCTCACTATTACACATGATGATACTCTTATGTCGATCAGTCTACACTCTGCTTAAACAACCGCTACACATATACACTATGAGCATATCATCCCAGGTGCATTATACCAAGAGAGGCGCGCTCATGGTTCGTCAACGGATTATACGCCGATTCACCGTACATCGCCACCGCAACCCAGTGCCGGTCTCTTACAATGGCCACTTTCATTTTCAGACTCGAATCGGCCCCGACCTGATGGATAATGCCTCCCAGGGCATCAAGACCCGCATGGATGACGGCGTGAATTTCCGTATTACTCTTTTCTACCAGCCCGTTCTGCAATGAACAACCGATAATGGATTTTATAAAAGATCCTTTAATCTCGTTGGTCATCCCTGAAACGAAGGTGATCGCAAGCCGGAATTCCCCGCCGGGTATATTAATCAGGTTTTTAACAACCTCCTCTTCATTTTCGTCTGAAGCGGCAGCTATCAGAGCGATCTTTCCCAGTCTGTTTAATCTGAACCCGATTTCTGCCATGCCAATAAAAAATCGTACCTACAGCCGGGTACGATTACACTCCTACACTTATACGTTTACTGCTGTTTTTATATGTCCCTGAAGCACAAAAAAGGACATTATACACTTTATCACTATTCATATACAATACTATTCCCTTTAAAGTTTTTGTCAAGGAATAATTTACTTCCAGATGATGAATAAAACCCAATAAAAAATGTCATATTTATCCTTCTGATGTTACGCAAAAAGTACAGGCCTCAGGTTAATGATGGGTGAAGTGTCATCCCAGGTGCATGACACCCAGCGACGCCCGCTCATGGTTGCTGACCGGATTATAGGCCGAATCGCCATACATGGCCACGGCTATCCAGTGATTGTCTCTTACTATGGCAACCTTCATTTTTACACTGGAATCAGCGTCGATATGGTAAAGTATGCCGTTTAGGGCATCGAGCGCCGCGTGGACCACGGCGTGAACCTGGGTATTCTGCTTTTCCACAATGCCGTTTTGAAGCGCGCATCCAATGATCGACTTGATGAAGGAACTTTTAATGCTGCCGGTCATGCCCGAAATAAAGGTGATTGCCACCCTGTATTCATCTTTATTATCGTTGATCATGTGTTTGATGATATCCTCTTCATCATGATCGGACATTGCGGCTACAATCGCCATTTTACCTATGCGGTTGATAGAAACTTCCATTTCGGACATTATTTACACTCTTTTAATCAGGAAAACCATTCTCATCCCGGCAAATTTTACCGGCAAATTACCGGGGTACGTATACATTGTTATAATTATTATATCATCTCCACTAACAATACAATACTTTTTTAAGAATTTCTTTCGCATTTATTCCAGCGAATATACCATTCCATCATTTATTAACTTCTTGCGTGTCGACTATCCGAAGAGAAAGCGAGAACCTCGGTAGTTTTCAGGAAGGCTGAAACATGCGGACAGGTTTGCGGATACTGGTTATGAGTACACCGGCGGTTCTTTGTCGAATGACATTGTTTACCGGTATTCCACCATCACCAGGGTCATATCATCCTGCTGAGGAAGGTTTCCCCTGTGTACGGCCACTTCGGCGAACACCTCGTCCTTGATTCTTTTCAAACCCATGTCGCGATACCGGGTTATCAGATCGCCAAGACGTTTTTCTCCGTACTTCTCGTCGCCCGATCCTCTCTGTTCAATAACACCGTCGGTGAGCAGTACCATTATATCTCCCGGTTGCGCCGTGAACTTGACTCCCCGTATCTGAAGTTCCTTCTGTATCCCCATAGGGATATTCTCCTCTTTTGTCGCAAGCTTGAGCAGTTTCCCGTCTCGATGGATAAACAGATAGGAATGCCCGGTATCGAACAGCGTGGTCTCCATGTTGCGTGTGTTTATCACCGAGAATACCCCTGTAACGTAAATCTCAGTGTTGAACTTGGAAAAAAGATAGTCGTTCAGGGTCACCACGAATTTCCTTATGCCGTTCCTGAAATCGTAACCCGAGAGCATCCCTCCGATCAGGGGAGGTATCGTTGATGCCGCGATTCCCTTACCGGACACATCGCACACGGTAATGAACCAGTTTTCATTGTCGTAATTTTTGAAATCATAAAAATCCCCTCCTATCCCCCGCGCCATGGACGAAGCGCCCACCATCGACACCCTCTCCGATGTCTCGAGTCTTTCCGCCCTGACTATCCCGGATTGAAGTTTTTTTGCCGATTCAATGTCTTTCTTCGTCATTTCCGAAAGATATACCAGAATGTCTTTAGACGAGAAAATACCGGCGAACCTGCCTGGTTCCCTTACCAGCATATAATAGGTCATGGAGGGCTGGTTGAGCTTATCGGAGATCTCGTCTGAAACAGACAGCACATTGGCGTCGGCGCTGAAAACGGGAGCCTGTCGCATCAGTGAAGCCACCGTACGCCGGGAATAAAGCTCTCGTTTATCGGGACTGGAAAGGAGATTGAAAAACTCCCTTCGGACTATGATCCCCTGTACGCGATACTCGCCGTCAACCACCGCAAGCGCGTAAATATCATTGTCCTTGACCAGGGCGTCGTGCAGCCGTGAAACCGTTTCATCCTTGTCGACAAAGCAATTAAACCCGGCGGCGTTCCCTATCGCCATAGCGTCCAGTTTCCCCGGCCGGAAAATACCGAGTACCGCACCGTTTTCCCTGATATAGTCGTTATGCGGAGCCGTCGAAGTTTCCCTTTCTCCCGATGACATCGAAACACCTTCCTTCCGTGAATTTATCTAATGATACTGCCGTAAACGGGTCTGATCCCGGGAACCGGACTGTTCCCGATGCTACACCATGTTTATATTAGTATTCTGTTTTTAGTGCATATTATAGAGGTAACTATTTGTTTAAAACCGCATATTTTTAATTTAGGCATTATTTCCCCGGTTACAAAACTTAATCAAGTAATAAATATATTAATCATTCCCTGACTTATTAAAAATATGACTACACCTCCGGCCGGTATCCCCGAATTTGTACTTGACCCCTGATATACATCCCGTTATTTTCTCTTTTTCATGTGATAGTACCGCCAGTCCCTTACCGGGAGCGGAGAGGGTTTCGTAAAACTCCGTTCGCATGGGGATGATGAAACCGCATGGATTTCCGTGAGTTCAGACGACATGTTTCAGGTGCTGATCGGGGAGTAACAAGATGCCGGGTTTATTATCTGATAGTGCAACGTCCCATCACCGCGAAATACGGAAATTACATTTATAATTTATAGAGGTAGGCTATGTCCTATTTTTTAGCCCTTTTTCTGGTCGGCGCCGTCATTCTCATCCACGAGGCGGGTCATTTCATCGCCGCGCGATGCGTCTCGCTGCCTATCAGGACTTTTTCCATCGGGTTCGGGCCCGCTCTTTTCAGGTTCAGGAGTGGAATTACCGAATACCGTGTGTCCCTCATTCCACTGGGAGGTTACGTGCTTCCCGACATAGACGACGAAGCAGACTTTTTCCGTTTTCCGGTCTATAAACGGATACTGCTTTCCCTGGGCGGGCCACTGGCCAATGTGGCCGCCGCGCTGGTCTGTTACGGTATACTCAATTCGTTATCTCCGGCGCCGACATTAATCGGCATCGTCTGCACACCATGGCTGCAGGTCGCAGCAACCGCCGCGGCGATGTTACAGTCCCTGGGACAGATATTTCAGCATGCCGACCAGGTTTCAGGCATAGTGGGAATAGTTACCCAGGGAGGCGCCTTCATCGGTGCGGGTGTCGCCAATGTGATAAAATTCACCGCCTTTATGAGCCTCAACCTGGCAATAGTCAATATGCTGCCCATTCCCGCCCTGGACGGCGGCAAGGTGATACTCTACCTGCTTGAGAAAATCCACCCCCGCATGAAGGGCCTGCACCTTCCCCTGTCTGTTGCGGGATGGATATTGATTCTAGGGATACTGGTCTATACTACCATAGGCGATATTGTCAGAATAGCGTAAGGAATACTTTCAGATATACATTATAATCGGGTTGATATGACATCTGTACGCCATTTCCGCGTGGTTATCCCACTCTGCCTGCAGTTGCTCGCTGCCGTATGCGCTTTCTCATGCAGGGAAGCACCCCGTTCGGTCGCCGGCTACACGGTCGTCACCTCGATACTGCCCGTCAACGACATGGTTAAAAACATTGCCGGTGATTATGCGGAATCCTTTTACGTAATTCCTCCGGGAGCAAACCCTCATATCTTCGAACCATCCCCCGCCAAGGTCGCGCAAATCCGCAAGGCGATGCTTTTCATAGGAATATCGCCCGCTTTCGACGGATGGATAGAGAAATTCCTGTCACCGGGGACCGCGACACATTACCTGAAACTGACCGGCACCCACGGACATCATCACAATCCTCATATCTGGCTATCCCTGAGGAACGCGCGGTTTTTATGCGAGAACATCGCGAACCTGTTGACCGAACACATACCCTCAGGCGGAAAAACCTTCTCGGCGAACTTCATGGCGTACCGCGACCGTCTGGAAGAACTCGATAAGAAAAATATTGCCCGCTTCCAGGTCATTTCGAACAAACAGTTTATACAATGGCACCCCGCCTGGAATTATTTCGCCGAGGATTACGGTCTTATCATTTCGGGCACCCTGCAGAAAGGACACGGAGAGTCCCTTTCGGTTAAGGGATTCAGGGACATTGCTGAAAAAGCCGGAAAACGCGGCGTCAGGGTAATAACCACGGAACTCAGGGTCCAGAGCCCCGAGATCGACGCCATGGCCAGAGAGATCGGAGGGTTTATAGTACGTCTTGACACTATCGGTGATCCCGATATCAAAGGCAGATCGACCTATCTTGAACTCATGGAATATAACTCGGCCGCCCTCGCAGGGGCCCTAAAAAAACAGTAAACCGCAATGAATGAAACCGGTATATCCCTGCTGCATGTAGAGCTCAATGACGTCTCGGTGAAGTACAACGACGCGGTGATTCTTGAGGACATCAACCTAAGGGTTAGAGAGGGGGAGATCCTTTCCATCGTGGGTCCCAACGGCGGCGGAAAGAGCACCCTGTTGAGGACTATCATGGGCTTTATAAGGCCCTCCCGCGGCACCGTGCTGGTCCTCGGCAACAGGCCTGAGTACGCGCACAGGAACGGCCTTATCGGCTACCTGCCCCAGAATTTTACTCACGAGCCGGGATTCCCCGTGAAAGTATACGACGTGGTGGCAATGTCCCGATACGCACGTAAAACCTTCCTGGAAAAACTCAACGCGGCCGATCTTGACGCGATAAAAACCGCGCTGGCCAGGGTCGGCATGGAGGGGCTCGTGAACGAACCGTTCGGCACCCTGTCGGGGGGGCAGAAACAGCGCGTGCTTATCGCACGGGCGCTGGCCATGAAACCGAAGATATTGATCCTGGATGAGCCCTCGACAGGGCTCGATGCCGTCGCGCAGGATAATTTTTATGAACTTTTGACCAGACTCAGGGACGAAGACCGTATTTCCATACTGATAGTTTCACACGATATCGGCAGCGTGTCCTCCGTGGTCGACAGAATAGCGTGCCTTAAAAGAAAAATCCACTTCCACGGCAGACCCGATGAGTGCATACCCTCGCCGGTACTGGAGCAGGTGTTCGGGAAAAACGTCTACTTTCTGCGCCACGACCCCGACTGCGAGACCTGCAGGAAGGAAAAATGCTGACACTGTTCGGCATGCATTTTTTTCAGAACGCGCTGGCGGTTTCCTTCATGCTGAGCGTGCTCTTCGGCCTGCTATCCTTCCTGGTGGTGATGAGAAAAATGTCCTTTCTCGGCGCGGGGGTTTCCCATGCCGCTTTCGGAGGGGTCGCCGTGGGCGTTTTTACCGGCATCAATCCCTTTTACTCGTCCCTGGTATTCTGCGTGGCGACGGCTTTCCTCATCGGCAGGCTCGTCAGGAGCGGGAAGCTTTCATATGACGCCGGTATAGGCATTTTCTTTTCTTTTTCCATGGCGCTGGGCGCTCTGCTCATATCACTGAAAAAGGCTTATACATTCGACCTGTCCGGGTATCTCTTCGGCAACATACTGGGGGTTACGGGATTTGACGTGCTGATGACCGCCCTCGCGATCGTCGTGTTTATTCCACCGCTGGTTATCTTTCTGCGGCGAATAATATTCATGACCTTCGACCATGATGTCGCGACGGTGAGCGGCGTTAATACCGGGGTGCTCGATTCCCTGCTGCTTACTTTTCTGGCCGCCGTGATCGTTATAAGCATCAAGGTGGTGGGTATTATACTGGTTTCGGCGCTGGTGGTGCTCCCCGCTAGCTTCGGACTGCTGCTCTCCATGGATTACCGCAAGGTCATTCTGGCCTCATTTCTTTACACCCTGGCCATAATGCTCGGAGGGCTGTCGCTTTCTTACTACCTGGACATTCCCGCCGGCGCCACCATAGTCACCCTGGGCACACTGATATATTTTGCCGCCCTCATTGCCGTCAGGCGTAAACGTGTCTGACCACCCGGCGACCATAGGCTGCCCCGATGCGTAACGCGCTACAGGTAACTACGGACCAATTACCGCTATAACGCCGCAACCATAATTCACCGCAGCATTCCCGTTTCTCTCATCCATGAGCAGGTGTCCCGTATCGTGTCCTCCAGCGGTCGCGCGGTATATCCCAGTTCCGCGGCCGCTTTCGCGGAGGACACGGGCCGGCTGTTCCGCAGGGTTTCAAGCGATTCCGGCGTGAACAGAGGGCGCCTGCCGCTTGCCTTTGCGTACGCGAGGGCAAAAGGGGCCGCCATCGCCGCAAGCCTGGCGGGCACCGACACCCTCACCAGTCTGGAACCGTTCGTATCATCGATTATACGCGCCAGTTCCATGATAGTGCGAAAATGACCGGAAAGCAGATACCGTTCGCCGGTGCGGCCCCTTTTTTCAGCGGCGATCGCGCCCGCGACGACGTCACGTACATCGACCCAGTCGAAACCGGCGCCGACCAGTATTCTCATGCCTCCCTCCGCGATGACGCGTATCACCTCGCCCATCCGTGACGGTTTATAATCATGAGGTCCCAACACCGCCGTGGGATTCACTATCACCGCATCCAGACCGTTCTCTACACCCCTGAGCACTTCTTTTTCCGCCAGCGCTTTTGAGCGGTCATACGCGAGACGGGATGCGTCATCGGCGTAACCGCAGGTTTCATCGAGAACTTCGGGCGTCTCACCATGGCAGATAGCGTGTATGGAACTGAAATGTACAAGTTTCCTCACACCGCGCATAATGCACGCGTCTACGACGTTTCCGGTGCCCTCGACATTGGTGCGATCGACATGACCACCCTGAGAACCTGTAATGGAAATCAGTGACGCCAGGTGAAAGACTGTACCCGCTCCCTCAAACAACCTTTCCAGCGATGAAGGGTCGTTGATGTCCGCCTCGACCGTGTCGATATCCAGACCCATAAGGGCACGGCGGTCTTTGCGCACCGCGGCGCGCACCCTCCTGCCTTCGGCAATAAGCGCCCTGACCAGATTGGCGCCGATATGGCCGGTGGCGCCCGTTACGGCGCAGAGTCCCGCCTTACTGTTCGTCATACCGTAATCACCCTGCCGGCTCTCGCCGCGAGGTCGACCTTCCCGTTGTAATATACGGGCCTGCCGTTCATGAATACCGCGTGTATCCCCGAAGGTGTCCGGTCTGTTTTGTGAAGCGTGTTGTTGTCCCTGACGGTACGGGGATCGAAGACCATCACATCGGCGGTGTAACCGGTTTTCAGCAGGCCGCGGTTTTTGATCTTGAACCTTTCCGCCGATGCACCGCTCATCTTGCGCACGGCCTCTTCCAGACTGATGAGCTTGAAATCCCTGGCATACTGAAAAAAGAGCGGAAAGTTCCCGTATACCGCGGGGTTCTGCACCCCCTCGAGCGCCGGCGACGCGTCGGTCATGAACAGCGAGGCCGGATGCCGCATCAGGTCTTTGACGTTGTCCAGGCTGCTGTAACGGTGGTTCAGCACCCTCGCCCTCCCGTTGCTGGTCTTCGCAAGGTATATGTAGGTTTCAAATTCATCCGCTTTGCGCGCCCTGGCGATCTCGCTGAGGAACATGCCGTTGTACCGTACCAGGTCGGGATGCCTGCCGTCGGTTATCTGGATGTCTTTGTAACCGAAACCGAGGAAAAAGGTGATGAGACGTATCTGTTTCCTGAGCCTGCGCAGCATCACGGGATCGTCGAACGCGCCGGGCGCCTTCGCAAGAAACCAGGCGGGCAGAAACACATTGATGATGGAAGTACCGCAGTGGTAGGCATAGGTATCGAACCTGATGTCCATTCCCCCTTTTATCGCCGTGTCGATGCGTTCAAGAGCGTCATCACATGTTTTGAAGGTTTTTGCACCCACAAAGATCAGGTGGGAGATCTGCATGCGCACGCCGGTTTCCCTGGTAATGTCTATCATCTCGTCCAGCGCCATAAGATTGTGCGCTTTACCGAAAAGCTTTATCGGATAGGTGCCCGAGAGCGCAGAGTACGCGCGCAGATGCACGGTGATTATTTTATCCTTCCTCTTCACCAGACGGGCGATCTGCAATATTTCATCCCTGGTGGCGAACACACCCGGTTCATACTGCAGGCCGAACGATACGCCGCAGGCACCCTGGTCCATGGCCTCTTCCAGCAGGTACAGCATCTCCTTCATTTCTTCCGGTTTCAGGGGTGAGGGTTCGAAAGCCCTCATAGATGCCCTGGTGGTGCCGTACCCTATGCAGTTCATTAAATTATGGCTGATCCCTCTCCTGCCGAGCAGGTTATAATATTCTTCCAGGGTCCTCCAGTCGATGGTGAACATACCCTCGGCGCGCCTTTGGATGAAGGCTCGATGCGCTGTTTTTTTCGAATAAGCAGCGATACCGTAACCGCACTGGCCCCCGATAAAGGTGGTCACACCCTGGCGGGTGAATGGCGCGGCCAGCCGTGGATGGTCCCGGTACGGGAGTATCCAGTCCATGTGCGAATGCATGTCGATAATCCCCGGCGCCACGGCCAGCCCCGTACAGTCGATGGTCTCCCCGCTGAAGGAAACTTCTCCCGGCCCCATAACGCCGAGAATGTCGCCGTCGATAACGACGTTGCCGGTATAGGCTTTTTTGCCCGTGCCGTCTACGATAAGCCCGTTCTTCAACAGGTACCGGTGCGCGTGACCTTTCAGTTCAAGTGTTACCGCCTGTTTTTTCTTCTCAGCGGTTTCCTTCGCCGCAGAGCGTGACCTTAACAGCATACTGACCAGCGGAAGCGAAAGCAGGGTACCCGCCAGCATTCCCGCCTTTTTCAGTAATTCTCTCCTCGCGATTGCGCCATCAGTCATTATTTTCCCGCGTCGCATAATGAACTCCATCCGGTAATTCATTAGAATACACATCCTCTTCTAAAGCATAAACTTAAATTCTTAAATGTCAAGTCAAATACATTTCTAAACCCCACATGTGTCATGTATAATGACACGGATAATCAGCAACGATCATGAATGAACACCCCGCATCCTTATACCACATTCCAATGCCCTTTGAGGGCGCAGGGGAACACAGGTATACTACGCGAATAACAATTGACTTTCATGCCGGTATGATCATCAATAAAATTACAGTCAGGTTCAGCGTATATGTTCATCTCCTTCTGAACTCATCCACCGGGGGCGCATTAATATGACCGAGAAAAGCACTGAAAAGCTGAGCCTCGCCACCAGGCTGGGCTACGGCGCGGGCGACATCTACGGCAGCGGCGCAATGACTATCATAGGTTTTTATTACCTGTATTTCCTTACCGACGTGATACGCATCAGCCCCGCGCTGGCGGGCATCGCCTTTCTGGTCAGTAAAATATGGGACGCCGTAAGCGACCCGTTTATGGGGATGATCTCAGACCGCACCCGCACCCGTTACGGGCGCCGCCGGCCTTATTTCCTCGCCGGGATATTTATGATCGCCGTTTCATTTTTCGTCATGTGGTATCCGGTCTCATTTGAGATCGAGTTTCACCGTTTTCTCTACGTGGTCTCGGCATACCTGTTCTTTTCCACCGTCATTACCATGGTCATGGTGCCGTACAACGCTCTTGCATCCGAGCTCACCGCGGACTATAACGAACGGACCTCGCTCGCGACCTTCAGAATGGTTTTTTCGGGACTGGCCGGCATCATCGCCGCCGTCGTTCCCCTTGAAATCGTCAAGAGTTTCGCCGACGTCCGCACGGGATACATGGTGATGGCGATCGCCTTCGGCCTCATGTGCGCCCTGCCCTATATCGCCACTTTTCTCACCACTTTCGAGCGCAGGGAATTTCAGCGGGACATACGCTACCGTTCTTTCGCCGAAACCATACAACACACGTTTATCGAACCCTTCCGCGTCAGGTCGTTTCGCAACGTCATGATGATGTACGTGTTTTCGTTTCTCGCGATCGATTCCCTCATGGCCACGCTGATCTACTTCATGACCTACTACATCGGCAAGCCCGCCCTGATGACCCCCCTGCTCGGCGTATGTTTCGTCACGCAGATAGTGTTTATACCGGTGTTCGATATATTCAGCAAAAAGACCAGCAAGAGGACATCCTTCATCACCGCGGTCATCATCTGGATCGCCACCTTCGCGTACAGTTTCATAACCGGGCCCGACAGCCCTGAACTTTTTCTGTACCTTTACGTATTCGCGGCCGGTGTCGGAGTGGGGGGCGTGCAGGTAATGGTATTCGCCATGTTCCCCGACATCCCGGACATAGACGAGCTGGGCACAGGCGAGCGCAGGGAGGGGATATACTCGGGTCTATTCACTTTTATACGGAAAGCCAGTTCGGCCTTCGCTATATTCCTGATCTCGGGTGGGATTCAGCTGGCCGGGTACCGCCCTCCCATGGAGGAACGCGTACAGGGGGCCGTCCGCATGGTGCAGCAGGTCCAGACGGCGGATTTCATACTGCTGCTGCGCATTCTCTTCGCGCTGGTACCCAGCATTTTCCTGTGTGTCGCCCTTATCAATTGCATACGGTATCCCCTCAGTCCTGAAATCCATTCCAGGCTGAGAAACGTGCTGTCGATGCGAAAATCAGGAACAGCGGAAGGCGCACAGGACGAGGAGCGTTACCTCCATAAACTCCTTATCCATTAATGCAGAGGAGACGCGCCGGCGACCGGATGTACATTTGCGGGAGTACGGGACCCGGCGGCGCTGTAATATTCACTCATTCAGAGGTTTCTACGGAATGTACGCGGACATTATACAACACACTTCATCGAAACGGTACCGGTTTCCGACCAGGGTCTCGTTTCTCAATGTATTCCAGGCCCTGCCGCTGGTCGCGGTTATTCTTATGGCAGCCGCCGCCTACGGGGAACCGGCATCGACCGCCCGCGTCGGGATACTCAACACCACGCGGATATTATCCCTCATGGGGTTCCCGGAGGGTAAATTCGACCCTTCGGTTTCAATGGACTTCCAGTTCGATCCCGGAACCGAACCGAAGGTGGGAAGCTTCGAGAGGGACCGATCGATCGATACCGTTGAGGAGTTTCTCACCGCGCTTTTCTATTCACCTTCGGCGGTCAACCGGGAAACGCGGTCCCGTCTCGACCGGGAACTGCCCCCCGGAAAGGACGGGGCGTACCTGCTCTGTGCGATGTGGCTTTATAAACGCGCCGACAGGCCTGCGTATTCCGCGAAGTACATGGAAGCGGTGCACTACATTCAGAAACGTTCCCGCCTCAGCGGTGACCATATTATCGACTTTTACGAAAAAAAGATATCGGCCATGCTGAGCCCCATAACGGCAAAAAATCTCGGCGATTCGGAGCTGCGCATCCTGAGGGAACTGCTGTCGCTGTATCTTATCAGCCCCAATGATGAAAAAACAACGGCGGGTATAACAAAATGGATACTGGACCTTCGACGGCGGAGTGAGGTTAAATCAAGGGAAGCCGTCGATATCATGTCAGGCTATTCATCATCCCTGGCAAATCTGCTCGGGAAACTGTTGCGCGGGTAGCGGTATGGGCACGATTCGCCACTCGTGTGTCAGTGTAGGCACACACATCTGTCGCGGAAAACCAGGTCTCCCGGTGTAGGCCATGCCCGCGCCCTTCCGCACACAGATCCTGTCCGCACTTATCGCCCTGGTGCTGTTCCTCCCCGGCGCCTACTACCTCGCGGTGTATTACCGGGCGTATGAACTCCTCACTTCGATAGAACATTACCGCCCCAGCCTTTCGACCAAACTCTACGACGTCAACGGCGAACTCATCTCCGAGCTTTTCGAGGAAAACCGCGACTACACGGGCATCGACCGCATACCCGACCGTGTGATTCGCGCTTTTATCGCTGCCGAAGACCGAAACTTTTACTCCCACCACGGTTTTGATATCAACGGCATACTGCGCGCCCTTCTGACCGACATCCTCTCAGGGGAAATACGCCAGGGCGGTTCCACCATAACCCAGCAACTGGTCAAACAGGTATATACCGGCAGTGAGAGGAGCTTCAGAAGAAAAATAACGGAGCTTCTGCTCGCACGGGAGATCGAAAAGCGGTACAGCAAAGCGGCCATCCTTGAAATGTACCTCAACCAGATTTATTTCGGCCATGGTATCTACGGCGTTCAGACCGCGGCCCGTTTTTTCTTCAACACGGACATTGCCGATATAACTGCGGCCCAGGCCTCTGTTCTTGCCGCCATCCCCTCCGCCCCGGCAAAATACTCACCGATAAAGAACCCCGCATTGAACTATATCAGAAGCCGGCGTATATTTTTACGGATGGCGACGGAAGGCGTTCCGATCAGCCGCGAAGAGATCGAGGACTTCAGGAATTTCTGGTCTTCCTTCATTCAGGAGATCAGGCTTTTGCCGCCCTCACTGAGCTCCCGCAGTCGGCGTTTCGATAAGGCGCCCTATTTTACCGAGTACCTGCGGCGTCTGCTGGTGCGGCAGTTCGGGGAAAAACGTGTCTATAACGGCGGTTTGAGAATTTACACCACCCTGGACCTCCGCTTTCAAAAACCCGCCCAGGACATCATGAACACCGCCCTTGAAAAACAGAACCACATCGCGGGCCGTTCCAATGCCTACAAACTGGGGCGCCTGGATTATTTTCTGCTTAAATCAGAAAACGGCAGCAAATCGCGCGCAAAAACCGACATTGCCCTCTCTTCTAGGTTTCTTAAAAATTTCAGAACGGAGAGCATGGAAGAGTGCGAGGTGCTTTCCATGCTCACCGGCAATGAGACGATTTACAGGGCCGTGCGCGGTTACCTGGACCGCTGCGAATCCCTGACCGATGCTTCCAGGGTCGAGGGCGCCCTGATCGCCATAGTCCCCTCTACCGGTGAGATCATCGCCATGATAGGCGGAAGCAGTTTCGAGCGGATAAACCAGCTGAACCGCGCCGTACAGGCCCGCCGGCAGCCCGGTTCCGCCTTCAAACCCTTTCTGTACGGCGCCGGGATAGAATCGAAACGGATAACCGCGGCCACCCTTTTCCTGGACGCCCCCATCATGAACAACGAGGAGCTGAAGAAATGGGCGCCCTCCAATTACGATGAGCGATACCACGGAAACGTACTGGTCAGAAAGGCGCTGTCCATGTCGCTGAACACCGTACCCGTACTGGTGTACGACAGGCTGGGGAGCCGTACGATAGCCCGTTTCGCGTCCAAACTCATGAATATTCCGATGAAACGGTTCGCGCTGGACCCCACACTTGCCCTGGGTACCACGGAACTCACTCCGCTGGAACTGGTTTCGGGTTTCGCGGTCTATGCCAACAACGGAATGTCGGTGTACCCGCGCGCCCTGCGCAGAATCGAAGACGCGGCCGGTAAAATTATGTACGACGAGGCGTCCGTCGCGAGCAAACCGGTCCGCCGCATCTCCCAGGAAACCGCTTTCATTATGACCACCCTTTTACGCGAGGTTGTTGATCACGGCACCGCCTATAACGCCGTCCGCCGGTTCGCGGGGTTCCGTCTGCCCGCCGCCGGGAAAACCGGCACCAACACCGATTTCAGGGACGCATGGTTCGTCGGTTACACCCCCGACCTGGCAGCCTGCGTCTGGATCGGCTGTGATTCTCAGAAATTCACCCTGGGACACGGGCAGAGCGGCTCCATAGTCGCCGCTCCCGTCTGGGCGGAATTCATGAACGCCATACGCCCGTACCTGGGAAAAAACCGTTTTACGGGTGTTCCTCCGGGAATAGTAGTTGTACCGGTGTGCGGCAAAACAGGTTTGTTGCCGGGGGCCCAGTGTCCAGTGAGAAGGGAGTATTTCATAAAAGGAACTGAACCGGTGGACATCTGTGACGGCGCTCATGAGGAGATGAAGTCCATCGGCGACCTGGTCCCGGGGAATAACGACCGGGACTGACAGGATATTGAGCTTTTGAAATAAATGCACTGTTGATTATCAAGGAGATTCGGTCACCATGCGTGTCACCTGTTCACACTGCCGTACACAATACTCGCTGCCCGACGCCGAAATCGCCGGCAACGCGGAACCGGTGTACCTCTGCGATGAATGCGGATGGAAAATCCGGATCGCCAGGTGCACAGGATGCGGCACCCCTTATTCCATAACCTTTGACACACTCGAAAAACAGCGTTACCGCGCCCGGTGCAGAAAATGTTTTATCGAGTTTCCCGTGGTGTTCACTGAACCCTCAACAGACAGTATTACTGAATATCTGAAATTCCCCGTGCGTTATGATGTATCACCCGCACAGGCGCCCGGCGGGCCTGCCCGCAAGCGGAGGGAAGTTGCACCATGGACCGGTGCAGTCGGCGCCATGGAAAAACAGGACGCGACTCAAAGAGGAGATTCACCGTATCCCGGTTTTTTTTCTTTCAGCGGATTCTTTCAGTCGGCACTTCGTTCCCTCACCCTTGAAAGACTCCGCAACCTGGCCGTTTTTCTATTCGCAATGACAGCGATATACCTTGGGTTCGAGGCGGTTCTTTCTATGATCGGCGGCATCCAGGGCGCCGCCACAATCATCAAACCGGTCAACGGTTTCATCCCCCGGTTTTTCGCCGGCATCTCCTTTCTGCTTTCGGGATCTCTGGTATACTTTTCGATACGGGATGAAATGAACGGCGCATCAGCCGCCTCCGCGGCGGTGGTTTTTCGCCGGTTGCAACATCCGCTTTTACATTCCGCGGTCGCCGCCGCCGTTGCCGTAATCGCCGTCAGGTTGCCGGTTTTTTTATTTACGGGTATTCCCCTGCTGACGCCGTTCCTTTACGCGCTGCTGTTCATACCGCTGTACGCGATTGCACTCATCTGTTTCACGCTTCTGGTACTGGGGACCTGGTCGTATCCCGTCGTCGCGGCCCGTGCGGGAAACGGGATTGCCGCGGCGTTTGTTTCTTTCTATCATTTCATTGATCGGCATAGACACTATCTGATAGCTCCGACAGTGATACTGGGAGCGGTCTATGCGGCCGCCGGCAGTGTACTCTTTGTGGTTCATTCAACGATTATGAAGGCGGTGCAGCGGCTGTGTACCTTATTCCAGGGAGGGCGGGTTTTCGGTACTTTCAACGTTTCGAGCACGCCTGGCGTTACGGTTACCGAACTGGCATCGGTTAAAAGCATACAGGTATATTTCATGACGACGTCGGGCAGTCCCCTTGAGACGATCATGGGAATTCTGAATATATTAATCGGGGCCTTTCTGGCCCTGCTCGCTGTCTCTTTATTTTTATCGGCAACCGCATCGCTGTCCGCACATGCCGTCATATCCCTGGAAAACCGCGTGTACCCGGACCTGAAAAACACTGTGCTGATCACCGGCACGCTTCTCGCCATCGCCGCGGTATCGGCGGTGCTTCACCGTCTCATCGCGGGTATATAGCGCCGCCAGGTGCGTAAGAAGATGTAAAGATATGGGAGATGAGGGAAAACGGGTGTAGTCGACACGCTGAAAAAACCTGATGTATCCCCCCAATCTCCCCCAATCCCCTTATCCCCTTAATTCTTTAATGACGTAAAACTCGTTATTGCGCAGCGGCCTGGGAAGGGGATGTAGAGATGAGGGGGATTAGGGTGTAGTAGTCACTCCAGAAAAAACCTGAAGTATCCCCTTGACTATTGTTTTATGGAGGACACGGCGTATCCCATTTTTTCCACCGCGTTTCTTAGTATGCTGTCGTCTACATTTTCCGTGAGGGTAACAACGGCCTTTCTGGAATCCAGCGCGACATCGGCCGTACTTACTCCCTTGACCGATTCAATGGCTTTTTTCACCCTCATGACGCAATGGTTGCAGGTCATTCCTTCAATATTCATCGTTTTTTTCATATATTAAACCTCTTCCACCGTCTCGATATACTCATTTGCGTTTTCTGTTGAAAAAATATACGAAAACCGTGGTACAACGTCTACTGTGAGGGGATAAAAACCGAAAAACAATTACCTGCACAAGGGGATGTTTCCCATCGGGAAACCCGGGCGTATTCAATGCTGATGGTTAAAAATCCGGCGCGGTGTAAAGGGAATACTTAACGGTGCCGGCTCACTTGTCGATTTCCACTATCTCGGCGTTCGGAGCGTTCTTTTTCACCGATTCCACGCCGTTCAGACAGGCGTTCTTTGAGGAATAACCCTCGCCGGTCGCGATCACTTCACCGTTGGCTGCTTTCAGCCTGAACCGGTACTCCCCTTTTGCGTCCTTGTAGACTTCAAATTTGGCCGCCATAGACGACTCCTTTTCTTGAAATAGTTCAACCGTTGCGAATATACCGCTACACCATGGAAAACGTTCTGTCAATCATAACTTGTACACCCCCTGTGCTCATTACACCCACCGCAGGCTCCCGCTGTGCAGAACGGTACGGCAACGCTCTCAGCCACTGACATGAGGAATTTCAATTACAGTGGTCCTGATCGGTAACGGGACCGCTACAGCCTTGACAATCAGGTATTTTTACCTGAAAATAGTGACATCAGCGTTCATATTACAGGAGGGACCATGAATATCCACATCGACTACCAGAAACGCATTACCCGGGTGAGGGAGCAGATGGCCGCGCTCGGTATCGACGTGTTCATCGGCACGCGGACCGTAAGCTTAAGCTATATCGCGGGGGCGTTTATCCCGTGGAGGGGGGCCGTGGTGGTTCCAAAGGACGGACCGGTATCGCTGGTTACCCTGCTGCTGGACCATGAACGTCTGAAGAACGAATCATGGATGGAGACCATACTCCCCTATGCGCCGATCCCCGGAATGGACCTGTGGGATGTGGTGACGGACCAGGTGAAAAAACTCGGCCTGTCGAAAGGCGCCATCGGGGCGGAACTGGGACACTCCCCGCGTGGGAATACGGGATACCTGTTCGCCACGGAATACGAACTGCTCAGGATAAACTTTCCCGACGCCTCGTTCGTGAACGCACTGCCCGTGATGGACAGGGCCACGGTGGTCAAAGACCCCGCCGAGATCAAAATCATCCGGCAGGCGGCCGCCATCGCCGATGCCGGTATGGAGCGGGTGAAAGAGTCGCTGTACCCGGGAATGAGCGAGGCGGAGATAGCCGGTATCGGCGAGATGGAGCTACGACGCCTGGGCAGCGAGTACCACTGGGCGGTCACCGGCTCCAGCGAGGTGGCTTCTGGATACCGGGCGACCTACGCCATGAACGGCACCACGCAGCCGACCGATAAGATCATCCAGAAGGGAGAAAACCTGATCGTCGACCTGCACCCCTATTATCACCTGTATACCTCCGACCTGGCCCATAACTTCATCCTGGGCAGGTCTACGACGGAACAGCAGAAGCTTGCCGACGCTTACCTGCAGATCGCCGTGACCATCGTGAAGAATTTCAAGGCGGGAAACAAGATCGGCGATGTGCACCGCACGGTCATGGCGAAGGCCGCGGAACTGGGGTACGCGCAGTACACCATCCCGTCTTTCGGACACGGTCTCGGGGTGCTGGGACACGAATGGTATCCCGCGATCATCGATAACGACGAGTTCCGTGACGTGGTGCTGGAGGAGAATTCAGTTGAAGTGGCCTTTCTCGCGATCAGCGTGCCCGGCGTATGCGGCATGAGGCTGGAGTATCCGGTGCTGGTAACCTCCCGCGAGGGGGAACCTCTCTGCAAAACCCCGCTGGAACTCACGGTGATAGAGTGCTGAACCTGATGTATCCCGGGCAGGTGACCACATAACTGAAGTCAGGGGCAGGCTGATCTTTCACTGTTAAACGGCAGGTGTTACATCACGGATGTTTCCCTTTGATCCATGCCATGTTGAACCGTGCCATCTTAAGATATTTAGTACGGTATTTATTCCTTTTTTCCCAGCCCTGTTCGTAAAGGGCATAGACGGTCCCTTTATGTACATAAATGTCCGAGTACCCGGCTTCGTGTGACTGATATATTCTTGCGACCGGCCATGTTTTACCGTCATCGAAGCTTACCCTGATACCCAAAGGCTCCCGTGCTCCCCACACTTTGAAAAAAGTTAGTCTTATGCCTGTTTTCAGGTCGTAATGAATGTTCGAGAACAGGATCGTGTTACCATCATAGCGATGCAGGGATCCGAAGCAGACGGCATCGGGAAGGCCACGGTCCTGCTGCGGCGCGGACCATCCGCTTATGCCATTAGGGCTTATTGCATAGGCCCGGTAAACCCGGTCCAGATCGAATATCTCGTTACGCATATTAAGCATCACGCTTCCGTCAGACAATTCCACCGCCACCGGTTCCCCCATACCGGGGTCTTTAATGCCCGAGACCATCTCACCCGCACGCCAGATCTTTCCACCGTCATCGCTGTAGAGGGTTGCCACATGCTGCGGATGGTGACCGTCGCGTCCGCCGCCAGGGGACAGCCATACCGGCGCGATGAGCCGACCGTTATTCATCTGGATCCCGTGACCAGGACCGAAAGCGATGACTTTCCAGGGATAGGTTTTATTGAATTTCCCGAACACATTCGTGATTTCCATTGTCTTTGACCAGGTTTTTCCCGCATCAGTGCTTTTACGGTAGAACGCCCTTCTGTAGTTGGTGTTGTAAAGGAAATGGATAATCTCGGAGTTGTTCTCGGCAATCATGATCGGGTTGTTCACGGTATCACTTTCCCCGCTGTAGAGGAGTCGCCGCTCTTCCCACTTTTCCCCACCGTCAAGGCTCCGCTTCATGTACACATCTATTTTCGCCCAGTCGCTGTACCCTTCCCGGGCCTCACAGTAGGTTACCACGACACCCTTTGATGTGACAACAATCCCCGGAATACGGAAGGTAACATACTTCGCATCGGCGACGGCGTCGTAAAGCACCTGCTCGTTGAAGACCTGCGAATCGGCAGGAGCGCGATCGTCTCCACCTTGACCCTTGTGCGCTGATCCATAAACGGCAACTGCCCCTACAATCAACACCATCGAAATAATCACCCGCACGGTGATTATGCTCCCGCTCCTTATGCCGCGCCGGTGTGCGGCATACGCCGCATATCCGAAAGCTACCCCGATGATCATTAACAGCCACGGGACAAGTAGCGAACCATAATAGCCGAACTGTGCGAGCAGAACCGCGTCGCCCGCTTCAATAAAAAGCGCCAGTATCAGGGCGCCCCACATCAGGAATACCGCGGCGGCCGCTATTATCCGCGCCATGCCAGGAATGAATTCTTTCCCCTTTTTGATCAACCTTAAAGCTGAAACGAGCTGCACACCGTAAAATGTACTGATGACCGCGGCAGCGCCAAGGATTATTGCCACCCAGTTCAATCTGAAACCGATGGCATTTGATATGAACCTGTTGACGTCATGCCACAGTGAGCTTACCGCCACCATGCAGAGCATCGCGGTTAAAAGAATAATTACAACAGCCGTTACGATAGTAATCCAGGTAAATGCGTACTTTCCGGAGGATGATTTTTTCATATGAATGTTGTACTCACGTACAATATGGTTTCCTGAGTGTACTTCGGAGTGTCGACACTATACCAGGTCAATACTCGTGCACACCATTATGACGATGTATCGAGCTAAATATTGAACGAATACACCACTGAAACGATGACACCGTAAAAGTAGAGATCAGAGTCGTTAAAATGGTCTTCATTTTCATAACTGAGGGTGACAAACTGGTAGCGGAAACCCGCCGTTACTACTGTAGATGCCGACTGTATGTAATAGGCGAGTGATACTGTACCGTTATAGCCGTATTCGATAAAACTTACGTCCTCCTGATCACCCCAGAGGTAGAGCGCCGAGGCGTTAAAAAGGGCGAAGAAGTTTTTTCCCAGAGGTGCGGTGATGCCGAACCCCACGGCCGGTCCCAGGGCCCTGTTAACCCCCCCGTCGTAATCGAAACCCATCACTTTACCCCCGGCGAATACCTTGAGCCACTTGTTGATGTTGTAATTCAGGGCGGTATCTGAATCGAAACGCTTCAGGTCGGGAGGACCGCTATCCGTTGACGAGTTGAATTTGCCGTAAAGGAATATGGACGTAAGGCTCCAGTCCTTCGAAAACCCCAGCGACAATACCGGACCGTAGAGGGGTCCTGGATCGAACTTCATGTCCTCTGCTTCGGAAGAAAATTTCCACCATGAATACCAGCAGGTGGCGCCCACACCGATGTCGAGGGCCCGTGCCGTGGATGGAATCATCGTCGTAATGCATACGACCGCCGTTGCCACAAGAAAAACCCGTTTCATTATTTTCACGTGCATACTCCTTAGAGGCGGATTTCAAGTTTAAACCATACGGTTTTCACCACCGGATGAGCGGGTACTATATGTATAATCACTGTTTATTATATAAAATCGCGAATACGTCAAGAAAAATCCGTCTGGAGATATTCTTCCCCTCCGGTATAAAAAGTCTTTGTAATTATTTCCACGACGGTTTACTAACAGGTTATATCACAGAGTGTCAGCAGTGCCTGTGTCACTGACACGTATGGAGATTTACCGATAATGAAAGATACACGGCCTTTAAAAAGAAAAGTCACCGTCGTCGGGGCCGGCGCGGTGGGTTCCACCTTCTGTTACGCCCTCGCCCTGGCGGGTATCGCCGATGAAATCGCGCTTATCGACGCTAACGCGGACCTGGCGCGCGGCCAGGTAATGGACCTTTCGCACGGACTGCCCTTCATGCCGGGAGTCACGTTTACGCCGGGTACCGTATCCGATTTTGCCGATGCCGCGGTGATCGTTGTCACCGCAGGGGCAAAGCAAAAGCCAGGAGAGTCACGACGCGATCTTGTAAACCGGAACGCGGCGATCATAAGAAACATTGTCAGGGACATAGTGCGGACCGGATCGGGGGCCGTGTTGCTTATTGTAAGCAACCCCGTTGATGTGCTGACTTTTGTCGCGCTGGAGGAATCAGGCTGGGAGCGCGGGCGGGTGCTGGGCTCGGGCACCGTACTGGACAGCGCCCGGCTGCGGCACCTGTTGAGCACGCACTGCCGCATAGACGTACACAACACCCATGCCTACATACTCGGGGAACACGGCGACAGCGAGTTCGCCGCCTGGACCATGTCGCACATAGGCGGCGTACGTTTCGACGAATACTGCCCTAACTGCGGCCTGTGCGGCGACTGGAAGGCAGAACGCCTCGCACTGGAACGGAATGTCAGGGAATCGGCCTATCATATCATCGACTACAAGGGCGCCACCAATTTTGCCGTGGGGCTGGCCGTGGTGCGCATAGTGGAAGCGATACTGCGCGACAGGCACAGCGTGCTTACCGTATCGGCCATGCTGCGGGGGGAGTTCGGCCTGCAAGGGATATGCCTCAGCGTGCCCTGCGTGGTGTCGAACAACGGGATTGAACGGATTATCGAAACCGCCCTTTCGCCGGATGAAAAAGCGAAACTGAACGCTTCCGCTTCGATATTAAAAGAGCTTACCGGGGGACTTGCGCGTCCCTGAGCCTCTTGATCGCGTTTTGCGCCTCCGCTTTCCTGTAGCCGGCATACCCCTCATTCCCGAAGAGATCAAGGGCCCGTTCGTATAATTCCAGCGCCCGTGCGCTGTCTCCCTTTTTGTTGTACACCCAGGCCATATTAAAAAGCAGTATCGCGTAATTGACGGTGCCGGTGCTTTCCAGGTTCCCGAAGAGCTTTTCCGACGCGGCGTAGTATCCCAGCGCGCGGCCCAGGTCCCCGGTATGGGCGTATTCGTAACCGATGTTGCTGAGGAGTATGGCATACCCGTAGGTCTTCCCCATGCCCAGACGGTCGCGTATGGCGCGTGACTGCGTGTAAAAGCGCAGCGCGGCGGCATGGTCTTTCTTTTTGGAATAATCCACGCCGATATTGGCCAGGAGCACGGCATAGCCTTCAGTGTGCCGCAATCCCCGCCGGTCGCGGATGGCCTTCGATCGCAGCCGGTACTCCAGGGCTTTGTCATGCGCACCTTTTTTGGTATGGACGCTGCCGATATTGTCGAGCAGTACCGCGTAACCGGTGGTGTTTTCCAGCTTCAGGTGATCGCGGACCGCCTTTGATTTGAGGGCATAGTCCAGTGAGCTGTCCAGCTCTTCCCTCTTGGAATGAATGATGCCGATGTTACCCAGCAGCACGGCGTATTCCACGGTGTAGCGCAGCTCCTGCCGCTCCCTGATTTTCCGTGATTCTTCGTAATACTTCAGCGCCTTATCAAGTCTTCCGTGCCGGGAATAGGCCACACCGATGCTGTTGAGGACGTTCGCGTACGCGGTCGACAGGGTCGCATCGTATTTTTCAAAAAGCCTGCGCGCCTTTTCGTAATGGACCAGTGCCTGCCGGTGGTCTCCTTTCTTATCATACACGCTACCCGTGTGAATCAGTATGTCAGCGTATCGCATGTAGTCTTCTTTAACCGTCTTTTCCGCCGATTCCCCGGCCTTTTTCAGAAGCGCCAGCCCCTCGTTGAACATGCTGAGGAGTGCGCCCGCGGTATATCCTGCTTCACGCTGAGCTTCGATATAGTCCGGCGATACTACCAGGGCCTGTCTGAAGTGTGTCAGCGCCGCGCGGGGATCGCGGTCCCTGATCTCGAGCCCCATGGAATAGGAACGGTAGGCCTCAAGACAGGGATGGCTTCCATGCGCGCGGCGGGCGCGCGCGGCCGGGACGGGTTTCTTTACCCCCGTGAAGCTGAGCCTGGCGGCATCGTTCAGCAAGGCGTCGGCAATCTGTTCCTGCAGGGTGTATATGTCGTCGACCTTCCCGTCGATCTTCGCCCCTGTTTCGATGACCCCGGTTTCGGTCCGCACCAGCTTGCAGAGCACGCGTATCCTTCCGCCCACCACCACGTAGTTGCCGGTAAAGACCACGTCGGCGCCGGTGAGCTTTCCCACCCTGGGTCCGGCCGACGCGAACACACCCTTCATCTCGAGTTCCATTTCGGCCAGGGCCCTTTTACGCTCATCGTCGCCTATCACCGTTATGCCCCCGATCTTTCCCAGTTCCCCCGTAAGCGCACCGGTCATCCCGGCCGAAAGCCACGAGTATTCCTTTGTCCCTATATTCTCGAAGGGATAGACGAGTACACGCAGCGGTTTAACCGGAGTGTCCGCCGATAGTGTCGTGTTCATGAGGAGCAGTAGCAATGATGCTTTCCAGAGGTAGTTCATGCCGGGACCTCTTCTGTAATGGGACTGCGGTATAACTCAACGATCAGCTTTCCACGCGCTATGAACCGGCTAGATAATGACCTGCACCGCATACAAAGCCCAGAATATCGATAATGAACCTGATAACAGCGTTCCAATAAGCACGTACTCCGCAAAGTTCTTATTATCCAGCTCTTTGAAGCGGGTAAACCCTTTGGCGGCAAGGATAAATGCGATAGAGGCGTAATTACCGGAAACAACAAACAGAAAGAACATTATCCTTTCTATAACTCCTATTACTTTGCCTCGTTTTAATTCTTCCGTGTCTATTATTCTTACCCTGTTTTCTTCTATGGACGGTTCAATTTTTAACCGGGAAAGAATATACCTGATAATATGGTTAAACTCGTTGACCAGAAAAAGAATGAAGAACAGATATACGATCATCTTTTTAACCGCGGGGATTGTTAATCCTTGAAACAGGGCATTATAGTCAATGATCCATAGCAGTATCTTTTTAGAAACAGGATTAAAGGCGTATCCCTTCAATACCGTACCGAACGCAAAACCGGCAACAAGGACAATAACAACTATTTCCACAATCCGCTTAAGGTATGTATTCGTATTGTTCCTTTCTATCAAGATCACAAATGTATGATAGAACAACAGCAACACTGCGTAGACCCATATATTATCTAATGAATAGAGAGGGAACAGCAGCACTGTTTCGGGCAGCACCACATACAGGAGAGTTTTTTTCGTTGTGTAGCGTTCATCGTTCCACTGGGAGTATACCCTGGCCAGTAAAACGCAGATTATAAAATAGTAAAAATGAATATTCATCATCACTCACTGACAGTGCTTATTGAATCCGCCATTTTTGAATACAACTCTACCATCTCACGCAATTTGTGGGTCTCGATTATTTTATACACCGCTCGTTGCGTGATATCGACATCTTTGATGATATCTTTTACCTGCCTCTGCTTTAACAGCTCCGTAAATACGGCAACGGTATTTTTTTTCCATGATCCCATTACCGCCATGGTGGCGGAAAGGCTGCTGTTTATTAACTCGTAGTCATTACCGCTGCATCCGCAAAATCGTATTATGGAATATCCTGTTTTTTTAAGGTCATCTATTCCCTTACGGGCATTATAAAAAGCGCTCCCGTCCATGCCTATGGATTCTTTACGGTTTATATTTGTAATAATTTCACCGCACCCGAACGCGAACCGTATTCTTACCGGGTATAATTCACTGATTATCGTAAAGGCATCATGGATCGCGCTGCCTGGATGTGAATAGACGGCCTGAAATTCATCACCCAGGGTAATGGTATACGGGGACAGCAGGTATGGAGAATTTGCACTCAGTTTCTCGAAGAACCCGTGCAGCTTCTCCTGGAAATGTATCCGCTCTTTTATATTTTTAGATTTAACTATGTCCGCTATCAGTGCTGTAGCTTTCATTCACTGAATGTACTATTTTAGTGCAAAAAATGTCAATGGTAATCTTTTTATTCAATAGGAAAGCATTCATAATCGACGGAGGCGGTATTCATATACATAATTATTGAACTAATATAGTACAATATATGGATTTTGAACTAATTATGTTCAAATATACTTTCCTGCTAGTATGTGCGATGTATAATGTTTTCACTGGTGTTCTACTATTCGCCATGCTGTCCAGGGGAAATTCTTCACCAGAAACCCTGTACTAAAAAAATTTTTATCTTTTCGCCCTCCCGTCCGTACTTATAATAAACAGTCTTTTTTACGGAGGAAATCCCCATGGCCCAGATACTGCTCAACCCCCTGGCTGAAGGTTTCAGAAAACGTTTCGGCGGTATTGTATTCGTCAAGTACGGCGACGACACCTTTTTCCGCTACTATACCCCTCCCCACAATCCCCGCACCGATGCCCAGCAGGCCCGCCGGGGACTTTTTGCCGACGCGGTGCGGAGCTGGCAGGCCCTGGGAAACGACGAGAAGGCACGGTGGAACCGGCTCGCCCGCAAGGCAGGGCGCGTACGCTCCCACGGCTATCATCTTTTTATCCGCAGCGTGCTTTACGGCGAAACGGCGGCCGCGGTACAGGGGACCGCCTCGTTCCATCAAAAGAGCTCCTCTTATGCCTCTCCAGGGAAGCTCCGTTGCTGTTCCGTTGCTACTCCGTCCGAACTCTTATGCACCCTTTATGATACTTCTTTTCCCCTGAAAGGGCCCCGGGTACACGCCGTCAGACGCCCTCCCGGCGACTGAAACAGGCGTTTCGTACCCTTATCTTCTTACACCACACACCTTTCAGGCCGGAGGTTTGCGTATGCATGTTCAACGGTGGATTATGCGCTCCTTTTTTATTGATTTCCGCATGCAACCGTATAGTATTTCCTCATAACGACACAGTGTCGCTTTTTCCCCGGCCGGCCGGGGCCGGTGAAGTACGGTTCACTTCAAGGTACTGGCAAGATACCGCGGTATTCAGTCACAGGGATGGCAGGTACTTTGAACGTAGTTCAGGAACACGGGGTACCCGATGTATAAGACTGTCTGCCTTATCATCGCAACGTGCGGCCTAGCGCTTTACCTTTACTTTGCTATCCGCTATTACACCTGGCTGTGGCACCACAAGACCGACGCGTTTAAAAAATGGCTGGAAACCAGAACCGGATACCCCATCACGGTAAGGGCCGGCTACAGATCCATAAGCTTTAACGCCCCTCCCGAAGCACCTCTGAAAATACGACTCCTGGTGCCGGTATGCCATTTTCTATTTATGGTCTTTTCGGGCATGGTTCCCATTCTGGCGATGGGGTTACTCGGTTTTATTATATACCTGATGGAAATACACCGGTAGTTCTTTTCACCCCTTTTGTCATTCGGTTCATCGAAGAGGTGAGGAATGTTTCCATGTCATTCGGTTCATCGAAGGGGTGAGGACATTTTCCATGTCATCGTATGATGGCACTAAAGGAATATGCTCTCTTTGGGGATAAGAAAAGAG
>CAZUXY010000056.1:0-29383 GCA_964624235.1 uncultured Leptospirales bacterium | reverse complement strand
CTTTGAGTCATTGAGACACAATCATTAGAGCTTCATAAGTGTTGCATTAGAGGAGTATGAGAGGAGCATGAGAGGTAGAAACGGGAAGCTAGCATGCAGAGGTGACCGGGCGGCAGGACAGATTGTAAGGGGTTTTGTTTACGCACAGTAAGAAAGATGAGTAAAACCATGAAACAATGGTGCGATACGCCGGTACACGATTATTTTTTATAGTACCCGGCAGGGTGCAATGGTTGTTTTGCATTGACTTTTTCCTTCTTTGATGATTCGGTTCAATAAAAACAACGTGTAAGGTTACGCACTGTTCAGTACATTTTCCTGGAGGCTTTACGCAGGTCTGGAATTCGAAAAAATGGCGACCGTGCACAGCCTGCGGCATTCCTTCGCCACGCACCTGTTGGAACAGGGAACCGATATTCGATACATTCAGGAGCTGTCAGGACATCGAAGCCCGAATACGACCATGGTGTATACACACGTCAGTTCGGTGGTGTTCGGAAAAATAGGGAATCCGCTGGATGAGCTATAGTTTCTTATACGAAAGACTTCGTGTTATTGCGGTTGTATCCTCGGTAAACGAAATACGTTTAACACTATTGTTTGCTGGTGGTGACGAAGAATTTCGTTTATGAAGGAGTTGTGCGAAAGACTGTGCCATAAACAATAAGGAGGATATTTATGTTTGAAAGAAAAGTTGAAATTAATCAGGAAGAAACATTCAGTAATATTGACCGCGCAAGAGAGTATTCAGAACAATCTGAAAAATCATCAAAAATGAGATATGGTGGATTTCTCAAAGAAATAAATAAATTGAAAATTTATGGTAAATATTTGGACGTAGGTGCTGGTTCAGGAATTGTAGCTGCTATGATTGCAGAACAAAATAGAAATATCAGTATTACAGCGTTAGAATTATCACCTGTAATGATAACAATTGGTAATGAATACATTAAAAAAAAGGGATTACAATCTCAAATAGATTTTTTTGAAGGAAATATCGAGAATGACAAATTATTGAATAAACTTGGACAATTTGATTTAGTATATTCAACATTTTCCTTACATCATTGGGAAGATCCACAAAAAGCCATTATTAATTTAATGAAATATGTAAATGATAATGGCTTATTGATAATTTATGATTTAAAAAGAGTATGGTGGCTTTATTGTATTCCTAAAAATACAGGTTTTTTTACTTCAATTCGAGCAGCTTACATTCCAAATGAGATTAAAAAAATAATGAATGCTGTCAATATTGCACAATATAAAATTAAGGATGTTTTTCCTTTTTTTCTTCAGAATATAATAATAAGGAAGCTATAATGGCACAGTCCATTGCACAAAAGCCGATATGAGGTTCCGCTCCTTTCAGTCGCTTCACCCAAATTGCACTCCCTTTGGTCGTGCAACTTCTCATATCGGCACCGTTGTGCGAAAGCATCTCAAATAATTACTATTTTGGAGGGAATATACTGCTCCCCTGACTTGACAAACGAGGAGCAGTACACACACCTGCAAGATTATACACCGCCACTTTTATTGCTTTACATGAAAATTGTTCCGGGCAACCATGTTCGCTTACCGGATAGAGAACGCCTATGCCCGAACTCAACAACCTGATCATGTTCACGGCCGCCTCGGCCCTGCTGGCCCTGGCGCCGGGGCCCGACAACATCTTTGTGCTTACGCAGTCCATCGTGTACGGAAGGGCCGCCGGGCTGCGCGTTACCCTGGGGCTCTGCACCGGCCTGGTGGTCCATACCAGCGTGGTGACCCTGGGGGTAGCGGCGGTGTTCCAGACCTCCCTGGTCGCCTTCAATGTGCTTAAATACTGCGGCGCCGCCTACCTGCTGTACCTTGCGTGGCAGGCCTTCAGGGCCTCGTCGAGCAAAGTGGAGATCGGGGCAAAAAAGGCGCTGACCCCGTGGCAGCTTTACCGGCGGGGCATCATCATGAACGCGACCAATCCCAAGGTTTCACTGTTTTTTATCGCTTTTTTACCCCAGTTCACCAATCCCGAAAAGGGGCCTATCTCCCTGCAGCTGATACTGCTGGGGGTGATCTTCGCCGTCATCACCATTATCGTCTTCGGTCTCATCAGCCAGGCGGCGGGCACCATAGGGCAGTGGATCAACCGTTCTGAAAAGGGTGAAAAAATACTGAACCGTATCGCGGGGCTGGTATTCGCCTCGCTGGCGATCAAACTCATACTGACCGAAAAGGGCTGATAATCCCCGCGGATTATGCCGCGCGGAAAGTATCATAGCGGGTATGGGGGGAATTGCGCTAAGGAGGTACAGGCTCAATGAAAATGAGGCAGTCGATCAGGGCGATGAAGAGCTGTAGTGCCTGTGGAGCTAAAGCGGCCCGTGTTCCGGGAACGCTCCTACTTGCGACGTTTTTCGTACTACTGACCGCCGCGCCCTCAAACCCCGAAGTGCCGCGGGGCCTGGCCGGCACATGGGAATACACCGTACATTTCTCCACCGCGGACGGAGGCGGCACACACGAAGAAACCCTTGTGCTCGGCAGCCGTAACACCTTTGAGTATCGCATCAACTCCCGTTACTATTCATCGAAGAACGGCAACACCACCGTTGCCGGCGCGTGGAAGGGAAGTTGCCGTATACAGGACAAACGGCTGATATTCACCGACATGGTCAAAACCGGGAACGCGAAAACCGGCATGCTTCCCGAGTGGGAAATTATCGAGGTCAGGGGCGACACCCTTACGCTGAAGCCCCTGGGCAAGCCGGCGGAGGGGGGATACCAGCGTATCTACCGCAGAAAAAGGTGAGCCGGCGCCGTACCCGCACGCGGGACATTCAGGTTTTTCAACCGCACCAGTTTACCTTTTTTAACGCTTGACCTCTTCATGGCGCTACAGTATGGATGTCTCCTTCCGGGGACGGCGGACGTCCCTGTGAGGGACAGTGTGTTCCGCATAAAAAATCAGGGTTCCCGTTTCCGCGTACTGCCGGTATGAAGAAAACCGTTACATCGACATCAATTGTTATCGCCGCGGTGCTGGCGGCCGTTTCAGCGGCGGCGGTCGGTATAAACATCGCCATGGTGCGGCATTCGGCGCGGTACATCGCGGCATCGCCGCGGGAGTGCCGTCACGCGCAGGCGGCGGTGCTGCTGGGGGCGGGGGTCTACAGCAACAAGCGGGTGTCGGCGGTGGCCTATGACCGTATCGTGACCGCCGCCGAACTCTACAACGCCGGCAAGGTGCAAAAGATCCTCATCACCGGCGATCACGGCACCCCGTATTACGACGAGGTCAACACCATCCTGCACTGGCTGAGAAAGTTCAACATCCCCGAGAGCGATATATTCACGGACCACGCGGGCTTTTCTACCTATGAGAGCATTGTGCGCGCCAGGCGGGTGTTCGAGGTCGAGTCTGCCGTGCTGGTGACCCAGGAATTCCACCTGCCCAGGGCGCTGTATATCGCCGCCGGCCAGGGTATAAAGGTGCAGGGATATCGGGCCGACCGTCAGAAGTATATATACATAAAGCGGTACACGGCCCGCGAGTATTTCGCCCGGGTAAAAGACTTCCTTAATGTGCACCTTTTCAGGCCGACGCCCCGTTTCCTGGGGGCAAAGCTTCCCATAACCGGCGACGGCAGAAAGAGCAGGGATTGAGTGTGAAGGGGTAGGAGGGGGACCGTCAGCGCATCCCGGCGGTCTCTTTATAACGAAAGCATTTTACCAGGTGATCGTTGACGACACCCACAGCCTGCAGGTGGGCGTAGATGATCGTTGATCCCACGAAAGAGAACCCGCGCTTTTTAAGATCTTTGCTGACTTTGTCCGAATGACCGGTTTTGGCAGGAATCTGCTTTATAGTCTTCCAGCGGTTTACCAGCGGCTTCCCCTCCGTAAAAGACCACAGGTAGGCATCGAAAGACCCGAATTCCTTCTGCACCTCCAGAAAGCGCTTCGCGTTGTTGACGCTGGAAGCGATCTTCAGCCGGTTGCGTATTATGCCGGGGTCATTCAGCATTTTTTCCACCTGCCGTCCGGTAAAGCGGGCCACGGCGGCCGGGTCGAAGTTTCTGTAAAGCTTCCGGTAATGTTCCCGTTTTCTGAGCACGGTCATCCAGGAAAGGCCCGCCTGCGCGCCTTCCAGCACCAGGAACTCGAAATGGATACGGTCGTCATGGACCGGGACCCCCCATTCCTCATCATGGTATTTGAGCATCAGGGGGTCGCCCTCGCACCAGGGACAGCGTATTTTATCGTCGCGTTTCATGGTTAAAGTAAGGCCGATTCAGGATTTTTATTTCACCACGTTGATGTCGATGACCGCGCTTTCCCACTGGGCCTTATTGAGTCCCGTGGCGGTGATGGAGATGCCCCGGGTGGCCATGAACCTTTCGGCGCCCTTTACGGTCCGGAACCCCGACCCTTCGAGCTTTGAAGCGTCCAGCCATTCCGCCTTCTTCTCGGTGAAGAACGCCACCACCGTATCGTTTCCCGCCGGTTCGCTCACGGTGATCTCGAAGGTGTCGCCTGATCCCGGGATTGAATAGAGGGTGCCCGCCGTGATACGGTTGTCCCTGGAAAATTCATTGGGATAGAGCACCACCACATCGCCCCCCGGCTGGATGTCCACAATGGTCAGGTAGCCGTCACGGTTGGACTTGAACCTGAACACGATCGATTCGCCTATTTTCATGGTATTGCCTTTTCCCGGCAGCATCCGCGCCCCGTTCTTCTTTTCCATCCAGAAATCGACGGTAATGCCCGGGCTGTCGTTGCGCAGACGCTTCACGTTCTCCCTGGCAAGATACGTTTCCATGTCAAAGGCGAGTTTTTCTCCCAGGGATTTCATGTCGCCGTGCCGGGCGGCCGAACCCGAGGCGATGATCCTGCCGGTCTCGGTATGCACCGCCCGTGCGGTCACGCCCGACGGGGACACTGTGCCGAATATCATGATCTCGAGCCCGCGGATTTTTCCCGTCCTCACGGCGGACTTTTCATCAACGAGCCCCGTCATGCCCAGTTCCATCTCTTTCACAATCTCGTCCAGCCGCGAGCGCTCAACGAGCCTGATGAAACGGTAGCGTGCCATTACCGACGCCAGTTCCGCTGCGGCGGCGTCATCCGGCAGCTTTTTTCCCTTCTCGTTTACGAACGGCATAATGCCCACGGTTACGGTCGCCTGCTGGGCCGTGAGCACCGCGGCGAGCGCCATTGTAAAAAGAAAAGTGACCGGCAACAGTTTTCTCATGATTCATGCTCCTTCACAAAGTGGATTGAAAACCAGAATGTTCTGTCAGTTATACGCTGAAACGGTATACATGCTCCGCCTGTCCCGTCTTAACTTGCGTATTTCCGCTTCAACAGCAATATTCTTTTGACCGATTCATTAATCCGCAGTTCAGGCACCCTTCCTTTTTTGACCGCGGAACGGAGAGCGTTCCATGCGCCGGTCTGGTTCGGGTAATGCGCTACGAACAGGAGCATATCCACTCCCGCTTCCACCGCCCGTACGGCGGCCTCGCCCGCGTCCATTCCGCTTTTACCGACGGCCCCCATGTTGAAATCGTCTGTCACGATGACGCCGTTGAACCCGAGTTTTCCGCGCAGGTACCCGGCAAGTGCTTTCTTCGAAAGGGTCGCGGGGAGATCTTTCACGTCGTCCAGGGCGGGTACTACGATGTGGGCGGTCATGATCATTTCGACGACGCCCGCGTTCAGCGACCTTATATAGGGAACGAGTTCGCAGTATTCCAGTTCTTTCATGGTTTTACGGGTCACGGGAAGCAGCCGATGCGGGTCGGGGGACACGTCGCCGTAGCCAGGGAAATGCTTCAGGCACCCGGCCACTCCCTCGCCGGCGTAACCCTTCAGGTAGGCGATAGAGTAATTCGCCGCCTTTTCCGGGTCGGGTCCGAAAGAACGGTCGAGTTTCGCTATATGACTTTGCCTGTTGGTGTTGACGTCGCCGACGGGGGAGAAGTTCACGTTCACTCCGAGCGCCCTCATCTGCTTTGCCGTGGCCGCCGCGGCTTTTTCGGCACCGGCATAATCCATGGTTTCACCGACCGTGTTCTGGCTCGGGTGGATTCGGAAACCCGCGCGTAACCGGTTCACCTTGCCGCCTTCCTGGTCCGTCGCGATCAGGAGGGGTATCCCGCCATTGTATTTTTTTGCGAGTACCTGGAGATCACGGTTCAGCCGGGTAATGCGTTTCAGGGAAAGCCCTCTGAGATCAAGGTGCCCCAGAAAAACATTCCCGAAGTGATACTTCCTGTACATTTCCCCCTCCATCAGTTTCCGTGCGCCCAGGCCGCCCACCATGAACATCTGTCCGATTTTCTCTTCCAGGCTCATATGGGCGATAATCGTATCAATGTCGGGATGGCCGTAGCCGATGGGATGCGTCCGGAATATAACCACAAGAAAAAGAAGTAACCACAGGCGCTTCATCGCACTTCTCCATTCAGGGTCACCTAACCGGGAAACTGAATCTCCGTTACGGATCGTCCCGGTGAGGAAGGGGGCAAGCAAGAATCGTCAAAGACAAATACGGCATATGACCAACGAATAAATCTGTTCCCGGAGGCAGGCACGGGAACAGATCAATCCATTTACGCGTGTACACTGATGGTACCGTACCCGCATGATAAACTGCACCAGTATTAATACAATACTATTTTTAAAGTAACGTATATGCCCGTCTGCCGCGTGGTTAGAATTATTACAACGGCATACCGCGCGCCGTGGCCACCACCCGGCAGGGTGTGCCCTGACACCGGCACAGGTTTACTTCACCAGGGGGAACCCGAACTTGATGTAAATATTGTCCCGGTCTACCGTGGGATGCTGCAGGCCGTCGCTGAGTCTGGGGACCTCTTTCGCGACATACTCACGCAGTTCGTCCACCGAAACCCTGCCGTCCCTGTTTTTGTCGGCCCTGCCGCTCAGCGCGTTGACGATCTCCTCGGTGAAATGACCGTTACGGTATTTGTCGCTCTCGTACGACAGCTCGCCCCCTTTTGACGAAGAGAACACTATGGCGCCCGAACGGCGTGCGATGTCGTTGAAAATGTACCGGTCTTTCTGAAAGAGGCACTCCCTTGGTTTGCCTCGGCGCATTTCTTTCAGTTTAACAGTAATCGCCCTGGTGGTGCGCGCCTTTACCCCCTTCTTTTCCCCTGAGGCGATGTTCTGCGCAAAGACATCATCTTCCATTTCTCCCGATTCACAGGTGTCCATGAGAAAAAGCTTGTTGCGTGGGGCGATGCCGTTCATCAGGTCTTCAATAAGGTCGAAGTTCGCCGCAGTTTCTTTCAGCCGGTTGATGTCGGTGTTATGGGTCAGGTAGTAATAGGTCGCCTCCTTGTCGCTGTCATGCACCCCGTGGCCGGCGATGAACAGCACGAAGGTGTCGTCGGCCTTGGCGCCCGCGAGCAGCCCCTTGGCGGCCTTTATGGTGTTGACCGTTACCTGCTCGTTGGTATAGGTCTTGACGAAGACATTATTATACCTGCCTTTCATGCCCGCGAACACCTTCCCCAGGTCAAGTACGTCCTGATGGGCGTACTTGAGGTTAAGCGTGGTGTCCCGGTAGCTGGAAACGCCGAATCCGATGAAGTACAGGTTCCCTCGGGCGGGAGCCTTGTAGTCGGCGTATACCGTGTCACGGTACGATTCATTGCCCAGCGTATTGGTGCAGCTCACCTCGACCTTGTTCCGTCCCGAACTGAGCTCCACGGTTTCATTACGGACAATCCTGGCGCCGCCGATGGTCTTTCCGCCGGAGCCGTAGACCGGAACGTCGTTCACGTAGACCGAATAATACTTGAGCGGAGCGTGCGTGTCGCTGAACGCAAGGTTCAGGGTGAGGTATTTTCCCCTCTGCACTTTCGACATGATTTTCGTCTCGGGAGCGTGAAGTACCGACCCCTCCGCCGCGGCGTATCCGGTTTTTTTAAGCCGGTTCCGGTAGCGCGCCCCGAAGAGGTCGATCATCTCGCGGTTCCCGAAGCCCATGCGTTCATAGATGATGTCCGGACGGTTGTATTTCAGGGCGAACTGGTCGACGCCGAACATGGCGAGTCCCTTCACCATCATTACGAACTCACCGGTTTTGCTGGAACCGTCCCAGTATCCGTCGGGGGTGAAGATGATCCAGTCGCGGTCAAGCGCGACGGTCGCCGCGGAGTCGCCGTTGTCGAGCCTCCAGAAGCGGGTGGAGGTGTCAGACGAACCGGAAACGAGGTATTTCCCGTCGGGGCTGAAATTCAGCGCTTTTATCGCATCCTGGTGACCGCTCAGTGTTAACACAAGCGACCCGTTTTTGTGCCAGATGGCCAGGGCGCCTCTGCTTGTGCCTGTGGCTATATATTCCCCGTCGGGACTGATGGCGACCCTGCCTTGTTCACCGCCCAGGCCGCCTAAATCGATATCCCTGATGAGATCGCCGTCCATATCGAAAAGTTTCAGGGTTTTTTTCACCACCGCGGCGAAAAAACGCTGGTCGGGGCTCATGGCGAGATCGGAAACATTCCCTTTCATTGCGATGTGTTTTTTCATACGTGAGAAACTCCAGATTCGTATCCCATCATAAAAATGCGCTGATATAATAGTGTTTTTTTTGTTATTGACGGCAAGCCGCCAGATGCCGCCGTTAAAATCTTTTGTCTGATTGCCGTCTTTTAAAGTCTGAACAAGCTTACCGTCAAGGGTCCAGATGGTGATGGAATTATCTTCAATGGTTTCCTTTCGATACCCCAGGATAAACACCATTGAACCGGCAATTATTTTCGAACTGTCCGGGCTGAACGCTAGGGCATTAATGCGATAGTTGTATTTCTTCAGTGGCGGGATTTCCCGAATCAATTCACCGTCACTGGTCCACAGAAGGATAAAACCGTTTCTGCATGCGGATGCCAGGTATTTCCCATCAGGGCTGAAGGCGACTGCTTCGACGGATGCATGGTGTCCGTAGAGAGTGTTTAGTAGTCTCCCGTCTTTAGAGTAGAGTTTCACGGTCCCATCACCCGACGCGGCGGCGTACATATGGCCGTCAGGGCTGACTGTCACCTGGTACACCGCACCGATGCGGTTTTTCAGTTCATGCACCATATTCGAATTTGGGTCGATCAGGGAAATCCTGTCGTATCCGCCCAGGGCGATCAGATCGCCCCGGGGGCTCACCGCCAGACCGCAGTTGATCGAGGTGTTGGCGTGTTTCTGCAGAGGTATTTTCTTCAGTTCTTTCCCTGAAAAATCGCGGATATATATAAATGTTACCTGCTCATCGGCAAGGGCGATACGGATAGAGTCCGGGAACAGCGCGGTGAACTTGCCACCCATGCCTCCCTTAATCTCGCCGTTGGTGTCCATGATCACGACACCGGGATTGGTGGATATTATTATAAATTTGCCGTTCTTGGTGCAGGCAAGACTGGAACTGGCAAAGGTGATACCAAGGGGGTCCATTAATAAGGAGCCGAGGGAACCGGGCGCGCTTTTTTTCACATAAGTTCTGGTCCACAGATTGGCGCCGTTGATGTCCCAGAGTTGCACCATCCGCTTCGATGTCACGGTAACGATCTTTTTCCCGTCGGGGAGGAATATCGCATGCGTGGGTTTTTCTTCGGGATGTACGGAACGATTGGTATAAAACTTTCGGATAGTATTACCCGACCGTATATCATATAGTATCACGGTGGAAAAACCGTACAGAAGCATGGTGCTGTCCGGGCTGAAGACGGGTCTGGAATACCCGTCGTAAATGGTCCTGATGATTTTCCCGTCATGCAGCGTGCGTATCCGAATATGCGCTCCGCTTGCATACGCGATGAATTTCCCATCAGGACTTACCGTAAGAAACTGCATATACCCGCCGTCGGGGTCAAACATACGCCTTACGAGCAGACCGTCACGGCGGTACACCACGATGGATTTTGAATTATCAATGGCCATCACATATTCACCGCACGGGCTGAAGACCACATCGCTCGCCCTTTCGGTAATGCCGTTCTGTAATATCATTTCGAAACCGGCGTCGGACTGCCGGGATATCTGTCCGCTGCCTGAAATGACGGTCTTGTTCGCGCCTGTGCCGGTGGTTCCGTTTCCCAGGATAATCCCAAAGGAGAAAAACATTGCGGTTATAAAATATCCTTTCCGTTTCATATCTCGCCTCACTGGTTCACAATTTTTTATTGCGGATACAATAATGCAAAAACACACCTCTCCGCCCTGATGTCGGTAGAAGGGCAGAGAGGTGTTTTTTCATTTATTTTTAAAAGAGGACTGTCCGTCTGCAGACGGCCCCTTTTGATCTTCCCGGCAACGCCGTCAGTTCTTTGAAATACCCACCTCAATTGAAGCGTCGGGGTAGCGCTGTCCGTAAATGGTCTTGCGGCAGCAGCCGTAGCACACCCTTACTTTCCCGCCGGAAACCCGGTTACCCCGATAAATGCCGAAATTACTTCCTCCACCCCCTATAACATGTGTGGAGATATTCCTGAATCCTCCCGGCAAAAACCTTCCGGGAGTGGGCGCCTTGGTTTCAGAGCCGTTGAACATGGCGCATACCTCGGGATTGGAGGCCCTGATCCAGAGTTGGTAGTTCCCCTCCCTCAGTTCGGGCAGGTAGAAATCACGGCTGCTGCCGAAACGCAGGGAAAAAGGGCCCGACGACCAGACATTGACGCCGAAAGTGGAACCATGCTCCAGGGGGAGCAGCAGCAACAGGAAGACCGTTAACAGGACGACATGTTTCATTTTTATCATGGATCGCCGCCTTTATACTATTAAAACGTAATGCATGCTTTGCATACGTTAAGCGCTATTTATGTCGCCTGTCAAGCGTTAATGTAATGAACGTCACCTTTTGCGTAATGAACGGATGGTTTTTTTGATTATGTATTGCAATTAATGACGCATTTTGTATAGTTTGTGAAAATATCATCAAAACATATAAAATGATCAGGTCTGAGTTTCATAACGCCGGTATCATCGCCAGCAGGCCTTACTGCTCCCTCTACAGGGCGGTCCGTCGCGCGAACGGCGAACCGTGCCTGCTCATGGTGCCCGCGGAAACCTTCCCGCGCGAACGGGCCCGTAAATTGCTGCGCCATGAGTACTCCATCACCTCCACGGCGGCAGTGGATGGAATGATCAGGGCCAGGGAACTGGCCGAACGAGACGGCAGCGTCGCCCTCCTCCTCGACGATTTCCGGGGAGTGCCACTGACACATCATATTGAGCGTTTCCCCGGCGATATCGGCGCCGCCCTTCATGCCGCACGCTCCATTGCCGCGGCGCTGGCGGGTATTCATGAAAAAAAACTGGTACACCGCACCCTCGATAACCGGTGTGTTATTCTTTCGAATTCCGGCGATTCGCTGAATGAAGAAACACGGGCGGGTCTCACCTTTTTCAGCTTTGCCTGCTGCATCGGTGATTCCCAACCTACACCTCCCGACCTGTCGGCATATAGTGACTGTATTTTATGGGAATACATGGCGCCGGAGACCACCGGGCTCGTGGACATTCCCGTGGACCACCGGGCCGACCTCTATTCGCTGGGAATAGTGATGTACCAGATGCTCACCGGCACGGTGCCGTATCGATCGAAGAATATAAAGGAACTGATGCACTGGCATGTATCGCACGAACCGAGAAGTGTGGGGGAAATAAACGGTTCGGTGCCCAGAGTTCTGAACGACATTATAATGCTGCTGCTGAAAAAGGAACCCTCTGAACGTTATGATAACGCCCTCTCCCTGGCAAACGATCTCCATGCGTGTCTTAAAACTATTGGTGCGGACGGCTCTATCCGGAGTTTCAGATTAAACCGGTCCATTACATCCGGGATTATTTTCCCCGACACGGTATACGGCCGTGAAAAAGAGCGGACAGAAATTATAGAAACCTTTGATTCGGTGCGGGGGGGCGGGTGCGCATCCACCTTTATTTCGGGTAATGCCGGGGTAGGTAAAACGGCCCTTGTGAGGAGCATCAGGGATTACATAAGCTCACAGGGAGGTGTGTTTGCGGCCGGAAAGGCCGACCAGTACCGGCGCGAGGTCCCCTACTGCGCGTTTTCCGCGGCGCTCAGGGCGGTTGTCGACAGGCTGCTGCTGCTCGGGGACAGGGAACTCTCCGCGCTGAAGAAAGAGATGGTCCGTACCATCGGACCCAACATGCGTTTTTTATACGACATTGTCCCCGAGCTCAGGTATATCACCGGTCCTGTCGCACCACGGGACGAAACGGACCCCGCATCGGCCGAGAACCGGTTCAGAGCGGGACTCTTTGAATTCCTCAGGATAACAGCGAAGACATGCCGCGGTTTTGTTATTTTTCTGGATGACCTGCAATGGGCCGACCATGCCACCCTTAAGGAATTAAAAAATCTTATCGCGGAGGGAATACCCGGTATATATGTAATCGGCGCCTACCGCGACAACGAGGTGGGGGAGGGCCATCCGCTGTTGAATCTCATCGCCGAGGCGGGCAAATCGGAGCACGGTCTCCATTTGATCAGACTCGACGCCCTCGGTCTTGAACATGTAGAGAATATTCTCGCGGGCGTTCTCGACGAAAGACCTCGATGGATCACCAGGCTGGCCGCCTTTGTGTTCAATAAAACCGGGGGCAATCCTTTCTACCTGCGTGAATTCATCATAGATATGTTCTCCCGGGGCTGTCTCAGGTTTCAGGACAACACCTGGAAGTGGGACGAGCGCCTCGGCCGTGCCGTACCGGCTACTGAGAACGTACTGGTGCTGCTCGCCGGCATGATGGATACGCTGGAGAGCTGTGAACGCCGGGTGTTAAAGGCGGCGTCATGCGTCGGGGGCCGCTTTGAATTAAACATGCTCGACGCCGTTATGGAGAAAATGCCCAAAAGAACATCCCATATCCTGGGCCGCCTGATTAAAGGCGGGTATCTGATCAACGAGGGCGGCGGCGTGTTCGCCTTCAGTCACGACAGGATACAGGAAGCCGCGCACGGACTGCTGACCCGTGAGGAAAAAGCCGAACTTCACGGCAACATAGGCCAAAGGCTGCTGTCGCGCCACGGCGTCAGCGATGAGCATATATTCGAGATCGCCGACCATTTCAATGAAGCGGGGGAAGCCGCTGAAGATCACGGCCTGCTGATCGATCTTAATATAAGGGCGGGATTAAAGGCGAAATCGAATTTTGCGTACGGAGCGGCGGTAAGGTATTTTGAAAAATCCCTGCGTATCTATAAAAAATCCGGGAGTAACGACCGGGATCTGAAGTACAGGCTGCACAGGTATTACGGCGAGTGCCTGTTCCTGAACGCGGAATATGACAGGGCCGGAAGGTATCTGAACAGGGCGATGTGCCTCACCGACGACATCCTGGAAAAAGCGGATATCTGCGTTATCCTGGCCAATGCTAAGATGTTCGAAATGAAGTATGACGAAGCTATAGCGATCGGACTTAAGGGTCTAGAGCTTTTCGGCATTGAGATCGACATGGAACCCGAAAAGCTTAAAAAACAATTGGATGAGGAAAAGCGGAAGCTGGATACCTATCTTAAAGACATTAATGTTGAATATATCCTGAACATGCCCCCGGCGGAAAATCCTGATCAGCTCAGGTTCACGAAACTGATGGTGATTCTTTCGGGGATCCTTTTCCATACCAGCAACCAGCACGCATTTATATATTTGTCCTTGATGGTCACGAGGATGAACTTTGAACATGGTCTTATTACCTATACGTACTCATGTTTTACCACCTGCGCCTATCTGCTGATCGGTTACTGGAACGAGTATAAATCCGCGTATATACTCGGTGAAGCGGGATACCTCCTGAATAAGAAATATAAACAGCAGTCACAATCGAGCCTGGTCGATCTTCAATATGGGGGTCTGATACATATCTGGAAAAATCCGCTGCGTGATTCACTCGAAATCATAAGGACCGCGTATATAAATGGTATAAAAAACGGTGATTACCTGTACGCGGCGCTTGCCGTCACCCATTATACCGCGAATAAATTCTGCTCGGGCAGGGAAATAGCCGCTTCACTGGAAGAGCTTGAAAACGATATCCTTTTCCTGGAAAAAACAAAAATTACAATTTATCACGACAATTTTGTAGTGCTGAAAATGATATTTTCAGATCTGGCCGGCAAAGAACAGGGCACATATTCTGATACCTGGGATGAAGTGTCAGAGGGAGCATTCATTAAAGAACTGATCGAGAGGAAGTCGTATGTGAGCATTTTTTATTATTACAGTTCCAGGATAATGGCGCTGTATCTCTACGCGAAATATAAAGAAGGCCGTTCATTCAGCGCTGAATATGAAAAATATAAAAAGTATATTATCGGCTGGAGTTTTACCATCACCGAGTTTCATTTTTATAACGCCCTGAATCTGCTCGCCTGCGTTCTCGACTCTCATAATGTGGATAAAATAACCGGCATGGAAGAGCTTTCAGACGCGCGGGAAAAATACCGGTTGTGGTCGTCTGAATGTCCAGGGAACTTTCTCTGCCGTCACCTTCTCATCGAGGCGGAATGCGCCAGACTGGAGGGCGACTTTATGTTCGCCATGACGCTGTATGATCAGGCCATCGCCTCGGCCCGCGAGAACGGGTTTACCCAGGTCGAGGCAATCGCGTGCGAAAGGGCGGCGCTGTTCTGGCTTTCCCTGCACAAGGACGATTTCGCGGCGATTTATCTGAAAAGAGCGTATGAACGTTTCGGTGAATGGGGCGCGATGAAAAAGCTGGCGCAACTCCGGGAAAAGTACCCGGAGATTCTGCACGAACATACGGAGCTCGAGAGCCTTAGCGGACACGACATTCTGGCCCTGCTGGAGCACTTTAATGAATTATCCCGCCACATGGAATCCGGGGAACTCCTGAAAGTCCTGGGAGGGATCGTGCTGCGCCATTCGGGAGCGGATTTATTCGGTCTCGTGATCGAACGGGACGGCAGGATGTTCCTTCAGGCCTTATGCGCCGCCGGCCCGGGAGATTCCGGACTGATGCGGCTGCTGCCTGTGGATGCAGAATCCCATTTGCCGGTCGAGATGATACGCTATATCAGGAGGACCGGGGAAAAAATGGTGGTCTACGACGGGCGGCACGAGAATACCTTTAACCATATCCCGTATTTCAGGAAAAACAGTCCCCGTTCAGCCGTGTGTATAAAAGCTGACGCTGAAAATTTCGGGACCGTATGGTACCTCGAAAACAGGTCCATAAGCGGGGTATTTACCGGCGTTCGAAAAACCACACTTGAGCTGCTCGCGCACCACGCGGCGATCTGCATACGGAACGCTCTTTTGGCAGGGGAGCGAGAAAGGGCGGCACAGGGGGCCGGCTTTGCGTTCAGGTACCTGAATGAAGTGCATATAGTTCCCTACGACAATATAATCTATTTTTCGTCTCATAAAAGGCATACCGTGATGCATACCGTCGAAACGACGTATGAGATCCCCAGGCTTCTTAAAGATGTGGTGAGTGAATTACCGGCGGACAGGTTCATTCGGATACACAAACAATACATTGTAAACCTGAGGCACGTCACACGTATAAGAAGGACTCCTTCGGGAGGGTATGTGATTTTCATGAACGATGAAGACGATACCCGCCTTTCAGTTGGGCGGACCTACCGCTCCGTAATGGCTGAAAATCTGTTGAAAGAGAGATAAACCGCGTTCCGTCCTTTCCATGTAAATAAACCCGGTCTTATTTTTATAACCGGAGTACCTCTATGCCGTCGGCGCCCGTTGCGGTGTGCCGGCGGTTTTTCATGTTACCCCTGCCTTCTGAGGCGACAAAGGCGGTTTATTCACCCCTGGCGCATGGTCAGATCCCGTTCGCGGATGCGCCGTCACTGCCAGGCGGCGGTGTCCAGTGTACTCCTCAGGGGACGGACAAGGATGAGCTTTCTTTCTCCCGTCAGCTCGCGGTAGAAAAGGTCCAGTTCGGCAAGGGCGTTGAAGGTCCCTACCATCTTATGGGTTTTGGTGAAAAGTTTAGTGAGAGAATCCCCGGCGGCGAGGTGATAATGGGCCGCACAGGCGTAACGGTCGAGCGCCCCGATGATCTTTTCCCGCTGTTTTTTCCTGAAAGCGGGTGACGTGTATCGCCAGGCAATGCGCATGCCGTTGATGGCGTCGAAATCAATGCCCTGGGGGAGGGCGCCATTAAAGAGACGGGTACCCCACAGCCCAGAATTTTTCTGCAGGCCCAGTATCCCCGTGATAACTTTTTCAGGAAAGGGTACCGGCGTGTCCGTATGCAGGTATATCCACCAGAAATGGGCCGCGCCGCCCAGATCGATGGTCGTTACCTTACGGTTGACCCTGTCGAGTATGCCGCGTTTCCAGAAACCGGTGCGCCGGTCCACCCGTTCGGTGAATGCGGCGATGACCCATTTCTTCCAGAGAGGCGGCAGGCCCGCCCCGCGGGGTGCGTCGATCACCGCGGCCGCGGCCCCCGCGTTATGGGACCCCGACCAGACCTCGTTCCACCCGAACGCCTCCAGCCAGCGGGCAACGGCAGCGGGACTTGAAAAAAATCTGTCTGCCCATTGGTGGGGATAGAGGGGACTGCCGCCCAGCAGTTTCAGCGCGGCGGTGGCGAAGGCCGTGGCGTGTATGACGCTTTCTTCCGGTTTATCCAGACGGTCGAACACGCCTGTATCGGGGTTCTGAAAAGACTGAATGAGCGCGATCCATTCGGCCCGTCCCCGCGGTGTGGTGCGTTCTTCAAGCTCACCCGTGATCCAGAGCAGATACGCCATATCGGCCGAGCCGTAAAGGTCGGTGTTGCCTCCCGGCACCAGGCTGAAATGACCCCTGAGGTCCCGTGGATTGAGAGAGTGCCGACGGTCATGAAATCTCTTTATGATATCGTTAATCTGCGGGTGCAGGCACGTAAAATTCAGAGGCGTCCCGGTATGGCACCTTCCTCCGACATCGGGACCGCTGTAGCTGTAATACCGCCACAGCAGGTACAAGACCGAAACGAGCAGTATAGGTACAATGACAAACAACCAGCGCTTTTTGTTCATGAACCTTCGCTCCCTGCAGCAGGTTTCCCTCGGATCCTCGTCAGACCGGTCCGCAGGCCGTGGGGAGGGGAAACGTATTCCCTGCGGAACCTATTATATGTGACACGTCACTCGCAGTAAAGGATTGTTTCCGATGGAGGAGGACTGTTAGTCGGTGTCGGTACGCGTATCCTCAGCGACACGACCTGCGTTCTATGGAATCCAGGGTCTTTTCATATTCCCTGTTCTTTTTCAGCCGCAGCGCCCGGCGTATATGGGTCCCGGCCTGATCGTATTCCCCCTGCCGGCAGAGGACCCACGCCAGGTTGTTCATACAGTCCGTACAGGCCGGGTCCATAACCAGCGCTTCCCTGTACATCTTTATCGCGCTCTCGTGGTCCCCTTTCTTGAAATAGACGTTTCCCAGGTTGAAGCGGGGAACCGCCCAGTCTTTACGTTTTCTTGCCGCCTTCAGGTATTCTTTTTCCGCCAGTTCCGGTTTGTTCTGCCGCTCGTATGCGAACCCCAGATCGTTGTTTTCTTCCGCGGTCAGGGGGTCCTGGGCCCTGACTATTTTGGGAATGCGGGAGCACGATATCACACAGAACATTACGCAGCAGCAGAGAAGGGGGATGATCCTATTCACCGGTACACCACCAGATAGGTATTTCCCATTCTGTTCCATTGTTTTTTCAGGGTCGCGTAGGCTATGCGCTTTGACGGTCGTGAACCGGTATGGGCGGTGAACCCGTTGTCATCATAGGAGAAAAGCACCAGGTAGTGGGGTTTCGACACAATCCAGAACCCCACATCGACCAGCACGATCACGGGCCTGCCTTGTGCGATTTCGGCCTTCAGCGAGTCGACGGTACCCTGTTCCAGTATTGTGTTGAAACCCTCTTCCCGAGCGTAATCCTCCATATCGGTGATCAGCGCGCCCCGGAGCCTCTGCGAATAAATTTTACGCGCGATGGTTTCCTGGTCCCTCGCCCTGCCGTAATACGCCAGCACCGACGAGAGGGCCGCCGGTCCGCAGAAGTTGGTTTTTTGTTTAACGAAGGGGACGTCCCCGACGGGTACCGGGGAGGCCCCCAGAAGGAACAAAAGCACAAGCGAAGTCATAAAAAATCCCGATAAAAAATCCTTATCAGGCCAGCCGCAGGATCAGCAATACCAGTACGACTATCACAAGGACCGTGATGATGAGGCCCAGCCCGTCACCTCCGGCCAGCACCTTTTCCGAGGCCTGGGCCAGCATATGCACCTGCTTGTCTGACATCTTCTTGATCTTCTCGTTTACTTCCTGCTCGGTCAGTCCGTAGGCCCGGAGTTTCTCCTGCACTATTTTCAGTTCCAGGGCTTTTTTAACCGTAGTGACTTCCTGGTCCCGCACGCTCTCGGCATGGATCGATGACGAGTTTATCGAGCCGACGATCCCCGCCACGCCGGGCGTGGTGGTTATAATGATAAAATAGCACGACAGAAAGGCCGCGAATATCTTTAATCCCCTGTTCATGATCTCTCCTTATTGCGTTCTTGGTGAAAAAAGCTGAAAATGAACCCGTTAATTATCGAAAGGAGGGGCCTGATTGCAACTATTTTTTCAGTTTCACCCGCCGCTGGTTCCTGTCCATGAGCATAAAAATATCCGTATGGGTACGGTGTTCGCGGGATGGCTCGCCCTTAACGAACCTGACCGAACATGCTCATGAACGCGTCGCCCCGCCGTGCGGTGAATTCCAGGTACTGTCGCCGGTTCAGCGGCGAACGGGGTATAACGATACTGACGGTGAGCCCCCGGGCGCCCGGTGTAACGCTGATTTCTTCCTTCCCGGCGTGAAAATTGAGGTAGCCCCTGCGCAGGGTCGATTTCAGATCCATACCCGGTTCCGGCAAGGAATGGTTTATCACCGCCCTGAGGAAGTGGCTGTTTTTTGTTAGGGGAATCTTTTGAGCGATAATGATACGCCGGTCGGTCAGACGGATCATGCACGAGTGAAAATACACCGTCCTCGGCGACCCTGCCTGAATCACATCCACCGGGGATTCTTCCGAAATTATCGTCTCTCCCGGCAGCGGCGCCAGTTTTTCAAGGGTGGACCCGCGATACAGAAAAAACAGTATCACTAACACAGAAATAAACGCCGCTACGATGATGAGATTTACCGTCATACAGCCACCCGTATACTACCATGCGGTGTCAGCCATATCAAGCATGGGAAAACGCTTCATGATGCGGCGTGGGGCGGGCCGCATCATAGGTTTTCGAACCCGTTAAAACCGTGTTCCCGCCACGAAACCGCCGGGGAACAGCGCCCAGTAGTAGTACTGGTCTTCCTGCGCATCCGCGCGCAGCGGCTTGTAACGCTCGCCGTAATCCCGGTATTGTCGTACGGAGTGCATGGGCTGGGTCCAGATGTTGAGTCCCGAAGTGATGATCCCCGAACCCACGCTGATGAGCGCGTTCTCCAGGCTCTCGAAGTACCACACGAAGCCGCCTCCCACAAGGTGCACCGCCAGGGAGATAAGGTGCTTCTTGAGCGAACGCCCGCCTTTCTGCTGTTTGCTGCTGCTCTTGAGCCACGACTCCGCCGATTCCAGTTTCTTCATCCGCTCTTCCGGCGTTCCCTCGGGCATTACCCGTATCGTGCCGGCGGCGTAACAGGCCTGGAAGGGCTGCGCCAGCAGCATGGTGACGGCGATCGCCGATTTCGAGGCGCTCACGATATTGGAGGCGCGTTTCTCGCTGTCGTCGGCGATGGCGGCGTAGGTAAAATAGCCGGTGAAGCCTGAATATATGCCGATCCAGCTGTACGACCACAGCTTGCTCCTGAACTGACCGTCTTCAAAACCTTTCTGGATAAAATCGATACGTTCTTTCACTTCTTTGTCGCCGGGCGTTCCCGCGGCCTGCGGATAGGCGGTGCCGCCGAACGTGAGGGTGAAAGCCAGAAATAACAGGACAACCTTGACTGTGCTTTTAACCATGCACGATCCTCCTTGGCGTTTCTATATTGTTATGATGCTGCTTTGTGCGCCGTATAACGAAAGGACAGAGTATTTCACTACGCCCGGTCATGATGCCGGCACAATCGGCGGCAGCCCCGCGAGGTGAAGCGTCGGAGGGGCGGGGTGGTGTGCCGGCATTTTGTCATTTTTAAAATTATGTTATATGTTATAAAATGGTTTTGTAAAGTAATTTTTCCGGTGAGCCGCATAAGCCGCCGGCGTTCCCTATAATTATCACTTGTGTTTGTTCCGAAATCTGTTAGTCTGTCAGTCTCCGCGCCGCCCCGCACGGATGCTCCCAGTGCCCTCCTTGTCGGGAGTGTCCGTCGGGGAAGGCGTGGAGCAGGATTAAACACTTCAACGGAATATTACCGGATATGGCGAAATACGGCAACTACGTTTTCACGGAAAAAACCATACTGCTCACCGGGGCCAGCGGGGGGCTCGGTTCATCCATGGCGCGCACCCTTTCGAAGGAAGGGGCGCGGCTCATCCTCAGCTCGCGCTCCCCGGCGGCGCTGGAAGAGCTGATCGCGTCGCTCGCGCATCCCGAATACGCGCGGGCGGTTCCCGCCGACCTGGCCGTCCCCGGTGCGGGGGCGCGGCTCGCCCTGGAGGCGGAACGGGTCTGGGGAGGGGTGGACGTGCTCTTCAACAACGCCGGTCTGGGGTACTTCGCGACCCTCGACGAAGCCTCGGAAGAACTCATACGCCGGCTCTTCGAGGTCAACACCTTCGCGCCCCTGTCGATCATCAAGTCCCTGCTGCCGGGGATGATAAGGCGGGGAGGGGGTCGCGTCATCAACATCGTCTCGTGCGCGGGAAGGGTCCCCATACCCACCAACGCCGTGTACGGCGGGAGCAAATCCGCCCTCGCCGTTATGGCGAACACCATGCGGCTGGAACTGGAGGGCCGCGGCATCGATGTGGTCAACGTGTACCCCGGCACCGTCGACACCTCCTTCGAGGAAAACGCGTTCCGTGAACAGGGCAGGGACCGTCTCTGCCCCATGGAACACTGCGGGGCGCCGCGCGAGGAAATCGCCGGCAAAATAATCGAGGCGGCGCGCGGCCCGGCGGGAGAGGTCTTTCTTGACCGTAAGGGGTGGTGGATGTCGGTCAAGTCCCTGGTACTGCCGAAAACCGTGGACCGGCGGATGGCGCCTCTCTTGCGGCGCGTTGAGGAATTCCGCCTGCGGGGCAAACCGCCGCAGCGCCGCCGATGGAGGCTGTGGCAGATCGAGTCATCCATCGCCTGCAACCTCAGTTGCGTAATGTGCCCGTGGGAGGAGTACCGAAAGAACGCGCCCGGCAAAGGCATGATGTCGCCTGAAGTGTGGAGCGCCCTGAAACCCTATCTCCCCGAGGTGGCCTCGGTGGACCTTTCGGGGGGCGGAGAGGCGCTCATGAACCCTCATCTCCCGCAATGGGTCGCCGACGCGAAAGCCGCCGGCTGCGAGACCGGGTTGCTTACCAACGGCACCCTGCTGGACGCTGAAAAGGCCGGCGCACTGGTCGGGGCCGGCATCGACTGGATCGCCGTTTCGGTAGACGGCGCGACGGCAGAGGTCTTCGAGAACGTAAGGCGCGGCGCTTCCTTCGAATGGGTGACCGGCAATATCAGGCGCCTGGCCGCGCTGAAAAGGGAGGGGTCGCCGCGGATAATCGTGAATTTCGTGATGATGCCGGTAAACGTGCACCAGCTTGAAGACCTGGTGGACCTCTGCGCCGGTATGGGCGTCGACCGTATAAATTTCAAACAGTGCGATGTGATCAGAGGCGACAGCGGGAAGGGCTTCGGACTTTTCGGGAGCGGGCAGACCCGGCAGATCAGGAACTACCAGAAGCTTACTGAAAAAGCCCGAAAGAGGGCGCACCGTATGGGCCTTGAAATGGAAGTCTTCAATTTTGTGCCTGAGGAACAGCCGGTCTGCGACCAGGACCCGCGCGATGCGCTGTTTGTCCGTTTTGACGGGCTGGTGTCGCCCTGCGTCAGCCTGGCCTACGGCGGTCCCACCGAATGGCTGGGGCGGGAGGAAACCATGCCCTCGGTGCATTACGGGAAGCTGCCCGGCGACGGCATCGAAAAGCTGTGGGAAACCGAGGCCTGCCGCCGCTACCGCACCCGCTTCGAGGAAAGGGAAGCGGCCTACGGCAAAAGCCTGGCCTCGTCGCGGTTTGAGCCCTCCCTGCAGAACCTGCACAAAGCGCTGGACGAGGCGCGCCTGGCCATGCCGCCGGCCCTTGAAGGGTGCCGCGTCTGCCATTACCTTTACGGGATTTAAAGAAGACCGGCGCGCTTACGGTAAATTCCCAGCAGTTCCTCCCGGCAATCGACCGCGCCGTCCATCTTTAACACCACGGCCCCGCGCGGGCACACCTGGGCGCATCGCCCGCATCCCTTGCAGTCGTTCAGATCGATGACCGCCTTCCCGCTATCGATACGGACCGCCCCGGCCATGCACGCCTCCGCGCACTTCCCGCAGCCGTCACAGCTTTCTGTTATATATACCGTGAGGCCGGGCAGGCGGTGTATATTGCGGAAAAACCCCTCCGACCTGCGCAGCCTTACGCTCTTCCGCACCGAGCAGCAGCAGTCGCAGCAGAAACAGATGTTCATCATTCGGCGGTAGTCGATGCCCCAGAGCCAGGCGTCGAACTCGTTGTGCACCACCATGGGGTAAAGCCCCCGGGCGACGGCTCCGTGTGCGTGGGCCGTCGCCTCCTCCCTGGTAACGAGACGTCCCAGGCGCGGATCGAGGTCCCGCGCGGCGTCTCCCAGTATAAGACAGCCGATATCGGCGGGATGGTGTACGCAGCCCTCTCCCCTCCGGCAGAGACACTCGGCCATGATGCCGATGGTATCTGTTTTCCCGAGCATGATTTCGATTATCGCTAAAGGAAGCACGACGTTTTCTCCGCCCGACAGCACCATGTACACCGGGATGAGGTGGGCCGAGGTATTACGCTCGGAATCGTTTTTCCTGAACGGGGATATCCGCTCCCATATCCGGGAGGGTTTGTAAAACTTCATTAAAAGGTCGTATACGAAACGGGATCTTCCCATGGGACCTACCGTTTGTTCTCCTTATAATTCGCCCGCCCGCACCGGGGGCATTCAATACCGCCGGCGCCGAAGGGTGCGGGGACAGGACGCACGTGAAGAAATCGTATCTGATTTCTCATTGCCCTTAACGTCGACACCATACAACTGAAATGCCTGATGATCAAGCGGGATTACCGCCGTGCCCGATTGTTTTTTTACTGTTTCTGACAGAAAAAATTTTATTTGAATTATTTATCCATATGGGTATACTGCAATCTCCCTGAGGCGATCACCGCGCGTTAAGAAACGGTACGGAAGATGAATGATGCAAAATATCGCTCTCTGCCCCTGCTGGTGAAGGGCGCCGTTACGGGCCCCATCCTGCCGGGACTGAACCGCAGGCATTTCATACGCCTGTCGTGTTTCCTGGCTGGCAGCGCGGCCCTGGGGGTTCTGTCGTGCAAAAACGAGGAGGTGGGCCACGTGCTTTCGGAAATTCCCATTAGTATCGACAAAATCAAAAAAGAGGACCTGGACAAAGAAATACTCCGGGCGGCGATCATCGCCGAACTGGATGCGGTCAATCTTTACGAACAGATGGCGTCTCTTACGGGCGACGCCAGGCTGAAGAAAATCCTTCTGGACATCGCCCGCGAGGAGAAAACCCATGTGGGTGAATTTCAGGCGCTCTTGCTCTACAAGGACAGCGAGCAGAAAAAGGAACTCGCCGAGGGCCAGAAGGAAGTGAACGAACTGCTGGGTAAGTAACGCTTATTCCCAGCTGAGGTCCTGCGCCCGGTTGCCCCTGTCGTCGATAATGGCGTCGATGCCGAAGTGCTTGAGCACAAGGGAGGCCTTTCGGGGTTCAGTGGTGTAATCTTCAATCGATTTGCCCATGCTCACCGGTTTCAACCAGGTGTATTCTATTCTGACCGAACCGTCCGGGTTCTTTTTCCAGGTGCCCGAGACTATGGTGGTGCTCAGCTGGTGGCCCCGTTCATGCTCGCCTCCCACCTTTCCGTCGGCGTAGAGTATTATCCTCCTGCCCAATCCCTTGCCCTCGGGCATATTGAAGCTGAACGACTTGAAACGCGGCATCGCTTCGGTGTCCGGTATGGAGGCGGGTGAGAAGGCGATCTCGGCGATGCAGGTGTCGTTGAACTTCGATCCCCTGTAGGTTTCCAGTATCTGGTAGGTGAATACTTTTCCTGTAAGCTCCGGTGAAAAACCGAACCGCTGTATCCCGGGACTGTCTTCAAGGGTGATGACGACGGTGGGACCGTTGCCCGCGGTGATCTTCATCCTTTTGACCCTGTTGTTCAGCCCGAAGTACTTTCTGAGGCCGAACCCGTTCTTGATATACAGGGCGTTGATCCTCATGGTGGATATATAGGTCATGGTAATCCTGGTCCCTTTCCCGTCATCCTTTTCCCCCTCGCACCACGAGGCCCACGTTCCGTCGGTAAGATGGGAGACATCGTAGCGGTTGTAGATGTCTTTGAGGGTGCTGCCGGCCGTTATTTTATCAGGGCGGTTAAGGAGCGCGGCGTAAAGACCTGTGACGAGCACGGCCGCGGTGATGATGATCGGCGCCAGGGGAAGGAATGACGGTTTTTTTTTCATGGCATGCTCCGGGTTCTGTTGATATGGAAACATGGTGTACGCAGGGGAGACTATGAACAGGCAGTATATATGCGGTATAAACAATGCATCAAGCACAAAACAGGGTGTGGTGAAGCGACGGGTACCTGGGCGGCGGAGAGAGACTGTCGCGGTTACCTCTGCGCGGGTACCGGGCCTGTTTCGCGCGGGTCGCGCGCCGGCGCGGGTTCCGTGAAATAAAGGTCAGGGGGGGTGCAGTGCTCTTTCTGTTCCTTCAGCCTGGGACAGATCACCACCCTTGGGTCCGATGGTCCGTTTCTTACAATGAGGCGCAGGTCGGTTTTATTCCAGAACGTACATTCGATCGTGACGGCGTCGATCTCGCCCTGATAGCAGCTGCATCCGCGGCATTCTTCCAGCTTCATGGGCCCATCCTTCACGGAATTTTACGCGCCCTGACGGCGCTGACGATTCAGATCGGGAAAACGCGTACCAATGCATACGGCGATACGGGAAATCCTTCATTAATAATACGACGTGCCTGCTTTAGTGTCAATGATTAAAAGGTTTAGTGTAAATAAAGATTTTTACATGGGGCAGCGCTTCTTGGCCACACCGAAAATAGTAATTGAATACGGCGCGTGTAGTGGTAGGGTAACGTATCCGCCCTGAACAGGGCGCGCGCTCTTACAACGCCGCCGGCAGAGGAGTATGCTTGTAATGGATCGCATGATACGGTGTAGTATAAATACAGGTCCGGACCGAATCGGTATGCGGACGGGCGGCCTGTGATGACACAATCCTTCGATGACTGGCCTGAAAAGTACGAAGCCTGGTTCGCCACACCCCTGGGCGCGCTGATACTGGAATACGAACGCGCCCTCATCAGGGAAATGCTCCACCCCGGCAGGGGGGAGGATATACTGGACGCCGGCTGCGGCACCGGCCTGTTCACCATGGACCTTCTGAACGCCGGGGCCCGCGTGACCGGGATGGATATCTCCCTGCCCATGGTGCGGTTCGCCGCCCGTAAAACGCTGGGCCGGCCCTTCATGCCCCTGCAGGCCGACATGCTGCGACTGCCCTTCAGGGACGGCGTCTTCGACAAAACCGTTTCCGTCACGGCCCTGGAGTTTATCCGGGCGGGGAGGGAGGCGGCGGCCGAACTGTTCCGCGTTACCAGGCCGGGCGGCGTGATCGTCATAGCCACCCTTAACCGCCTCTCGTCCTGGGCCGTCCGCCGCCGCGCCGACGCCGAAAAGGGCCGGAGCATATTCTCCGACGCGGTCTTCCGCTCGCCCCGGGAACTGCTTTCCCTGGTTCCCCTGGGCGGGGGACAGGCGCGCACCTGCGTCCATTTCGAACGGGACGAAACGCCCGAACGGGCGGCGCGTGTGGAACGGGAATCCTCCGGCGCTTTAACCGGGGCCTTCGTGGCCGCGAGATGGGTAAAAGAACGGTGACCGTGGCCTGACCCCTTCATGAGGCTTCCCGCGCACAATGTATTTTTTCTAAATTAATTATCAGCGGCACTAAATTTTACTTTCCCTGTTCGGGCGGTTTATGTCAGATTGGAGGTTCCATACAACCTGTTCAGGTGGCCGTGTTTACACCATCCTGAATGGGGGTATATCTGACGGGAGGGAGACCTTATGGCTGAGGAAAAACTGATCTACCGGGGAAAGTCGAAGGACGTGTACGAAATAGCGGAGGGGAAATACGCCGGCAAATACCGTTTTGTCTTCACCGATCGCGGAACGGGTTATATCGAAAACGGAAAAGTCATATTCGACCCCGGGTATGACACGGTGGTGGGTGAGATCCCCGGGAAGGGCGCCGTCGCGTGTAAATTCGCTAGCTATTTTTTCAAACTGCTTAACGGGAAAAACATACCCTCGCACTACATCGATACCATCAGCGACAATGAAATGGTGGTTGAACCCGCCGTTCCCATCAGCATGTCCGAGGAAGCGCCGCGGGTGGAAGGCTCGGCGCCCCTTTTGAACCTTGAGTTCACCTGGAGGAACAACGGCCAGGGAAGCTTCTGGAGAAGGTATCCCTTTATACGGCCCTGTAAAAACCTCAACAGGGTCGTCGAGGCGTGGACCAAGGGCGATAAGGATATCCTGATTACCTTCGAGAGCCTCGAAGCCGCCGGCGTCATGAGCAGAAAAGAGATAGATTACGTTGAAAAGCTTGTTAAGGAAATCGCCGGTGTGGTGAGCGCCGAGCTTGAGTCCAAAGGGTTGCATATCGTAGACGGGAAGTTCGAGCTTGGCAGGCTCAGGTCGGGCAAGGGCAAAATCGTCCTGATCGACGAGATCTCTCCCGACGTGCTGCGCGTCTGCAGGGGATACAGCCCCGACGGCGACGGCAACTGCACCGTCTACACGCAGTGTATAGAGACGAAGTTCATGAACGGTGAGCGCACCATCAGGGCGAGGAACCAGCTCACCGCGGATGATCTCAAAGAGAAATTTTTATAACAGGTCTCCTCAGGGAACACGCACCCGGAGGCCTGGTTCCGGGTCTTTGGGAGCGGCGGGGCGCCGCGTACGCCGCGCGGCGGCATCCCTCCCGCGCGAAGACGCCCTGTGCCCGCGGCGCTCAGCCTTTAATTTTACTCGCGAAATCGAAGAGGTACCAGCAGAGGGCCGCGAAGACCGCCGTGCAGGGAATGGTCAGAATCCATGCCCAGATGATCCGGTAGGCGAGTCCCCACCGGATTGTTGAGAACCTGGTGGTGGCCCCCACGCCGATTACCGCCCCCGTGATGGTGTGGGTGGTGGACACCGGGATACCCAGTACGGAAGAGAACAGGATCGAAGCGGCGGCCGCCGTTTCGGCGCTGAACCCGTGGGGCGGCTGCAGTTTGGTCATCTTCATTCCCAGAGTCTCGACGACCTTCCAGCCGCCCATCAGGGTGCCCATAGCGATGACGAAGTGACAGCTCAATACCACCCAGAGGGGGACGTAAAAGGTATCTCCCAGATACCCCTGGCTGTAGAGAAGGATCGCGATGATACCCATGGTCTTCTGGGCGTCGTTAGTGCCGTGTCCCAGGCTGTAAAAGGCCGCGGAAACGAGCTGCAGGTGCTTGAACCGGCGGTATATTTTTTTTGGTTCCTGCCGCCGGCATATCCAGTACACCGCCAGCATGGTCAGGTACCCCAGTACCGTGCCGATAAATGGGGACACGACGATAAACACGGCAATCTTTATGATTCCGGAGGGAACGATGGCGTCGAAACCGACCCGCGCGACGGCGGTCCCTATCAGGCCGCCCACCAGGGCATGGGACACGCTGATCGGCAGGCCTATCCGCGTGCAGATATGCGTCCACACTATGGCGCTGACGAGGGTGATAAAGATGAGACCGGGGCTTACCACCGAGGTTTCGATGATCCCCCTTCCGATGGTGTCTGCCACATGGACACCGAAGGCGAACGCGGCGACGAAATTGAAAAAGGCCGCCCACAGCACCGCCTTGCCCGGGGTCAATACCCTGGTCGCCACGATGGTGGCGATGGAGTTCGCCGCGTCGTTCATCCCGTTGAGGAAATCGAACAGGAGGGCAAGCAGTATAATGATGATGATCGATACGGTCATGGAGTCCCCCGCTTAAAGGTTTTCCAGCACGACCGCTTCAACGAGATCGCTGACGTCTTCGCACATGTCGGTGGCGTTTTCCACCGACGAGATGATGTCCTTCCATTTTATCAGCTCTATCGCGTTTTTCTCCTTTTCGAACAGCCGCGCCATGATGGTGCGGCGCAGCATGTCGGCCTCGTTTTCCAGTCCCTTGATCTCGATGGTAAGCTCCATGATGCGGGACGAGTTCGTATTGAGATTACGTATAAGGCCCACCATCTCGCGGATGGTTTCCGCGCTACCGACCAGCACCTGCGCGAGCATGCCCAGTTCGAGGGGAACTTTTTTTGGTTTATAGAGCACGATGCTCGACGCGGCGATGTCGGTAAGATCCAGTATATCGTCGAGCTTCACGGCGAGCTTGCGTATATATTCCCGGTCGATGGGGGTGATGAAGGTTTTGTGGAGCTGCGACAGGGTATCGTGGACGAGCTCGTCGTTCCGGTGCTCGACGTCTTTCAGCCGTGATGCGTGGTCCTTTACCTGGGTTTTGCCGTCCTTGACGAGCTGTTTGAATATAAGGGCCCCCTCGACGATATTTCCGCACATCCTGTCGAACCGGTCGAAAAAACCGGTTTCCCGGGGAATCAGTTTTTTAAACATGGATATACTCCTTGATGAGATGGGAAGGATAAATTACAGAGAACCCAACACCGGAAAAAACCGCCGTACGTCCGTATGGCGAGGTGTATGCGGCTGATCGGCAGGTTCCGCCGGAGGTAGCGAACATGGTCTTAGCTCTTCACCGTATAAACGGTTAACAAAAGGTAAATATTATTTAAAGAAAATGTCAAGGATTCATCGTTTCCTCATGAAATTTAGTCAACAGTTATTTTTTTAATTTTTTATAATGCCCCTGTCCCTTTGCATGGTTCCCCGGGCCTGAACCAGGGATATTACTCTCAGAGAAACACCCCAACCCTTTACGATCTTAGCGCCGGCTCATTGCCCTCCCTGGCATAGCCGGCACTCGTGCATCCGTGCACATCGGCCGGCTAACGACACAACGTCCTGTTGTAACGCCGGCACTCGTGCATCCGTGCACATCG
>CAZUXY010000055.1:0-30155 GCA_964624235.1 uncultured Leptospirales bacterium | reverse complement strand
CTTTGAGTCATTGAGACACAATCATTAGAGCTTCATAAGTGTTGCATTAGAGGAGCCCCGGCCAGCCGGGGGAGGAGCATTAGAAGTAGAAACGGGAAGCTAGCATGCAGAGGTGACCGGGAGGCAGGACAGATTGTAAGGGGTTTTACTGACAGAGACGGCAGCAGCTCGTAAAAAGCGGGTAGTTTACTTCCAGAGGACCTCAGCCTTTTTGTTCAAAAATATACCGTGGGCCGATGCTTTTTCCTCGGCCGCTTCTTTAAGCGATCTTTCCAGTTTTTTAAACAGGGTGATCTCGATGGTCACGTGCTTCTTTACGGTGCGGCGCCATATGCCGGCGACCATACCGTCCACGATAAGGACCGGCCTGAAGACGCCGTTGCTCGAAACCGCCCGGTGTGCGTCATACGCGGCAAAAAGCAGGCCGCGGTCCCTGTAGCTGATGATGAACTCGTCATACGCGGGCAGCAGGTGCACCCTGTCCGCTCCGGCCGCTGCGGGCGATGAGGCCCTGGAATAGAAATATTCCTGCGGTCCTATGGTTTCTGATCTAATGTCCGGTCCGGCAAACCCGGCGGCCCTTCTCGCCTGGGTGAGCGGCAGCCCGGACCACCAGGAAAAATCATGTACCGTGGCAGGACCATGGCTGGTAAAATACAGTCCGGCAAGTTTTGCCCGCGCCCGGTCCCCGGTGATCCGCGCGGCTTCGGGAGCACGCCCGGCCAGAAGGGCATAGGTCTGTTCCCTTCCCCGCGTGTGCCCGCTGCAGATGATGCCTTCAAGTTCCGCATGCATCAGTATATGGTGATACGCCTGCCGGTCCCTGAACCGGATTTTGCCTTTGTTCAGCGCGTCTTCCAGTTCCTTTCTGGTGAGATGACGTCCCGATGAAAGAGCGTCCCTGATGATCGTGACGCTTTTTTCGAGGACCTTTACGCTGAGCCCCAGGTCCCGGTGCCGTGATGCAAGCGAGGTCCTGATACGCGGGGCGGACAGTTTCAGCATCCAGGCGATATTTTCTGGTGAGACCAGATGCCAGGTGGGCCTCAGCACGTGGGTTCTTAAAATGTCCCCTTTATCGAAGGATTCCATTACCGTGCGTTCCACGGCCCCGATCAGCCTCAGCCCCGCGGCTGATACGGCCATGGAAAAATCCTGGGCCTGTATGGCACCCATCCAGCCCGCCAGGTCTTTCGCCTTCGTGAACCTGCGGGCCGTGATCTGCTGGGCTGCCAGCCTCATTGGAATAATATCATTAATGTTCATGGACCATGTCGTTGAATTGTGTTCCTGGTTCCGGTGGCATCCGGCTAATCTCTGATACACCGTGTACAGTGGGATGAGATGAGGGTTCTCTCTCTTTAACAGGGAGAGAACCGACGCGGAAAAGAGGGGTATGCTAGTCCTTTTGTTTGGCTCTTTCGCGCATAGTCTTTACTCTGTGCACGTTCTGCAGCGCTTTATCCACATATTCCTGCGCCTCTTTTATCAATGCGGACTGGTCAGCCGGCAGTATCATGCCGCCGAATGACTTATGTGCTTCCTTCAGGTATTTCTCTATGTGGTTGAGTTTCATTATAACATTAATCCGGTTACGATTGTGTTCTTTTGAATATGATACCGACAGGGTCGTGATACAAAAAGCGGCGATGAGCGAGAAGATAAAGACATACAGATATTTCTGTTTCATTGGGGAATCCCTCCTGTTTTTTTCGGATATAATCGGGGTGACGTTATAAAAAGTCAAAAAGAATACGGGGGGTTATGCGACACTGCACAACTGCCTAAAATGTATATCTTTTTAAAACCGCGGAGACACGAAAGACTCAAAAGTGTGAGTAGTTATCCGAAGATGGCCTCACCGATCAGGAACAAAGACCGGTTGTGCCAATAAAGAACTCTCGTGCTTCTTCGCGTCCTTCGCGTCTTGGCGGTGCAAGTTTTTGTGCTTCTTTATCATCAGTCGTTTCGCGTCATTCTGCAGGTACACCACGTGCGCCGCTTCCCGCCGCTGGCCTATCTTTCGGGCACCCTGAATTTCATATGGAACTCGAACCCGTTGTTGTTACTCACCCGGCAGGTTCCCTCCATCTGCTTCACCATCTGCCGTATTATGATCGTCCCCAGGGAATCGATCTTTTTTATATCGAAACCTGCCGGGAGACCGACGCCGTTGTCATGATAGGTGAGAGTCAGTTCACCATCGCCGGCGTCTTCGAGCGTAATCTTTATTTCGGGTGAAGGATGGTCACTGAACGCGTATTTCAGCGAGTTGGTGATCAGCTCGTTGACGATCAGCCCGCAGGGTACGGTCGCCGGGGTGGGAACGTTGATACGGGGGCCGTCGCATTCGTACTTTACGCCGGGTTGCGAAAGGTTCCTGATGATATACCCGCCCAGTTCGGTCAGGTAATCGACAAGGGAGATCTTTTCCAGATCCATGGCGCAGTGGATTTTGTCGTGCAGCAGGGAGATCGCCGTTATCCTGGACTGGATGTCGCCGATGACGCTCTTGATTTTCCTGTCGTCGTTTTCCTGCAACGCCTGCAGCGAAAGCGAGCTTATAAGCAGGTGAAAATGGTTTTTGATGCGGTGATGGATTTCCCTGATCTGGAACTCCTTCTTCATGAGGTCGTCTTTCGCCTGCTGGTATAAAAGGACCGATTTCAGGTCGTTCTGTATGATTTCTCGCAGGGACTTAAGCAGTTCCTTGAACAGTTCCGTGTACAGGTTTTCCTTGCTGTCCAGCATGCAGAAAGTGCCGAACACCTCGCCGTCGGGCCAGAGTATCGGGATGCCCATGTAAGAGATCATTTTGTAAGGCACGCTGGGATTTTCCCGCCAGTTGTCCTTCTTAAGTGCATTGGATACAACCATCTCACCCCGGGTTCCGGCGACATTCTCGCAGTACCATCCGAGACCCAGCTCCAGCTTCAGGCCGGGATCGAAGATATTGCCCTCGGTGGCGCTGGAGATGAATACTTCCAGCGCCTCTTCCTGGAGACAGGTGATGAGGCCCGACGGCACCCCCACGATTTTCGCCGCGAGGTCCACGATGTTCTGCCATTTCTTCTGCATCTCTTCGGGGATTTCAGGTTTGTCAGGTGAGGTGATGGCGACCGTTATCTTGCTCGGCTGTGATTCGGTTTTGACTTTTGCGACACGCATTGCTGTTCAACCTGTCAGCGGTGGTATGGTTGTTTCGGATCAAAAGGGTTCTGAATAATTTCCTGTTAAAGTATAGAACGGTTCTTTTCGCCTGTCCATATAAATATGAAAAAGATATGAATATTTTCAATTATGACGGTTTTGCGGTGTGCCGGCGTCTGGTTGACTATAGCCTGCGGGGGAGGGGTGGTTCATGAAAAACCGCGCCGGGCATCGCGGCATGCACCGTGTACAGTGTCATGCCGCGGGTCTGCCCTGTATAACGTACGGCCGGTACGGGCTATTTCCACTCGCCGGTCGTGAGGTCGATCACGATACGGTGGTCCGCCGGGGTCAGGTCGGTGTACCAGCCCCTGATGAGGTTACCCTGGAACCTGATCACCAGTTTCCCCATGAAGCCGAGCCCGGTTTCGGGGAACATCTTTGCGGGCGTCTTCTCTTCCCCTGTGAGATGGGTCACGTACGCGTCGGCCACCAGTGGGCAGAGCACCTTCATGTCCTTTTTCGAGACATGGTACCCCTTCAGGGCCTTTTCGGCCATCTTGACCGTGCCATTGAACAGGTACCCGCGGGCGTATTCCCTGAAGCCCTCTTTCATCGAGGGGATCGATGAGATGAACCGGCTCTCGATGCGGGCCTGCCGCCCCCTGTCGATACTGACTACCCGGAAGGGACAGGGATAGGTCACGAAGGAGCCGGTCTCGATGTCATAGACAAAACGGCCGGCATCCTGCTTCATGACGGTGATGTCCTGGGCGTGGAAGTGGCCGGTGAACACCAGCTTCACGCCGTAGGCGGCGAAAAGGCCGGCCACCGCTTCGGCGTGGTTGACGATATATTCCCCGTAAAATTTTTCATTATGGGGATAGTGTTCCACGATGCCGTGGTGCATAAAGGCCATGAGGGCCTTCTTCTCCTTCTTCGCCCTGATGAGGACGTCCTCGATCCACTGCAGGGTGGCTGTTGAAAACTCCCCGTCGGTGATGGCGGGCTTGCCCGGTTTCTGGTCCCTCCACAGGCACGAGTCCAGGGCCAGTACCCAGAGCCCCTTGACCGGTTCCACGACATAGCTCAGGGACGATTTGTCCGCCGCGAGGGGGCCGGTGTAGCCGTAGGCGGCGTAGATCTTTTTGAAATCATCCGGCGTGATCGATTCCACCGGTTCCACCGTATCACCCCTGTAGCTGCGCGCTTCGCCGTTCAATACATCGTGGTTGCCCGGCACCAGGTAGATTTTGGGAATGCGGCGGGCCAGGGCATCGATCTTCTGTTTCACCTTCTCGTGGTTTACCCTTTCGCCGTCCTTGGTGAGGTCACCGGGAAGAAGTATGAAATCGGGTTTTTCGGCGATGATCATCCGGATGCCCGCGTCCAGCAGTTCGCCGCTCTGTTTCAAGAGCTTACGGTCGTCCAGCAGGTAGTCGTCAAAGGCCTTGCCGCCGGTCCCCAGGGAGGGGTCGTGATAATGGGGGTCTGAAAATACCACGAACCTGGCCGCGGGATAGGCGGGCGAAATCTTCAGCAGTGCTTTGACCGCGGGGTCTTTCTGATACTTGAAGGTATAATTCAGCGATGCTTTTTTGCCGCACCCGGCGGCGGCAACTGTAAATAAACACAGCGCTAAAAAGACGGTGAATTTTTTCATTGGAAGCACCTTTTCCATGGGGATTGGACACCGGTAACAAGGATACGGGTCTAATTGCGCATCATTCAGTTCCCGGTGTCAAACAGGAATTTACGCCTGAACGGGGGAAGGGCGCTGAATGCAGGACTTTTCTGTCAATAGACGACTACCGGCATCACTTCACTCCATCGCCCTCAGCAGTTCATCCAGCAGGACGGTGGCGAAGCTGGTGGCATAGTCACTCATGGCGTAAGGAATGATGAGTTCGCGACCGTGCAGCAGCGCGCCGCAGGTGTACACGACGTTCGGGACGTAGCCTTCGCGTTCGGTTTCGTTCGGCGCCAGCAGCGGTTCGCGCAGGCGTCCGAGGACCCGCGAGGGGTCTTCGAGGTCGAGCAGGAACGCGCCGAGACAATACTTTCGCATAGGGCCCACCCCATGGCTCAACACCAGCCAGCCGGCCTCCGTCTCGATGGGAGAACCGCAGGTGCCGATCTTCACAAGTTCCCACGGCTGCTCCGGCTGAAGCAGAACCGCGGGTGTCTGCCAGAAGTGAAGGTTATCGGAGTACATCAGTAATATATTCTCGTCGTCCTGACGCGAAAGCATGGCGTAAAGGCCGTTGATCCTGCGGGGGAACAGGGCCATGCCTTTGTTCTGCACGGCAGGGCCGTTGAGCGTAATAAACTTGAAGTGCAGAAAATCCCCGGTCTCCAGTAGCTGGGGCAGGGTGATCTTGCCGTCATACGCCGTGTAGGTGGCGTAATAGGTGATGCTGCCGTCGCTGTCCCTGAACCGAACGAACCGCGCATCCTCGATGCCGTTGCTCTGGCTGGGCACCGACGGGAAGAGGACGCGCTGAGAGACCCGGCTGTTCGGGTCAAAGCGCACTTCATAGTTCGATTCGGCAAGGAGCAGGATGCCCTGGGCGGCGCGGTCGGACACGACATCGATACGCGTCCTGTTCCGTCGCTCGGCTTCCAGTTCGCGGCGCAACTGGTCCAGGATGAATTCACCGGGGAGCCGTTCCATGACGCTCCGGCAGAAGTTATTGTACAGGCCCGCCTCCTGAAGTTTGCGGATAAACAGCTCCTTCTCGTACACCGTGTTGGGTACGGGCTCCGGTTCCGCCACAAACGGAACGGGGGGGGTGAGGGTGATGCGATTCTGCGCGCTCACGGTGCCCGCACGGAAGGTGATGGAGGAGATGTGACCTTCGCCGGTGGCCCTGAGGCTTAAAATAAAACGGAGCGAGCCCGCGGGAAGGCCGGTCTGGTCGGGATGCGGCACAATGGAAGGATTGAACAGTGCCGCGGATTCAGGTGAATATTCGTGCGAGAAATAGGAACCGATAAGCGCCTGCCGTTCCGGTGAGGGTTCACGCCCGGCTTCCATATACCGCTGTATCTGTATAAAGCGGTTTTGGAAAATACGCTCAACGTGCTCATGCCGGTCTTCAAACTCACCCAGCACCCGCTCCAGAAGGCGGATTACCTCCCCCTCCGGAAGCGCCATTATGCGTGCGACAATCCTCCGCACAATCTCAACCCTGGTGGGGGAAAAGGGCCGCATCAGCACACGGGAGCGGTCCGGTGTAAGCGTCGGCCCTATTCTTTTTGCGTGTACCGTCTGGGGTGTTACAGCGGCAGATGTCGCGTTTTTGTCGTTGAAAGAATCTCTTCCCATCGCTATTCGCCCGAAGTTTCTTTAAAGCTGATGAGCGTACTCTGGAGCGTCTGCATTTCCCCCAGCGCGAGCAGAAAGGCCAGGGTGGACTCGGCGCCCTGGTTCTGGCTGACCCGGTCGACGTGCAGGCCGTCGCGGCAGCCCCCGGTGCTGGAATCGTACAGTGCCAGCCCCAGATCGTTTCGGCCCAGGAACCATTCAAAAGCCCGTCCCGCTTCCGTCACCCAAAACATATTGCCGGTGGCGTTATACGCCTCGATGCAGGCGGAAACCGTAGCCTGGGCCTCGATAGGCTGCTGATCGAAAAGCGCGCGTTCCTTCCCCCTCTGGAAGAATCCGTTTGAGCCGACCGGCCGGAACGAGCCGGTGTCGGAGGTCTGGACCTTTACCAGCCAGTTCAGTGTCTTGAGGCCGGTCTCCAGCATCGCGTTATTGTTCATGGTGCGGCCGCTGAGGATCAGCGCGTGAGAAAGCTTGGCGTTCGTGTAAGAGACCACGTCTTCAAACCATTCCCAGTCTTTGGCGGCGGCATCGGCGTAGCGCTGCATCAGCTTTTTCGCGAGCAGTTCACGAATCCGGTCGGCGCGGCGGTCGCCGCTCAGCCTCCGCAGGTATTCGTCGATACCGATGAGCGTGAACGCCCACGCGCGCGGCGAAGTGAACTCCGGAGCGATGGGAAGCGCCTGTTCGAAAAGCTCGGCCGCCAGCATGTGGAAACTGCCGTGGACCGCATGCCCCACGCAGAGTCCCAGCGCCCACAGGGCATGACCGTGGCAATCCTCCGAACCGATTTCGTCCAGCCAGCGACGGTCGAAACTCATGAAATTGTGGAAACGACGGCTCTTCCGGTCGAAGGCATGGTTTAAAAACGCGGCACAGGTCGCGGCCAGTTCGTTGACGCGGGTCGAACCGTGTCCCGACTGTTGAAGCATCAGCGTCAGCAGAAGCGCCCGTGCGTTATCGTCAGTGCAGTAGCCTTCGGCGAAATTCGGGACCGTGAAGCTGGCGTGCTGAAATACTCCGGTAGAATCACTTATACGATACAGATGGTCGAGTTTCAGGGCCGGCAGCTGACCGGGCTGCTCGTCGAGTGTCTTGATGGGCGATGATTTCCTTCCCACAAAACTGTGGTCATGGCCCGCCTGGTGGAAGGATTTCATATAAAGCTGCGCCACACGACTCCACACCATTTCGCGACCCATCTGGTAGGCGTTTTTACGCATCGAATGACGCAGCGGTTCGTCGTGCAATAGATCGATTACGGCGGCCGCGATCGCGTCAGCGTCACGGAAAGGCACCAGTTTACCCCGTTCCTCGGTCAGCAGTTCTTTCGCGTGCCAGTAGGGGGTGGACACCACCGCGTTACCGGCGCCGAATGCATATGCCAGCGTGCCCGAGGTTATCTGAGTTTCAGTCAGGTAGGGCGTAAGGTAAATGTCCGCGGCGCCGATGAATCGCATCAACTCATCCAGCTCGACAAAACGATTGAAGAAGATAACGTGCTTCTGCACGCCAAGGTCCTTGGCCATCCGCTCAAGACTCAATCGGTAAAGCTCACCTTCATCACGCAGAAGGTTCGGGTGCGTCTGGCCCACCACGATGAAGACCGTATTAGGGTACTCCGCGATAATTCCCGGCAGCGCGTGAAGGGCGTACTCGATGCCCTTGTTGGGCGAGAGGAGCCCGAACGTGAGCAGCACCCGCTTGCCCGCGACGCCGAACTCGTCTTTATAATAGTTCGGGTCGGCAAAGGGCATGTCGGGAATGCCGTGCGGAATGAGGTCTATCTTGCCCACCGGCGCCTGATAGACATCGAGCAGAAACTCCCGGCCTTTTTCAGCCATTACAATCAGCCGCGTGGAAAGGCGGATCAATTCGCGCATCACGCGCCGCTGGTCGGGATTGGGCTCGCGCAGGATCGTGTGCAGCGTGGTGACGATCGGCATTCGCAGCTCGTGCAGCAGCGCCAGCAGATGACTTCCCGCTACCCCTCCGTAGATGCCGAACTCGTGCTCAACACAGAGCAGGTCCACATCGGTGATGTTGAGGAAATCCGCCGCACGCAGGTAAGAGGGCAGTTCCTGCTCGGCGATCTCGAACCGCACCTCCGGCGGATACTCATAGCCGCCCTCGATGTCGTTGACCGGTACGACCAGGCACTTCGTTGCCGGAAATTCCAGGGCCACCGCGGTGCGCAGGTCGGTGGTGAACGTCGCGATACCGCACTTCCTCGGGAGATAGTCGCCGAGGAACGCGATTTTGCGGATGTCTGATGATTTCTGCATAACAAGGTTTCTTCCCGTTTGGATAACTTCATTCACAAACGTACGTATGATGGGCCGGGCGGCTGGGTAAGTAAAAAAGCTGGTTACCGTCGTTTGGGCCGGCGTCGCGCCGCTGTCACTCACATCAGCTTCGTGCCGGCCCAGCTTTCTATATGTCGTGTCTGTAGAATATGAAGTTGCGTGTAAGTCCTGTAATGCTAAGCCGGAAGCGGATGTATGTCAACCTATATTTCTGTGGTAATTCCCCGCGGGTTTCCGCGATATGAGTATTTTCGTCAGGAATCAGCGGGGGACGATCTTTCCAGGTTTTCCGCGTACTGTGCCCCCGGCGGCAATGATGGTACGGTTGTCGTATCCAGCCGGGGCCGGCGCTGTTGGCGGTCTATATCGGATGACGCGCCGATGGTCGGTAAGACTTTTATGGTGTACTCCATGATATTGCTCTATCTTTATCGGATTATAAGGCAAAAATAAAAATCATGGGCAGACCGTAACTACTCTCCCTGTGCGATAATCAACCGTCTACTACAGTGGATTGTTTTGGATACTGTATGCTTTTTCCTGAAAGGTCAATAGTTACTCAGTGCAGTAGTCGTGAATACAAGCCTCAAATGTCCGTTCTAAGAGTAGTTGAATTTACGGCATGAAAGTATCCGATAACACCGATGGGAGAGGCCGCCCATCACCGCAGCGGATTTCCCCGATACCCGCGTCCAGCAGTTCGCCGCTCTCTTTCAGCAACTTGCAGTCGTCCAGCAGGTAATCGTCAAAGGCCTTGCCGTCGGTCCCCAGGGAGGGGTCGTGATAGTGGGGGTTCTGAAAATACCACGAACCTGGCTGCGGGATAGGTGGGCGAGATCTTCAGCAGTTCATTGACCGCCGGGTCTTTCTGATATGTGAAGGTATAATTCAGCGTGGGCTTTTCAGCGCACCCGGCGGTGGTCAGAACGATGAGCGTGCAAAGAACGGTTCATGGCGGGCACCTCTTCCCAGGGAGTACTATGTCGCCCCAAAAGGATACGTGTCTAATTCAGCCCTGTGCAGACATGGTTGTCAAACAGGTTTTGGAGAATGCGGGGGGAGGAGGGGGATACTTTTATCCATGCACGTGTATTGCCGTACTAATACGGCAGATCAGACCTGTCGCCGGCCATGGCGGGAATGGAGGGGTGAAATGAGAATGAATGACAGAGACTGGAATGTCCCTTACAAGGGATTCACCCCATGGCATGCCATACACAAAAGGATAAATCTAACTATTAATTAAAGAAAAACTAACGTATCTTTTATCATTCGTTAACCCGGCAATAGTAAATAATCCGGTATGAAAATACAATCTAAAGCGGTAAAGGATCATTCTTTAATAATAATCGACGGGTTGTCCGTGACATACCCGGGCGGGCACAGGGCTCTGGCCGACATCGATCTTGAGATCAACAAAGGAAAGATGACGGTTTTGCTCGGCAGTTCCGGTGCGGGTAAATCCACCCTTTTGCGATGCATCAACCTGCTCCAGAAACCCTCAAGCGGCAGAATTATATCCGACGGTAAGGATATATCCGATTCAAAAAAGGGTTTAAGAAACCACCGTCGTCAAACCGCCATGGTTTTTCAGCAACACCATCTGGTCGGCCGTCATAATGTGCTGCAGAACGTTCTGATGGGGAGACTGGGATTCCATCGATCACTGCGTACAGTATTCCCCTTTTCCAAAACAGAGGTGTTGCTTGCGATGGAATGCCTTGAGCGGGTCGGTATGGCCCGTCACGCATTGAAAAGATCTGACCAGCTCAGCGGTGGTGAACAACAGCGGGTTGGAATCGCACGCGCCCTGGTGCAGAATCCAAAAGTCATCCTGGCTGACGAGCCTGTAGCGAGCCTTGATCCGTCAACCGCCGAATCGATAATGGAGGTTCTATACAAGATTTCCCGCGAGGACGGAATAACGGTACTCTTCAGCCTGCACCAGTTGAATCTGGCCTGCCGTTACGGCGAACGTATCATAGGCCTTTACCAGGGCCGGATTGTTTTTGACGGCGATCCGCACAACCTGAACAACGCTGATCTAAAGAAAATTTATAAAGGATACTCAATGCCGGATTTGAATCTTATGAAAACCGGCGCGATGCATATCAAAAAACAAAATGAAAAGGAGTATGAGTCATGTGTAAACGAATACTGAGTTTGCTTGTAATTCTCTTATGTTCCGCTGTTGTTGCGCCTGAGCAGGCATTCCCCCAGGCGAGAAATCCGCAAACCCTTCAGGTGGCTCTACTGCCCGATGAAAACGCCGCGAAGGTAATCCAGGACAACAATGGATTGAAATTGTACCTGGAAAAGCAACTGGGAAAAAAAATCAATTTTCATGTGCTTACCAGTTATGCGGCAATGATCGAAGCCACCCGTAACGGCCACGTCGATCTGGCGTTTTTCGGTCCCCTGTCTTACTGTATCGCCAAACAGAAATGCCGAATTGAACCGTTCGCGGCAAAGTTAAAGAACGGCACCACCACCTATAAATCGGTCATCATCGCCGGTATCGATTCGGGAATCAATAAACTCCAGGATATTCGCGGCAAGCGCATGGCTTTCGGTGACCAGGCTTCCACTTCCAGTCACCTGATACCAAAGGGAGTATTGGCCGCCGCCGGAGTCAAACCGGGTGATTATAAAGAAAGCTTCCTTGGAAAGCATGACGCGGTGGCGCTGAATGTTATGCGCGGCAACGTAGACGCCGGCGGCCTCAGCCTGCCGATCCTGCAGGCCCTTCTTAAAAAGAAGACTATCGATGGCTCCAGAATAAAGATCATCGCCTATTCCGATCCGATACCCGAATACCCCTGGGTCATGCAGCACGACCTGGATCCGGCACTGAAAAATAAAATCAGAAACGCCTTTATCAGGCTCAAAGACCCATCCATATTGAAACCCCTTAAAGCGGACGGTTTTGCCCCGATTAAAGACTCGAATTACGATGTTATTCGCACATCGGCGAGGATTTTGGGTCTTGACCTTGGATCGCTGGAAAAGTAGAGATGCAAGTTACGGGGGATACAAGGGCCTCACTGCATGAGAATGAAACTCTTGTCGACGTGGTTATGACGGCAAGAAAGAAAGACTTCTTGAGAAAATTGATGCACTCGGGGCTTATTGTCGTGATGATTCTCCTGTGCCTCTGGTATGCGGATTTTTTCAATCTTATGCGGTACTATAAGGGGGCGTCGGCGATTATACAGATGATATTTGTAGAAGGACTGCCCCCTGATTTTACCCGATTCATGGAATGGGGAAAACCGCTTGTGGATACTTTCGCCATGAGCATTGCCGGAACGGCGATCTGTATTCTTTTTTCATTTTTTTTCGGTTTTTTGGCCTCCCGCAATACAACGCCTCATCCTCTTGTGTATAATGCAGCCAGGCTCTTTTTAAATTTGATGAGAGCCATCCCTGAGCTGATCCTCGGCATTATTTTTCTCGCCGCTGTCGGCCTCGGTATTCTGCCGGGAGTGCTGGCGCTCGCCTTCCATTCCGTCGGGATGGTCGGCAAGTTCTTCTCGGAAGCCATTGAGCATATTAACCCCGCGCCGGTTGAGGCCGTGAGGGCCTGCGGCGGCACTCCCGTGCAGGTGTTATGGCATGGCGTGCTGCCGCAGGTCCTGCCTCAAATGGCGGATGTATCTTTTTACAGGTGGGAGTATAATTTCCGCGCTTCAACCGTTATGGGCATGGTCGGGACCGGCGGCATAGGTTTTCAGCTGATATCTTCCCTTAACCTGATGGATTATCGCCAGGTAACCGCGCTGCTGATCATTATTCTCTGCTGCGTTACGCTGGTGGATTTCATGAGTTCGGCGATGAGAAAAAGGTTTAAATAACGATGCCCGCAATAGTAATCACCCATCGTATCCATGATGAAGTGGCGCAGGAACTGCGCCGATACGGTTGCGTATATACGAATGATAATGAAGAAAGCCTTACACATGAAGAACTGATAATAAGATCTATAGAAGCGGATGCGCTTATGGCGTTCATGCCCGATAAAATCGATCAGGAACTTTTAGACTGCTGTCCGAATTTGAAGATTGTGGCCGGGGCATTGAAAGGTTATGATAATATAGATATTAAGGCCTGCACCGAAAGAGGAGTACTGGTAACCGTAGTCCCCGATCTGCTCACCGCGCCCACGGCCGATATGGCCGTGGCATTGCTGCTGACCCTGACGCGGAAAATACCTGCCGGCGACATGCTGGTCCGTTCGAAAAAATTTAACGGATGGCGGCCCATACTCTACGGCGCCGGCCTCCAGGGAAAGAACGCGGGGATTATCGGATTCGGCAGGCTGGGCAGGGCGATCGCACGGCGGCTTACGGCGTTTGATCTTGATGTCTATTGTTATGATCCCCATCAGTATAATCATGATCCCGAACGATTCTGGGAGCATGCATTCATAATGACGGACCTCGCTAACTTATTACAGGTCTCTGATTTCATCTTTCTTGCGGCGCCTCTGCTCCCCGGCACAATTCACCTTATCGACGAAACAAAACTGTCTCAGATAAAACCAGGGGCTTTTATTATAAACGTCGGCAGAGGGTCCGTGGTGGATGAAAAAGCCCTGGAACCCGTTTTGAAAAGCGGCCGTCTGGCGGGTTACGCCGCCGATGTGTTCGAATTCGAGGATCTCTCCCTGCCTGACCGGCCGTCAGGAATTCCTGAATTCCTGCTTGAGTTCCGGGATCGAACCGTCTTTACTCCCCATCTGGGATCAGCCACCCGGGAAGCCCGCCTGGCCATTGAAAAATCGGCGGCCGCAAGCATTATTGATTTCCTGCGGGGAACCATCCCTGGAAACACCCTGAATGTATAATAACTCCTGAAATTTACACCCCCGGCAGGGGGCTTTTTTTATTGAAAAATAAACACTTCAGAAAAAAATGGACTCCTGTCGGCTTTTCTGTAGCGGGAAACCATACCCTCAGGAAATCGCTTCCAGATATTTTATAGTTAAAACATTATGTGAAATGATCACAGGCATCGGCGGAAGGAATGTCCGTATATTGCTGGAAATAATCGTACTGTACATCGGGTTCCCGTTGCTTTTTTTCCTGGAAGCGTGCAGATTTCCGGTGATCCTCATTTTACCCCCTCTGGGGTTGGCCATCTTCTTTTTTCTGAAAAATGACGCAAGTTTCAGCAATAAACAGTTTTACAACTGGCCGGAGGGTAAGAGATTAGTAAAACACGTGTTGGTGTTGTTCGCCGGCGCATCATTTTTCATACTTGCCGTAATCATGGTTATTAATCCTTCACGCGTTTTTTTCCTCATCAGGGAAAAACCTTTATTATTCCTGCTGATCAGTGTTTTTTATCCCGTTTTTTCCGTGATCCCGCAGGCGTTGGCCTACAGGGCATTATTCTTTCACCGTTACGCGTACCTTTTTCGTTTCAAGTGGGTAAAAATAACGGTCAGCGCTTTGCTGTTTTCATTCGGCCATATCGTGTATAAAAACTGGCTGGTACTGGTGCTGACTTTTTTCGCGGGAATTATTTTTGCTTATCATTACTACCGATCAAAGTCACTGGCGCTGAGCATTCTGGAACATTCAATGTACGGGGTATGGCTGTTTGCGTCGGGATTGGGGATGTTTTTTATCAGCGGCAGGGTATGAAACATCGTATCTGGTGTGATAAAAAATAATACTTTAATTTATATTTAATTATGCATACAATATGCGGAATGACTGAAGGCAATCGCGGATACTGCCAGGGATCGGGTGCCGGCATGCCGCACCGCGGTCAAGCGTTTCTTTACCGGTTATGGACGTACTGTTTCGTTTGAGATAAAATAAACCACAGTTATGAGTGATTACCGAGAAACCCTCGTCAACCGGTGCCAGCCCGGTTATAACGCCTCCTGCTCCTTCTGCTGCGGCAGCCATAACTTTGTAATGGCGCCGGAGCGTATCGAAGACATGCTCCTTGACCGGACGTGTGCGGGTTCGAACCGGCCGTTGCGGCACCAGGAAGAAGCGTGCGCCGAAAAACTGTTCAGGGAAGAAATGCAATGCCCCCATATAGGTATGCTTTCTTCGCGACCCTGCCTGGTGGGCTGCCTTATCTACACCGACCATGATCGGGGAGACCGCATCGAGTCCTTTTTCAACGGAACGTGTAAAACCTTCCTTTGCCCGGCATGGTACGACCTCACCGACCGGCAGGTAGTCTTCGCGGCACGGCTTATGCATGACTGGTATTATTACAGCCTTTTGATCAACCATAGTGAAGCGGTCCATGAGATCTGCGCGGCCTACGATCTGCCGGAGGATGTGCCGCCCGATGTGCTGTGCTCCCTCAAGGAGGAACTGGTAGAGCGGATGATGGACGAGGACGGGAAGTAATCGCATAGCAATCTCTCTATTAAAAGAATGATCCTCCCTCCCCGACGTCCCTGTTGCCGTACTTCACCTGCGGGGTTCACTAACACGTGTATACTATAAATCCCGGATATAATCCGGATAATGACTTCAAGAGGGAATTCAAGACACAATCGGTTTTTTTAATTTGAAATTCATTATGAGGTATGATACCGGTTTTCCATCATGTCCATTGAAGATAACTACCAGGCAAAATACCAATCAGGCGAAACCCCCTGGGACATCGGGGAGGCCGACTTCAACCTTGTCGAGACGGTAACCCAACTGCCGGTGCCGGCCGGCAAAGCCCTGGATATCGGCTGCGGGACCGGCGACAATTCCCTGTGGCTGACCCGAAACGGGTTCCAGGTTACCGGCACCGATACCGCTGAGGTCGCCCTGGTACAGGCGAAAGAAAAGGCCGCGAAGGCCGGCATACGCTGCGGCTTCAGGCTGCTCAATTTTCTGGTCGAGGCCGTCGAAGGCGCTCCCTTTGATTTTGTGTTCGACCGGGGGTGCTTTCATTCATTCGTTTCCGGGGAAGACCGCACCAGGTTCGCCGAAAACGTCGCCGCCCACCTGGGGGAAAACGGCCTGTGGCTGTCCATAATCGGCAACGCCGATGAGCGGCGCCAGGGGGGTCCCGGTCCGCCCCGGCGTACCGCAAAGGACATTGTGCTGGCGGTGGAACCGTTCTTCGAGATTTTGTCGCTCACATCGGGCCGTTTCGGATCGAAAGCGCAGAACCCTCCCAGGGCATGGCGATGCCTGATGCGGAAGCGGTACCCGGTATAACCGGTTCCGGTTGTTGTGGTAACCATTTATACCGCGTACTTATATGTTCTTAAAAAACGCCTGAAGTACATGTAATCGAAGAAACAGGTTCGTTTGTATCAAAGACCGGTGGAGGACCAGTCTGCTTTTGCCGCAATGAATGATCCTGAAAAGAATTCATGGCCCCCTGGGAAACCGCGGGTACTCCGGGAATTGCCCCCGGCGGAATCCATTACGGAAATTTCAATTGCCGGGTTTTCGGGCGATGATGTCATGGACGATGAAACGTTCAGGGCACTGTACGCACAGGCGGTTCTCCTGGAGCCGGATGTTCCAGACGGCTGGCATTACGCGCCCCGGTGTTCCGGTTCGTTCCGCTGTAACATGGATACGTACCATTTTACCCTGTTCCTGGGCGGCAGGGGAATGCTGACGGCCCCGGACAGGAAGAGGGGGCTTTTCTCGTGTAAGGCATAAAGGCGATTCCCGGTGCGCTGCGGCGTTGTATCCGTAAACGTGGTATGCGCAATAATGTGTACATTGCCGGGGCGCCGGACATTCGGTGGTGTACAACATCATGATTTTCAACCCCCGGTAAAAAAGTTGCATTTATCATCCCGCCCGTTACACTACAGCCACTATAAGGAGGACTGCCATGAAGGGAAACGAGAAACTGGTAGGTGTACTCAACGAGCTGCTCGCGGACGAGCTGACCGCGATCAACCAGTACATGGTGCATTCGGAAATGTGCGACGACTGGGGGTACGAGAAGCTCCACAAGCATTTCGAGAAGCGCGCCATCGACGAGATGAAGCACGCGGAAAAGCTGATAGGACGCATCCTGTTCCTGGAAGGGACCCCCTCGGTCACCAAGCTGAACAAGATTATGATCGGGGCCGATGTGCCCAAACAGCTGGCCAACGACCACACGGCCGAAGAGGGGGCCATTAAGGCCTACAACGACGCGATCATCCTGGCCGGCGAGGTGAAGGATTTCGCGACCCGTGACTTTCTCCAGCAGATACTGAACGACGAAGACGAGCACATGGATGATATCGAGGGACTGCAGAGCCAGATAGAGCAGATGAGCCTGCAGGTATTTCTTACCACCCAGGTGAAGGAATAAGCACGAATCGACGCGTCTACACGCGCTCTGCCGCTCGCGGCGTGATTTCCGCACATGCGGTGCGGAAGTCGATGTGCGCCTGTGTACAACACGGTTAAAGTAAATGATGAAAACCAGGGCGGTACGTTGAAAAGTACCGCCCTTGCCTAATACGGTGCTTTTGTGTTCGGCAAAACCCGCCGATTACCGACCGTATGGCGCCGTCGGGTTTTTGTGTAGCCGTACAAGCCTGCCATACAGGAGCGCCGAAGCGGGTATTATGGTCAAAACGGATTCGCGTACAACGCGCGAGGAGGGGTGACGTGAAAACCTCATACCCCTGATCCCCCGTTCCATGTCGTCCTTGACAAAAGGGAGGCCCCGTGCGAACCTTTCTTACCTTTACGATATGGACCATACATACTATGCGGACCGCACGAATAATTCTCTTCATTCTTATATCGTTCATGACTGCCTCCCCCGGCGGATGCTCGTCGGCAAAGGGAACACAGGGCGACTACTGCGCGACCCTGTATCCCGTGGTGCTGGTACACGGCATCGCATTTCGCGACAGAACACTCTTTTTAAAATACTGGGGACCGATTCCCGGGAAGCTTGAAGAGCGGGGCGCGAAGGTCTTCATGGGAGGGCAGGAGGCCTACGGCGCCATCGAGGACAACGCGAAAACGCTTAAAAAGAACATTCTTGAAATACTGAACAAAACCGGCCGCGCGAAGGTCAACATCATCGCCCATTCGAAGGGGGGGCTGGACGCGCGCTATATGATAAGCCGGCTCGGTATGGCCGATCGTGTCGCCGTCCTCACCACGCTGGCGACCCCGCACCGGGGCAGCGCCACGGCCGACATGATCATAAAGGGCCTGCCCGACAAAAAGCTCGCGGGCGCCCTGATTGACCTCTATGCCCGGCTTATCGGCGACCGCAGGCCCATGAGCCTCAAGGCCGGGAAAGAGCTTACCGTGGAACACATGACCAGATTCAACAGGGAAGTACCCGACGCGAAGGGGGTGTACTACCAGAGCTGGGGCGCCGCGATCGACGGTTCGTACCCGAATCCCCTGTGGAAAGCCATGATGGAACTTTTATATGAGAAAGAGGGCGACAACGACGGCCTGGTCTCGGTCGCGTCGTGCCGGTGGGGCGTGTACCGGGGCCTGGCGACCTGCGGCGGGAAGAGAAAGGTCTCCCACGCCGATATCGTGGGTATGCACCTGCTGACCGGTGTCGCCTGTTTCGACGCCGGTGAATTCATCATACACCTTGTGCATGATCTCAAAGTGCGGGGGTACTGAATGAAACCATACGTAATGACGGTCCTGGCCGTGTTACTGCTGGCAACGGATCTCCACGCCGGCGCTTTGCGTCGCTGCGCCCCGGCGGGGGACCTGGATTGCGTGAAGAAAGAGATTGAAAGCGGTGCGGATATCAACGGCGCCGACGAGGAGGGTGACACCGCGCTCCACCTGGCGGCGGGGAAAGGGCATGCCGCGGTCGTCCGCTACCTGGCGGAAAAAGGAGCGCAGGTGAACACCAGAAACTACGCCGGGGACACCGCCCTGCTGTCGGCGCTCAGGTCGATGAACCCGTCGGTCATCGGTTACCTGCTTGAGAAGGGCGCCGATATCAACGCGAGGAACGGCTACGGCGAAACCGTCCTGGGTAAGGCGATCGAGATATGCGATACGGAGATCGTGAAGCTGCTCATCGACAGGGGGGCGGACCTCAGGGCGCGCAACAGCGCGGGGAAGACCCCCCTGATGCTGGCCGCGTGGTTCGGGAAAACCGAAGCGGCAAGGCTCCTGGTCGAACGGCGGGTCAGGATAGACGAGAAAGACCGCATCGGCAACACCGCGCTCCTGTGGGCGTCCCAGACCGACCGGCCCGAGATTATAAGGCTCCTGGCGGGGAAAGGGGCCGCTCTTAATATAAAAAACGACTGGGGGTTTACGCCGCTGCTCCTTGCCGTCCATTACCGCAACGTCAACGCGGCCCGGGCGCTAGTGGAGGCGGGCGCCGACCTTAACAGGAAGTTCGAGAAAACCGGCGCCACGCCCCTGATCAACACCTTTCATCATAACACGCCCGATATCGCCAGGCTGCTCATCGAAAAGGGAGCACACCTTGAAGCGGCCGATAAGGAGGGATGGACGGCGCTCTATCACGCCGCCAACCTGGGCAGGACCGAAACCGCCCGCCTGCTGCTCGCGAAAGGCGCCGACGTGAACGTACGCGGCAGGGGCGGCATAACACCGCTCATGGAGGCCGCCGAGGGGGGGTACGACGAGCTGATCACCATGCTCATCGACCGGGGGGCCGACGTGAACGCGAAAACCGATACCGGGTTTACCGCCCTGGGGTACGCCGTGACCTGGAAGAGGACCGCGACGGCGCGACTTCTCATCAGGAAAGGGGCCAGGGTGGATATAACGGCGCGCGACGGGGGCACGCCCCTCATGAGCGCCGCCGTGCTGGGCCCGCATGAAATGGTAAAGCTTTTGATCGAGGCCGGGGTCCCGGTGAACGCGCGGGACAGTGAAGGCGTTACGGCGCTCATGAAAGCCGCCTCGATCGGCAACAACGCGGCGGTGAAGCTCCTCCTGGAAGGAGGGGCCGACGCGTCGCTGGTCGATAACAGGGGAAAGTCGGCCCTTGAAAAAGCGGTGATGGGGAACCATACGGAAACGGTAAGGCTGTTGAAGTCATGGGGCAAATAGGCCGGGTTGTTTCCACCGCCATGTGATCCGCTGTAATCCACTGTAATCCGCTGTATTCCATAATGATAAAAAAAACCGCGGCTGCCGCGGTTTTTTTTATCATTATGGACTTCCGTTATCCTTATCTGATGGACCAGGTTGATCGGTCGGTTACCGGGCAGGTCCCGTTGACCGCGCCGATAGGGCGGACGGTTTCAGCGGGGGAGGGGTTCCATTCCTATGATCCTCTTGATGGCAAGCAGGTAGTTGATGTTCTCGTAGTCCCTGAGCCCCAGCATGTCGCTCGCCTTTTCGAGATCGTCGATCTCGGTGCTTTCGATACAGGCCGTCTGTATATAGGCGCCGTTGACGCGCAGCTCGGCGATCTCGGCGATGGTATTGTGTACGGTGAACCCGAAGCGCCTCTTGAACACGTGGACGGCGACAAGGTCTTTATGCGGCCGTATCAGCTCATCCAGGTACTGCTCCAGGGTATAGACGTCCCTTTTGAACGCGGGCGGTTCGACGCCGAAGGCGGGAAACACCTCGTTTTTCAATACGGACGCGTTCATGGGGAACTCCCCCTTCATCCTGGGGTTCCATTGCTCGAAGCCCTTTTTCTTCTGCACGAACACCTTGATGTCCATGAGCGCGTCCCGTATCTTCGTGTTGTTCTCGTTGTTCGCCGCGGACACTATGTAGATTTCAGAGCTTTCTCGGATTTGCTCGCATTTAGAGTATGTGCGCATCCTGGTCTCCACCAGGCCGAAATTGTTCGCGAATGTCCGGAACTCGTATCGCGGTTTAACTTCCTGAGCCATTTTAATCTCCTTGCTTCTGCTGTGTGTGTTACGGCGCGACGCGCCGCGGCCGTACAAAAACGGCATATGACCGGCGCCGCGGTCATATGCCGTTATGCGTGATCAGATAGCGACCTGTATAATGGCCATGAACCTGTTTTCGTCCCAGGCGTCTTCGTCGCTGTCTCTTTCCTTGTAGTTGTGACGGTAGTCGAGCTGAAGCTTCACCTTGTTGCCCATGTGGTAATAGTTCAGCCCGAACCCTATCGTTTTCTTCGTGTCGCCCTTGGAATACTTGCCGTCATCGGGATCGGTCACGCCCCACCTGATGGTGGGCTCGATCCCCTTGCCGAACAGCGGGATATAGTAGCCCAGCTGGGCGAAGAGTGTATAGGATTCCCAGTCGTCGTCGCCGGTGGAATCCGCCGGCCGCCACATGGTGTAATGCCCCTCGAAGTTCAGAAAGGCCCCCAGGAACCGCGCCGTAAGGTCGCCGCAGAAGCCGGTCTTCTCGGCATCCTTTTTGTATTTGGCGAACTTTTCGCCGGTGTCGTATCCCGCTTCATCCGCGCGAAGTACCGCCCCTCCGAGCATCAGCTGGAAACTGTTGACGGTAAGACCCCCTTCCTGTTTCGCCATCTTGCCGAAGGGAGAAAGCTCGAAACGCGCCGCGTACATCACGATGCCCGAGTCATCGCCGTTTTCCATGTTGTCGCCGTTGCCGTTGAACATACCGGCCCACAGTTCGACCATTCCCAGCTTGAAGTTGCCCATCAATCCCTTTTCCCGGCCGGGCACGTATTCCTTGATCTGGTCGAACCTGCTGTTCTGCAGCTGCTTGCCCGTGGATATCAGACGGTTGCGGCTGTAGGGCACCTTGAACTGGCCCACCTGGAAGTTCAAAAAGTCGGCGGGGCGGTACCTGATAAAAATATCCTTGGCGCTGATCATGGTCTGGTCGTCGGTGAAAACAGGGTCTCCGCCGTCATCAACCAGGTCCGACTTGTCCTTGTTGAACTCGACCTCTATTTCGGCCTCGTATTCGATATCCTTGCCGATCTTGCCTTCGACTCCCAGCCTCAGTTCGTCGATCATGAACGCGTCGCCGTCCCTGCTGGTATTGGATTTTTCCCTCCAGGGGCGGTTATACTGGTAACCGGCCCGAATCCGACCCTTGACCACGGGCAGTTCGCTGGTTCCTTCATCGAGTACCGACTTGGTGACGTCCTTCGTCTCCTGCGCGTGGGAAGCGTCGAATGTTCCCGCTGCCAGGGTGAACAGAAGAACCGTCGTTACAGTTATAAACAGACGTACAATCTTTTTGTGGGGTAACTGCGACATCTCAATCCTCCTTCTACTTTATACTGGTGATGAGCCTTAAATTGTTGGTAACACCAAACAAATTATGTTCGTAACAAAGCGCCGCCGGTCAATCGGTGGTGCCGTAGACAAAAGCCATTTTGGTGGTGCCGGTGTGCCGGAAATCCTTCTCCCTGAGTTTTTTCTGTAACGACATATAGAATTTCTCGCTCAGTACCACGGCGGCGCTTTTCATCTTCCCGGGGTAATCGTCAATTTCGTAGTCATACGATATCTCGGCGATCATGGGCGTGTTCGTTTCGCCCCGGTACCAGATGCTGATGTCGAACTCGCACGTGAGCCCCTCACCGAAATAAAGGAGTTTCGCGGGCTCTATCTTCAGTTCCAGGTAATCCACGCCCCTGACGGGAGCAAGGGGCGTGTTCAGGGGAAGCCCCAGACCGCGTAAGGCCGGGAATATCTTCGCGAATTCCTCAACCGTCCTGAAGTCGCCCCGCATGTCTTTCAGCTTGGTCGACCGCGAGTAGAGGAATTTCATGGCGTAGGCTTTGGTATTCGGATCGAGCGCCACGGCGATATCCTGCTCGAATTTGGACACTGAGGCCAGGTACCCCGCGGCGGACGTGTCAACCCTGCCGGCGGCCGACGGATCGCTGTTTCGAAATTTCAGCATCAGTTCGAAATCGTCCTGGAAACTCCGGTTTTTATACTTCACCCTCTTGCGCAGGGCGTAGCCTTTCTTTCTGAGGGAGAAATCGGGCGTATCGTAGAAGACGATCCTGCGGAATTTGGGGGCATACATGGCCCCCCTGGGTTTGAAGAGCAGCTTTACTCCCAGTTCATTGGCGGCCTCTTTCGCGCAGATGAGCACTTTCTCGAAGCCGTCGTTTCTGTTAATGAAAAGTTCGGGCTTTAACAGGATCTTGAATTCGCGGGAATTCACCATGGATCGGGGATCCGCGTTCTCCGCGTTGACATATGCGTGGTATACACACATACCCGACACGAGTATGAGAAAGAACATGATCGTTTTTCCGCCGCGCCGTGAAGATTCCATTTTCGCGCTCCTTGGTGTGGGTTCTGTTGTACGTGCCTAGAGGTAATCGGCGATCAACCTGACGTCAATACAATATGACCGGCGCCGGATAATATCTCATTATGTGCTCATAAATTATCGTTATGGTGTAAACGCGGGCATGCGCGGTGCAGGGGCGTGTCCGCGTGGCGCCGGAGGGGAAGGCCGCGACCGCGTCCCGGATATGCGTGAATATAAGTATTGACAGCATACCCCGCGGTTTTGATATCATTGTACACAAAAGCGGGAGAAACGGTAACCGCCCATGAATATTAAACTCCTGAAAGCCTTCTATCATGTCGTCACCGAGAAGAGTTTCACGAACGCCGCGAAAAAACTTTTTCTCACGCAACCGGCCATCAGCGCGCAGATACAGGTGCTCGAGAACGACCTGGGCGTGAAACTCCTGCGCCGCGACAAGAAGACCAAGGAGATCCTTCTGACCGCCGAGGGGGAACTGCTCCTGGGGTACGTTGAAAAACTCTTCGTTCTGCTCGACGAGATGGAAGCGACCTTCAAGGAAATGAAGACGGAAAAACAGAACACGGTGAACATAGGCACCACCACCGTGTACGGCGCGTATTTCTTCCCCGATATACTCCGCGCCTACGTGCAGAAATACCCGAAGATACGCATGAACAATTTCATCGGCAACTCACACGAGATCCTGCAGCTCCTGCTGAAATCAGAGATTGAACTGGCGGTCATTCGCGGACGGGAAGAGACGCCGGATTATTTCGACCAGGTGCTCATCCACACGGAGAAACTGATCATGATCTCGTCCCCGGCCCACGAACTCGCCGTGAAAGGGAACGTCGCGATCGGCGACATACGCGGGTACCCGTTCATACACCGCGAGAAGGGGAGCCATACCAGGGAGCAGGTGGAGAAATGGTTCGAGTCATGCGGCATTGTTGTGCCCTCCCTCATAGAACTGGGCAATATCGAGAGCACGAAAAAATCGGTCGCCGACGGTGTGGGGATCTCCATCGCGCCCCGGATCGCGGTGGAAAGAGAGCTGAACGAAGGCATACTCGTAGAACTGAACGTGGCGGGGTTCGCGATGGAGGCCCAGTATTATCTCGTGTACAGGGACAGGGACAGTCTCACCATGCCCGCCCTTAACCTCATCCATCTGATCGGCGCGGTCCATGACTGCGGCATCCCCGAACACGGCATCCGCGATATCACACCGCCCGTGGCCGGCTGAGACCCTTGCCCCGGCACGCCATTACAAGGCGCGTTAAAGCGCGCCATGGGCCGCGTTTTCGGTGCATAACGGTTATTTATACCGGTATAATTATATTTTATCCTGACCAGCTCTTTTCATGTTGACTCATGTTCTTCCGGCTGCCGTATATTTGCCTGAACAACGCGGCACAGATCACTTTTACCGGAGAACCTGATGGCAGTGAAAAATTCCGTACACCTGTTGAACAAATTCATCGCGGAAAACCGCGACCGCACGGCGGCGGACGCGCCGTTCCATATAGCGCTGGGCAACGAAGCGGCCGACCTGGACTCAATGGTTTCATCGATACTCTATTCATATTTTCAGCGTCTGACGAGCACCGATACGCGGATGCGCTACGCGCCGGTGATCAACATCCCCGGGAACGACTTTAAACTGAGAACCGAGGCCGTGTATCTGATGAAAGAAACCGGGGTGGACACCGCGTCGCTGCCGTTTATCGACACGGTGGACCTGGCCCTTTTTCACGAAAAGAACCTGCTGCGGCTGACCCTGGTGGACCATAACACCCTCTCGACGCGACAGGCGGGCCTGGCCGGTTCGGTGGCCGGGATCATAGACCACCACGACGACGGCGGGCTGTTTCTCCAGGCCGAAAAGCGCATCGTGGAACCGGTCGGGTCGTGCGCGACGCTGGTCGCCGAAGAGATCCTTTCACGGCGGCCCGATATGCTCGACGCCGGCACGGCGAAACTCCTGCTGGGCACCATACTCCTCGACACGGTGAACCTGGATCCCGCCGCGAAGAGGGCCACCGAACGGGACGCCGCCGCCGTGAGCCGTCTCTCGGCGATCGCGAAAGAGGACACCGGGAAGCTTTTCGAAAAACTGCAGGCCGAAAAGTTCAATGTCGCCTCGCTCGATTCGAACGACCTGCTGCGCAAGGACTACAAGCAGTGGAAGATGGGGAACGCCGCGGTGGGCGTGAGCTCGGTCCTTATGCCGGTCGCCGCATGGCTTAAGAAAGACGCGCGCCTGGAGACCGCCTTCAGGGAATATACGCGGAAACACGGCCTGGACCTGCTCATTGCCATGAACGCCTCGACGCATCCCGTGTTTCACCGCGAGATGATCGTCTATACCGGCGACCGCGATCTGATGGATCGGCTGCCCGTGTTTCTTAACACGCACGGCCTGGGACTGACCAGGCACAGCCTCACCCCGCCCGTGAAATCCGATTCGCTTGCCGTCTACGACCAGGATAACGAGGCGTATTCCAGAAAGAAGCTCCAGCCGCTGCTGGAGCGGTTTTTCAACGGAGGGGAACGGTAACCCGAACCTGCAGGGGTCACGCCGCCGCCGGGTGACGATACAAACCCCGCCCGCCGCGGTCAGGGAACCGTCACCACAATCAACAGACTGGAGCAGAGCACCATGAAGCAGAACAGCGCCGCGCCCGGATACAATCCCCTGGATATGGGCAGTTATCACCTGAACATGCTGCCCGAGAAGACTGCGTCCCGTTTCGAGCTATGGCTCGGCAGGCTCGGCGGGCCGCTGGCGCTCGTGGTGTTCGTGCTTTTGAATTTCATCGTGGACATTCCATTTCTGCAGCAGATCGATCCCGCCATACTGACTAAAAAGGCGAAGGCCGCCTACGACAGCGTCGGTCCCACGGTATTCGCGTCGAAGAACGCGTCGATGACGGCCGTGTTCGCCGCGGCCCTGATCCTCTGGATCACCGAAGCGCTCCCGCTGTACCTTACGTCGCTCATGCTCATCATCGCCCTGGTGCTCACCGGGGTGTTATCCGAGGTCGACGCGTACCACCAGCTGGGCCACAAGGTCATGTGGCTGAACATCCTGTCGTTCGTGCTCGCGGGGGTGCTGGTCAAAACGGGCATCGCCAGGCGGTTCGCACTCTGGTTCATCATCAGGTTCGGCAGGAACGCCTCGTCGATATTCATCAGTTTCATCGTCATCAACGTCATACTGGCCGCCTTCATATCGGCGACCACCGCGAAGGCGGCCATTCTTCTGCCCATATTCATGCTCATCGCCGCCGTGTACGGGGCCAGGGGAGGCGCGCACAGGAACAATTTCGGGCGGAACATAGTGCTGCAGAACCTGCTGCAGATAAACCTCTCGGCCAGCTGTTTCGTCACCGGTTCGGGCGCGAACCTGCTGGCCGCCGCCCTTATAGGCGCCGCCGTGGGGCACGACATCTATTTCACCGACTGGATGCTGGTCGGCTTCCCCATAGGCGTCGCCCTGCTGTTTGCCGGGTGGATCGTGGGGACAAAGATATTCTTTCCACTCGCGCCGGGGGAGAGAACGCCGAGCATCGAAGGGGGCATGCGCTACCTGACCGATGAGTACCATAAGCTCGGTAAAATAAAATTCGATGAGATCAGGGCGATCGTGATTTTCGCCGGAGTACTGCTCCTGTGGGTGACCGACCGGTGGCACGGCATCAGCGCCACCGCGGTGGCCTTTCTGGGGGCGGTGGTTTCGCTGACCCCCGGCATCGGGGTGGTGAAGTGGAACGAGGTGGACATCCCCTGGCACCTGCTCATCTTTTCCGCCGGGGCCTACACGCTGGGGGCGGGGCTTGACGCCACCGGGCTTCCCGCCATCTGCGTCAACGCGGTGTTCGGCGCCCTGGGTTTCGGCGCGCAGACGCCCTTCTGGGTGCTCTACGTGATACTCACCGGCGCCATGATGTTCAGCGCCCTGGTGTTCCAGTCTAAGACCATGCGCACCATGCTCTTTATCCCCATCGCCATAGGCGTGGCCCACCAGTTCGGGTACCCGGTGATGAGCCTCGCGTTTCCCATGGCGCTGTTGATAGAGCACGTATACGTGCTGCCGTTCAACAGCAAGCCGGCGGCGCTTTTATACGTCACCGACCAGTACAGCTGGTCGGACACCTTCAGGTACGGGATCACCATGATGGTCATCGCGTGGGTGCTGAACCTCATCATGGCCATGACCTATTTCAGGTTCATGGGCATAACCCCGAACGGGCTGGGTATCTTCTGAACCAGCGCACCGTGTCTTCTGCCCTGCCGGGCCGTCCCGGTGATTACCTCCAGTTATGATCTCATAAGTGGTATTTATGGCAGCGTGTGAAGTAATGCTTTACACGGGTCCGTGTGAGCGGATTTAACTTTTACAAGAAAAGAAATTAATGAACGGCGCCCGCCTGCGGGTACGGAACGAAAACCATGACCATATTGTTTAAAAGAGCAAAAGGCCTTGAGGCCGCCATAGACGAATACCTGGACGTGATCAGCTTCGGCATGATCGTGTTCAGAAACGGCGTGAGGCATTACCTTATGAAAGAGGAAAACGAGTTCGCCGACAAGCTGGTCCAGATAGACAAGTACGAGGCCAGGGCCGATTCGCTGAGAAGAAAAATAGAAGACGAGCTTTACCGCTTCTCGCTCATCCCCGAGCACCGCGGCGACGTGCTGGGACTGCTCGAGAACCTGGACAACATCATCGACAGCGCCAAGAAGACGCTCTTCCAGTTCGACGTCGAGATACCCGACATCCCCGAACAGTTCAACAGCGAATACCTGAACCTGGCCGACGCGTCGGTGAACGCCGCCGACTCGGTCATCTGCGCCTCCAGGGCGTTCTTCAAGAACGTCAGCTTCGTCAGCGACCACCTGCACAAGGTGTATTACTTCGAAAAAGAGGCCGACCGCATAAGCAACAAGCTGAAGAAAAGCGTCTTCAGGTCAGAAATGGAACTGAGCCACAAGATACACCTGCGCTATTTCGCGCTCCATGTGGAAACCATCTCGGACCGCGCCGAAGAGGTGGCCGACCGGCTGTCGATTTACGCCATTAAAAGGGAACTATAGCCATGACCTTGCTCTTTCTGACCAGCGGCCTGTTCCTGGGATGGTCCCTGGGCGCGAACCACGCCGCCAACGTCTTCGGCACCGCCGTGGGATCCAGGATGATCAAGTTCAGGCATGCCGCGCTGATCAGCGGGGTCTTCGTTATACTGGGGTCGGTCATCAGCGGCGCCGGCGCGTCGCACACCCTGGGACAGCTGGGTTCGGTCAACGCCATGGGGGGCGCCTTCATGGTGACCTTCGCCACCGGCTTCACGGTATACCTGATGACCTACCTGAAACTGCCGGTCTCGACCTCCCAGGCGATAGTGGGCGCCATCGTGGGGTGGAACCTGTACTCGGGCTTTCCTACCGGGTACCATTCGTTCGGTAAAATCGTGTCCACCTGGGTCGTCTGCCCCTTCCTCGCCGGGACCTTCGCGGCGGTGCTGTACTGGATAATGAAAAAAACCGTGGGGAAGAAGGGCATACACCTGCTGCGGCTCGACGCCTACGTGCGCATGGGCCTGGTCGTCGTGGGCGCGTTCGGTTCATTCGCGCTGGGGGCGAACAATATCGCCAACGTCATGGGCGTGTTCGTGCCCACCTACCCCGGCGGCGACCTCAGCGTAATGGGACTTTTCAGCCTTAGCGGCGTTCAGCAGCTCTTTCTTCTGGGCGGGATCGCCATCGCCGTGGGCATCTATACCTATTCATCCAAGGTCATCGAGACCGTGGGGAGTGACATACAGAAGCTCTCGCCCGAGACGGCCCTGATCGTGGTGCTGGCGGAATCGCTGGTCCTTTTTCTTTTCTCTTCACAGAGCCTGGAGGCGTGGCTCAGGGGCCACGGCCTGCCGTCGATTCCCCTGGTCCCCATCTCGAGCACCCAGGCCGTGGTCGGCGCCATAATCGGGATAGGGTTCGTCAAGGGGGTAAGGGGGCTCCAGTTCCCCGTACTGGGCAAGATCGCGGCCGGATGGGTCACGGCCCCCCTGATCGCGGGAACCATTACCTTCATAAGCCTCTTCTTTTTACAGAACGTATTCCAGATTGAAGTGTATACACCGGCCGCGGCCGCTCGCCAGGAAATACTTAAAAAACATACTACGGCTTCGGGCAACGCCGCTATTCATCGCAAACGCGCTATTCCACTGTAACCGCCTACTGTACCTCCCCGTCCCCCGAGAGTCTCCCGGGGGATTTTTTTATGCCGGTTTTTTACCGTAAATCACTTGTTTTTCAGGGAAACCGTGAGGTAATGGAAACGCTGTTTTCCACACGATACCGTCATGTCGATGATCCCCGTCTCTGCCTTCAGTATCGGCGGTGTTGAATTTCAAGGAGGTGTGCATATATGAAACCGCGTACTGTCGTTGTATCGCTGCTTATACCATTAACGTTCGCGCTTGCGTCGGCGGGCTTCGGCCAGAAGGCCCGAAGGGGCATGGCCGCGAAACCCGGACCCAAAGCATCGGCCCCGGCGGTCGATCTGGCCGAGGTGGTGTTGAAGTGGATCGACCAGAAGAAGAAGGGCGATGAGATCGAAATGATGGTCGAGAGGGATTTTATTGAAACCTGGCAGCGGGTGAACATCACCGGCACGGTGAAGGGCACCACAAAGGTTGTGGTCGCCTCAAAACCCGGCATGCCCTTCAAGGCGCGCAAGAACCAGCTCATCCACAAGATGGAGTATATCGAGAAGGGAAAGAAATCCTTCGAGTTTTACGTGCTGCTGCCCAAGGGCGAGAAGTACCCCGACGGGGACCGGCTGAAGATCACCGAGGCCTACATAGAAAGCAACCGCGGCTACGGGGTGAAGTACGGCGTAAAACCGGTGCTGATAGGCGGGAAGGTTGAACAGCTCCCTCCGGATTAAACACGGGGCGTGAATGGGCCTTTTATTTCAAACCCCTCAGGGATGATGAAGGGGTGTCATTCCGAATCCCCGAAGGGGTGAGGAATCTTGTCGTGCAACAACAAGATTTCTCCTCCCTGCCGGTCGTCGAAATGACAAAGTTATTATCATCCATGGCCGTCGCTTCACCCCCGGCCCCTCTCCTTGCAAAGGCGAGGGGAGATTGTACAAGGAGGAGCGGTACATGTTTTTTGTCATCGTATGATGGCACTAAAGGAATATGCTCTCTTTGG
>CAZUXY010000054.1:0-30620 GCA_964624235.1 uncultured Leptospirales bacterium | reverse complement strand
GCGGTGAAGGGTAAATCCGCGAATACCCTGGGCCTGTACGATATGAGCGGCAATGCGTTTGAGTGGTGTTTTGGCCACGAGGTACGGAGCGGGTGCTGTTTCTATGAGGCCGAAGGCCTGCGAGTCGGCCGCCGGTCCGGCTACGCTCCGAACATCGTTTACAACGACCTGGGCTTCCGCTTAGCGAGGTCGGCTCCTTGACATCCTGTCGTCGCCGGCACCAAGACATCCGTGCCTGACCCGGTAACGTGTATGCCGGCGCTTTTCCGGACATCCGGTACGGCGCCGGCATTTAAACATCCTGCCGGGCGGTTTTTATCTTTTTTGCTTTTCGTACGGGGGGATACAAGGGGGTGCCTTAAAAGCCGCTTCGTATGAATTTTGATGCGCTACTTTTCTTAAACTATGGAGGATTCCATGAAAAACCCTGGATTACCGGCAGTGCTGCTTATCGCGGCATCACTGACGTTTACCGCCTGCGGAGGCGGAGGGGGCGGAGGAGGAGGAAATAATGGCGGCGGCGGTGACGGGCTTTTCGCCGGCGACAACGAAACTTTCACCGCCGACGGCGTATCGTTCGCTATGGTCTACGTACCCGCCGGCCTGACCTTCCCCACCGGAATTGATGATGACGGCACGGCCACGGTAGCCGGCGCCTACTGGATCGGCGAGACCGAGGTTACCTACGAACTGTGGAAGAAGGTCTACGACTGGGCGACCACGGACGCGGGCAGCGGCAAACGCGCCGACGGCGGCGATCTGTATTATTTTGCCAACGCGGGATGGCCGGGCGATGACGGCAGCAGGGGCGTTCAGCACCCGGTGACCATGGTGAACTGGCGCGACTCCATGGTGTGGTGCAACGCCCTGACGGAGTGGTATAACGCTTATAAAGGGACAAGTTACGAGTGCGTGTACACCCATTCGAGCGCGATAATCCGCGATTCACGAGACAGCAATGCCACGGCCTGTGACGGCGCGGTTGCAAGCTCCACGGCCAAGGGCTTTCGCCTTCTCGCGAGCAACGAATGGGAGCTTGCGGCGCGGTACAGGGGAACGGACACTGCCAACATAGTTGCCGGTACCATAGACGGTATTGATTTCAGCGCGATGGGTGAGAAATGGACGAAAGGCAATTCGGCAAGCGGGGCGACGGCTTATTATCTAAATGCGGATGCCACCCGTCTTGTTGCCTGGTATGTTAACAATAGTAATAATTCCACGCATGCGGTGAAGGGTAAATCCGCGAATACCCTGGGCCTGTACGATATGAGCGGCAATGTGTTTGAGTGGTGTTTTGATAAGCTCATTGGTTCCCCCCTACATTTGGGCGGCAGCTACTTCAGCGCTATCCAATACCTGCGAGTCAGTGAACGGACCGCCAGCTCCCCGGACAGCGTGTATTACTTCATGGGCTTCCGCTTAGCGAGGACGGCTCTTTGACATCCGGTCATCGCTGCTTGACATAGTGGGTGTGCCTGTCTGACCAAGTAACCTTTTTGGTTTTTACTTTTTTAACTTTTGACATTTCCGGGGGTTAAGGGGGCTACAGCCCTCTTAACGATTTTCTTTTTGAGAAATGAACCATCGTGTACGAGAAAATAACAATTCCGTTTAATACGTTAACAAAAGGCTTCGCCGCGGATGATTTAAATGCTTTTTGCATCAACAAAAAGGTGCTTTCCGCGAAAATTGAGTTTTTTAAAGACGAAAAGCGGGCGTACTTGACGGTTTTCGTTGAATATGAAACAATTTTCGTGAAAACAGCAATGAGCCCTCAGGCCTCACAGGTGCCGGTAAACCCTGTTATGAAAAGCTCCGCCGGTGGCGCAAGGAAACCGCGGGAAAAGAGGGTATACCGCCCTATGTGATCGCGAAAAACAGCCAGCTTTCATCGTCAGATCGAGGACTTTTTTATTATCTGATTGTGCCCCGATATTGTACGTTATCCCGGCGAATGCCCTGGGCCCGTACGACATGAGCGGCAATATGCATGAACGGTGTTTTGAGCGGTTTTTATCTTTTAACCCTGTACCCTGTTACACTGGGTCTAGCCCGCCGCGAAACGGGTTTTAACAGGGTGAAGCGTGACGGCATGGGGCCGGCAAGAAAATGCTTTTGATGCATACGTGTAAGTAAAACCCCTTACAAACTGTCCTGCCGCCCGGTCACCTCTGTAGTAAAGCTTCCCGCTTCTTCCTCTAATGCAACACAAATACAACTCTAATGCAACCCTAATGAAGCGCTCATGATCGAGGTTCAATGCTCCTCAAGGACTCACAGAAAAAAACTTTTTGCATCACAATTATTTTTTTAACAAATACCCCCTCCCGTCCGTATTAAATAATAAACACCTTTTTTGGAGGAAATTTCATGGCCAGAGTATCCACCGGCTTTCCCATCAAAAACATCAGCGGCCGTTTCGGCGGGGTGGTCTTTACCACGCACCGCGGCGAGACCCGCATGTACCCCTATAATAAGCCCCGTAATCCCCGTACAGAAACCCAACAGGCGCGCAGGGGTCTTTTCGCCGACGCGGTGCACAGCTGGCAGGCCCTGAGCGACGACGAAAAGCGTGAATGGAACCGTCTGGCCCGCATAACACGTAAAAAGCTTAAAAATCTATGCAGGGGGTACCACCTGTATCTCCGTACCGTGCTTTTCGGCGATATCGCTCCCCTTGTTACCGGTACGGCCGTCTTCCCTTCCCGGAACCCCTTTGCGCTCATGGGAAAAAGGCTCCGTCGGTCCTCCGTCGCCGCTGCGTCGGCGCTCCTAGACCTCTTTCATACCTCTCCAATGCCGCTCAAAGAACCCTGGTTTGCCCCTCCCGAGCGGGAAAACGCGGCCTGAATAGGCCGTTACGCCGCTACATCGATGTGCGCTGTTTCACTTCAGGGCCGGAGGTAGGGGGTGAGGTCGTTACGTCACTTCATACTCTCCACGCATTCCCATCAACAGTACAACCCGGCGACCGGCAGGGAGGAGAAATCTTGTTGTTGCACGACAAGATTTCTCACCCCTTCGGGGGTTCGAAATGACAAAAAATATGAACCGGTCCTCCTTGTACAATCACCCCTCGTCTTTGCGAGGTCGCGTCTTTAGCCGGCCACACCCGCAATAAACGGTTGCCCTGCCGGGCGCTTCGTGCCAGAATAGCACCGGCAGTTGTCCATGCCGCATGAATACGCACGAAACCGGGAGGGTCCCTTTATGCGCCTCACAGAAACCGCGAACACGACCGCCCAGCGCCCGGTCGCGCCGCGCCGGGCTTCACGCGCCGCGGGTCTGGCCGCGCTCTTTTCATGCCTCATTGTTCCCGGCGCCACCCTGGCCAACGGCTACAACCGCATCAGCACTATTGCCATACCGGTACTGGTAATACTCTGCGCCCTGTGGTACGTGGTGCTGGCCCTGGTCCCCGCGGCACTGGTACACCTGGCGCTTAAAAAGCTGCTGAATAAAAAGCCGCCTTTTTTGCGCGCCTATGCCGGCGCCCTTCTGGGCGGCGAGGCGGGCATAGCCCTCTCGTGGGGTTTCTCGAAATACTGCGCCGGGCCCGGCTGGACAAGCTACCACTATACCCTCTACCCCTGGCTCATTCTGGGGCTTGCCCTTATACTCGCGGCGGCCCTTTCCCTGGCGGGACGAACTCGGCGGTAACCGGCACTTCATTCTTGACAGGACGCCCTTTCCATGCCAGAAATGTCCGGGCCTTCGACACACCGTCCCCGTTCGCGCGGCGGTGTACGTCGGCCACGGCAGATAATGGATACGCCCCTATGACCTGTAATCATCGCTCCGTCGCCCGCCGTTACTTTACGCGCCTTACGGTTCTTGCGGCCGCGGCGGCGCTTTCCCTCCTCCCCGCAGCCCCTGATATTCTGAAGGCGGATGAACAGCGCACCATCGTGGTGGGCGGGAACAGCAACTACCCTCCTTATGAATTCATCGACGAGGACGGCGTGCCCAACGGCTACAACGTGGAGCTCACCAGGGCCATCGCGAACCTCATGGGAATGAAGGTCGAGTTCCAGCTGGGCGACTGGAAAGACGTGCGCCGGTCGCTCGAGGAGGGGAAAGTCGACGTGCTGCAGGGCATGTCGTACTCCGAGGGGCGCGCGAAGGTGGTCGATTTCTCAATACCGCACACCATCGTGAACCATTCCATCTACGCGCGCAGGGGCGTGCCGCCCATAACGACCCTCCAGGGACTGGCGGGCAGAGAGGTCGCCTTTCACGCGCGGGGATTCATCCATAACTATCTTGAAGAGCGGCGCATCAGCGTGATTCCCGTCCTTACCGGCACGCCGGGGGGCGCCATCAACCTGATCGCGCTGGGCAAACCCGACTACGCCGTTGTCGCCGGCCTCCCGGCGACATGCATCATGAAGGCGACGGGTATTAAAAACGTCGTTCCCGTCGCGAAAAGCGTCGTGTCGGTGAAGTACTGCTACGCCGTCAAAAAGGGCAACATGGTGCTCCTGGCGCGCTTCAACGAGGGTCTGGCCATGCTGAAACAGACCGGCCAGTACAAGTTCATCTACGACAAGTGGCTGGGCATTCTGGAACCCAAAGAGATCCCCTGGAAGCGCATCATTAAATACGGGTCGCTGGTGTTCGCCGTCTTCCTCATGGCCCTCACGGGCTCGCTTCTGTGGTCGCGGGTGCTCAGGAAACAGGTGGCTATTCGCACCGCGGCCCTGGAGAACGAGGTGCGCGAGCGCAAGCTCGCCGTTGAGGAACTGAAGCTGCGGCAGATGCAGCTTATTCAGGCCGACAAGATGGTGTCGCTGGGCATACTGGTATCGGGGGTGGCCCACGAGATCAACAACCCCAACGCCCTCATCCTCCTCAACATGCCCCTGATCCTCGATTACTTCAAGGACGTGCGGCCCATCATCGACGAGTTTTACCACGCGAAGGGCGATTTCCCCGTGGCGGGGCTGGAGTACTCACGGCTGAACGAAAAGATTGAACCGAAACTCCTTGATATACAGGAAAGCGCCAAAAAGATCAAAAGGATCGTCGAAGACCTCAAGGACTTCGCCCGCATGGACGAGTCAGACCTGGAAAACACCGTCGACCTGAACCGCGTCTGCCGGGCCGCCGTGCGCCTGCTGGAAAACACCATCAACAAGTCCACCGGCCGCTTCACCGCCGACTACGCCGAAAACCTGCCCGGCGTCAGGGGCAACGCACAGCGCATAGAGCAGGTGATGGTCAATCTCATCATGAACGCCTGCCAGGCGCTGCGCGGCAAGGACGAGGGGATACGCCTCTCCACCGCGTATGCCGCCGGCAGGGGCGAGGTGACGCTCACCCTGAGCGACGAGGGCGTGGGCATCGCCCCCGAAGACATGCCCCACCTTACCGATCCCTTTTTCACCACCAAGCGGCAGAGGGGGGGCACCGGCCTGGGGCTTTCGGTGTCGGCATCCATCATCAAGGAGCACCAGGGCCGCATGGAGTTCGTCTCGGAGCCCGGCAGGGGCACCACCGTCACGTTGCGCTTCCCCGCTGCGCCGGAGGAGAAAAAATGAACGAGAACGCCTTTTTCCCGTCGTTCGGCGTGCTGCTGGTGGACGACGAGCCCGCCTGGCTCGATTCGCTCTCCCTTTCGCTCGAGAGGATCGCCGGCATTAACCACACCATGCTCTGCGACGACAGCCGCAGGGTGCTCGACATCCTCTCGCGCGGCGACATCGGCCTGGTGCTGCTCGACCTGACCATGCCCTACTGCACCGGCCAGGAACTCCTGAAGCTGGTCTCCGAACAGCACCCCGACATCAAGGTCATAGTGCTCACCGGCATGAACCAGCTCGAGACGGCCGTCAACTGCATGAAGCTGGGCGCCTTCGATTACTTCGTCAAGACCGAGGAAGAGCAGCACCTGGTGATGAGGGTGCTCTACGCCATACGCATGATCGAACTGCAGCGCGAGAACCGCGAAATGCGCAGCCGCCTGCTGGACGACACGCTGGAGCACCCCGAGGTCTTCGCGAAGATTCTCACGGTGAGCAAGACCATGCGCTCGGTGTTCCAGTACGTCGAGGCGACGGCGAAGAGCAGCCAGCCGGTGCTCATTACGGGCGAGAGCGGCGCGGGGAAAGAGCTGGTCGCGCAGGCCGTGCACGAACTGAGCGGGCGCAGGGGGCGCCTAATAAGCGTCAATATCGCGGGGCTCGACGACAACATGTTCGCCGACACCCTCTTCGGCCACGTGAAGGGCGCCTATACCGGGGCCGAGGGCGCGCGTTCGGGCCTCATCGAAGAGGCCGGGCAGGGGACCCTCTTTCTGGACGAGATCGGCGACCTGAACGTTTCCTCGCAGGTGAAGCTTTTAAGGGTGCTGAACAACGGCGAGTACTTCCCACTGGGGAGCGACAAGCCCAAGCGCTCAAAGACACGCATCATCGTGGCGACCAACCAGGACCTCACCGTCAAGATCGCCGCGGGGCTGCTCAGAAAAGACCTCTACTACCGGCTGCGCATCCACCATGTTCACCTGCCCCCGCTGCGCGAGCGTAAGGAAGACATTCCCCTGCTGCTGGAATACTTTCTCGAAGAGGCCTCCCGGGAACTGGGCAAGCCCAAACCTTCGGCGCCGCGGGAACTGGTCTACCTGCTGGAAAACTACGCCTTCCCGGGCAACGTACGTGAGTTCCGCTCCATGATCTACGACGCCGTAACCCGCCACCGGTCGGGCGCGCTGGGGCTTTCCTCATTTCTCGAGGCGACGGGCAGGCCCGATCTGCCCCTCCCCGCGCAACACGACCTCCCGCAGGCCGGCGAGAACGTCTATGCCGACCTGACCGTGCTTCCGTCGCCAGACCGGGCGCTGGAACTTCTGGTCGACGAGGCCATGAGGCGGGCCCACGGGAACCAGTCCCTGGCCGCGCGGTTGCTGGGAATGACCCAGTCGGCCCTGAACAAACGGCTGAAGCGCACGGGAAAAAGGTGAACCGCCCCCGCCCGGCCTATGAAATAATTCATAGTACTATTCCATGTATCATAGCACCTCGCGGCGCCCCCTCTCCCCGCCGCTTCTGTAAGAATGCCGGCGCCACGCCGCCGGCAGGCCATCCGTGCGCCGGGGCATCCCTTTACCGGCAAAAAAGCGTTAAAAACCGTGGGTAATCCGCACTTTTAGCCGGCCGTCGCGTGTCCGGGGCACTGTACGTCCTTAACATACCGGGATCCGGGGCATAATCCGCGCTGGCACGAATATTGCCTGTTATTCATTAGAGCGGACGCCTTGTGCACAGGTCCGTGTTCCGTACACCGTTCTTTCAATCAGCGTAATCAATCTAAGGTAAGGAGAAGGTTCAATGAAAAGACTGTTCTGTATTTTCAGTTGTATGCTGCTCGCGGCGGCGCTCTGCGTCCCGGCCTTCGCGGCTGACAAGGTAGTGCTGAAACTGGGACATATCGCCGAGCCGTCGAATCCCTACGGCCAGGGGGCGATTTACTTCGCCAAACTGGTGGCCGCCAAATCCAAAGGGACGATAGAGGTCAAGGTATTTCCCTCTTCGCAGCTCGGGGGGCAGAAACAGCTCATCGAGGGGCTCATCTTCGGCACCGTCGACATGGCGCTCACCGGCACCGCCGTACTGGGCACCTTTCAGCCCCAGGTCGCGCTCTTCGACATGCCTTTTTTGTTCAAGGACCGCCGTCACGCCTACCTGTCGCTTGACACCGTGGGCATGAACATGGGCGGGGCGCTCGAGGCCAAGGGTATAAAGCTACTCGGCTTCATGGAGAACGGCTTTCGCCACATGACCAACAATGTGCGCCCAATAAAAACGCCCGAGGACATGAAAGGGCTTAAGATCCGCGTCATGAACAACAAGGTCTACATCGAGATGGTGAAAGCGCTCGGCGCCTCCCCCACCCCCATGGCCTTCGCGGAACTCTACTCCGCCATGCAGCAGGGCACGGTCGACGGCCAGGAGAACCCCAGCGCCCACATCTACACGAAACGCTTTTACGAGGTGCAGAAGTACGCGTCCCTCACGGGTCATGCCTACGCCCCCGAACCCATGCTGTTCTCCATGGTGACCTGGAAGAAGCTCACCGACCAGCAGCGCGCCATCATTGTCCAGGCGGCGAAGGAATCCATCGCGTGGCAGAGAAAGCTCTCGGAAAGAGAAGACCTGGCGTTCTGGAACAAGATCAAGGCCACCGGCAAGATGAGCGTTATCACCGTGAACCGCAAGCCCTTCATCGACGCCACCAGAGATGTGTACAGAAAACTGGCCCCCGTCGTGGGACAGGGCAACATCGACGCGGTCAGGAAGCTGGAGAAATAGCAGACATTATACAGTAAAAAATCCGGGCGTACACCGCCCGGATTTTTTCGGAGGAACGCCATCATGTACGATAAATTACTCAAGGGGATGCGGTCGGTACTGTACTATCTTTCAGGCGTGATGATGCTGGTAATGCTGATCGTCATCTTCACTCAGGTAGTAACCCGTTATATCTTCAACTACACCCCCGAATGGTCCGAGGAGCTGGCACGGTTTCTTTTCGTATGGGTCGTCTTCCTGGGGTCCGCCCTCATCATGGGGGAATCGGGCCACCTGGCCGTCGAGTTTCTTCCCACGTACTTCAAGGACAGGCCCTTCGGCAAAGTATTGAGAATAATCACCAACCTGTCCGGTTACGTGTTGATCATACTGCTGCTGGTGCAGGGATTCAAGATGACGAAGACCATGACCTTTCAGATATCCCCCGGGCTGGGACTGCCGATGAGCTATGTGTATTCCGTCATCCCCCTGGGCAGCATCCTCATGCTGCTGTACCTGTTCAAGGAGACGGGGCGCATCATCAAGAGCTTCTCGTCGAAAGGCGTGAATACGGGAGCGCCCCAGGGCGCGAACCCGGTGAAATAAAAGGAGGCACCCATGGAATATATCCTGTTAGGCGTATTTCTGCTGCTGACGGCCCTGGGGGTCCCCGTCGCTTTCGGGTTGTGCCTTTCGGTCGCGACCATACTGTACTTTTTCATGGACATGCCCCTGGTCATGATACCGCAGATCATGTTCTCGGGCATCGATTCATTCTCGTTCATGGCGGTGCCCTTCTTCATGCTCGCCGGAACCTTCATGTCGGCCGGGGGCGTGACCTCACGGCTGGTGGGGTTTTCCCAGGCCCTGGTCGGCTCGTTCAGGGGCGGGCTGGCGCAGACCGTGACCGTGTCGGGGTGCTTTTTCGCCGCCATCTCGGGCTCGTCAGCCGCGACCACGGCCGCCCTGGGCAGTACCATGATCTCGGAGCTTGAGAAGAAGAACTACGGTCGCGAATGGTCCACCGGCATCGTGGCTTCCAGCGGCGTGGTGGGTATCGTCATCCCGCCCTCCATCACCATGGTGGTCTACGGCGTTGTCGCAGATACCTCCATAGGCGATCTCTTCGTGGGCGGTTTCATTCCCGGCATCATGATGGGACTGTCCATGATGCTGGTCAGCTGGTACCTCTCGAAAAAGAGGGGCATCACGGTGGAAGGCGGTTTCTCCCTTCTCGGAATCGTCAGATCGTTCAAGGACTCGTTCTTCGCGCTGGTGACACCGGTCATCATCATCGGCGGCATCTACGGCGGCATCTTCACCCCCACCGAAGCGGCGGCCGTCGCCGCGGTATACGGCATCATCGTGGGCCTTTTCATCTACAGGGAACTTAAGTTTAAGGATTTTCCCAAGATCATCTTCCAGGCGGTCATGGGCACCACCACGATCATGTTCCTGGTGGGCGCGGCCAACGTGTTCGGCTGGCTGCTCACCAACCTGCAGATTCCCCACCGGATAGCCGAATTCGTCGTGTCCGTCACGAATTCCCCGGTGATGTTTCTAATGGCGATGAACGTGCTGCTGCTGGCCATAGGCACCCTGGTGAACGCTTCCGCGGCTGTCGTCATCATTACACCGATCTTTCTCCCCGTGGCAAAGTCGCTGGGGATCGATCCCCTCTTCTTCGGCGTGCTCATGGTGGTCAACCTGGCCATAGGGTGCATCACGCCGCCCGTGGGGCTGGACCTTTTCGTCGCGAGCGCCATCAGCAAAGTTCCCATCGAACGCGTCATGAAAGCGACCCTGCCCTACCTGTGGGCGCTGCTGGTGACGCTGGTCATTTTAACCGTGTTTCCCTGGTTCATCACCGTGCTCCCGAACCTGCTGCGGTAAAGGCCGCAGGCAGGGGACACACCGGGCCGGAACACTACGTCACTGTTTTATAATTAGGCTCTGTACGGCCGCAATTGCATCCTCTCAACCGGGTCTACTGGCCCGGTTTTTTTCAGGTAGTGCCGGCCGATAACGGCGCACTCCCCCCGGTGGCGGGTGGGAATCTCAAAGAGGCAGGTTGCAGCATAGCACCGGTGCGGGCCGGGAGTGCGGGGCATGAAAAAGGGAATGCGGGCGGACGCCGCGGGGCTGTACGGCCCTTTTTTTTACATCAGCACCCGGCGCTCGCTCTTGCGCCTTTCGCCCTTTCTTCTTTCCGCTTTTCTTCTTTCTTCATTGCGCGGTGAGCCGCCGGAAAGCGTGGTAATCGATATCCCGAAACGATCAAGGCGATCCAGAATGGCCTGTTCCAGTCTTCGATCGGTTCCCGACCGCCTGTCCTGGGCGGATCGCTCAACTAAATTATCCGAAAATGCCATTACAACCTCCAGGAGTGTATAAATAATTGCGTATATTCTTGTATTTCTCTGTATTTCTCTGTATTTCCCGGCGAGGGAGCAGCAAAGGCTTTTCCCGTACCGAAATCCCGATGGGAGGTCGCGGTACGATTAGCAGTAACCCTAAATATATGTCACTTTATGTCAAGCAGTAAATTGCATCCGCACGACCTGCCGTAATACCGCCGGTACATCCCTGTCGTCTGCCGAACGGCCACCGATTAAAATGTTGACAATCACGAAAACAAGATTAGAGTGGCATCCAACACGATTAAGGGCAATCATTTCAGCCGTTTCCTTCACCTTTTCAGTTCGAGCTGGAATGACAACTTACCGGACAATTGAAAAAATGGGTATATACCCGCATTTTAAAATTTCAGGAGCAGTATAATGGCAAGAGGCACTGTCAAATGGTTCAACGACCAGAAGGGTTTCGGATTTATCACCGCTGATGACGGTCGCGATATTTTCGTTCATCACACCAGCATCCAGGCAGAAGGGTTCAAGACCCTGCCCGAGGGCGCCACAGTGGAATTTGACGTCGAAAAAGGCGAAAAAGGACTTAAGGCGGTCAAGGTAAGGGTTGTGTAACCTTAACGGCACACTCGACATTCCATGCCCGTGTCCGAAAGGACCGGGCATTTTTATGTCCTGGCGGTTCGCCGGGCCCGATCGACAGGCGCAAAGAAACGCTATCGTCCGGGAAAATTCTCAACGGACCCGGCGACGGTGCGGTTACGCCCCCCGTTCTTCGCCCGGTACAGCATGCGGTCCGCCGATTCGATCAGCTCTTTCATGGTGATCTTTCTCCCGCGGACCGGCGTCATGAAGCCCGTCACGCCGAAACTCATCGTTATGGGGACGGACGCTCCCTTCGCCTCCACGGGGGTATGCTCGATGTTCTCCCTGAGGCGCTCAGCGACCACCATGCCGTCTTCGACCCGTGTCTCGGGCATGACGATTATGAACTCCTCTCCCCCGTAACGGCACACCCAGTCGATCTTGTCCCGCATGGTGTCGATGATGGCGCGGCCGATCGTGACCAGCGCCAGGTCGCCGGCATGGTGGCCGTGGGTGTCGTTGATCGCCTTGAAATGGTCGATATCGCCCATGATCACCGCAAGCGGGCGGCCGTATCGCAGGGCGCGCTCTATTTCGATGGGGAGCTGCTCCTCCAGGTAGCGGCGGTTGAAGCAGCCGGTGAGCGGGTCCCGCACCGAGATCGCCTTTATCGATTCGTACGCGCATTCGAGCTCCAGCGTACGCTCCTTTACCTGCGCCTCGAGTCCCGCGTTGAGCCCGGTGAGCTCGCGGGAGAGCGTTTCCACCCTGGCGAAGGCCCCGGTCAGGCGGCGGGAGAGCACCAGCGCCTGGCACAGCACGAAAATGACGGTGCCGGCGTCCACCAGGTTGATGGAATGCAGGTTGTAGCTCGCGGCGAGGTTGTCGTTGATCGTCGCCGCGGTTATAACCGCGACGCCCGCCAGGACGATGGCCGCGCCGTCGCGCTTCCGTTTCACCGCTATCAAGTTTTCCACGATGATGGCCGCGATAACAACGATCGCGAAGTAGAAGAAGGCGAACACGAAGCGCGTGAATACCAGCGGCGGGGTGAAAAATACCGCGAGCGAGAACGCGCCCGTTACCGCGAGCACGGCCCGCGGCTGCCAGACGGGGGTTTCGTCGGGGTACAGGGCTTTGAACAGGTAATTGCCCGCGGGGACCGCGAAGAAGTACGACAGGTAGAGCACGCGTATCACCGTGTCGAACGGTATGGCCGGGAATATGCGCGTTATGATGAATTCTCCCGTAAAGAGCGGCCTCAGGGAGATGAGCAGGCAGAACAGCGCCATGTAGGCGAACTGCCGGTCCTGCCGCCGTATGAGGAAAAGGGCCGAATGGTACAGGAACATGATGAAAAGGCAGCCGAACAGGAACACGCTCCTCAGGTCCTCCGCCCACTTTTCGCCGGCCAACTCGTGATACCTGCCCAGCCGCAGGTGCCGCCAGGGACCGCCGGTGCGGTAGTGGAAATTGGACACCTGCAGCACGATATCCAGCCGGTCGGCAGGTGCGCCGTGTATCATGCGCACCTGGGGCATGCAGCCGGGCGTTGAACAGGCCCTGTCCGTACCGACCGTGCCGGCCCGGTTCACCATCGTCCCGTTGACGTAAAGGGCGAAGGCCGAACTGACGGTGGTGGTGCGCAGGGACAGGTCAGAACGTGCCCTGTCGAGGAGCACGACGAGGCGATAGGTGGCGTAGCCCGTGCCCGGCAGTTTCGCGCCGTGTACCGTCAGGTCAGTCCATATGCCCGGGAGGGAGGCGTAGCCCGTACGTTTCGGGGGCCGGCCGGCGAAGCGCCCTGGATCGTGGAGCTCACGCCAGTAGAATTCCCAGTCGCCTGAAAGCGGGAGGGCCCCCCCGCGGTCGAAATCCCATTCCCTCAGGTCGAGCACGCCGTCCACGGCGCGCGGGCAGCGGTCCTCGGGCTGGAGCCGGTCACAGCTTGCGGCGGTCGAAGACAGGAGGATGACAAGCAGGTACAGCGAAACCGGTCTCATTATCCCATTACTTTCCCGGTAAAACGGTTTGTAAATCATTTTTCCCGATGATGATCCCGCATGCCGGGCTTCTAACAGGCCCCGTGTTTCGGGGGAAGTTTTCATACGGGGAGTAGTGTAATACGCGGAATTTCCCGTATCAAGACCAGTATTTCTTTGCGGAGAGTTTATCAAGTTCCGCCGGAAATGTCGAAAGTATACAATTTTTTATTGCACACTTATAAGCCTGCCTGTGATATTTCATATATAAAGTATTGTGTGTTCGCGGCGCCCGGTATGATAGAACTGATCCTGACATATTTGAATTTTATACTTGCCGTCGCTCTCATCCTGTGGGTTTCTCTTCTGCTTGTTCAAAAAAAGGAATCCCCATTAATATACTACATCGTTGTTTTCAATATATTGATGGCATTCGTGCTTCTCTATCACTGGTCATTTCGTTCGGGTGTGATCTCCCGTTTTTCCTGGATGATCTACTGTGATATCCCGGCCACTTTTTCGATAGGACCGGTGGTATACCTGTATATGGCCAGGTTACTGGGAGTTGATCCTGATTTCAGGGTGTCACACCTGTCCCATTTCATTCCGGCACTGGTTTCCGTGTGCGTACTTGTCATTTTGCTCTGCATGGACAATTCCTTTATCGAGTATCACCGGAACAATCCCGTCGGGTATTCGCGATACGGCAGTATGATTCTATATTTCCTCGACGCTGCCGCTGACGCGTGGGTTACGCTGTACCTGCTGCTGTCCGCGAGAAAGATACGGCTGAGTATCAAAGCCGACAGGTTTATACAGAAAATCGAGCTGAGATCGATTTATGTTATACTGGTAATAGTCGCGATCAGCTATTGGGGCGTCTGGTACGCGCATACAGTCAACAAACCCGTCATGCTCGCGATCGTTTCGCTGATAAACGGGGGGGGAATCCTGTGCGGTGTTCTATTCAGCCACCGCTACGCGGAAATAACCCAGAAGCTGTTAAAAGAGTCGAGAGCCCCGAAAAAGGCCGATCCATGGCTTAACAGCGGGGATATTGATGATATCATGAACAGGCTGATGGAGTTGATCGAGAAGGAAAATATCTATAGAGACCCCGGCATCACCCTGCAGTCGTTAAGCAATATGCTGGGTATAAGCTCCAGAAGCCTTTCCATAGTACTCAACGAAAGGATTAAACTGAATTTCAGAAAATTCATAAACAATTACCGATTGACCGAGGCCATGCGTAGACTGGCGGAGGAAGATGAAAAAACCATACTGGAAATCGCCTTTACGGCGGGATTCAACTCGAAGACATCGTTCAACACGCTTTTTTCCAGGGAAACCGGGCTGACACCGAAAGAATTCAGGAAGAAGTTTTCAAATAAAAGCGCCGGACCCGCGGAGGGTAAATAAATTATGGATACCCGGAATACATACCGCTGACCGGCGACGCGGGTGCCGGGTATCCGCGATAACGGTTCACATGAGCAGGGCGCCTCAACGCCGCCTGTAATGCCTCGCTTTAAGCGGACACCGCGTGCCCGGAAACAGCCCGAACACCCTGAGTTTCCAATAATGAAACACAACGGATCAATGGATTGAAGAACCGCACACCCGTGTTACTCATGCCGAACACTAAAATAAATTTTTTTGAAAATACGTTCAACTTTCCTCAAACCGAACGACGGGTTTGAACCGATGCGGTAAATTCCCCTTCTATAGAAGCGTTTTCACAAAAAACAGGACGGACTTTATGAACTGTACCCCCGGGAAAGGGAATATTTGTTCATGTCTCGTTCATATCTATTGGAGGGATTTTATGAAAGTTACGCGGAAGTTTACGGCATTTTGTATGCTCATGCTGGGAGCACTCGCTTTCTACGGGTGCGGCGGCTCCGGTGGCTCTGGAGGAGGAGGCGGTTTGATACTTGCGACCTTCGATTCCGCCGACACGCCCGGTGACGCGGTATTAATAACCGCGGGCTCAATGACAGTGTATGTTATCTACGCCAACAGTTCATCAACGGACATTATTTTTCCCATGGGCGAATATGACAACTCCACGGGTACAATTTCACACAGGTTTTTTCTAAGTCAAACCGAGGTAACCTACGGGTTGTGGTATGAGGTGTACCAGTGGGCGGTACACGGAACGGGCGGAGCCATCGGGGAGGGGCAATACACCTTTGCCAATCCGGGCCGTGAAGGCCACGACGGCACAGACGGGGCGCTCCCCACGTCAGCGAAAAATGAGCCGGTCACGATGATATACTGGTGCGATACCGTCGTATGGTGCAACGCCTTTACTGAATGGTACAACGCTCAGAACGGAACGAGTTATACGTGTGTATATACCTATTCGGGCGCGATTATTCGCGACTCCATTAACAGCGGGAACTGTACAAGCGCGGTGGTCGATTATACAGCAAAAGGATTTCGTCTGCCGGCAAGTGCGGAGTGGGAATTCGCGGCGCGTTATATCGGTACTGATGCCGGCGGCAGGATGTATCTTGTATCCTTAACAGGAAACAACCCCAACAATTTAGCGATAACAGACGGCTATTACTGGACGCCGGGGGGCTATGCCAGCGGTGCGACAGCGGATTACAATGACAATACAGCCAACGGCCGTGTGGCGGTGTATTTAGTAAATTCGGGTTCATCGACAGCGGTGGTGAAAAGTAAAGCCGCCAATGCCCTGGGCCTGTACGACATGAGCGGTAATGTCTGGGAGTACTGTTTTGATTCCTATGATAATACTTCTGATCGCGTGGCCCGGGGCGGTGCCTGGGACCTCCCTGTTGATGATGGATATTACCTGAAGATAGGCCTGGAGTCGAGAATCCGCCCGACTAACGACGCATCATACAAAATAGGCTTTCGCTTTGCGAGGACCCAGTAACAGTTCGGTATGCCCGGTGCATCGCCTTTTAGATTTTTCAACGTCTCCTGCAGGGAATGGGTGAAATCCCTCAACCCGGGTCGAATACTTCGGCAGGCGTGCTGAACGGCGCACTATCACAAACGTCACTCCCCCGTCCGCCCAGGCCTGCCGGGTCATGGCACTCAGGCGGAAGGGTCCAAGTCCCCGCCCGAGGGCGTTATGGTGGAATTTGATATCAAAAAATGTCTCAAGGCGGTCAGGGTAAGGGTGGTATAACCCGGGCGGCACACCCGACATTCCATGCCCGTGTCCGAAAGGACCGGGCATTGTTATGTTCTGGCAAAGGTACCACCCAAAATCACTCTTTAGTACCTTGGTACTATTGCTTTTTTTTCCATATATGGTAGTATTTCACCGCCAGGCTGCGAGAGGCGGTACCGCGAACCAACCGGTATGCGCCCGGTTCGCCTTGTATCCCACACCTTTCCAATGGAGGTTTCTCATGACATTCAGGAACTCGGCGCGGACTCTTCTGATCCTCACCGCCTTTCTTTTCCCGGCCGGGTGCGGCCCCACGGCCCAGGTAAAAAAGGACGCGGTCGGGTCCATTAAGAAAGTCGCGATTGTGGGGCTTTACTGCCCGGCCGCCATCACCAACGACAACCAGCGCCAGGCCATAGGCTTTCACGTGGTGGACGCGGCGGTCCAGGCGAAAAGGAAACGGGACGACCAGATCAAAGCTTTCCGCCCCCGGGGGCTTATGCTGCTCGGGAAGGCCCAGGACGCGGCGATTGCAGGTTTTTCAAAAGCCTTCGGCTGGCGCATTTCCCCGGTGTCAGCCGCGCCCGGGTCACCCTCCTACCGCGCCTTAAAGGAATGGTCAGACGCCAACCGGGAAAAACTCTTCGCCTTCTCGATGGGGCCCGAGGGGACGGCCTTCCTGTGGGCCGACGGAAAGGACACATCGCTCAATGAGGCCCTGGCGAAATTCTGCGCCGCCGCGGGGGTCGACGCGGTGATGCTGCTCTCATTCGATTTCGCCTACACCAAGGGTCCCTGGAAATACAAAGACTCGTTCCCGTCGGCGCGCACCCGCACCTTCACCGGGGTGCAGATGGTGGACCGGTCGGGGAACATCATTCTTTCGACCCCCCGGGCCGACGAGCGCAAGCGCGACTTCTCCGAGATGGCTGACACGACCATCCCCCTGAAGGGATGGACCGCCGACATCAACGACGACACGGTAAAAACCTTCGATTCGGCGACGAAGAAAAGCGTGGAGAAGGTGACGGGGCTCTTGAAACAGGCCATGCGCACGCACTAGCACGGAACCGGAATACCCGGTAATTTGTCTGATATACCATGACATCAGGTCATACAGGCCGGCCGCATGGGGTCGCGGCCTGTACATAAAACCGTAATCGAATAAAAACCATCCGAGGAGGGGCCTATGAAAAGAATACCGGCGATCGCGCTATGTGCTGTGGTACTAACCGCCTCGTTCGCCTGCCAGACCACCCAGGAAACCCGGACCGAGCAGGACCGGCGCGCCGAGGAGTGGCGGCGGGGCCGCAAGGGGCATTATACCACCGTGTTGAACGGCAAACACCTGCCCTTCGATTACACCCGTTACAATCTGGTCGTCTTAATCAACCGGGGGGGATCAATTTGCGGCGGGCAACTGATCGATGAACTGAAAAAGCTGCTCGATGCCGACGGCACCTACCGGCGCAATACCGCCGGCGGCTTCCTGAATATCGATGTATATATCGACTCGTGCAAGTTCCGAACGGTTCAAACCGGAACGACGACCATGTACGACAGCAAGGGCTACTGGGCCGGTACGAAACCCAGGTATCAAACCGAATTTTCCATTTCCGGCTACCTTATGTTCTACGGCAGAACGTTCGGAAACTTCAACGAGACATACATCGGTTCAAGCCGGGAGCTGTACCGTCGCACGGCAAAGTACCTGATGCTCCTCCTGCTTCCCGTCAAGCAGCGGGTCTACGTGAGCGAGGACCCCCGGGACCTGCATTATAAAGAGCTTATGGAGGCCGCCGAAGATACCGGGAAGTTCGCGGCCCTGCTGGCGCAGGGGCGTGACCCCAACGCGAGCACCTGGGACGGCAAGGTGCTGCTCCATTCGCTCATCGGGCGGGACCACCGGGCCGGGAACACCGCCGACTTGGTGCGGCTGCTCCTGGATAAGGGCGCCGATCCCGGGATAAAAGACATCAACGGGTATACCCCCCTGCATAGGGCCGCGCCGCGCAAAGACACGGCGCTGCTGGAGCTGCTTATCGCCCGGGGTGCGCCGGTGAACGCGAAATCCGCCGACGGCGTCACCCCCCTGACCATAGCGCTGAATGCCGGGAACCGCGAGGCGGCGGCGCGCCTGCTGGAAAAAGGGGCCGTGGTGGACCAGCATTCCCAGCTCTACGCCCTGAAGTCCCGGGACGCCTCCCTGGCGGCCCTGCTGAATAAATATCCTAAAGAAAAATTCACCGCCGTACCCGGCGAAAAGCTGCTGGCGGCAATAAAAACAAGCACCAGGGAATCCTACGAGGAGGCCCTGTTACTGATTAATATCGGGGTTGAATACAGTAACGCGGAACAGAAAAACGATGTAGCGGATATGGTATTGACGGCGTACACTTCCGCCGTAAAAAAAGATTCCTCTCCGAATAAGGACGTACTGGAAAAGATCGCAAAAGCTCTTCTTGCACAGGGCGTAACCGTGAAGGTTCAGTATAAAAAAAATGTGCTGCTGCACGCGGCTGTCGACAGGGACGACATCGAAGCGGCGAAACTGGCGATCGGAATGGGGGCGGATGTAAACGCCGGCTACAGGGCGATCTATTTCTATCACCAGAAAAAGCCCCAGTTTTTTCCGTATCACACCAAGGCACTAAGCCTTGAAATGTTCAGGCTCCTGGAGCAAAACGGCGCGTCTATTAATTTCAAGAGTAAAGAGGGTTACGGCATTCTCCACATATTCATTCGGAACGGTCCGCCTAAAGGAATGACCATGGAGGTCTGGGGGAAAAAGATATCAGGCATCATCGCTTATCTGGTCGACCGGGGACTGGACCCCAATGAGGGCAATCTCCTCCATCTTTGCGGCACCTATACGCCCTGTCCGGCACTGGCCGAAGCCCTGATAAAAAAGGGAGCTCTTTTAACCGCCAGGGACCGTCACGGCAACACACCGCTCCACAACGTTCTGTATTCAAATCACTGGGATATCGTGCAGGTACTGTTAAAGCACGGCTCAAAGGTGAACGAGAAAAACAACCACGGCAAGACACCGCTGATGATAGCGCAGAACTCCAAGACTGCCTATCTCGGCAAGCCCGACCGGAAACTCATCGAGCAGAAACAGCGCATCATCGCCCTGCTGAAACAGTACGGTGCCCGGTAAAAGTACCTTGAGCGGCGGGCTTTCCCGCCGCTCACTTCCCCTCCTTCCTAAAACTGAAGACAAACCCGTCCGGGGTTTCGATGACCAGCCCCGGCTTTTTCAGGGCGTATTTCACCCGCACGGTCTCCCGTTCCCGGGGATCGGTGAGGGTGAGGACGTTCTTCTCGGCGCTGCAGGTGCCGGCGAGATCCAGGTTGTCGGCGTAGTCGCGCCAGGTGAAGGTGCCGTCGGGCCGCAGGGTGAGCTCCACCACGCCGGGCTTTTTATTTGAGAGAGCGTTCTTGAAAAAGGGCGAGGGGTGCGTGACCGATTGCGATATCCACCTGCCGTAGAGACCCTCTCCCGGGGAAGCACACCACAGCAGCAAGACGGCGCACACCGCCGGGAGCGGTTTTACTTTGTGCATCATTCCCCCCTTTTTTCGTCTCCACCCGGGTGTTCCATCACGGTTGATCATGTGCGCCGCAGGAGCAGCCCGGGCCTTTCACACGCAGACAGGACGGCGGCGTCTTCTTCACCGGCGAACCGGGAAGGCGCCGTATACTCTTTCAGCCGGTACGAGAGCTGCTGGCGGCTCGCCACCCCCAGCTTGTTGAAGATGCTGGTGAGATGGCTCTTCACGGTGCGTTCGCTCATGCCGAGGGTCCCGCCGATCTCGGCGTTGGACATGCCCGCACGCAGGTACTGGATCACCTCGATCTCCCTGCCGGTGATCCTGTAACGTTCCTTCAGTTTTTCCAGGTCTTCCACGGCCCGGCCGATCGCCAGAATGCCCAGCAGATCGCCGAAACGGTCGCTCACGCGGGAGAAGCGCACGTCGCACAAAACCGGACGGCCCGGTGCACCGAACCGCACCCTGGCGGTGAAAGGGCGGGTGTCGCCGCTTATGGTTTTTTTCAAAAGCGCGGTCACCCATTCCCGTTCCATCACCAGGCCGGCGAAGGGCCGTCCGACGAGGTTTCCGGGGACCTCCCCCATCATCTCCCCGACGGCCCGGTTTGCCATCGTAACCCTGAACCGGTCGTCTATCAGCACTACCGGTTCTTCTATGCACGATACGATCTCCTCGCTCACCAGGGCGCTGGTGAGGGTAAGCATACGGTAGCGCACGATGGCCCAGGCAATGCCCGAGGTCCAGATGATGAAAATCAGCGGAGCCAGGCCCCGGGAGCGGTACACTCCCAGTGAAGGAAGCAGCACCGCTTCGAGGAAACCCAGTAAAAGCGTCGCGGCCAGGGCCGCCAGCATCACCCGGGCCTGGCGCTGCACCTTCACCCCGCCGGGCTCGCGGCTCCATAGAACGAGGAGTACCGCGACCCCCATGAAGCAGAAGAAAAAATAAGCCAGGTATAAACAGTACTGCCAGGTGCCGTTCACGAAGGTGAAGGTCCAGTACGACCCGACCCGTTCAAAAACCTGGAATTGAGTATGGTTTCCCACCGCACCCGGCACAATTACCAGGGTCGGTAAATACAGCGCCGCCAGCGCCCAGCGGGGAGGTGTAACCTTCTCCGTGAGCGCCATGAAAAAGTGCAGGGTCAGCGGATAGTAGCCGATGTAGAAGGGCGCCCCCGCGAGATACCAGAAGAGGAAGGTTTCGCTGTCGGGGGCCGAAAAGATGACCACGCCGGTGAGGCACCAGGCCGCCTGGAAAAGGGCCATGAGGAGAAAAAGCCGGTGCGCCCTCGACCGGGGACCATGGCTGAACACGTACGACCCCAGCAGCAGGTTGACGCCGCAGGCCAGGGCGGAAAAAAGAGAGAGCATATTCATTATGAAAGATTTTTCCCGGCGTAACTATTCCTTAAAGGCATCGAAAGCTCCTTATTATGGGGCCATGCCGCGGGAAAAGTCAATTCCAATAAGGTGTAACAGGGGTGGAAGGGGAAACCGGGAATACCGTCACATCATGGGGCGATAATTCCGTGGTTATTGGGGTTGACAAAAGAAGGTACTCCTGTAGTATGGCACAGGTTGATTACCTGCACATAATTCCGCTATTATCTTTCCTTTTTTTCTCCGGGTAAAATCATAGTTGTTTTATCGAGTAATCCATCGGGGGCAGAGTCCCCATATTACAACAGGAGCATTACAATGACACAAGGTACAGTAAAATGGTTCAACGACCAGAAGGGTTTCGGATTTCTTACCGCGGAGGACGGCCGTGAGGTATTCGTACACCACACCGGCATTGAGGGCGAGGGTTTCAAGTCCCTTACTGAAGGTGCGGAAATCCAGTTCGAGATAGAAAAAGGCGAAAAAGGACTGAGAGCCGTTCGGGTTTCCGTTATATAACCGTTTGGATCATTTTGAACATTCAAGGCCCGGCCATAAAAAGCCGGGCCTTTTTCATTAATATTCCCCGCGAACATCCTCTGAGAATAATGGACCCATTCCGGGGTTGTCGTGGTGCCGTGCAGTTATCACAATAAACCCTCTCGTGCATGCTCTAGTACTTTAGTACGATGTTTTCCGGGACACACCGTGGTATACAGACAGGGTTTATTTTACCCATGGACATATTTGCAAGGAGGGAGATCATGAAAAAAGCCTTCGGTATCACGTGTGTCGCCGTTTCAATCATTGCGGTTATTCTCGTGTCGGCGGGCTGCGCCGGCAGGCAGAAGGTCCATACCGTGCCCATGCGGCCGAACCTGACCTTTTCGGACCGCAGCCCGAAAATTCCCCTTTCCATCGGCCTGTATGTAAGCAGGCAGACGCGGGAGCAGGTCATCAGGCACCAGCTGGTCTCCCCGTTCGGGAAAACCGACGAATACCGGCAGCTCGCCGTGGGATCGGTCCTTCTGCCGAACGGGGTGAGCTCCCTTTCGAAGGCCTTCACCAGGGTGGATGCCCTGGATGCGCCCGGACAGGGGAAGGCCTACTACGTAGAGCTTGAGATCGATCCGGCCAGCAGCATGGATGTGGGCCGGTTTCTCATGTCCGAGAAGAAGGTGGACCTGCACCTGCGCTGCAGCGTGAAGCGGGGGAACGGGGCGCTATTGTGGCGTAAGGTCATAAGCTCCAAATCCGCCAGGGCAAATCCCAGGGGCTGGACGGCGGGCCTGCTGTTCGGGGCGTTCAAGGGATACGCCCAGCAGGCGTCGTACAACAAGCTCCAGGCCGCGGGCGAGGAGAGCCTGTACATCTGCCTCGAGACCCTCAACAGCGAGCTGATCGAAAAGAGGGGCGCCATATTCCGCTGATACCCCTTCCGGGCAATGAGACGGCGGGTTTGATCCACCCCGGCCACCCGTTCCCGGATGCCGACCCGCCGCCTTACCCCTCCTGCCCCCGGGCAACCTGGGAAGTGAGGTTCTTCGCCGTCTCCATTATCATGCGGGCTATGGAAGAGAGCTCTTCGGCGTACGAGGCATTGGACTGGGTGAAGTCGTTTATGGCGTTTATGGAAGAGGCCACCTGTTCCAGCGCGTTTTTCTGTTCGGCCGTCGCGCAGGTTATTTCTTCAGAGCGCTTTTTTAAGAGTTCGGTGTTGTTTTCCAAATCTTCTTTCACGCGTTTCTGCTCATCGATACGCCAGTACAGGGTTTCCATGCGCTCCTCAAGGGTGCCCATCTCGTTGAATATACGCTCTACCACCACGGCCAGCATACGGTTTGTTTCGTTGTTTTCCCGCACCCCGCGGTTACTGTTCTCGATCAGATCGGTCACTTCCTTGAGGCTCGCCGCCGACTGGTCGGCCAGCTTGCCTATCTCGTCGGCCACCACGGCGAACCCCCTGCCCGCGTCGCCCGCCCTGGCGGCCTCGATCGACGCGTTGAGGGAAAGCAGGTTGATGCGCTCGAAGAAATCCCCTATGAGGACCGCGATCTCGTTCACTTTGCCCGTGTTCTCCACCATCATGGCATTGCTCGCGGCCGTCTTCTTTAAACTGGTCTTCGCCTCTTCGATGTATGCCCTGATACGGCCATAGGTATCGACGACCTCGGTGGTGATTTCCCTGAGCCCGCTGATGAGGTTCGAAAGGGAACTGAAATGCTCCAGGTGTCCCATCAGCACCCTGAAGGAGTCCACGGTGCTCTGCTCGATATTCGAAAAATGTGAGTTGAGTTCCGTGAGGGTGGAGCTGATCTCTTCAAGCGACGCGGCCTGTCCCTGGGCGTCCAGGGAAAGGCGTTCGCTGGCCCCGGACATCTCTTCCGAGGAATGCGAAAGGTGCTCCGAAGCCTCCCCGCAGGCATGGAACATGGATTTGATCAATTCGTACTGGGAGCGGCTGCGCTCTGACTCCTCGCGCACCAGCGCGATCACCGCCGACATGGTCTTGATGATAAGCACCGTGAGAAAATACGTCAACCCGAGCGCGAAGATACCGTCCACGAAGACGTTCTGCATGGTCTCCGCGTAGAGCCCCTCGAATCTGCCCCTCACCATGAGGTAGAAGGCGGTGTTGTACCCCGCCAGGAGCGCTGTCATCATGGTCGTCGCCCTGAGCGTGCCGAACAGCGCGGTGAACACGACGGCCGCGTTATAAAATATGGGGATGCCGAAGCCGGTATGGGGGGAGAGCAGGTATTTGCTCACCAGCGCGCCGCCTGCCGAGACGGCGACTACGATTACAAGGACCGCGGCCCCGGCGTTGTAGCTGCCATACCTGAGCACCAGGAGGCTTATGACACCGCCGGTTATGCACACAACGGCGGCGTACACGGCCGACATTTTCTGGTTCTGGTCTATGGGAAGAAAAACCATGGTCACGGGAATCGCGATCATGATCCCGATAAGAAAAACGTTCATATAAAACAGAAGTACCGCCTTTTTCTGTATAAGGGCGTCCTCATTGCCGTAACGCGTCCTGATACTGCGGCTCAATGCACCGATCATGGCAGACCTCCGTTTATGCTGTTTCTTCACAGCCGATAGTGTATATCGGCGGAGACCACCATATGAACAATTTTTTTATATGACAACAAATATATTTTTTTTGTTATGTGCAGCCGGAAGGAATCGCGGGACGCCGTACGCCGGCCGCGGTACGGTTTCGGTCATCGTCTGCGCGACATGGCCGGCGGAAGGGAACCGGGGCCGAGGCGCCGCCTCAGTCCTCCTGCCCCTGCGCCACCCGGGCTGCGAGCTCTTTCGCCAATACCTGGATCATACGGGAAGTGCTCGACAGTTCCTCGGCGTACGACGCGTTCGACTGGGTGATTTCGTTGATATGGATAACCGCCGACGCAACCTGATCGAGCGCGTTCTTCTGTTCGGCCAGCGCGGCGTTCGTTTCCTCTGACTGCCCCTTCAGGTTCTCGGTGTTTCCCTCCAGATCGGTTTTGAGCAGGTTCTGCTGTTCTATCTGACCGAAGAGTCTGCCCATGCGGTCATCCAGGGTGTCGAGCTCGCCGAAAATCCGCTCCACCACACCCGCCAGCATACGGTTGGATTTGTCGCTTTCCTCCACCCCGCGGCTGCTGTCATCGATCAGATCCGTGACCTCCTTGAGGTTCGCCGCCGACTGGTCGGCCAGCTTGCCTATCTCGTCGGCCACCACGGCGAACCCCCTGCCCGCGTCGCCCGCCCTGGCGGCCTCGATCGACGCGTTGAGGGAAAGCAGGTTGATGCGCTCGAAGAAATCCCCTATGAGGACCGCGATCTCGTTTACCTTGCCTGTGTTCTCCACCATCATGGCGTTGCTCGCGGCCGTTTTCTTTAAACTGGTCTTCGCCTCATCGATATGCCCCCGGATGCGGGCATAGGTGCCCGCCACCTCCGTGGTCACGTCTTTGAGCCCGTTGATAAGTCCTGAAAGGGTCCCGAAGTGCTCCAGGTGTCCCTTCAATACCCCGAAGGAATCCACGGTATTCTGTTCGATGTTCGCGAAATGGGCGTTGAGTTCCGTGAGGGTGGAGGTTATCTCCTCGAGCGAAGCGGCCTGTCCCTGGGCGTCGGAGGAAAGACGCTCGCTGGCCCCTGACATCTCCTCTGAGGAGAACGAAAGCCGTTCGGACGTGGCGGCGCAGGTCTGGAAAAGGGACCTGATCAGTTCGTACTGGGAGCGGTTGCGGTCCGACTCCTCGCTCACCAGCGCGAGCACCGAGGTCATGGTCTTAATGATCATGACCGAGAAAAAGTACGTGAGCACCAGGGCGAAGAACCAGTCGACGAACACGTTCTGAATGGACTCAGCATGGATTCCCTGAAGCGTCCCCGCGACCATGAAGTAATACACGGTGCCGTAGCCCGCCAGGAGGACCGCTACCAGCGTGGTGACCGTTATCGTGGTGAAGAGCGCGGTGAACACGACGGCGGCGCTGCTGAAAACGAACATGCCGAACCCCGTATGGGGCGAAAGGTAGTATTTTCCGGCCAGCCCGAATCCGAACAAAATACAGATCATGATAATCAGCGTTACCGAAGCCGACATGTAGCTTTTGTACCGCAGCAAAAACAGGCTTATCAGGCCTCCCATGACCCCTATCCCGACGATCAGCAGCACTGAAAGCTTCTGATTAAGGTCGATGCTGAGCAGCATCATGGTCAGGGCGATCATGGTCAATACGGTGATGAAAAACAGGTCGGTGTACATCAGCAGCACCGCTTTTCTCTGCAGCAGTATATCTTCTTTTTCATAGCGCCTGATCATGCCTGTACGGAATGTTCTGAGCATCGGCGGACCTCCGTTCATACGCGGTTCTTTATTACCCGACAATGTATATACCCGCAAAGGTCACCGTAAGTACAACTATTTCAATAAGACAACAATTATTTAGTTTTATTATATACTGGTTTTTGTACATTCGAAGGAAAATGCACCGCATGTACGGCACAAACACGCCCGCGCCGATGCAGGGGTGGGCCTTTATGAATGGCTGATCTCATTACAGGCAGGCATTATCGCGTCCCCGCGCCGCGCCCCCGTTGGAGCGGATACGGGCCGGTTGCGGAGAGTAGATCCCGGCGGCGGGACCTTTGAGCAGAGGGCGCGAAAGCGCGCGGCTTCAGCCGACCTGTCCCTGTGCCACCCTGGAAGTGAGGTTTCTCGCCGTCTCCATGATCATGCGGGCGATGGAAGATAGTTCCTCGGCGCATGCCGCGTTGGACTGGGTGATGTCGTTGATCTGCGTCACGGCCGATACCACCTGCTCCAGCGCCCCTTTCTGTTCGGCCACGGCCATGTTCATCTCTTCCGACCGCCCCTTGAGGTTTTCGGTGTTTACCTCGAGGTCCGCCTTGATGCGGTTCTGCTGCTCAATCTGTCCGAAGAGCCTGCCCATGCGGTCGTCGAGCGTGTCCAGCTCGCTGAAAATCTTCTCGACCACTCCCGCCAGCATTTGGTTTGAACTGTTGCTCTCTTCCACGCCGCGGCTGCTGTCGTCGATCAGCCCCGTGACCTCCTTGAGGCTCGCCGCCGACTGGTCGGCCAGCTTGCCTATCTCGTCGGCCACCACGGCGAACCCCCTGCCCGCGTCGCCCGCCCTGGCGGCCTCGATCGACGCGTTGAGGGAAAGCAGGTTGATGCGCTCGAAGAAATCCCCTATGAGGACCGCGATCTCGTTCACTTTGCCCGTGTTCTCCACCATCATGGCATTGCTCGCGGCCGTCTTCTTTAAACTGGTCTTCGCCTCTTCGATGTATGCCCTGATACGGCCATAGGTATCGACGACCTCGGTGGTGATTTCCCTGAGCCCGCTGATGAGGTTCGAAAGGGAACTGAAATGCTCCAGGTGTCCCATCAGCACCCTGAAGGAGTCCACGGTGCTCTGCTCGATATTCGAAAAATGTGAGTTGAGTTCCGTGAGGGTGGAGCTGATCTCTTCAAGCGACGCGGCCTGTCCCTGGGCGTCCAGGGAAAGGCGTTCGCTGGCCCCGGACATCTCTTCCGAGGAATGCGAAAGGTGCTCCGAAGCCTCCCCGCAGGCATGGAACATGGATTTGATCAATTCGTACTGGGAGCGGCTGCGCTCTGACTCCTCGCGCACCAGCGCGATCACCGCCGACATGGTCTTGATGATAAGCACCGTGAGAAAATACGTCAACCCGAGCGCGAAGATACCGTCCACGAAGACGTTCTGCATGGTCTCCGCGTAGAGCCCCTCGAATCTGCCCCTCACCATGAGGTAGAAGGCGGTGTTGTACCCCGCCAGGAGCGCTGTCATCATGGTCGTCGCCCTGAGCGTGCCGAACAGCGCGGTGAACACGACGGCCGCGTTATAAAATATGGGGATGCCGAAGCCGGTATGGGGGGAGAGCAGGTATTTGCTCACCAGCGCGCCGCCTGCCGAGACGGCGACTACGATTACAAGGACCGCGGCCCCGGCGTTGTAGCTGCCATACCTGAGCACCAGGAGGCTTATGACACCGCCGGTTATGCACACAACGGCGGCGTACACGGCCGACATTTTCTGGTTCTGGTCTATGGGAAGAAAAACCATGGTCACGGGAATCGCGATCATGATCCCGATAAGAAAAACGTTCATATAAAACAGAAGTACCGCCTTTTTCTGTATAAGGGCGTCCTCATTGCCGTAACGCGTCCTGATACTGCGGCTCAATGCACCGATCATGGCAGACCTCCGTTTATGCTGTTTCTTCACAGCCGATAGTGTATATCGGCGGAGACCACCATATGAACAATTTTTTTATATGACAACAAATATATTTTTTTTGTTATGTGCAGCCGGAAGGAATCGCGGGACGCCGTACGCCGGCCGCGGTACGGTTTCGGTCATCGTCTGCGCGACATGGCCGGCGGAAGGGAACCGGGGCCGAGGCGCCGCCTCAGTCCTCCTGCCCCTGCGCCACCCGGGCTGCGAGCTCTTTCGCCAATACCTGGATCATACGGGAAGTGCTCGACAGTTCCTCGGCGTACGACGCGTTCGACTGGGTGATTTCGTTGATATGGATAACCGCCGACGCAACCTGATCGAGCGCGTTCTTCTGTTCGGCCAGCGCGGCGTTCGTTTCCTCTGACTGCCCCTTCAGGTTCTCGGTGTTTCCCTCCAGATCGGTTTTGAGCAGGTTCTGCTGTTCTATCTGACCGAAGAGTCTGCCCATGCGGTCATCCAGGGTGTCGAGCTCGCCGAAAATCCGCTCCACCACACCCGCCAGCATACGGTTGGATTTGTCGCTTTCCTCCACCCCGCGGCTGCTGTCATCGATCAGATCCGTGACCTCCTTGAGGTTCGCCGCCGACTGGTCGGCCAGCTTGCCTATCTCGTCGGCCACCACGGCGAACCCCCTGCCCGCGTCGCCCGCCCTGGCGGCCTCGATCGACGCGTTGAGGGAAAGCAGGTTGATGCGCTCGAAGAAATCCCCTATGAGGACCGCGATCTCGTTTACCTTGCCTGTGTTCTCCACCATCATGGCGTTGCTCGCGGCCGTTTTCTTTAAACTGGTCTTCGCCTCATCGATATGCCCCCGGATGCGGGCATAGGTGCCCGCCACCTCCGTGGTCACGTCTTTGAGCCCGTTGATAAGTCCTGAAAGGGTCCCGAAGTGCTCCAGGTGTCCCTTCAATACCCCGAAGGAATCCACGGTATTCTGTTCGATGTTCGCGAAATGGGCGTTGAGTTCCGTGAGGGTGGAGGTTATCTCCTCGAGCGAAGCGGCCTGTCCCTGGGCGTCGGAGGAAAGACGCTCGCTGGCCCCTGACATCTCCTCTGAGGAGAACGAAAGCCGTTCGGACGTGGCGGCGCAGGTCTGGAAAAGGGACCTGATCAGTTCGTACTGGGAGCGGTTGCGGTCCGACTCCTCGCTCACCAGCGCGAGCACCGAGGTCATGGTCTTAATGATCATGACCGAGAAAAAGTACGTGAGCACCAGGGCGAAGAACCAGTCGACGAACACGTTCTGAATGGACTCAGCATGGATTCCCTGAAGCGTCCCCGCGACCATGAAGTAATACACGGTGCCGTAGCCCGCCAGGAGGACCGCTACCAGCGTGGTGACCGTTATCGTGGTGAAGAGCGCGGTGAACACGACGGCGGCGCTGCTGAAAACGAACATGCCGAACCCCGTATGGGGCGAAAGGTAGTATTTTCCGGCCAGCCCGAATCCGAACAAAATACAGATCATGATAATCAGCGTTACCGAAGCCGACATGTAGCTTTTGTACCGCAGCAAAAACAGGCTTATCAGGCCTCCCATGACCCCTATCCCGACGATCAGCAGCACTGAAAGCTTCTGATTAAGGTCGATGCTGAGCAGCATCATGGTCAGGGCGATCATGGTCAATACGGTGATGAAAAACAGGTCGGTGTACATCAGCAGCACCGCTTTTCTCTGCAGCAGTATATCTTCTTTTTCATAGCGCCTGATCATGCCTGTACGGAATGTTCTGAGCATCGGCGGACCTCCGTTCATACGCGGTTCTTTATTACCCGACAATGTATATACCCGCAAAGGTCACCGTAAGTACAACTATTTCAATAAGACAACAATTATTTAGTTTTATTATATACTGGTTTTTGTACATTCGAAGGAAAATGCACCGCATGTACGGCACAAACACGCCCGCGCCGATGCAGGGGTGGGCCTTTATGAATGGCTGATCTCATTACAGGCAGGCATTATCGCGTCCCCGCGCCGCGCCCCCGTTGGAGCGGATACGGGCCGGTTGCGGAGAGTAGATCCCGGCGGCGGGACCTTTGAGCAGAGGGCGCGAAAGCGCGCGGCTTCAGCCGACCTGTCCCTGTGCCACCCTGGAAGTGAGGTTTCTCGCCGTCTCCATGATCATGCGGGCGATGGAAGATAGTTCCTCGGCGCATGCCGCGTTGGACTGGGTGATGTCGTTGATCTGCGTCACGGCCGATACCACCTGCTCCAGCGCCCCTTTCTGTTCGGCCACGGCCATGTTCATCTCTTCCGACCGCCCCTTGAGGTTTTCGGTGTTTACCTCGAGGTCCGCCTTGATGCGGTTCTGCTGCTCAATCTGTCCGAAGAGCCTGCCCATGCGGTCGTCGAGCGTGTCCAGCTCGCTGAAAATCTTCTCGACCACTCCCGCCAGCATTTGGTTTGAACTGTTGCTCTCTTCCACGCCGCGGCTGCTGTCGTCGATCAGCCCCGTGACCTCCTTGAGGCTCGCCGCCGACTGGTCGGCCAGCTTGCCTATCTCGTCGGCCACCA
>CAZUXY010000053.1:0-31827 GCA_964624235.1 uncultured Leptospirales bacterium | reverse complement strand
TATAGTCTAAAAAACCGTTACTGGATAATTATAGTGATATCCGGTAATATCCGGCAGATGAGTCACGAGAGACGGACTTGATACAGGGTGTATTTCAACACATCACTCTAAGGGGATGGAACTATGAGAACACTGATTAACCGGCTGGTGAGTTGCGACAATGAAGTATATCTTCACTGAGACGACGATACATTTTTGTCGTAATAGCTTTTTCTAAAAAATAAGTTGTTAATACGGTAATGGGTTGATGAAGTGGTATTTTTTTATTATATTATACCACTCAATATTGAGAGTGGATATCAACACAGGAATAAACAATGGCAAAACCAGTGTACGAAACCAATAAAGATTGGGAAGACCTGCTGAAGAAGGAATTCGAGGCCGAAGCCAAAGCAAACGCGGAAACCTTGGGCTCCAAGTCCGGTGAAAGGGCCAAGAGCAGCGACATGAATTTCGACATCAAGCCTGAAGAACTCGAGGCATACCTGAATAAATACGTGGTCGGTCAGGAAGCGGCGGTGGAGATAATCGCCACCAAAGTATGTACTCACTTCAACAGGATGAAACTTGAAAAAAGCATCGCCGAGGAACAGAAAATAATCGGCAATATCAAGAGCAATATGCTGCTGATAGGTCCCACGGGTGTGGGAAAAACATATATCATCAAGCTTATCGCCCGTAAAATCGGCGTACCCTTCGTCAAGGCGGACGCGACCAAGTTCAGTGAAACGGGATATGTCGGCGGTGATGTTGAAGACCTGGTGAGGGAACTGGTACACGAGGCTGACGGTGATATCGGCAGGGCCGAATACGGGATAATCTACCTCGACGAGATAGATAAAATCGCCTCATCGGGGAATTTCTACGGTCCCGACGTTTCCCGAACAGGCGTACAGCGCAACCTCCTGAAGCTCATGGAAGAGTCCGAGGTGGATCTTAAAACTCCTCATGACCTTGCCTCGCAGGTTGAAGCCGCCATGGAAGCCCAGCGTACCGGGAAGGTCTCGCGCAAAAAAGTAAATACCCGCAATATACTCTTTATAGTCTCCGGCGCCTTCAGCGGACTTGAGCCTTTGATTAAAAAGCGCCTTAACCTGCAGTCTATCGGTTTCGACAAGGAGGCCGCAAGGAACGGGGAAAAACAAAACCTGCTTAACAAGGTTAAAACAGAAGATCTAATACAATTCGGTTTTGAATCTGAATTTGTCGGTCGGCTCCCTGTTACGGTGGTACTGAATGAAATGACCGAGGACGGCCTTTACCGGATTCTCAAAAACCGTTACAGTACCGTGGTGCTGGGCAAGAAGATGGACTTCAAGGCCTATGACATTGACCTGGTTTTTACCGATGGGGCTTTCAGGATCCTGGCCGAGAGGGCATATCATGAAAAGACCGGGGCGCGGGGTTTGCTGAGCGTTTTCGAGCATGCACTGATCAAATTCGAGAAAACACTACCCTCCACCGATATCAAGAAACTCACGGTGGACGAACAGGTATTGAACGACACCGATTCTTCCCTGAAGAAAATGCTGCTTTCAGACAGTATCAAACGGTTCCAGAAGGAATTTCTTCTTAAAAACGGCATCTATCTGGAATTCGAGAAAAACGCGGTCGAAAAAATACAGGAGATGGCCCGCTCGGGGAATAAAAGCATCAAACAGCAGTGCGAGGAATTGTTTCATGATTATGCGCACGGGATACGGCTCATGTCGCTGGAGAATTTCACAATAACACGTGAGGCTGTCGACAATCCTCCCGCGTATATCGAAGAGTATATCAGACGGAATTATAAGAAGAAACAGCAGGAATCCTGAATCCCGCTTTTTTGAACATGGCGATGTCGTCTTCGATCCTGCCGCCGGCGGTGGTAAGGTAATTACCCACGATGGCGCCGTTGATACCGGCGGCGAGCCCCCTGATCTGATCATCTCCCATCGATACCCTTCCGCCCGCATAACGGATAACCGCGTCGGGCATGATAAACCGGAACAGCGCGATGGTTCTGATTATTTCCTCGACAGGAAGGATCTGCCGCTTTTCCATCGGAGTGCCTTTTACCGGGCTCAATATGTTCAGAGGGACCGAGTTTATCCCCAGTTCCCTGAGTTGAAAGGCCATCTCGAGCCGGTGTTCCATTTCCTCTCCAAGTCCAATGATGCCTCCTGAGCATACCGATAGCCCCGCCTCCTGTGCGTTCCTGATGGTCTGTACCCGGTCTTCGTAATCATGGCTGGTACAGACGCTTGAGTAAAAGTTTTTCGCGGTTTCCAGGTTGTGATGGTAGATGTCGACTCCCGCGTCTTTCAGGCTCTCCGCCTTTTCCCGGTTTATAATTCCCAGTGACGCGCAGAGGGATAACCCGGTTTCCCGTCGCAGCCGGCGGAATATGTTCAGTATCCTTGTGAAATCTTTCCCTTCTATCCCTTTGCCGCTGGTTACCATGGAGAAGCGCCCGACCCCGGCCCTTTGGGTTTCCCGCGCCCGGGTCAGCGCTTCTTCTTCATTTACCAGCGGATAGATATCCGCGTCCGTGTCATAATGCACCGACTGTGCGCAGAATGTGCAGTTTTCGGAACATCTGCCCGATTTCGCGTTCATTATGGAACAGAGGTTGAACGCGTCACCCTGCCGCAATTTCCGTATGTGACCGGCAGCCCGCACCAGATCCTCAAGAGCGGGTATCCTCGCGAGTTCCCTGGCTTCATCGATACCGAGGTGCCGGTCGAGCAGCACTTTCCTCATGCACACGGCGATATACAGATCCACGGTTTTCCTCCTGTGTAATATGAAGGGTATCCCCTGCCGGTCAGGGACGATAATCCGGTGTATAAGGTTTTATTCCGTTCCAGAAGCTAAAACCGGTGCACCGTTTTCATTTGAACATAGTGCCCTTTAACGGTGTTTTCGGCATACACATCGTAGAGGTAGGTGAAGGAGAGATTAAACGACGATAACCGGAAATATATATCACTTCCTATCGAATAAGATTCCCTGACTTTCGCGTTATTTGCGACCTCTTCGCCGAAGTATTTGCTGTCATCGCTCTTCATCCAGTTGAGCGAAAGCCCCACCTTCATGAAATTCCAGAATTCATAACCGAGCAGAGCTTCGGCATAGAATTCATTATGGGGTGCGGTATGGGTGTCGGGATTGACGAGCCGGTAAAAATACTTGAGCGCCAGATCAACCGTCCACTGCCTGATGGTTTTGTGCAGAAAAACAGTAGGTTTTATATCGAACTGATGATCACCATAGTTCACCTTACGGTCCCCGTCGTACCTGCCGGTGGGAAATTTCACGAACAGCATGGGCACGATGTCCAGTGATTTTACCGGCAGAAACCGGCCGATGCCCAGGTTCAGGTCTCCCCATCCCCAGGTATCCTCGCCGTAATGCTCGACCTCCTTGTATCCGGCGGGCAGGTATACGTGAAAACACATTTCCTTGGCGTAGTATGACAGCCGCAGCATTTCCTGTATTCTGGTAAAGCCGTAATCCGCAACGGCCGTGTCCCCGCTGCCGTCGGTAACCTCATCGGCGGTATAGAGGGAGGTGTAAGTGAGCAGGTAAAGCCCTTTTGGGGCCCTGACCCCGTCGTAGAAATTGACCGCGTCACTCCCTGAAGGGATAAAGAAAATGACGGCGGCGGACAGAATCAGCAATACTTTTTTCATGTGGTAGTCTCCTTGATAGATGGTGTGCGGTTATCCGGGTGTTTTCTGAAAAGGCTCCCCGCGAACAGCAGGAAAACCGAAACGGGCAGGCTTATGAGTACCAGATCGTTCATGCCCGCGAGTTTCAGACCAAGGCCGAGTAATCCGCCCCCCACTGCCGCGGCAATCGCGCCGGTACCGTTCAGTTTCAGTCTTCTGGCGTAGAAACCGAACAAGAGCGGGATCACGACCCCGGACGAATACACGGTATAGGCGAGAATGAGTGAGTGTATGATGCCCTGGACTTTCAGGGCGATGAGTATCGCGATGATTCCGATAACGACCACCATTATCCGGGAAAGGGCAAGCATCGATTTCTCATCCGGTGTGCGCCGGCGCAGCGGTCCTATGATGTCGGTCGCGAGTATGGTTGCCGTAGTGATGAGGCAGGTATCGGCGGACGACATCACGGCGGCGAGCAGCGCCGCTATGACCAGGCCGTTGAATCCGGCCGGGAGTATTTTCATAACCAGCGAAGGGAAGGCGCTTTCCGGCGGTATGCCCGGCAGCAGCACCCTGGCGATAATGCCGATGAGGGTGATGGCAAAGGCTGCGGGCAGTAAAAGCACCGCCGTATGGAAGGCGGCCCTTCGGGCGGTTTCGGATGTACGTGCGCTGAAGAGGCGTGTATAAATGTCCGGCCCTACGAGATACGGCAGACCTATGAAAAACAGGTACGACATCAGGTTAAAGGCATTGAAGGAGGGTGACAGCGGGAATGAACCGTGACCCTTTGGTGCTTCATGAAAAATCGCGGCAAGTCCGCCGGCCGAGGGGATGGCAAAAACCATACAGACCGTGATCCCCGTCAGAATGATCATCAACTGGATGATGTCGGTCTTTATCACCGAATACTGCCCGCCCAGAGTGGTGTAGATGATGAATACGGTCCCCGATATCAGAATCAGTGATGTGAGTTTTCCTGGCCAGAAGACCGAAAGGATTTTCCCCGCGGCTATGGTCTGGCCGGCTATGATCCCGATCCATGAAACCGAAACGAGGAGGGACGCGATGATTTTTATTACGGGACTGCCGTACTGGACCTCGAGTATCGCCGGCAGCGTATACACTTCCATTGCGCGGATCCTTTTCGACAACCAGAATGAAAGTACCCCCATGCCGATCACTCCCGAAAGGAGCCACCATGCCCCTGTCAGGCCTCTGGAATAACCCAGGCCGGCCATGCCGAGGGTGCATGATCCTCCCATGATGGTGGCCATGAGAGAACCGGTGATGGCGAGGGTGGATCCGTTGCGGTTCGCCACAAAATAGCTGGAAAGGCTTTTGACGTTCTTAAGGCTGAAAGCGCCGATCAGTATCATGACGCCGAAATACCCGATGATTATTGCGGTGTTCATTTATTTAAACCCCTGAGTGTACTATCGCGGCAGTATAACGTCGCCGGAAAAAACGCGGTGAATAACTCCTTCCCCATCCTTTAAAATCAGCACCCCGTCGTCATTGACGTCCAGTACGGTGCCGCTGATGCGGCTGTTGATACCGTCGACCTGGATTTTTCTTCCTATAATGCCCGAGAGTTCCTTCCAGCGCGTGAGGATTTTATGGAATTCACCTCTGAGAAAGAGGTCATAGTACAACTCGAAATATTCCAGCAGGCTGCGGACGATACTGGACCGCGAATGGACACTCCCGGTCTCGGCCCTTGCCGAGGTCGCGATGTCCCTGATCTCATCGGGCAGGCTTTCGTTAGAGGTGTTGACGTTGATCCCTATTCCCACTATTATATGGTTCACCGCGTCCATGCCGGCACTCATCTCGGTGAGTATCCCCGATATCTTTTTTCCATTTACCAGCAGATCATTGGGCCACTTTATGCTGATGTCGAGGCCGGTAAGGTGCCTCAGGGTTTCCGCGCCGGCGACGGCAGCGAGCAGGGTTATCCTTGGAGCCTCGGCCGGAGTGATGGGAGGTTTAAGGACGAGTGATATATAGATGCCCGTTCCGGGAGGAGAGAACCAGTTCCTCTGTTTGCGGCCTCTCCCGCGGGATTGGTGGTCGGCGATTACGACGGTTCCTTCAGGTGCGCCGTTTTCCGCCAGTGCGGCGGCCTCCTGGTTGGTGGAACCCGCTTCTTCCATATAATAAAACCCGGTTTTACCGAAAGTTTTCGTGGCCAGCCCGTCCAGAATCTCTGCACTGGTGAGCACATCCGGTATTTTCATCAGGCGGTACCCCTTTTTAGAAGAAGATTCGATGACATACCCCTCGTTGCGCAACGATTGGATGTGCTTCCAGACCGCCGTACGGGTCAGATTGAGTGTGATGCTCAGGTCTTCTCCCGAGGTCCAGTATTCACGGTTCTCTTTAAGGCGATTGAGGATTCGGTTTTTTATCTCCATAATCATCCGCAAGCTGTCGGGTTCTATACTATAGTATTGTTAACCTATTCATATTTTAAAGTTAACAATACATATATCACTATAGCATTAATAAAAAAAGGCGACAAAAAATTTATAAATTTCTTTCAGGTGTTACTGTGAATATTAGGAAACGGGAATATTATAAAAAACACGGTCATCTGTATAAAATGAGGGATAACGCCATATGTACTTTCGGTTGGCCTGTGCCAGGCTGAAAATACGGTTACCTCTTGCATCTGCGCAATAAACTTGATTTTTCAGTTCTGCTGATATTGGCCGGGCATTTTTAGTATCATCAGAGTGGATATGGGAGGCATGGCAAAATTTATCATCAGGATTCACTGGTAAGATACTTGCGCAGTTTAAGTTGTTTTTACCACTGAAAATACAGAATCGGTATCTCCGCCTTCAGTTCATTTTAGAGGTCTTCTTTATAATTTCTTTATTATTTCTTTAGTTTTTTCATACAGGATAATTCAAAATTATAATCGTTTACACAGTATATTTTTCAGTGATAACTATGTATCCAGGGGGGAATTTTTTCGCAGATGATTACAGACTATGACAATGGATCCGACAAGAGCAATAAGGTGAAAACACATAAAAGCATTTTCTTGGATATAATAGTTGAAAAAATCTTTTATGTAGTCGGTTTTTCGTCCCTTCTGGTGCTTTTAACAATAATGGTTTTTCTAATAATGGAGGGAGTCCCTCTTTTCAGGGAAATCGGTGTTTTCGACTTTATCTTCGGGAATGAATGGTACCCTACAAGCAACAATCCGAGATACGGTATAATGTCGCTTATTGTTTCCTCTGTTTCTATTACACTGATCGCCTCCCTGCTCGCGGTTCCCTTAAGCCTTGCGGTGGCGATATACATTTCAGAAATTGCCGGAAAGACACTCAAAGAGATCATAAAACCCGCAATTGAAATAATCGCTTCAATACCTTCAGTGGTAATCGGTTTTTTCGGAATGGTTGTTGTTGCTCCTTTCCTGATGAACAAGTTCGATATCGACTCGGGGCTGAATCTTTTCAACGCATCGTTGATGCTGGCTTTCATGGCTGTTCCCACAATCGCGAGTATATCAGAAGATGCCATCTCGTCGGTTCCAATGAGTATAAAAGAAGCTTCATATGCTCTGGGAGCAAACCGATGGCAGACTATCGTGCATGTAACTTTACCCGCATCGCTGTCAGGTATCTGGACCGCCATAATACTGGGTATCTCAAGAGTTATAGGGGAAACAATGATTGTACTGATGGTTGCGGGTGGTGCCGCCGTTGTCCCGAATTCGATCTTCAGTCCCGTCCGCCCATTGACTTCAAATATTGCGGCGGAAATGGCCGAAGCTTCTGTCGGCGGTATTCATTACAGGGCATTGTTCGCTATCGGAATAATACTTTTTATAATTACCCTGATCTTCAATATAATTGCTGATTATTTATCAAACAAATACAAATTCAAGACAAGCTGATTTTAAAAATGAAAACAAAAGCGGATCTACTACAAAACATTGGTTTTTTACTGGTCAGGATTGGTACACTGGTGGTTCTCGCATCACTTTTACTGGTTCTCGGATTCATTTTCTTCAAAGGCGTATCGGCACTTTCATGGAAATTTTTGACGGCGATGCCTGAAAATGAAATGACCGGCGGCGGTATTTTCCCTGCGATCGTTGGGACTTTTTATCTTATGCTCGGTTCTTCCGCTGTTTCCATACCGGTGGGTATTATTACAGCCATATATCTTACCGAATATGCAAAAAACCCCAAGATTGTGACTATAATAAGATTGGGGATAAACAACCTTGCCGGTGTTCCATCGGTAGTCTTCGGATTATTCGGATTGAGTCTCTTTGTAATTTTCCTGGGTTTCGGTACTTCAATTCTGGCGGGTTCGCTGACCCTCGGCCTGCTGAATCTTCCTGTTATTATCAGATCAACGGAAGAAGCGTTACGGGTTGTTCCCGGAACCTACAGAGAAGCTTCCCTGTCGCTTGGGGCAACCAAGTGGCAGACGATTTATAAGATAATCCTCCCCAATGCCCTTCCCGGCATCATGACGGGAATAATGCTGTCACTGGGCCGGGCCGCGGGTGAAACGGCCCCGATCATGTTCACGGCCGCCGCATTTTATACCCCCGATCTTCCTGTCTCGGTGTTTAACCAGGTAATGGCGCTTCCTTATCATATTTATGTATTAGCAACCGCGGGGACCCATATCCAGGCGACAAGGCATCTGCAGTATGGAACCGCGATCGTACTTATCGGGCTTGTACTTGTTCTGAACATGACCGGTATGATCATGAGGTACAGGTTTAAGAAAAACCGCGGCTGATATGAGGGAACATCACCTTCAATAATGCGGGGGCACGGACCCTGGGCGGGAAATGCCATCGCGGCTGACCTTTATGATTGCATCCGACTCGCTTCTTTTTTCGCGGTAATTGTAAATGTACTTCCACTGACGCCGGAATTGACGGTGATGTCCCATGCCAGGACCATAATCGCGTGCTTTACAATAGACAACCCCAGGCCGGTTCCGCCTGTCGCCCTTGATCTGCTTTTGTCGACACGGTAAAAGCGTTCAAAAATTCTTTCCTTAACTTCATCGGGTATTCCGGCACCCGTATCGGAGATGTTAATGCTCAGCGTATCCGCGGTATCACTGCTTGAAACAGTGAGTGTACCTTTTTCAGAGTTATAATTTATCCCGTTATCGATTATATTGAAAAAAACCTCTTCCGCAAGAAAGCTGTTTCCTGTAACGGAATAGTCAATGCCGTTATCAAGATTGTTGATTACGGTTATCCCCCTGTTGGATATTTTCAGGGCAACCAGGTCGAGACATCTTTCGATAATAATTTTAAGGTCTATTTTTTCGTATTCAAATGCTTTTGTTGATTCGATCATGCTCAGCTTGATAATATCCTGAATCAGGGCGTTCTGCCTGTCCACATTTTCAATTGCTCTTTCAATAAAGCTCATCGTCATGGTCTTGTTTTCGTAGTTTTCCTTTACCGTCTCAAGATAGCCGCGTACTATGGCAATAGGTGTCTTGAGCTCATGCGAAACGTTGCTCACAAGATCTGATTTTATTCTTTCTATTTTCCTTTTTTCAGAGATATCATGCAGAACGATAAGAATTCCCTGTAGTACTTTCGCTGCTCTTATCGGGTTGATGACCGCTTCATAGAATCGTTCTCCGCCCATCTCTATATCAAAAATTTCTTTTTCACCTGACTGGAGACTCCTGTTTATTTTACCGTTCAGGGTGCTGTTCCTGATAATCTCAAAGAACTGCTTACCCCTGGGATCTCCGGTTATGCCAAGCATGCTCACGAAAGAGTTGTTATATATTATTATGTGCTTTTCGGAATCCACCATGGCTATTCCATCGCTGATGCTTTCCAGGGTCGCTTCCAGCTTTTGATGTTCAAGTATATGATCGTCAATGGTCTCAACAATGGTATCCGCCATGGTGTTAAGGGCCTTCTGAAGGGTGCCGATTTCATCATTGCTGTAATTCAGTATGCGTCTTTTATAATTCCCAGCCGCGAAGTCAGAAGCGAAGCTTAAAGTCTCCTTTAACGGTCGGGTGATTTTCAATGAAATGATGATTATGAGAATAATGGAAAAAACTACCGCGAAGGCCGAAACATTCAAGATAATGTTTTTAAGTGAAGAAAGGCTCTTGTCAACTTCATACAGGGGCTTTGACAGCCTGATTACATGGTTTTTCTTGTACGTGGCGTAATAGAGCATGTCTGTTTTAAGGGTATTGCTGTACCTTATGGCATATCCCGTGCCGTTTTTTAACGCGGCAATGATCTCTTTTCTATACTGGTGGTTTTCAAGGCTTAAAAAGTCCTTTACTTCAGAGTCGGCTATCACCTTTCCGTTAAGGGCAACCACCGTAATACGGAGTTTGATTATATCGGCCAGTTCAGACACCGTGTCAGAGAGTAAAGCCGATGGAAAAGGCGTGATGGACAAAGTGTTGAATTTATAATCGATCAGCGCGTCGTAGCGGGACATTTCGGTTTTAATGATATTTATGTGGGTGGTTTTTAAAAAACTTCCCAGCAGTAAAAAGATTATTGCAACGAGGATAATTATCAGCGTGATGTATGAGATGATAAGTTTATTGCTGATTTTCTTTACCATATTACTTTTTGAATCCGTAGCCTACGCCGGAAAATGTGGTGATAATGTTTTTATATGCACCGAGCTTCTTTCGCAGGTTCATAATATGCACATCGATGGTTCTATCCACTACGTATACGTCGTGTCCCCTGACACTGTTTATTATATTGTCCCTTGAAAATATTTTACCCGGATGTGCCATGAAAAGCGTCAGTATGTTCAACTCTGTTTTCGTCAGCTTGATCTCTACATTGTCAACTTTCAGCGAATACGATTCAGGATTCAGTTCTACACCCTTGTACTTCAATACTTTATATGTTACGGCTTCCGGGACTTCACCCGTACGCCTGAGTACAGCCTTTATTCTTGATCGGAGTTCCTTTACGCTGAAAGGTTTGGTCAGATAGTCGTCCCCTCCGAGTTCAAGACCCAGAACTTTATCGAATTCTTCGGACTTTGCGGTAAGAAAAATCACCGGCACTGATTTGAATTTTTCGTCCGTACGCAGATCCCTGCAGAATTCAAAGCCGTCCTTTCCCTCCATCATTACATCAAGGATTATCAGGTCGGGCGTTTCCGATTCCAACCCTTTTTTCGCCCCGTCCGCCGACGCAAAAACCGAGACACGATAGCCCTCTTTCGTAAGATTTACCGTTAAAATGTCTCTGATGTCTTTTTCATCATCAATGATAAATATCGATTTTTTCCTGATCATTATATCAAATTATCCTTTTGGTTTCCTGTGCCTGATGTCCACTCCCTGTATATAATAAACAGCTCTTTCCGCAATATTTTTTGCATGATCCCCGATACGTTCCAGGGCTTTTGCCACGGTGAGCAAACTTAAACTCTGGGCGATGTTTTTTGGTGAATCACTTATGAAGGTGAATAGTTCCCTGTAAATCTGCGTGTTCAGATCATCTATCTCCGTGTCCATAAGTATTACGTTTTTAGCTTTTTCCACGTTTTTTTCACTTATCGAATTAAACGCGCCGTCTATCATTCGTACCGCGATTTCGCTCATCCTTGGAATATCGACAAGCGGTTTGAGCAGAGGAGCACCATGAATAAGTGTCGTTTCCCTGGCTATGTTTGCCGCAAGGTCGGCAATTCTTTCAAGATCGGTATTGATTTTAAGCATGGCCAGAATGAATCTCAAATCGGAAGCCGCCGGCTGCCTGGTTACCAGGAATTTAATACATTCATCGTCAATTTCGATTTCCAGTCTGTTTATCCGGTAGTCGTTTTTTATTATTCTTTTTGCAAGGTCGGTATCCGCGTTTTTTAGGGATACTACCGACGACCTTACCGCTTCAATCGCGTAATCAAGCATTTGAAACATTTTTATTTTAATCTGTTCAAGTTCCATTTCAAGGTGAGTCTGCATTCAATTCTCCTTCACGCGAAATAATTTTCATTACCGGATTTTATACAATTTGTACATAATTTGATGGATCAACCGAATTTACCCGTGATATACTTTTCAGTCATGCTCCGGTCGGGTTTGGTGAATATCGTTTCTGTCTTATTGATCTCTATAAGTTCCCCCAGGTAGAAAAACGCCGTGTAATCGCTTACCCTGGCCGCCTGCTGCATATTGTGCGTTACTATAATTATGGTATACTTCTGTTTGAGTTCCTGAATCAACTCTTCTATTTTCTGGGTTGAGATCGGGTCCAGCGCCGATGCCGGTTCATCCATCAGGATTACTTCGGGCTGCACGGCAATGGTCCTCGCTATACAGAGCCTCTGCTGCTGCCCTCCTGAGAGGCCCAGGGCTGATTTGTTCAGCCTGTCCTTGACCTCATCCCACAACGCCGTGCTCTTCAGTGATTTTTCAACGGTGTATTCTATCTCGTATTTGTCCCTGATCCCGTTTATTTTAAGGCCGTACGCCACATTGTCAAAAATAGATTTAGGGAATGGATTTGATTTCTGAAAGACCATGCCCACCCTTCTGCGCAGCGAAGTGACATCCTTTTTATTACTGTAAATCGAGTCCTGGTCAATAAGAATATCACCGGTCATTCTGGTGTCGGGAATGATATCATTCATACGGTTTACGCACCTGAGGAGCGTGGATTTGCCGCATCCTGATGGTCCTATCAGTGCGAGAACAGAGTTTTCTTTAACCGTGAGGCTGATATCCCTGATCGCCGGATTATCTCCGTAAAAAAATGAAACATCGGTCATGGTAATTTTATCTTTCATTCAAGCGTTCCTTTGCTGCGGTTGAGGACGGTTTACTCAACCGGACTGAAACAGTGATTATCAAACACGTACCCATGAAGTAAATTTCAGGTCAGCAATTGATAAATAAAATATTAAGATTTTATTAAGAATACGGTTTGGGTTTTTTACCAAAAAAAGGAAAAGAGCCAGTCCATACCTGCCGCCGTATGCCCTGTGGTTTACCGCATGGGGTTGATAGAGCGGTATAATCCGAAAACAGTACTGTAGTTCATTGAATGCGGCGGGTGCGCAGTCATTCTTCATTATTATTTTAATAATTCTTTATAAAAACTGTACATGTCCCGGCGATGTTGTGCTCACTAAAAATTTTAGAGGGTTAACAACATGCAAAAAATCATTAAAACCTTTGTTTTTGTCGGATGTGCGGTCACGTTTGCCGTGTTATCGCTGTCAGGCTGTTCAAAAGATGCCGGGAAAAAGATAGTGATAAAAGGATCTACAACGGTGCTGCCCATAACGCAAAAAACCGCTGAAGCGTTCAGGAAACTCAACAAAATAACGATTACCATTGAAGGCAGCGGGTCGGGTAACGGCATAAAAGCCCTGATAGACGGTACCTGTGATATCGCCAACTCCTCCAGGGAAATGAAACCTGAAGAAGTAAAGCGGGCGACTGATAAAGGCAAGAAAGTAAAGGAAATAGCCCTGGCCATCGATATGATCGTACCGGTGGTTCACCCCTCGAATACGGTAAAGGGATTAACCATGGACCAGTTGAAAGCGATATATGACGGCTCGATCACCAACTGGAAGCAGCTCGGTGGAAAAAATGAAAACATAATAGTAATCTCCAGGGACACGAGTTCGGGGACTTACGAGATCTGGAATCACAAGGTCATGAAAAAAGCCGATGTTAAAAAAGACGCGCTCCTCCAGGCATCGAACGGTGCGGTAGTATCGGCGGTTGCGGGCAATCCCAAAGCTGTCGGGTATATCGGTTTCGGATACCTTGATAAATCGGTAAAGGCGCTAACGGTAAACAAGGTGGAAGGCACTATCGAGAATGGTAAATCAGGAAAGTATCCGATTTCAAGGAAACTGTACATGATTATAGATGAAAACAAGACTTCCGCGGAAACACAGAAATACATAGATTATATTCTGGGCGCGGATGGCCAGAAACTTGTGAAAGAAGCGGGATTCATCCCGATTAACTGAACATCTCTTTAATGTCAGACACTGAAAAACTCCCTTTCCGGGAGTTTTTCGGTTTTCAGGAATCCTGCTCCGGCTATGCTCCGCCGGCGGGTTCAGGCCGCACCGGCAGCGAAAAGTGCATGAGGGACGCCTTCACCAGGTACAGGCTGTAGTGGTTCGTCATGGAAAGGTGAGGTGTTTTTCATGAACACGACCGGAACAGATGGTCAGATACCCAGCAGCCTGCCGGGATTTTCCCGCAGCAGCAGGTTCATGATTTCATTTCCCAGTTCCAGCTCTTTCAGCTCTTTCATTATCCGTACCCTGGTCACCAGGGGGTAATCGCTTCCGAACAGTGCTTTGGTTTTCAACGGGCCGCACAGGTAACGGATCACGTCTTTATGTATGTGCCGCGGGGCCCATCCGGCGATATTGAAGTACATATTGGGGTTCCGCTGCGTCACGGCGATGGTTTCGTAGAACCAGGGAAAACCGAAATGGGCGATCACGATTTTAAGTTCCGGGAAATCGACAGCCACCTCGTCCAGATGGATGGGCTGGCAGTATTTGATTTTCGTTCCGCTGTGGAACTGGGTGCCCGAGTGGAAGAGCACCGGGATGGAAAGCTCCCGCGCGGTTTCGTAAAGAGGGTACATGACGCGGTCATTGGGATAGAGGTCCACCAGGTGGGGCAGCAGCTTGAGTCCCCTGAGCCCCAGGTCTTTCACCGCCCTCCGCAGTTCGGTCACGGCGGCCTCGCCCTTATGCGGGTCGACGCTGGCGAAACCGATAAACCTTTCGGGATATTCATTCACCGCCGAGGCCACCAGGTCGTTCGAAACCAGGTAACCGTGCAGGGTCTCGGCGTCCACCGCCACGATGACCGATTTTTCCACTCCGGCGTCGTCCATGTCTTTAATGGTGTCTCCGATCTTCGGGAATCCCAGGTCCCTGAACATGGCCGTATAACCCTCGGCCATTTTCTTCGGCAGGCCTTTAATCGCTTCCTCGGTCCACAGCTGAGCATGGGTGTCGATAATCATAGCGCCTCCTTTCACTCGAGCATCAGTCGTATTCTCGCGACGGAGGTCCACTCACGGTCTCCGTCGTCGTAGTGTATGAATATCCGACGGTCTTTGATTTCGGCGATTTTACCGCGGTAATAACGGCCTTTGCCCAGCCAGTTGCCGAACACCACGTCGCCGACTTTTATCTCCAGGCCGCGTATATGATTTTCCATGCGCCACTCCGCGTCACCGTCATCATAGGCCACATGGTAAAGGCCGTCTTTCACCGCGTCCACCGTCGCGGGGTACCAGAAGGAATCGCCCGACCAGCGGACCAGACATCGGCTCCCCTCCTTCCATCGCCCGCTGAACATTGCGCGCGGCATAACGAAGGTATCGCCCTTCGCCGCGAGCCAGTCGCCGTGCGCGCCGTTTGAGACCTGGTAGTAATCTCCCTGCAGATAGGCGCCCCCGTCGATAATCCTGAAATTGAAATTTCCATACCCGTAGCGGCCGCGGTAGTATCCGATGATCCGGTCACCGCTCAGGGTCCCGGTCATTTCGGCCCGTCCGATGTCTTCAATGGTATAACCGCTGACCCGGTCGCCTGCAACCATCAGATGGATCTTTCCTCCCTGATGGATCCCCCTGCTGTCTGAATAAATGCTGGTATAGCTGCCCGCGATTCCCCTGGCGGGGATGCCCGTTGCCGGAATTTCAACTGGTGTTTTTTCCGCTGACGCCGTTGTTTTACTGTAGGTGTAACTGCGGCCGAAAAGACGGTACGCCACCGCTTTCGCCGCGCCGGAAAGATCGTCCCTGGAATAAACGGTTTCGGTCGTCTCCTTTTTAACAATGGCGGTGTTGGTCTCGATAATACGGGCGTTGATCCGTATCTCCTTTCCTATTACGAGCACCCTCCCCGTCACCAGGTGGTCGGCGAACAGCACTTTACCCACCTTCGCGGCACCCGCGTTGTCGACTATGCCCGACATGGCCAGCTCCTGTTCCTTCATTATCCGGTCGAGCATTACCCTGTCGACGACGAGAAAAGGCAATTCCGGGATCGAAGCAATCTCGGAACGGACTATTTCGCTTATAACCACACCCATCTCACGCAGGGAGGGGTCGGCATCGAAATTCAGCACCGCCAGTGTGCCGGTATGCTTTGTTTCGGCGTGGATTTTCTGCCGCCCCTGGGGCAGCGCGAGAACCGCGACGAGTATGGACATCAAAAGCCCGATGATTAAAGACAGTACCCGGTTCTTCATGGATTGTCCTCGCATGGCATCAGCATGGATTGGAATTCCGACCGTCGCAGTATAGCAAAAGATGGCGGGAGATCAAATCATTTACGGAAAAATTTCAACAACCCTGTTTCTATCCAGTTTCGTAATTTCAACTTGAAAATCATAACGGGATGGTGTTAGAATAAATAAGTTAAGGCCGTGCCGATGCGCATTGCCGTCCGCGGCGTCCTGTCGCGGTATAATCAACAGGAATGACCCATCTGAAGGAGAGCGTGACCCATGAGTAAAAAAATCAGGTTTGCCGTGGTCCTGTCGGGATGCGGCGTGTATGACGGGGCCGAGATCCATGAATCGGTGCTGACCCTGTACGCGATCATGAACAACGGGGCCGAATACCATATATTCGCGCCGGACATCGAACAGCGCCATGTGATCAATCATCTTACAGGTCAGGAGATGAAAGAAAAGCGCAATGTACTGGTGGAGTCCGCCAGGATCGCGCGCGGTAATATACAACCGCTCCGCGAATTCAAGGCCGAAGAATTCGATGCCCTTATTATCCCCGGGGGATTCGGCGCCGCTAAAAATCTTTCCACCTTCGCCTTCGACGGCGGTGCCTGCTCCGTAAACCCCGAAGTTTCGGCGGCGCTGAAAAAAACACACGAGTTGAAAAAACCGATCGGGGCGCTCTGCATTGCCCCTGTGGTACTGGCAAAAGTGTTGAGCGGCATCGAGGTGACCATAGGCAGTGACCAGGAAACCGCCAGGGCTATCGAAGGGATGGGCGCCGTACATACAACCACGAACCACGGCGAGGTGGTGATCGACCGGAAGAACCTGATCGTTACCTCTCCCTGCTACATGCTGGACGCGAACATAGTGCATATCGCCCGCGGCGCCGACGCGGCGGTCAGGGCTGTAATCGGGTTATTGGAAAAAAAACAGTGAAGCATTTGCCGCGGGGGCGGGAAATGAACACGAACTGATCGGTAGCGACAACCGCTGATCACGCCGCGTACAGAATGATGCCGGTCCGGTCTGCGGTCAGGCGCCGTGTTTACATGGAATAGGGAGGTTGAACGATGTACAGTCTGCGTTACAGCGAGGCTGTCTGCGAACGATGCGTCACCGTGGATTGCCTGATGAAGTGCCAGTATATGAAGTTCAATCAGGCCGAGGCCAAAGAGGAAAAACGGAAAATTCTCAAAGGTGAGGATTCACGGGTGCTCCACGACTGCGTTACCTGCTATGCATGCGAGGAGTACTGCCCCAACGGCAACCACCCCTTCTATCAGATCGTCGAACGGCAGGAACAGCTGGGCATTGAAACAGTGCCCCGCCCCATAACCAAATCCCAGGTGCAGGCCATGGCCCCTTCGGGGAAGATCAAGGTCGGGGAGGGGCGGGGGCCGCTGGTCAACCTCTGTTATTTCCCCATGCTGACTGGACTGGTCAGGGGGAATCTGTTCCCCGACGCGTCGTATTTCACCGGCAGCGACTTCATGTGCCAGATCATGTTTCTGCATTTCGCCCGTGACTCGGTCATAAAGGACCGGTTACCGGCACTGATAAAGAAAATACAAAAAGAGTATGTGGAATTAAGGGAAAACAATGAAATGGTCTGTTTCCATGACGAGTGCTATGGTACGTACACCTCATGGGCCCCCGCATTCGGCATGAAGGTGCCCTTCACTCCCGTACACCTTTTCGACTACCTGGCCCGTCGCCTCGAGGAGCTGGGGAAAGGGGTGAAAAAACTCAACCTCAAGGTCGCTTACCAGCGGCCCTGTTCCAACAGGCTGTGCCCGCAGACCGACGCGATGGTGGACCGTATCTTCGAACTCATAGGCGTGGAGAGGACCGCACGGGAGTATGACCGAGAGAACGCCCTCTGCTGCGGAGGGATCTTCGAGGCGCAGCAGCGTTTTGATCTGGCCGAACGGGTCCGTGAGAAAAACGTGGCGGACATGAAAAAATCCGGGGCCACCCATGTGGTGTTCAACTGCCCCTTCTGTTTTTTTACCCTGTCCCCGGCGGTCGGCGAGGCCGGAATGACGCCGACCCTGATGTCCGAACTCTGCCGGCTGGCGGCCGGTTAGGAGGAAGATTATGGATGATATCTTCAACGAACTGGAAAAAATCGTCGGGGCTGCCAATGTATCCCGTTCCCCGGAGGAGAAATACATTTACGGGCGGGACCAGGGGCTACAGCGGCCCCACGATCCCGATTATGTGGTGCTGCCCGGTTCGGCGGCGGAGGTACAGGAAGTAGTGAAACTTGCCAACCGTGAAAAGATACCGGTGGTTCCCATGGGGGGAGGACTGGTGCTCTCGGGTCTCAGTATCCCCCATGAGGGCGGTATCGTCATGGACATGAAACGGATGAACCGCATCGTGGAAGTGAATGAGGCCTGCCGTCATGCCGTGGTCGAGGCCGGCACCGGCACCGGCATGCTCAAGGCCTACCTGGAGAAACATCACCCGAAGCTGAAGTCCTCCATGCCCGACGCCCCTCCTATAGCCACCATCGCGGGCAATGTCGTTATCCACGGTTCGGGGCACCTCTCGCAGTCCGAGGGGGGCTTTCACTCGGAGATGGTGACGGGCCTGGAGGTGGTGCTTCCCACCGGCGAGCTGGTCAGGCTGGGCTCCTGCTCCACCGTGCCCGCGTGGTTCTCGCGGGCGCCGCTGCCCGACCTGGCGGGACTCTTCCTGGGATGGAACGGCACCACCGGCATAATCACCAGGGTGGGCATAAAGCTTTATCCAAAGCCCGCCATGAGCGATGTCGTGGCTTTCATGACAGAAAATGTTGATACACTCCCCGACGTGATCGGCAGAATTACCGGCACCGAGATGGCCGAGGACGTTGCCATGATGATCGCCCCGAAGCCCGACATGTTCCGGGGGTTCCAGCTCACCGCCGCCACCGTAACGGCCAATTCCAGGGAAGAGATGAAGATACGCATCGCCGTAATAAGAGAGTCGCTTCGGGACTACTATGAGCGAAAGGAGGCGGGCTTCGCCCCCATTCCTCCCGGCATGAAAGAAAAGCTGTCCGAGCAGCCGCAGAAGACCCTGACCGGGTTCGCCGACGTGCTGAAGGGCGGAGGGTTTGAATATGTGGGAGGCATCATGCCCACCGACAGCATCCCTGACGCGGTCAGGAGCGGTCTCGATATCGCCGAACGCATGGACATTACCTACTCCCTGGGCGCCCGGGTCATAGGGCGCGGGCACTGTGTCATGTTTTTTTACGCGTACCCCTTCAACAGGGCCGACGGGGTTTCCATGGAGAAGGCGGCACGCGCCCTGGAAGAGGCCAACCGGGCCATACTCTCCCTGGGAGGCATACCCTGGAAGGCCGAGGCCCCCGCACAGAACCTTATACTGGAGCGGATGGACCCTGAGACAAAACGTTTTATGGCCAGGGTGAAAAAAATGCTGGATCCCAACGGCATTATGAATCCCGGCAACTGGGAGGTGGAGTGATGGACTACCGCGAACTGCTGCACCGGTGTTTCCGGTGCGGGTGGTGCAAGCTGCCGCCGGATTTTTCGGGAATCAACTGCCCGGCCTACCTTATGCACCGATTCGAGAGTTTCGCCTCGGGGGGCAGGCTCTGGCTGATCGGCGCCTGGCTGGACGGTAAAATCGAGACCAGCGATCGTTTTCTCAAAATACTCTATTCCTGCGCCGCGTGTAAAAACTGCGTGGAAACCTGCGGGGTCCCCGGTATAAAGGACTACCTGGTGGAAATGGTGATCGCGGCGCGGGAGGAAGCGGTCAACAGGGGGGTGATCCCGAAAGGGGCCAAAGACTATTTTCAGAACATCTACAACTGGGGAAATCCGTTTAAAAAGTCCCAGAGCGAAAGGGCCGCCTGGGTTCTGGACACGGATGTTCCCTGTTATCGCGACCAGGAATACCTGTTGTATATAGGCGACGCCGCGTCCTTTGACGAAGTGGGAATGAGAATGGCGCGTTCAGTGTCTAGGCTGCTGCTCGGATACGGCGTGTCTTTGGGAATACTTGGGGAAAAGGAGATAAGCGACGGCAACGAGGTAAGGACCCTGGGAGAAAGGGGGCTCTTTGAGTATCTTGAGGAAGAAAACACGAATATCTTTAAAAGCCTGGGAGTGAAAAAAATAATAACCGTCTCTCCCCACGCGTATAACAGCTTCAGCAATTACTATCGGCGCGGCGATGATTTCCCGCGCGTGGCGCATTATACTCAGGTGGTGCGCGATCTGTCGGGCGCGAAGGGAGCAATGAAAATGAAGAAGCTGGACAGAAAGATCACTTACCACGACCCCTGCTACCTGGGACGCTGGAACGGTGAATACCTGGCCCCACGGACCGTTCTCAACAGCATACCCGGCGCCGCAATAGTGGAAATGGACCGTTCGATGGCAAACACCCTCTGCTGCGGCGGAGGGGGCGGTAACTACTATACCGACATACTGGGCTCGGGTAAGTCTTCCGCCGCGCGCGCCAGGGTGAGGGAGGCGCACGGGACCGGCGCCGATACCCTGGCCGTTGCCTGCCCGGTGTGCTACAAGATGCTGGACGACGCGGTTAAAGACGAAGGGCTGGAAAGAAAACTCGAGATCAGGGACATCTCGGAGCTGCTGCTTATGGCGCGGGATTGATCGCGGCGGATGAGGTGGAAGTTTTTGAAGTACGGCTGAGGACTGTTTCATTATCCTGTTTTCGGCGAATAATGTCGCGGTAACACTGGTACCGGTAGTGACCGCTGCGTCAGCCGGTGAACTTTTAGTAAATTATATCCTTTACAAATTTTTCTATATGTACTATTCTATTCGCCGTTCACTACTCGCTTTGGGGGGCATTTGATATGCGGCAAAGGCACATTTTACTGTTATTGATTTCGATTGCAATCCTCCTGCCCACACCGGCCGCGGCCTCGGTGTTCATGGACATATCGGGCGGGTACACCCTGGCGGGTGACGCGAAAAACGGCTGGGGGATGGGGATAGGGTTTTATCTGGACTTTCTGCCCCAGACCTCCTTTTTCGTGCGCTCGTCCATGAGCACCACCCTGGAAGATCCCGGTGCGCCTGCCGAGACCGTCCATGGGTACATCCACTCCACCGCCGGCATCCAGTACCGCCACCCGGTTACCCGCTTCCCCCTGTACGTGACGGGAGCGGCCGGCGCCGGCATGTCGTATGTGTACCGGTCGCAGCCGAAAAAATACGGGCCCTACACGGATTTTTCAGAAACCGAAGTGGTGGATGACCGGGGGTTCTGCGTGGGCATGTGGGTGGGGCTGCTTTACTTTCTCACCCAGCGCGTGAGCTTCTTCGCCGAGATCGGAGGGCACTGGTCGAATTACAACAACGATTACGCCGATGAAAAGGTCCGGGGAGGGCAGTTCCTGCTGGGGGCGCGCTTTACCCTGGCGGGGGCGAACCGGTCCATAGGGGACGGCTACTGAAGTAACACTGTTGCATAAGAATGATTCCATGGCGTGTGGCGAGGTGAACGCAGTGCAAAAAAGGAATATACTTATTATTTTATTAGTAGCTGCGGTACTGCCGTTGGTGGTCTCCTGTTTCTACCGCGGTTACGATGAACCGACGAAGATCGTGTTCGCCAGGGATGTCAGCGGTGCTTTTACCAATTATGAGATATTCATAGCGAATACCGACGGTTCAGATGAAAAGATGCTTACCAGCAATACTATTAACGACAATGCTCCTTCCATTTCACCCGACGGTAATACTATCGCCTACAGATCAAATACCAGCATCTTCCTGATGGATAATAAGGGAGGGAATAAACACGATACCGGCATTACGGGAGATTCACCCACCTGGACACCGGACGGCAAGCGTATCGTTTTTGTATATACTCCAACAGGTGCTATCGCTTTGATAAATCCTGATGGAAGCGGTTTTTTCGATACTGGCGTCACGGGCTTTAATCCAAGCATCTCGCCTGATGGGAAAAAAATCGTTTATACCAACAGTGGGAATATCTACACCATGGATCTGGACGGCACGAATATCGTTCAAATCACTTTCGGTGCGACCGATTACTCTCCTTCATGGTCACCGGATGGATCACTTATTGCGATTACGAGAAATCTTGGTTCCTATTGTGTCTTTCTTATCACGACTGCAGGAGGGGATATCCTGCAACTGACCGTCGGTGACGGTTGGTCACCATCATGGGCCCCCAACGGCAAGGAAATCATTTATAAGCGCGGCACCGGTGTCGCACAGGAAATTTATATTGTCAACTCCGACGGTACGGGAGAGCGACAGGTTACTTTTAATTCGGTGGCCGATGAGTCTCCCTCTTTCATGGGTAAACCGAAGTAGTTATTCCACTCCCAGTTCGTCCAGTATCCGTTTGACAGCCGTGCTCTTGTTGAGCGGATAAAAATGTATACCCGGCACCCCCCATGAGCGCAGTTCCGCGCATTGTTCTATTGAATAGTCCACCCCCGCCGCGCAGAAATCGTCATCCAGCGAACAACTGTGGAGCCGTTCCATCAGTTCGGCCGGGATCTTCGCGCCGCACATGCCGGTAATGCGCTCTATCTGGGAAAGGCTGGTGACCGGCATGATGCCCGGTATTATGGGAACCTTTATCCCAAGCCGCGCCGCCTTGTCCATGAAGGTATAAAAGTCCTCGTTGCGGTAAAAGAGCTGGGTGATGACGAAGTCGGCGCCGGCGTCCACCTTTTTCTTCAAGTTCGCGATGTCCGTGTCCAGGTCGGGCGCCTCAACGTGGCCCTCGGGGTAACCCGCCACTCCGATGGTGAAGCCGTTAATCGTGCGGATGTACGCCACCAGTTCGTCCGCGTGGGCGAAACCGTCGGGCGGCGGCGTGAAGTTCTTTTCACCCTGGGGAGGGTCTCCCCGCAGGGCCAGTATGTTTCCCAGTCCCTGACGCTTCACCTCGTGCAGGTAGTCGGATATCTCCCTCCTCCCGGCGCCGACGCAGGTGAAGTGCACCAGCGGTGTGATGCCGAAACGGTCCATGATTTTAAGTGAAAGTCCCAGCGTCTTTTCCCTGGTGGATCCTCCGGCGCCGTAGGTGACCGATATGAACCCGGGGTTATATGAACCGAACACCTCCAGTGATTCCATAAGCTTCTCCTCGCCCGGGGGGGTCTTCGGGGGGAATATTTCAAAAGAGACGGTGAAACCTTTTTCGTATAAACGGTGTATTCTCATGACTGGTTACTCTGGTTCGTGTAGGGATGAAACATCCATGAAACACCAGCGGTGAATAATCAATCAAGCAGAATTTCTTGCATCGGTTCCGGGCGGCGATTATATTTATGCAATAAATGAAATATACGCACGTCGGGATAAAAAACAATTGACAGTACCGTTGATTCGAATTATTGACTGCTTTGTTCAAATTTGCCATCGAGGTAGCCTACATGGCGGCGGGAGACAGCGACAAAAAGATCAGGAGCCTTGAAATCATTCAGGCCGCCCGTGAAGTCTTCATTAAATACGGGTACAAAAAAACCACCGTCGAAGATATCGCCGAACGGCTGGGCATGGTGAAGAGTTCGCTTTATTACTATTACCGCAACAAACAGGAGCTCTTCGGGAAGGTGATGGAGTATGAATTCGAGCGTTTTCTTCAGGCGGTGAACGAGGGCGTCCGCGTGGCGGCATCCACCGAAAAACGGCTGAGGATATTCAGCGATCTGTCTCTGCGGTTCAAACTTGAGTTTAATCAACTGTACAACCTGACCATCGATGATATATACCAGAATTACGGCCGCCTCATGGAAATAAGAAGCCGTTTTATACAAACCGTCATCGACGTACTTAAAGACATTCTGGCGCTGGACAAAACGCTGTGTACCCGAAAGGACCACGCAGTGCTTGCCAGGGTCTTTATCTTCTCTATCGGCGGGATACTGCACCGGCAGTGGGAGGAAACCAGGTACAGTGTGGGCGATGAGCTGAACACCTTCGTGACACTGTTTTGCAGGGGAATCTTGAAATGAGACACGAATTCTTCATGACGGTACTTTTTTTCGCGGCGGTGCTCGCCCCTGCGACGCCCGTACGCGCCGGCGAACTCGGCCTCAGGGAAACGGTCTCGCTGGCCCTGGAGCACAGCACCCGTTACCGCATCGCGGCGGAGAAATCCCGCGAGAGCCGGCTCAGGGTGAGGGAGGCCTGGGGCGCCCTGTGGCCGTCGCTTTCCACAGACGTTTCATACACGCGCCAGGGGGCCGACGCGGGGTTCAACGCCAGCATCGACGGGGTGTACAATGTCAAGTTCATCACCGGGCAGCTGACGGTCAATCCCGGCGTGTTCTATAACACCCTGCAGGCCAGCCGCAGTTCCCACGTGGCCGCCGAGCACGAGGTGCGGCGCGAACGGGCCGAGACCACGAAGCAGGCGATTCAGGGATACTACGGCCTGATACTGGCCAGGCAGACCGTCGCCATGCGCGCCGCCTCCCTCAAGGCGCTGGACGAGAACCTGAAGACCGTCACCATCGGCTACAACAAGGGTATTTTTTCCCGCCTGGATTACCTGCGTGCGCAGGTGAGTTATTCGAACGAAAAGACCCAGCTCATCAACGCCGAAAACGATTACCGGAAAGCGCTGGCCTCTCTCAATATATTGATAGGGAACGAGATCGATGAGGCCATCGAAATCGATGAGACCCGCATGAAGGTGAAAGACGCCGAGATCGCGATGGTGCCGGATGATAAAAAGGAGAAAAAAACCCTGCGTGAGATGATAGGACTGGCGCTGAAGAACCGCCCTGAAATGATACAGGTGAAAAAAAAGCACGCGGCCGAACGGTACGGCGCCGCTGCTGCACGCTCCATGTTCCTCTTCCCTTCGCTGTTCGTATCGGGAAGCTACGGGACCACAAAGAACGTCGCCGGTGAAGGCGGCACCACCTTCACGCCCACCGGCGATCCCGCCACCGACGCCGTGCTGATGGCGCTGCAGGAAGGCATGAAATCGAGCATAGCCCCTTCGGGGTGGAACAGCTCGTGGAACATCACCTTCGGCGCCACCTACCGGTGGGGCGCACTCTCGCCGCTGGACGTGTACCATGCGAGGGCCGGTCAGGGAGAAAGCCGGGCGCGCCAGGCTGAACTGGAACTGGAGCAGCTGGTCAAGGGGGTCAAGCTGGAGATACAGCAGGCTTTTCTGAAGCTGAAATCGGCGGCCGTTTCGCTCAAGTCACAGGAAGGCACCGTCGAAACGGCCAATGAGAGTCTCAGGGTCGCGGTCACCCAGTTCAGAAGCGGGATAATCGACAATACCAAGCTCATTGAGGCCAACGTGGAGCTGCTGAAGGCGCGGATGCTCTACCTTCAGGCCCTTTATGATTTTCAGGAGGCCCGCGCCGAGCTCAACCGTGCCATAGGTGTGGAGTATTTCACCATAGAGTAACGCCGGGGGGATTAATGAAAAAAAAGATAATCATCGGCCTTGTCCTTGTGGTCTCACTGACGGCGGGATACCGTATCGTGAGGTTCATCATCAATAAACTGTCACCCGCGAAAAAGGCGCAGGAGGTCAACGCCGTCCCCGTTAAGGCGGTCGGTGTACGCCTGCGTGATATGGCGAACCGCGTAAACCTCACCGGCGATATCGTCGGTACGGAAGTGGTGAACGTCTACAGCCAGGTCCCCGGCAAGGTGGAGCAGATACTCATCAAAGAAGGCGACCGCGTCTGGAAAGGACAGGTGCTCTTCAGGATCAACCGGGACATCGTCGGCATGGAGTACAACCTGGCGATCGTCGAGGCTCCCATAAGCGGGCACATCGGCAGTATCACGGCCGACCGCGGCATGACCGTAACCGTCACCACTCCTCTTGCGCAACTGGTGAATATGAACACCGTGGAGGCGGTGGTAAAGCTCATCGAAGAAGACGTGAACCGGGTAAAGACCGGGATGGCGGCCGAGATTACCGTGGAGACGTTTCCCGGCACGGTATTTCGCGGCACCGTCTATAAAAAAAGTGCGGTTCTGGACCAGGCCAGCCGCACCCAGGAAGCACGTATACGCATACATAATCCCGGGCTGGCGCTCAAACACGGTATGTTCGCCAATGCGAGCATAATAATAGGAAGGGTCAAGTCGGCCGTCGCCGTACCCGTGGACGCGGTTCGGTTCGATGAAAAAGGAAACCCCTTCGTGTACCGTGTGCTTGAGCACAAGGCGGCACTGACCCGTATCAAAACGGGGATTACGGTGGAACATTATACCGAGGTGCGGTCCGGACTGAAAGAGGGGGACGTCGTCATAACCCTGGGCCATGAGAATGCGGGAGACGGCGACCGGCTCATCGTCTACCGTGAGGACGTGAAACAGGACCATGCGAATGACAAAGCGCCGGCGAAAGGGGAGGCGAAAAAATGAAGATAACCGATCTCTCGGTTACCCGTTCAATCACCGCTTCGATGATCTTTGTGGCCCTGATCGTGCTGGGGATCGTGGGATTCAGCAAGATGCCCCTGGACCTGTATCCTGAAATCGATTTCCCGGTGGCGGTGATCATGACCGATTATCCCGATGTGGGTCCCAAAGAGATCGAGAGTACCGTAACCCGCCCGCTGGAGGAATCCGTCGCCGCCATCAACAATGTCGATACCGTAACCTCGGTTTCCAAGGAGGGTTTCTCCATGGTGGTGATCCAGTTTGTCTGGGGCACCGACATGGGACTGGCGGTTTCCGACATACGGGAACGGGTGGATATCACCAAAGGGTTTCTTCCCGAGGATGTCGAGACTCCCATTGTGCTCAAATTCGATACATCAATGATACCGGTTATGGTGCTCTCGGTATCGGGGCCCCACAGCGCCAGTTATATCAGGGAGTACGCCGAAGACTACCTTAAAAGCCTTTTTGAACAGATCGACGGTGTTGCTTCGGCGTATGTGAGCGGCGGCATGAAGAACGAGGTCCATGTCGAGCTGATAAAAAACCGTCTTGATGCCTACGGCATTTCCATAGACAGGGTAGTGCAGATATTACGCACGGAAAACATGAACATCGCCGGGGGCGACATCGATACGCCGAAGAAAAAATATACCCTGCGCACCAGCGGGGAATTCAAGAACCTTGACGAAATACGCGGTGTGGTGGTGACGGTTAAGAACGGCACCCCCATCTATATACGGGACATCGCCCGGGTCTACGAGGCGCCGGAAGAACGCAACGAGATAGTGCGCCTGAACGGCGAGAACGGCGTCGTGCTCAGGATCAACAAACAATCCGACAAGAACACGGTGCTGGTGGCGAGAAATATCATCAAACGCCTCGATGAGATCAAAAAGACATTGCCCCGGGGCATGGGCATCAACGTCATTTTTAACACCGCCGAATATATCGAGATGTCCATCGACAATGTCGTAAACAACGCCGTCCAGGGGGGCATCATCGCGGTGCTGGTGGTATTTCTTTTTCTGCGCAATCTTCGATCGGCACTGATCCTGGGACTTTCGATTCCCATCAGTATCATCACCACCTTCATCATGATGTACTTTTTCGATCTTTCCCTTAACATGATGTCCATGGGGGGGCTCGCCATAGGGGTGGGAATGCTCATCGACAATTCCATCGTCATCATGGAAAACATCTTCAAGTTCCGCGAACGGGGCGCGCGGCCCAACGAGGCGGCACGGCTGGGGGCCGATGAAATGGCCATGGCGATCACCGCTTCGACCCTCACCACCATCTGTGTGTTCATCCCCTTCTTTTTTACGGAAGGTCTGGCGGGGCAACTTTTTCAGGACATGGCGCTTACCATCACTTTTTCACTCCTGTGCTCGCTGCTGGTGGCCCTGACGCTTATTCCCATGCTGACGGCGCGGTTTGTGGGAACCCTCAAGGTGGATCATCACGGGCGGTGGGCCTTTCTGAACCGGGTTTTCTCGTGGAGCGAGGGGCAGATCAAAGGGCTTGAGACTTTCTATACCCGTGTAATCGGATGGGCGCTGGATCACCGCCGCAGGGTGGTGCTCTATACGGGCCTTGCCGTGGCGTGCGGTCTCGCGCTTTTACCTCTCACGGGTATGGAGTTCATGCCCGAGCAGGACGAAGGCCGGCTCACCTTTATGGCAAAACTGCCGGTGGGGACCAATCTCGACACCACGGAGCAAACCCTTGTCGATATCGAAAAACGGGTGACGAGGGTCCTGGACCGCGGCGAATACCGGGTAGTGAGCGTCCGCGCAGGCTACGGGACAGGGTTTTCGGCGGCGTTCGGTGAAACCACCGATCATTCGGGAAAGATCGAAATCCGCCTCGTCCCCAAGGGGCAGAGAAAGCGCTCGGTCAACCAGTTGCGGGAGGCGCTCAGGAAGGAGTTGACCGGCGTACCCGGGGTCACGTTCAACTTTACGGTGCAGGGCAGCGCGGGCAGCCGTATGATGGGCATGGGAGGGGCCCAGATATCGGTGGAGGTGTACGGATACGATTTCGAGCGGTCCAGGGTCTATTCAAACGAGATCGTGAACGCCATCAGGGATATTCCGGGGGTGAAAGACATCGACATTTCCCGCGAGGAGGGGTTGCCTGAAAAGGTAGTCCGTATCAACCGGGAAAAGGCCTCGAAGATGGGTCTCAATGCCACAATAATCGCCAACCTGATCAAGGATAACGTGGCGGGGAAGGTCGCCGGCATCTACCGCAAGGAGGGGCGTGAATACGATATCAATGTGCGTCTGCGCGAAAACGACCGGCGGTTCATAGAGGATATCAGGGGCATCATGGTGGCGACCCCCACGGGGCACCAGGTGCCGCTCGGGAACATCATGGAGATAGACACCTCCAGCGGACCCGTCGCCATAGACCGCAAAAAGCAGGAAAGAGTCACCTATATAAACTGCAAGGCCGAAGGCAGGGACCTGAACTCGGTGGTAAGGGACATCCAGAAGAAGATCGACCGGCTGGTGAAACCGCCCAACTTCCGCGTTGAGATCGCGGGCGCCTTCAAGGATATGAGAGAGTCTTTTCGTGACCTGGCATTGGCGCTGCTTCTGGCGGTTATACTCATTTACATTATCATGGCTTCCCAGTTCGAATCGTTCGCCAGCCCCTTCATTATAATGTTCTCGGTGCCCACGCTGGTCTTCGGCGTTATGCTCTTTCTTTTTCTGGTCGGCACCACCTTCAACGTGATCACCTTTATGGGAGTGCTCATGCTCTCGGGTATCGTGGTCAACAACGCCATCGTACTGGTGGATTATACCAACATTCTAAGGGCCCGCGGCCATCCGCTCAGGGAAGCGCTGGTTGAGGCCGGCAGAACCAGGCTGCGTCCTATTATGATGACCACCTTTACCACCATCCTCGCCCTCATCCCCATGGCGCTGGGTTTGGGGGAGGGGGCCGAGCTCTCGACCCCCCTGGCCCATACGGTCATCGGGGGCATGAGTTCTTCGTTTATATTCACCCTGATCTTTATTCCGGTGATGTACTCGCTCTTCGAATCGTTGAAGGAACGCATTAAAAAATGGAATCGTGAAAAGAGGTACCGTTAAATGGCGGCAAGGACAGGGAAGAAAGAAACGGGAGGACACATGGTGCTGGTATTCGTGGTATACGGCAATGCCATCGATGATGAAATGACCGAAATGCTGAAAACCCGCGTGGCCGGCTATACCAGGTTCGAAGGGGTCAGGGGCGAAGGGTCGAGCGAGCCGCGGCTGGGGAGTCACGTGTGGCCGGGGATCAACAACTGCGTGATGACCGCCGTGGATGACAGGGAACGCCGACTCCTCATGGAGGGGATCGGCGAACTGAAGAGAAAATTTCCCCACGCCGGGGTGAAGGTGTTTGCCGTACCGCTTTTACCGAAAGTGTAAACAGGTTTACTTTCTACGATCCGCCGGCGCAAACCCCATGAGCCCCGGGCTTTACCGGTTGTTGGTGACGGCATTCGATTGATGAAATGAAAATTTAGTTGCATGGTACAAGGCCGTCCTCTACAGTACCTGCCGGTAATACTAATGAAGAAACCGCAATTTACAGCCTTAATCCTGATTATACTTCTGGTTATGACGGTACCCGCCTGCCTGCGGCAATATGACGCGCCGCAGATTATCGCTTTCTGCAGGTTTATCGATGCTACCTGGCAGGAAGAACTGTACATAATCAACGTCGACGGCAGCGGTGAAAAGCGGCTGACCACCAGCACTGAAAGAATGGTGAATCCCGTCTGGTCACCCGACGGTGAGAGCATCGTATATCACTCCATTTCCGGGTTAGGCGTTATCTACATGATGGATGCCGACGGCGGAAACAACAGGATGATAACCACCGGTGTGACCCCCACATGGTCGCCCGACGGCAAACGGCTGATATATGTAAGAACTGGAAACATTTACACGGCAAGCGCGAAGGACGGGAGCGACGAAGTGCAGTTGACCTTCAGCGGGATCGACACCTATCCTTCATGGTCGCCCGACGGACGGCTGATCGTTTTTCTCAGGGACATGGGCGCGTCCTATAATATTTATATCGTCAATGCGAGCGACGGGTCCGGTCTGACCTTGGTGAGCAGCACTGCCGGTATCGCCGATGACAGCAGCCCTACCTGGTCCCCTGACGGAAAGAAGATACTTTTCGGCATGGCGATGGGTCTCTATACCGTCAATCCGGATGGGACCGGAGAAACGATGTTTATACCCAGCGGTTATAATCCGTCATGGTCGCCTAATGGGCGGCAGATAATATTTCAACGGGATGTAGGGGGACCGAACTACGACCTCTTTGTGATCAATACCGACGGTACCGGTGAGCGGCAGCTGACCTTCTATTCGAATCACGACATGTATCCCTGTTTTCAGGGGAAGCCGCGCTAAGCCCGGGGGATTTACTCTCCCGTGACGTTTCCATATATCGGGCCGTTACAACGGCATGGACCTCTCTGGCGATGCTGTTCCAATAACCGCCAACTGACGTGCTGCGGGCAGCCCGCACGATTTCCCATGCCGGTGTTTCGTGACATCGACCCGAAGTCACGGCTGTCGTAATCAGAAGAATCCGTTCTTATGCCTGTATTTGATACGGGTAGAGCGGATTGTCCCGTATAGTGCATACCCTGTGATCCACTCCCGTTACCTGAAGCCGGAGGCCAAAGGATATGTATGTTCAGGTATCGATGGTAGCATCTTGAAAAATCAAAATTTTCCAAAATACAATAATAAAAAATACTGATTTTTTATCATACTATGTGCCCTCAAGGAAATATCCACACAGTGATTTTACCGCTCCTTTTAAAAAAATTTTCTTTACACATAAGGGAATCTGTGATGTTATTCCGGTGTTAAACGAAACGGGCCATGGATGGCAGAATAATCAGCATGTCATTGCGTATGTGTGTAGCCGCTGTGCTTATGCAGGCGACGGTGGCGATGATTTCCTGCGGCGGCGGCGGAGGAGGGGGCGGCGGAGCAGGTCCCGACCTGGTGAGTCCGACGCCGGGTAACGGCGGCGTGATCGCGGTAACCGGCGTTTCGCATAACCTTCCCTCTCTCACCCTCACCCTTGAATGGACCAAAGGCACCGACAATACCACAGTCCCGACCGCCCTGAGGTACCGGGTGTTCCGCTCGGACTCCGCGAACCTTAACGACCCCGACACCATAGACATTAATGGAACTGAGATAAGCACCGGGTGGACCGTTGACATCGACCGCTGTGCCGCCTGCGGGCTGAACCCCTCTCTGGATTATTACTTCAATGTGCTGTTGAAAGATGAAAGCGGGAACTATGACATCTATGACATGACGCAATTGCCCGCGCTTTCAGCCATCGAATACTGGGTAAAAACCGATACCGATAACGCCAGCGTGACGGTCAACGGGACCGTTATGGTGGAAGGAAGGATCAGGGTCAACGGAATAACTGATAGTGCGGATAACGACGACCAGATTCTGGCCCAGGTCGGATAC
>CAZUXY010000052.1:0-32007 GCA_964624235.1 uncultured Leptospirales bacterium | reverse complement strand
AGTACTCAACAGCATTGCGGCCCCCTACCATTAAAAGGCTGGAGGAGATCAGGAAAGCCGATATCCTGGTAGGCATACCATGCTATAACAATGAAGATACCATAAATCATGTGATTCAGATGGTGTCGCAGGGACTGGACCAATATTACCGTGATGCCCGCTCGCTTATCTTTATTTCCGACGGCGGTTCCACCGATGACACCAGGGATATGGCCCGAAGTATCGAACTTATGCCGTGGCAGGAGAAAATGATACAGATATACCGCGGCATATCAGGAAAGGGGAGCGCTTTCAGGGCTATTTTTGAGGCCGCCGTAATGCTCGAGGTGAAGGCCTGTATGGTGGTGGACTCGGACCTCCGCAGCATTTCCCCCGACTGGGTCAGGCTGCTGCTCGATCCGGTCATTAACGACGATTATGAATTCGTGGCACCGGTATATACGCGCCATAAGTACGACGGCACCATCACCAACAACATCGTGTACAACCTTACACGGGCGGTGTACGGTAAGCGGATACGCCAACCCATAGGAGGGGACTTCACCTTTTCCAGGTCACTGGCGAAATTCTATCTTGAGAAACCGGTCTGGCAGACTGATATCGCCAAGTTCGGAATCGATATCTGGATGACCATTAACGCGATCGCCCGTAATGTCAGCATCTGCCAGTCGAACCTCGGCATCAAGGTCCATGACGCAAAAGACCCGGCCGCTTCACTGGGACCCATGTTCGTACAGGTGGTCGGCACCCTTTTCAACCTCATGGAGCACTATGAACCGTTCTGGAAAAATATTTCCGGCAGCAAGGCGGTGCCGCATTTCGGCACACCGGCGGAGAGTGAACCTGAAAAGATCAATGTCAACCTGGAACGCCTTGTGAACGAGTATAAAACGGGATTCAGCCAGTTCAGTTCGCTCTACCGCGGAATCTTCACCAACGAAACCTACCGCGGGCTCGAAAAGTACACAACACTCGATACAAAGTCATTCAAGATTCAGATCGACATCTGGGTAAAGGCACTCTACGAACTCGCGGCCACCTACCATCAATGGAAAATCAACAGGGTCAGACTCATCAACCTTATGGTACCCCTTTATTACGGAAGGGTGGGTTCATTCGTCAATGAAACGCGGGACATGAATTCACTTCAGGCTGAACTCCTTGTTGAAGAACAGGCCGAGGCTTTTGAAAACAACAAGGACTATCTGATCCGCAAATGGGAAGAGGCCAAACCCGAACCTGAACTTGGCAGGGACTATTGAAAAGTACCGCGTTAAAGCAATACCACCGAAGGAGAAAACCCCATTTTTTACGCTAAAAAATCCCGCATGATGCTCTGTATTTTGCTTTACTCTCTCATGCCTGTTTATATGATGAGTGGCGGCGTCTGCGGCAGCCGAAATAATGGTTCAACAGGAATAGAGACGCCGTGATAACTCCGGATTCCAGTCATGAATAAGTTAATAATAATTTCAGCCGGTGCGAAAGAGAAAGTCGCTATCGGCGGAAAGCCACCCTACCCTGTCATCGAAACGGCGGACATCGCCGGCGTTATCGGAACTATCGCCAGGGAAAACCCGGGACTGCTGGGACTGGTTTTTTTCATCCTTGCCGATGAAATGGAACAAACACAATCAAGTCTTCAGCACGCGGATGGTCCGGACTTCTTTTTCTCGATGTGTCTGGTCGGACAGGACCTTGACGCGAAAAGGCTGAACCATGAAAACATCAGGTATATACAGCACGTCAGTTCCGCCGGTTATACGCAGGCTGAATTCCTTTTCCATGTTCTCAAAGCCGGGGCATGCCTGGACGAGCAATGCATCGCCAGCAGGGAGAAAAAAGAGAATCTTGAGTTGATGCTGGACATGAAAACCGACCAGGAAGACCTGATCAGCATCGGGAGAGCGCTTTCCATAGAGAAAGACCCCGACAAACTCTTCAGGATGATTTTAATGCTCAGCAAGAAAATAACCGGTGCGGACGCGGGGAGCATTTTTATCGTCGAGCAGGGAGAAAAAGGAAAGAAGTTCCTCAGGTTCAAGTATTCACATACCTTCTCAAAAGAACTTCCCTATGAAGAATTCGTGCTGGATCTCAACACCAAGTCCATCGCGGGATACGTGGCGGTGACGGGAAAAGTACTCAACATTCCGGACGTCTACCTGCTTTCGAAAGGAGACCCTGTGGCATTCAACTCGTCCTTCGACAAAACCCATAACTATAGGTCCAGGTCCATGCTCGTGGTGCCGATGAAGAATCACATCGATGAAATCATCGGCGTGATCCAGCTGATCAACAGCAAGGAAGACCCGGCGGGCAACAACAGGAGCACCGGAAATGAAGCCTTTGAAATCGTGCTCTCCACGCCGGAAGACTTCGAACATAAAGTGGTACCCTTTGAAAAACGCTATGAAACCCTCATGGAAGCGGTGGCGGGACAGGCGGCGATCGCCATCGAGAACAACCGCATGATAAAACAGATCCAGAACCAGTTTGAGGAATTCGTAAAGGCGTCGGTTACCGCGATTGAATCGCGCGACATAGCGACATCGGGTCATTCCTTTCGCGTGGCTGAGATCTGCAAGGAAATGGCGTATGCCATCAACGATGAGAACGACGGATTCTTCAGGGACATATCCTTCAGCGACACGGCCATTAAAGAGCTGGAGTTCGCCGCGTTGCTTCATGATTTCGGCAAGGTATACATCGACCTCGCCATATTTCAAAAATCGAAGAAACTTTTCCCGCGGGACTTCGACAACCTGATGCTGAAGATCGATTACCTGTACCGTTGCACCGAAATGCGGTTCAGCATAAAGGAAAAACAGCTGCTCGAATCTTCGCTCAACGGCGCCGATATCTCGGCTTCCCTGGGCGGCCTGCAGAAAGACAGGAACAGCACCCTTGAAAGAATACGGGACATCAAGGAGCGGCTGGCCCAGTTGAACGAACCTACGGTTACCGACAACGATCCCGAAAAAACGATACAGGAAATTATCGAAAAAGTCGCCGACACGGAATGCTTCGATCTGGAAGGGAGAAAACTGCCGGTACTCACCGAAGATGAAAAAATCAACCTCCAGATCAAGAGGGGGAGCCTCAACCCCCATGAACGGGAAGAAATCGAAAGCCACGTGGTGCACACCTATAATTTCGTGAGCAGGATACCATGGCCTCCGGAATACAAAAACATCCCTGAGATCGCCCTCAAGCACCACGAAAAGCTCGACGGATCAGGGTACCCCTCCAGACTCAAGGGCGAGGACGACATTCCGCTGCAGGCGCGCATGATGGCGCTGGCCGATATTTATGACGCACTGGCTGCAACAGATCGCCCTTACAAAAAGGCGGTCCCCCTTTCCAAAACACTGGAAATCCTGAAGGACGAAGCCCGTCACCAAAAGCTGGACACCAACCTTGTTGATCTGTTCATAAACCGCCGTATTTATGAGAAAATCGATAAAGACTCATTCAAGATGATACAGGTCAAGACGTGATCATGCGCCGCTTCAACGTATTAATTCTTACCGGTATCATGGTGCTCTCGTGCAGTCTGGTGTACGCAGGTGAGGGATCCATAACCCTGGTGTACACCAATTCCCTTAATGGAAACATAGATTACTGTCACTGCGGGGAGAACCCCAACGGGGGCCTGGTAAAGAGGGCGGCCGAGCTGAAAAAAATCCGGCGTGAACTTCCGAATGTCATACTGGTGGAAACCGGCGATTTCTTTCCGTACGAGAAAGACCCCCTGCTGGCCAAATACCTGCTCTTTTCATACAGGCATATGGGATACGATGCCATCGTCCCCGGTGATCAGGAATTCAACTCCCTCGGGGAACTGGTGCTGAATTCCCGCGGACTCCCCCTGATAGTCAATAATATCATCATAACGGGGGGCCGGCCGACACGAGGCGGCATGGGACGGCACGTGGTCATAAGACGGGGCGGGCTTACCGTGGGCATAATCGGCACCATAGCCCCTTCCGCTTTTCGTTTTTATCCCAAAAGCGTTGCGGAAAATTTCAAGGTGCTTAACCAGGCCGCTGAAATACGCAAAGACGTGGAACAACTGAAAAGCATCGGCGCCGACGTAATCCTGCTTCTTTCCCATTCCGGTTTCGAAAACGACATTGCCCTCGAAAAGGAGATTGCCGGAGTGGAGGTTATCGTGGGGGGGCATACGCAGACCCTGATAAACAAACCCGTAAGGGGGAACAGGGCCCTTATCGTGCAGGCGGGAAGCAACGGCGCCCACATCGGAATACTGAAGATGACCATAAAAAACGGTAAAATCATTTCATATAAAAACAGCTTCCGAAGACCCGATGAATTCCGGCCGCCTGACGATCCGGTGATACGAAAGTTCATCAACGACTATAAAAAAGAAACAGGCAAAAAATACAAGGATTTGAAATTCTGACATGACCAGCCAGCACGCAATGAAGACCCTTGTTAGGGAAACCGTCATTATTATTGCGGCGGCGGTTCTGACGGGGTTCTGTATCAACCTGGTACACCCGCGGGGATACGAACCGATCAGCAAGGAACAACGTTCACTGCGGAAGGTCGTGTTCATCTCGGCGGAGGAGGCCAGGCTGAAGCTCGACAGCGAGAAGGGGGTTTTCATCGACACCCGCTCCGCTCAGGAATACGCCGCCGGTCATATCCCCGGCGCCCTGAATATTCCCGCCCATCCCGAATCGATTTCGATGTCGAAGGTCCGGGATCATTTTAAAAAACTCGGAGGTCCTGTAGAACTGGTCCTGTATTGCGACGGGGATAACTGCAGCAGTTCAGAGGTGCTGGCGCGGAGGCTTTTCGGCATGGGGTATCAGCGTCACCTGTATATCATAACCGGCGGGTACCCGGAATGGATCGGTTCCGGTTACCCCGTGGACGAGGGCGTGGTTAAAGGGAAAGATAAATGAGCACACTGAAAAACAGGCTTCAGGACATTGCCTACGGCAACTACGCCACGACCGCGGTGAGGATATTTATGGGAATGCTGTTTCTGTATTCATCGGCGTTCAAGATCATGGAACCGGTACAGTTCGCCGGAGTAATCGGCAATTACGGCATTCTGCACCGCGCACTGGTTCCTTATGCCGCCATAGTACTGCCGAGCCTGGAGATGATCCTGGGACTGCTGCTAGTTCTGGGTTTCAGGGTCCGCTCGTCTTCTTTCCTGACCATGGGGCTCATGGCGGTGTTCATAATCGCCATATCCATTAATGTAATAAGGGGCAACACTTTCGATTGCGGATGTTTCGAGCTGGGCAGGTTCGGATTCAGCGAAACGATAAGTATCGGACTTATCGGCAGGGATATAGCGTTCTTTCTTCTGCTGTTCCTGGTGTTCAGGGCCCGGCGGCATGTTCTTTCGCTGGATTCCCTTATCGAGCGAATGAACCTCAGGAACCCGTAACCGTGCACCGCCACGGGGCGGACCGGCTTCTCCTAATGGAAACTGTGCTCCTCATCAGGGTACTTGCGCTCCTTCACTTCCAGATTATACTGTTTAAGCGCTTTCTTCACCACCCGGCTGAGGTTCGCGTATTTCTTTAAAAATTTCGGGTTGAAGCGCTCGTCCATGCCCAGCAGGTCATTAATAACCAGTACCTGTCCGTCGCAGTATTTTCCCGCCCCGATCCCGATGGTGGGTATCGCGAGGCTTTCGGAAATTTCCTTCGCGAGCCCCTCGGGCACCATTTCCAGCACTATCGAAAAAGCCCCCGCCTTCTCCAACAGCTTCGCGTCCTCGATCATCACGCGCCTTTTTTCATCGTCACGGCCCTGCACGGTATACCCGCCCAGCTTGTGCACCGACTGGGGGGTGAGGCCCAGGTGTCCCATCACGGGGATGGATGCGGCCACCAGCGCCTCGACCGTTCGTGAAAAATCCCTTCCCCCTTCGAGCTTTACCGCATTGGCCCCTGTCTCTTTCATGATGCGCCCGCAATTGCGCAGGGTGTCTTCGATTGAAACATGATAACTCATGAAGGGCAGGTCGCAAATAATGAACGCGTCGGGGGCCCCCCTGCGCACAATGGAGGCATGGTAAATCATCTGGTCCAGCGTGACCGGCAGCGTGGTGTTCAGGCCGCCGAAAGCCATGCCCACCGAGTCGCCCACCAGGACGGCGTCAATTTCAGTCTGTTCGATGATCCTGGCGAAGGCAAAATCATAGCAGGTTACCACGGAAACAGGAGCCTTTTCCGCCTTGGCTTTAGCGAAGTCATTGATGTTTTTTATTCTTTTCATGGAATACCTCCCGGTAGGGGATTTTAGTCGCCGGATTCACCAGATCCGGATCGATTTCCAGCAGGTGTTTCATCACAAACCATCTCCCGGTTATTCCGGGATGTGGGACGGTAAGCGTTGCACTGTCGATGATCTCGTCCCCGTATAACAGTATATCGCAGTCCATGGTCCGGGGGCCCTTGGGGATTCCCCGTGACCTTCCCAGTGAATTTTCGACTTCATGCAGCAGCGCGAGCAGATCATACGGCTCCAGCGCCGTTTCAACGCAGACCACCTGGTTCAGGAAACCGGGCTGTTCCAGATAGTCCACGGGGTCCGTTTCCTCCACGCCGCTTTTCGCTCTCAGAACGACGCCTGCCCCGGCGGAGATCAGCTCCACCGCCTTTTCGAGGTTCGCCGCACGATCCCCCAGGTTTGATCCAAGCCCTATATATACCCGCTTCACCTCACAGCCTGTCCCTGTAGTCCGGTCCCGAAATCTCCATTATGGTGCACATCTCCTTTATGCGCGAGAGTATCCTCCCCCCGGAAAGGTCTTTAAGGGTTTTGAAAGGGTCGGTGTTGGAGGTGAAGATGGTGAATTTTTCCGCTTCGTAGCGGGCGTCCACCAGGTTGTAGAGGGTCTCAACTTCCCAGGGGGAGTCCCTTTGAACGCCGAAGTCGTCGATCACCAGCACATCCACATCTTCAAGCTCATGGAGTATCCTCCCCGCGTCCCCGTACGTTTCAGACCCCTCATTGAAGGTCTCCCGCAGCCGGTTGAAAAAGGTCCTGGAAATTTTAATGAACCGGCCCTCGACGGCGTTGCGGATTATGGTCTCGGTCAGCAGTATCGACGAAAGCAGGGTTTTCCCCGTCCCGGGGTTCCCCCAGAGGAAGAGCCCCTTGTTCACGTTAGGAAATTTTTTTACCAGGTCGTAGGCCGCGGTTTTCGCCTCTTCAGACATCCTGGTTATCGAATCGTAGGAATCGAAAAAACGCCACCGGTATTTTCGTTCTATACCCGAACGGTTGTATATGCCGTTTATCCTGTCGATCTTCATACGGATCTCTCTGCAGTGGCAATCGCGGATTTCATTGTCCTCATAATAGAAATAGGGCGCGGCGCCGCCGCAGGTGCAGTGCGACATCACGCACTTGGGACAGGGCGACAGGGGCACCTCCCCCATCTCCTTGAAATACGGGTTCCGTACGATGCCGGTGTGATCGCAGAAAGAACAGTACTGCTCTTTCTCAGCCGTTTTAGTATTCGTTTTGTTCAGTGTCATGGGTATTCTCTTTCGGTATAATCAGGAAATCGCATGCCCGCAGCGGGCCTGCCGCAAGATCACGTTCTCCAGGTTTTTAAACATCCGGTAACGGGACAACGCATGTTCCCGTCCGGGGGCGCATGCTGTACCCGATACCAAACCTGTTTCTAAAGGCGCGACATCGGAGGGGCAGGGAACGCTGGAAATACTAACCTCCGGGAACATACTGTCAACCAAATAAACGCGGGTTCAGCAGCCGGAACGCAGACGATACGCCATCGCCACCATATTCTTCAGCGCGGGTACCGTTTCTTCATATCCCCTGGTTTTCAGTCCGCAGTCGGGATTTATCCACAGCAGTTCTGGATCGACAAGGGCAGTGGATCGTTTCATGATTTCCGTCATTTCCTCTATCGTAGGCACGCGCGGTGAATGGACGTCGTAAACGCCCAGACCGATGCCGTGGTCATAGCGGAAATCCTCGAAAGCCCTCAGGATATCGCCCCCGCTACGGGACGCCTCTATGGAAATAACATCGGTGTCCATGGCGAGTATGGAATCGATAATCTCGCTGAACTCCGAATAGCACATATGGGCATGGACCTGGGTCTCCTCACGGACCTGTTCGTTGGTGAGTTTGAAGGCGTTGACGGCCCATGTGAGATATTCTTTCTGCTTTTCCTTTTTTAACGGAAGCCCCTCACGGAACGCCGGCTCGTCGATCTGAACAATGCCTATACCCGCCTTTTCCAGGTCGGACACCTCATCACGCAGCGCCAGGGCCAGCTGGTACGCGATTTCCTTACGGGGTATGTCCTGTCGGCAAAAGGACCAGTTGAGTATGGTGACCGGTCCCGTGATGATGCCCTTCACCGGCTTACGGGTAAGACCCTGTGCGTAAAGGGTCTCTTCGACCGTCATGGGGGCAGGGCGGGACACATCGCCGTAAATGAGGGGAGGACGCACACAGCGGGTCCCGTACGACTGGACCCAGCCGTTGCGGGTGAACGCGAACCCCTTCAGCCTCTGGCCGAAATACTCCACCATGTCGGAACGCTCAAGCTCGCCGTGCACCAGTACGTCGAGCCCGGCATCCTCCTGGACCCGTATCACCGCGGCGGTCTGCTGTTGCAAAAAACTTTCGTACTCACCTTCACTGAGTCGCCCGGCGATGTAGTCGGCCCTTTTTCTCCTCACCTCCCCCGTCTGGGGAAAGCTTCCTATGGTAGTGGTGGGGAATCGGGGGAGCCCCAGTTTTTTCATCTGTCGTGGGTATCGTTTTTGAAAAGGATGTGGACGGCCGAGGTTTCCATCGTTTACTTCCGTTACCCGGCGGCGCACGTCCTCATCGAGGTACAGGTATGACGCGGTTTCCTTCCGTACCGGTATCCTTCTCCCGCCTTCGGCGATTTCCTTTAAAAGAACAAGTTCCTCTATACGCTCGTCAGCGAATGAAAGCCGTGAAATGAGATGCTCGTCCAGATGGCCTTCTTCGTGTTTCACCGACACCGGCAGATGAAAAAGCGGCGCCGCATTCGAGAGGATCATGACCTCCCCTCCCGCCCTCGTCGACAGTTCCCCCACCAGCGACCCCAGCCGGGCGTAATCAGGCTTCCAGGGGTCCCTGCCGGAAAGGACTCCCGCCATGAGAATTTTTTCTTTCGGGAACCCGTGCGTTCGTATATTGTCCAGGTTGCCGTCACCGGCGGTGAAATCCAGCCCTATACCCTGCACCGGCAGCTCGGAGACCACCCGTGGATACATTGAAAGGCTGTCATAATAGGTATGGACGATCACCTTCAGCGACCGGAGACCCCGCACGGCGACACCATAGGCCTCTACAAGGGCATCGATATCCGCGTCCGACCTGTCCATCACCAGCGCCGGTTCATCCATCTGCACCATGCCGGCCCCCGCCTCCTCGAGTTCCCTCAGCACCCGGTGGTAAGCCGCGGCCGCCCGCAGCAGCAGTTCCTTGAACCGGGGGCTCTGAAGGGCGGGAACCGCCGTCCCGCCGTCATTCCCCTCCGCATACACCTTCCCCGACGCGATGAACGTAAAAGGCCCGATAATGACCGGGCGCGTCGCCGCGCCGGTAATGCGTCGCGCCCATTCGAATTCCGTCACGGGAAAGTTATTTTTCAGTGCGATGTCGCCGGAAATCTCCGGTACGATATAGTGATAATTGGTATCGAACCATTTGGTCATCTCGCAGGCATGTGCGTTTCTGCCGCCGCGGGCCATCGCGAAATACCGTTCCACACCATCGGGTATAGCGGAGAAGCGGCCGGGTATCATACCGAACATACACGAGGTATCGAGCACGAAATCATACAACGAAAAGTCATTGGAGGGTATGCTGTCGATGCCCGCATCCAGGTATTTCGCCAGACGCCGCCGTTTATGGTCATCCGCCAGGGCAATGAACCGCTGCGGGTCGATTTTCCCATCCCAGTACGCTTCGACTGTTTTTTTCAGTTCGCGCGAATCACCTATGCGGGGATATCCGAAGGCGGCGGTCTGGAGGTTCATGGTTTTCCCTCTATTTCAAACCGGTAATTGTACCTGGATTGTTTCCAGATTACTGCCTTGAGTGTCCATGATCCGCCGGCAAAGTCAAATGAATAATCACCGGGCACAATGCGGTTGACACGAAAAGGGTTCGGTTGTACACCGCATGAAATCCACGGTATCGGCGTCATGTACGACATTATCATCATAGGGGCTGGTCCGGCGGGCGCAACCCTTGCCCGCCTTGCCGGAAACCGCCACAGGGTACTGCTGGCCGACAGGCACCCGTTCCCCGCATCGGGAACGCACCCTGCCCGGGGGAAGTGCTGCGGGGGGCTTCTGGCGCCCGACGCGCAGAGCATGCTCGCGCGCATGGGTTTCGGGGTACCGCACCAGGTGCTGGCGGGCCCTCAGATATTCGCCGTGAGGGCCATCGATATCCCCGGCGGGATCGAACGGTTTTACCAGCGTCATTACATAAATATCGACCGGGAAAAATTCGACCGGTGGCTGCTTTCCATGGTGCCTTCCGGGGTCGACATGCGGTTCGGCTGCAGGTTCAAGGCGGCTGAGACCGTCAGCGGGGGTATCACGGTACGGTTCAGTGCGGAGGGCCGGGATTTCACCGAACGCTGCCGGGTGCTGGTCGGCGCCGACGGGGCTTCTTCGCCGGTGCGTTCCTGTACGGGCGCCGCTTTTACCTGCAAAACCTACATCGCCCTGCAGCAGTGGTTCAGGGCCGAACATCCGCTCCCCTATTATTCCGCGATATTCGACGGGGACATCACCGACTTCTATTCATGGACCATCCCCAAGGATGGGACCCTCATACTGGGCGCCGCGCTGCCGCCCCGCAACCGCGTCCACGAACGGTTCGAACTGCTGAAGACCAGACTTCAGGGTCTGGGGTTTGATTTCTCCTCCCCCCTGAAAAAAAACAGCGCCCTGCTGCTGCGCCCCGTGCATCCCGGACAGACCGCCGTCGGTGCCGGCAATATCGTCCTCATAGGCGAGGCGGGCGGCTGGATCAGTCCCAGCTCCGCGGAGGGCATCAGCTACGCGCTCAGGACCGCCATGATACTGTCAGGAGTGCTGGAAACCTCGCTGGACGGCGTCGCCCGAAGGTACCGGAGCCGTATGGCGGGGCTTACCACAAATATAATGGTGAAGAACATGAAATCCCCCTTCATGTACGCGCCCCTGCTGAGGAGAACCATAATGAAATCGGGCGTAATGAGCCTCAAAACATTATAAGGGAACATCTACATATTACATTTTGGATGTTCCCTTACGGGCACATGTTATGGCAAAACCACTTCCGTATTATATTGTCCGGATATCGGATCGTACCGTCTCTCAGGGCATACAAAACCTTCCGCCCGGACGCGGCGCCGATATGCATTTCCCCGCGCAGGGACACGGACTGCGCCATGGATTTTTCCAAAGAATTATTGACCTGCGTCCCCTGATAATAGTAATGTAGACCAGATGTTGTTCCGGGGAAGCCCGCACTATGCCGATTACCCGTCACAGTGCGGGCTTCCCCGGAAGGGGTCATTAATACCTGAAACTACCGGACCATAAAGAAAATTGAAAAAAAACATGTTATTCGCCCTCCTGCTGGCGGTGACGGTGTGGCCCGCGCCACGGGTTGCGCTTCACGCCACCGGATGGGGATCCGCCATTGCGTCATTCTCGACTTCCGTGGAAGACCAGGACGCCGCGGTGAAGACCAACATACATCTTGCGTGCCGTAAAATCCACGGGTATGTTATACACCCCGGGGCGGTTTTCTCTTTTAACGACGTGGTTGGTGAAGGTTCGGCCGCCAACGGCTTCATGAACGGCAGGGTACTCTATCGCGATGAAGTGCGCTACGAGCCCGGAGGAGGGCTCTGCCAGGTTTCATCCACGCTTTTCAACGCGCTTCTGCTTTCAGGATGCATCATCGTGGAACGCAAACGCCACTACCAGCCGGTCTCGTATGTGCCGCCCGGGCTCGATGCCACCATAAAGTACGGGAAGAAAAACCTCAGGATGAAAAACCCCTACAGCCATCCACTCAGGATCGAGTCAGTAATGAACGAAAAGAGCCTTATACTCATTATAAAGGCGGAAACGCCCCTTCCCTTCAGGTATGAGGTTTTTACCGAGGAAGAAGAGCTGGAAATACCCCTGGCAGAAGGACGCCGTGAGATACGCAACGCCATTGATGTATATGTGTACCGGAAAAAGTTTTCCGGGGACAGGCTTCTGGAAACACAATTGCTCTACAAGGACCACTACCCTCCGGTATATAAACAATGAAAAAAGCGATATTCCGCATCCTGGTCGCCGCGATTGCGGCCTCATTACTCCCCGGTGACGGCGGTGCCCGGGATGGTGGACTCCATGTATGGGCGGCCTATGCACGCACCGCGGAATCGTCGCGTCTGCTCGAATGGACGCGCGGTATATTGCGCGAGGAGCTTTCCGGTATCAAATGCACCGTCCCGGGACCCCCCTCCACCCCTGCCTTTTACGGGCGGCACGGTCTTTTCGTGACACTCATTCACCGTAACAAGGTGCGGGGATGCTACGGGGCCTTTTATCACAAGAGCGACGATATCGCCCGGGTGCTTCGGGATTATCTGTGCGGCGCGTTGTATCGCGATCCCCGTTACCGCACCCTGGAAGCGGCGGAAAGCGAAGATACGCGCATAGTCATAACAGTGACCGGCAGCCGGTTCCCGGTGAATGATCCGGACACATTGGACATCGCACGTGAAGGCGTGGCGGTCACGCTGGACGACAACCGGCAGATGGTTTTTGTTCCCGCAGAAATACGCAGCACGGCATATTTAAAAAGCAGACTGCCGCGCGAGGGTGTAGTACAGATCACGGGTTTCAGGGCGGTCACCCTGCGATAACAACAGTCTTTCGGGCCTTTGACCGGCAGGACGAATCACGGCGAATGACCGGGCCCTGAGACGAAAATTCATATATCAGGGAGAGGCATACCATAATGAGAAAAACAGCGGCAGCGGTAATAATCGTATTCCTGGGATTGCTCGCTTCGGCCTGCGCAAGCATGGGACCACGGGTGCTTGAAGACGGGAGAACCAGATTCGGGAGCGCGGGTACCAGGGAGCTTAAAAAAGCCGCGGTCATCGAGGGATATGTCATCGATTCTACCACCAGGAAGGGAATCCCCGGCGCCACGGTTGAGATCAAGAACGCCGGTTTCGGGATAGGATACTACCGGCTCACCACCAGCGGCAGCGGCCATTTCCGTATCGATGATTTCATACAGCACGTGAGGTATACCATCGAGGCAGTCGCCGACGGTTATGTACCCTACCGGCAGACCGGCACCATCGAACCGGGTTCCCGTACGATCATACTACACCGCGAAGGCATACTGGAGGGCACCGTTACCGATTCGGCGGGCCGCCCCGCGGGTGCCGTCGAGGTGCGTCTTACCCCGCAGTATATTGAATATTCGACGGGCGGCCGAAGGCCGCTGATGACCTCCACCGATACCCAGGGCCGCTACCGCTTCAACGCCCTGCCTGAAGGATCGTATCGTGTCCTGTTCCAGAAAGAGGGCTATATCGCGGAGACCGCCCTGATACAACACATAAAAAAGGGTGAACGGTTTTCACTCCCCATGATGCTCTTCCGCCCGGCGACCATCACCGGGAAAATCACAATAAAGGAAATCGACACGCCGGCCATGAATATAGATATTACCCTTCAGGGCCGGGTGAGCCACTCCACCTCATCATACCATGACGGGAGTTACCGCCTCGAAGACATTAAACCCGGCAACTACCGGATGGTGCTCACACACCAGGGGTTCCACGGGATCAAAACCCCCGTCATAACCATCAGAGAAGGGCAGAGCATCAGAGATCATAATTTTACGGTGACGCCCAAAGACCCCAGGGTCCAGGTCTATGCGTACCGGTACACCTTCGTGCCGGGGTCCAAGGTCGAGTTCAATCTGAAAACGTTCCGCATAGAAAAGATCACGGCGCGGATTTATCGTGTCCCCCTCCAGGTGCTGTTGAACGGCCGCAGTGACCCCAATGCCCTCGATCCCGGCAAAGAGGGATTCAAAGAGGTACGAAAATGGGAGACCGGGATAAAGGATTTTCAGCCTTATGAGTGGCGCTACCAGTCGCTTGATCTCAGCGAAGCGCTCCCTCCCGGAGGTTACTGCGTCGAGGTGATCGGCGCGGGAAGGACCATTGACCGGAAATTTTTTACCGTCACCACCGTGGGGGTGGTGGTTAAACGTTCCAGGGAATCGGTCTTTGCTTATGCCACCAACCTGGTGAACAACCGGCCGCTGGAAGGGGCATCGGTGGTGGTATTTGATAATACCCCCGTCAGGCCCCAGTACCGCCGATCCGTGCACCCCTACAAGCCTCCCCAGAGGATCGAGGACCTGCCGGTTAAGATTGTTGCCAGGGGGGCCACCGACGGGGAAGGCCTCTACCTGCAGCGCATGAAAAGCGAAAAGCACCTTTCGGTGCTGGTGATTGGGCGCGACGGGAGCTACGCTTTCTGCAGTACCGGCTCGCCCTACACCTTTCTGCAGGAGGAAAAGAAATTTTTCATTTATACCGACAGGCCGGTGTACCGCGCCGGCGATACCGTTCACTACAAGATCATCGGGAAGAAAAGGGACGAACGCTTCAAACCCCTTGCGCGCCTGGGACTCCACTACAAAGTAACGAACAGGGATTTCGAAAGCACCCTTGAAGAAGGTACGACAGACCTCGACGAATGGGGCACCGCTGAGGGAACCATAAAGCTCGGCAATGATACCCGACTGGGCGAACACGAGATCAGGGTGGGGCAAACACCCGACAATCTTTACGGATCGGGACGTTTCTATGTGGAACAGTACCGCAAGCCCGAGTTCTCCATCGAAATCACCCCCGCAATGCCCTACTTCATTAATGGCGACACCGCCGAGTTCAAGGTCGCGGTGAAATATTTCTTCGGGGCCCCCCTGAAGGGCGCCCTGATACGGTACCGGTTTTACGAATCCCGCCTCAGGGACACCGACACAGTATACTGGTGGGAAGAAGACTACGGCGCGTCCGAATCGTACAACCGGATCAAGCTCGACGGCATGAAGTTCCTGGACGACGCGGGCATGGCCATGATGAAGCTCCATGTAGGCGACTATCCCTATGACCGTGAGATCACCCTGGAGACGACGGTGGTGGACAAATCCAACGTAAGCATCACCTCGAGCACCTCGGTGAAAGTGGGACGCGGCGACTTTTACATAAAGATCAATCCCCGGAAGAATTTCTACTCGAACAGTGAAAGGAAAAAAGTGGACATAAAAACCATCGCCCATGACGGCAAACCCGTAAGCGCGCCGGTGCAGGTCAGGGCCTTTCGTTATATCTGGAAGCCTTGGCAGCGGGTATACGTACACGACACCAAACCCGTTTTCGAGAAAAAAATCTATACCGACAGAAAAGGCGTCCACACCCTCGAACTCCCCGCGAAATTCGATCAGTACGGTGAATTCGACATCGTAGCCGAGGGACGCGACAGGAAAAACAACGCCATAACGGCCTCGAGGGTGGTTTGGATATACGGCCCCGGCGGGGAAGAGATTAATTCCAGGTTCAAGAACCTCGAACTGGCGGTCAATACCGACGAGTTGAAAGAGCCGGGAGAGATCACCTGCCTGCTGAAGAGCCGGTTCACCGACGCGTATGTGTGCCTCACCCTTGAAGGAAAGGACATTTACGACCGGAAGGTCGTAAAAATGAAAGGGAACATCGAACCGGTGCGGCTAAAGATACGGCGGGAGTACGCGCCCAATCTTTACATCACCGCCACCATGCAGCGAAACCGCGCCCTGTTCACCAGCACGGTAGGGGTTAGTCTTCCCTCACAGGACACCGCGCTATCCATAAAAATGACCCCCGACAGGGAACGCTACAAGCCCGGTGAAAAGGCCACTATTACTCTCAGTGCCAGTGATGACAAGGGAGCGCCGCTAAAAGCGGATCTCTCCCTGGGTGTGGTCGATGAAGCCATATACCGTATTCGGCGCGACCATACACCGAAGATGCTGGATTTCTTTTACACCAGGATCTCGAACTGGGTCTCCACCGCCTATTCTTATCCCATTACGGTACTGGCGGGCGCGGCCAAGGACGCCAGGGTCAAGGTGCGTCAAAAATTCATGGATACCGCGTTCTGGATATCCGGTATAAAGACCGACTCGAACGGACTCGCGAAGGTGCGGTTTACGCTGCCCGACAACCTCACCACCTGGAGGCTTACCAGCCGGGGGCATGATATGGCGGGAAGGGTCGGCGAAAAGAAAGACCAGATACTGGTCACCCAGGACCTCATCGCGCGGATAGGAAAACCGCGGTTTTTAATCGAGGGGGACCGGGTGGGTATCATAGGCATCGTCAACAGCAACACCACGAGGGGGTTGGCAAAGATCACCACGGAGTTCAGGGTCGACGATACCGCGGTTTCCCCCGATGAACCGGTAAGTATCAGCCTGCCGGCCTACGGGTCCGCCAGGGAATTTTATACCCTCACCGTTCCCGAGGGCAAACGGTCGCTCTCCCTTTTTTACAGGGCGGTCGCCGACAAGGAAGCCGGGGACGCGCTGAAAATCAACGTCCCCGTTGAAAGCCGCGGGGCTCCCTATACCCTTTTCGGCTACGGTGATATGTCGTTGAACAGGGAAGTCACCATATCCCCGCTGTCCGACACCGATGATTTTGAATTCCGGCCGGTGGAACTGAAGATATCGGTCAATCCCAGCCCCGTCATCCAGATGGTGAGGGCTTCAAAATTTCTGGCCGAGTATCCTTACGGCTGCATGGAGCAGACCATCAACCGGTTTCTCCCCGCCATGGCGCTGAAAAAACTCCTTGAACAGAAAGGGATGACCGCCCTTGCCCCCGACACTAAACTGGACGATAAAATCGCGCAGGGGGTCGAGCGGATACTGAATTCCCGCAACGACGACGGCACCTGGGGATGGTGGTACGGTGACCGCGGCAACGAATTCATTACCGGTTACGTGCTGTACTCCCTGAACATGGCCGGACACCTGGGGTACGGTTTCGACAAGCGCAGGATAAGAAGCAGCCTGGATGCGGCTGGACGCATGCTTTCCCGCAAGGACCTCATCGAAGACGATGCCCGCGCCTATCTGCTGTATGTTTACTCCCTCTGGGGCCGGTGGCAGCCGGGCGTTATATCTTATTTCAACAGGCAGAAGCAGCTCAACGCATACCAGCTTTCATTCCTTATACGCGCCATGGCCGCCGCCGGGTCGATACAAAACCTGAGCCGGGAAGAGAGGGATGGGATACTCAAGGCCATGCCCGCCTATACCACCCTGCTCAAGAGCATGCAGAGAAAGGACTCACGGGGGATTTACTGGGAAAGCCAGGGCGCCCAGGGATGGGGCTGGCAGGGGGGGAACGTCGAGATGACCGCCCACGTACTTTCGGCCCTCATGGAATCCGGAGACCGGAGTCCGCTGCCCGCACAGATGGTAAGCTCACTCGGCAAAAGGACCAGGGACGGACGCTGGAACTCCACCAAAGAGACCGCGACGGTGATCTTCGCCATAACCGCTTACCTTGAGGGCAGCCGGGGCGCTCTTACCGACAGGGGCAGCCTTTCATTCACTTTAGACGGCAAGACCCTGGCCTCACTGGCGTACGACACCTCGAAGAGCGACGCGGTGACCGTTCTCACCCGCAAGGTACGCCTGGAGCAGGGTCTGAAAGGCAAGCAGTACCGCATAGCGGCAACGGGGGATGCGGGCCCCGATGCGAGCTTCGACCTTGCGCTCTGCGGAAACCTTTATTTCAAAAAGCAGGGGCTCCTGGGTTTTCTGAAATCCGAAGAATCGAGCCTCAGGTCCCTGGAGAACGGGATCGGTCTGTATCGTAATTTTTACTCGATACGGCGCGTAAAGGACATCAACAACAACGAATACATGGTTCCGCAGAAACTTTCTCAGGGAAATCCCCTGAAGGTAGGGGAAGAACTGCTGGTAAAGGTCAGGTTCAGGGCACAGGACAGCTTCGAGTACATGGTGCTTGAAGATTACCTCCCATCCGGCTTCGAGGTGGTGGACCAGAATGCGTACGACGACTACCAGCCCTATGTGCACGCGGAACGATGGGACAACCGGATGGTGTTCTTCTTCACCAGGGTGCGCAAGGGTGAAATATACGAAGTCGCCTATATCCTGCGGGCGGAACTGCCGGGCGAGTTCATCGTGAAGCCGGCAAGAATGGAGTGCATGTACGAACCGTCGATACAGGGATGGTCTGCACCGGCCCACTTCACGGTGGAAAAGAAATGATTGGCCTGACGGAAAGTGTCCCGGACAGGATCTCGGCGCTCGATATCACGGCCGATCATTCACGGGAATTGCCGTATTGTGATACCCTGCCGCACGAAAAGGAAAATGCATACGGAAAAGGAGTCAAAAAGAAATAAGTGAGGCCGACAACAGGAAGACCCTCAGCCGTGGTACGTGCGGCAAACCTGTTTCTTGTAACATCAATTCTTGTTTTCATGCATTCCGGGGATCGGGTGAACCCTGCGGCGGGGGTATCTGCACCCCGATTGAGGATATCCATACTGTCCAAACATCTGAGGCTCTTGAAAGAGGGCACACTTCAGAGTCTCATCATGAAATTTCCGCCAGACACCATTATGGATTCCGGTCCCGACATCTCTGCTGTGCACGTCGATACAATCGCGATCGGGTTCCGTGATGCCGTATCCATGATTACGGCCGGGGACCGCGTGTATCCATTGCGGGGAACGATGCGTATACGTATTTCAGGTAACGCACCGACGTTCGATGTATCCCTGGAAAACGAGACGAGGACCTACCCTCTTCCGCTCGAGATCATCGCCGACGGTGAAAACCTGAGCCTTGTGGTGTCGGAAGATCTGGACCGTTACTGTATGGACTCGTCCCGGGCCGAGTACGGCGCCGTCCCCCTCAACCGTAGCGAGGCGCTCTATGCACTAGCGCTTATCATAAGGGCCCGGTACGGCTTCCCGGCACCTCATCGCATACACAAAGACTTCGATTTCTGCGATCTCACTCACTGTCAGGTTTACCGGGGAAGGTCAAAAAGCGGCGACGGGATCACTCCGGGTTCCCCGTGGATCATCGCGAACGACAGGATGAAGGAGGTACCCTTTTTCCATTCACGGTGTGGCGGCGTCACCCTGGGAAGCGGGGTTTTCAGCCTGCGGAACCAACTTGCATGGGGCGTACGCGACTGGATTTCCTCGGAAGGCGTCTACCTGTGTCGCGGTCCCGGTACCGAATGGGAACGCACCCTGAACCGGGCAGACCTGGCATCGGTCCTGAAAGAGCCGTGGATGCTGCAGGGTGCGTCATTTACACTCAGCCGTGATCCTGAGCACCCTGCGGTGATCATCAAAAGCGGCGACAGGTCCCATGTGTACGCGCTGGAAGATTTTCGTCTTAAGATCAACCGCGTCAGGGGATGGAACTTCCTCAAGAGCAACTCGTATTCGGTACGAATGGATATGGACCGGGGCCCTTTGATTCATTTCAAGGGGTATGGCCTGGGCCATGGCGCAGGCCTGTGCCAGCACGGAGCGCTCGAACTGGCACGCCGCGGGTATACACGATACGAAATCCTCGGCCACTATTTTCCGGGCATCACCTTCAATAGAGTATGCCCTGACACGGAGGCCCCCCCCTTCGATCTGGCATACGCGGTTTTCTCCCTGCGGACCGGGGCATGTCTGCAGATATCGCACAGGGCGTTTCTTTCCAGGAAGCTGCCCGCAGGCTCTTTCTTTAAAATCTGCATCGCACTCTACTGCGGCATGGAGAGGGAGGATCTCCTCAGGGAACATGTTTACACCTGCCGGGGGCGCCATGGCGATCCGGAGCTTATGCCTGAAAAATGCTGGAAACCCGAAGGGCACGGCAGGCTCAATTTCCCGGGGGCGCTCAGCCATTCATGCAACCTGTATTTCGCCTCACTGGGGCGCCATCTGGCACCCGGCAGACTGAACCGGTTCATGCGGGAAATGTCCGCTGCGCTGGGCATAGGGGCCGGGCTTCCCGCTACCGCCGATCAAAGGGAATTCACCCGGCTCCTCTCGGGGACCGATTTTCGTATCGTATTTTCCGTGAAAGAACTTATGACCCTGGCTCGTCTCTTAGGGCCCGTCCAGACGGAAGACCGCGGGATAGAATCTTACCGTAGGAAAATGTCGCCCGATCTCAGGAGCATGCTGGCAGAAGCCCTGGCAGGTACCGTTCGAGAAGGGACGGCGTCGCTTCCGCTGAAACCCTACGGTCCTGAAGGAAATTACGACCTCCTTTTCTCACACCTGTCGGCCGGTAAAAATGACGGTGAAAATACCCCCGGGAAACTCCTCTGGGGCAAGACTTCCACTGTCGTCACCGGCACCAACACCCATACCGGTTACGGCCTGTTCCTGGGGGGGAATGACGAATACGGGATTGTTACGGTGTTGAGAAGAGGGAACGGCCATATTGCCGCCCAATGGGCCCGGTACCTGCTGGAACGTTTTATGAGGGAAAAAGAAGCGCGTCCCGATCAACGAAAAAAGATAAATTTTCCTCCCCGCACTGTCGATAATTGATTAGAACACTGGTTCGTATCATTTGCATTGTTCCTGGACTTTCTTTATTTTCGTAAAGGGCCCCCTTCCGGGAGGGCATGGGTTCAGGGTCTGTCGGGAAACATAACCGGTTTTTTATTATTATGAAGAGGTTATTATTTATGAAATCAAGAAATATCCACATCTACCCTTTCTTCTTCCTGGCGGTTTTAGCGTTTTTAACGGTGAATACGGTCAATGCCCAGGAAGCCGCGAAGAAAGAGGATAAAAAAGAAGAAAAGAAAGTAGAAGAGAAAAAGGAAGAGGATATCGGCGGCTGGAGGATAAAGGACTTCAAGCCCTACGTAAAGGCGCTGAAAGACCTGGAGAAACTGAACAAGGAATATTCAGAAAACCTGCTGAAACTCGCCATCGACGAGTACGCCACGGGTCTGGATATTCTTGAAGACATGGAAAACGAGGTCAATAAGCTCACCAGCGCCAACAAGGAAAAGAAAAATCTTAATGAGCGATGGTACTGGCAGGAAATAGACAGGAAAAACCAGGAAGCACGCCAGATCGCCAAACTGAAATATGAGGCGAAGATGAAGTCCATAACGTACTTCACCCGCGCCATCAATCACCTCGACGAGATACGGTTTACCGAGGTCCGCAAAGAGCCGAAGTTTATAAATTTCCAGATACGCCTGTTCCAGGTCTATGTTTCCTCACAGTACGATCTGCATAACCTGAAACCCTGCATACCCATACTTGAGAGATATATCGCCATCAACGAAGAAACCAAGAAAGACGTGTGGGCCTATAAGTATCTTACCAGCTGTTATGGTTTTATGGAGGCGATGGTCGGAAAATTCCGGCAGGGATCGGAAGACGAGGAGATCAAGTACAAAATGCTTAAAAACCGCAACATGCTCATAGCCGCGGAAATACAGTACGGGGTGGAATCTCCCGAGTATAAGCACCTCCAGGAAATTGTGCAGCAGGATGAAAAGAAATCCGAAAGGATAAATGATTTCAAATAAAACCGCTGATAAACTTATGAATAGCAACGGGGACGATGTCAATGCCGTCCCCGTTTTGTTTTCCCCGGCAGCGACTTCAGGTTTTACGGGTCAAGGAATGGCTTGTTTCGCCGTCACCGGTTTCATCGTGTGTATATAGCCACGTCCGGTATAACGGAGGCGCAGACTCATCACCAGGTTTTCAGGCATATATATACGCAGGGGACCCGGCTGTTTGATGTTATTGCTTCTCACATAGCGTTCCTTTCCGGTGTCAAGCTCCCAGCGTTCCATCATCACAACTGCGTACCGCCCCGTGGTTACCCTTGTCTTGAATATCCTCGGGGCGACGGCCGGACCCGTATCGGTGCGGCCGGTTTCTATGCCGTTTACCGTTACGCGGTAAAATATCTTTTCATCACCGGCGGCGCCGGCTTCAAGGTCTACGGCCTCGATAATCAGATTGTATTCTCCGGGAACGGCGTATGCGGTTTCCGATGAATACAGGTAAAGGCTGCGCATGGCCGTTATGTCGATGATCTCGGTATCGCATCCATTGGAAACAAACAATATTCTTTCATCCATGCCCGCTTTAATGGTAGCGGAACCGTCAAGCAGCAGGGGCATCATTTCCCCATTAAAGTTGAGAGAAAGTCCGGTCGCCCCCTTTATAATCATCACCGGGACGCCCCCGCAAAGAATGAAATCCAGCACCCCCTCTACAGACGAGCAGCGGCCGCTGTTGATGTCGACGCTGTACAGCGTGCCATCGGTGCTGTCTTCCTTCATTGCCAGCAGAAACCAGCGCCCCGAATCACCGTTAAGCCGCAACGCTCCGGCGTTTTTCACCTCTCCCTTGAAAAGGATCTCACCCCCGCTTCCCGCTGTCAGGCGGTAAAAGCCGGCATAACTGCGAGAGCCCCGGCCGGCATCCGTGGAGACCGTTCTGAGATAATACACCTCATCGCGCCGCTGATGCAGCACAAGCACTCCCGGCTCCACCGGAACCCTGATCTCACCCTGGGGAGTAAACCGCATTAACGCTCCGTCTTTCAAATACACCCTTCCCGCGACGGCGGTCAAGTCGGCTGTCCCTGTAACAGGAAGCCGTTCGGTACCGGCGACAGCAGGGACAGCGACCATAATCCCCGCAAACAACAGTCGCGAAAAAAGCAGGAGCAGGTCATGCGGTAAGGCGGTCTCAGATTTTTTCAAGGGAACCGGCGAAGGTGCTCGTGTGGATTTTCTCCCCCAGACGATTCTGTTCATCCACGATTTCATAAAGGATTTCCTGGGTGGTGAGGGGATTTATCGTGATGGCCCTTAACACCACTACTTTCTGGGGGGCATACCTGGTGGATTCCAGCATGGTGCGTGAAACAAAGCTGTTGTCCTCCTGCCGTATGGCACGGTGGAGTTCGATGTTAAGCTCGTTGAGGATCTCATTGGTCTTCTTGATCCGTCCGAGTAACTTCATCAAATGGTAAGGGTCCTGTTCATTGTCTAGTTCTTTCATCATCTTTTCAAGCTTCTGGACGACGAGGTGGGGTACAAAGCGATAATTGAAGATGAAGAGTTCAGGATTATTCATCGCTTCAAAATTAGGATGTTCCTCGATCAGCCTCCTTAACGTGTCGGTCAGGCTGAATGCGTGGCTGAAGAGCAGCCTGAACCCTCCGACCCCGAAGATTTTAAAGGTCACCCACGGCTTGAGGCATGAAAACGGGCGGGACCCCTCAAGGGTGAACCTGCCCTGGTCCACGGAATCCGGACGGATGATATAATTTGAAGTGTGTTTGATGTAGTTAAGGGTTGTTTCCTTGCGGAACAGTATCATTCCCATGGAGAGGGGTGAATACATCAGCTTATGGGCGTCAAAGGTCACGGAATCCGCCTGTTCTATCCCTTTAAACATGTTACGGTATTTATCGACGATGAGGAGCGCCCCACCCCACGCCGCGTCAACATGGAAAAAAGTTTTATACTGAGCGGCGATACGGCCCAATTCCCACAGGTTGTCGATATTTCCCGTTTCGGTGGTGCCGGCGATACCGATGAGTGAAATGATTTTTATTTTCTCGTCGGAATTACGGTTCACCTCTTCGATCTGATTGCACACTTTCCGCAGATGGTCCAGGTCGATACGGTTGTGGGAATCCACGGGAATTTTAATGACGTTGTTGTTCCCCAGACCGATCATCCGCGCCGTTTTCTCAATGGAATAATGGCCCCGCGAAGAAACCAGAATCACGGCCCGCCTGCAGCGATAGAACTTGAATGCCTCGTACAGACCCGCTTTCCTGATACCGGGGAAACGGCCCGAGGAGGGGAAAGACCTGTTCCGGGCCACCATCATGGCGGTCAGATTCGCCATGGTGCCGTCCAGGGTCACGTTTCCAAGGGCGATGCGGTGGTTCTGGATATGGGTTTTGTAAAATCCGGCGGAACGGTTGAAAATGAGTCGGTGGACCCAGGCGATAAGCTCCCTCTCAAGGAAAGTCGAGGCCTTGGCGGTTTCGATTTTAACCTGGTTCTGGTTGAGGGCGGCAATGATCATTTCCAGGAGCACCATAAAATAGGGAATGGCGCTGGTCATATGCCCTATATAATAGGGATTGCCCACCTTGACCGAATGCGGGATGATTTTACTTTTAATCTCTGCCAGTATCTGTTGTAATCGGAGGGGTACAGTGGGTATTTCAGTATCCGAGAAAATCTTCGCCAGTTCCTGTATGGATATCTCGCTGTGGATCCCGCCCTTTTCCGCAAAGAAACTATGAATAAGATCAAGCAGCTCCTGGCCAAATTCCTGAAACTTATCGGGGGAATCGGGCATGATGAAAAGCTTCTTCAACTGCTTGATATCAATGGCGATATCAGCGTGACGTTTGTCATCGCTTTTCTCAAGGAGTTTCATGACCGTTTCGTACATAGGAAGCGTTCCCGTCAGAAAATTTATCCCTGTTACGCCCTTTTAACTCCCATAGGAGTGATCATTTACGGATTTTGCAAGTACTTTTGTACCCAAAAATAAATATGCATTCATAAAAACTACGTTGCCATCCAACTTTTTACGTCACCTTATATAATTTCCCGTTCGGTATCGGCCTTCACGGCGGCAATGCTCCTTTACTGTAACTGTAGTATAGACAAGATTACCTGTTCTTTCACTTTTTTCTTAAAAAAAACACACGCTTTCCATAAAAACCGGACACCCGGCCGGGCCGCCATTACGGGCAGACGTGTACCGTGGCGGCGCCCGGTCATACCGTATTAAGAAAAAATTTTTTACTAATTTTTTTTCAGTAAATTACGACAATATAATTACAGGGAAATTTCCGTAATCGTCCCTGTATTCCACGGAGGGAGCCATGCATGAAATAATATTTCCCGAACAAATCGGCCTTGAAACCGCTACCCTGCTTTCCCAGCAGATGGAAAAAACCGGTTTTCAGGAGCCCTCTGTTTTCGACCTTTCCGGTACTATATCAATCCATTCCGCTTTTATCGGATTTCTTATCCTTGCGAAATGCTTTCATGAGAACCATGGAGCGTCCCTTACACTGAAAATATCCCCGCACGTACATCGGGTATTTGAAATGCTGAACCTTATCAGCTTTTTCTTCCCTCACTCTTCAGATCTTAAAAAAAGCGCCTGATCCCGTTTCTTGATACTACCGTACCGGCAGCATCTTTTATTCAAATTCAAAAAAGTATTGACAGACGGTTAAATATTTAATGTGATAATGGAATGCTAAAATTCACCACAAGCGGAAAATCGAAAAAGGATACCATCATGCTGTTTTCTGAAGATCAGGCCCATTCGACCAGTGAGATTTTAAAGTCCATCGCCCATCCCATCAGGCTGAAGATTCTCTGTTTTCTCATGGAGAGCGAAAAAACCGTGGGGGAAATCGAGAGGGAATTCGGCTCATCCATCTCCAATATTTCTCAGCATCTCACGGTATTGAGAAAAATGGACCTGCTGAAGAGAAGAAAAGAGGCAAATTTCATGTACTATTCCATCAAAGACCCCAAGGTGGTAAAACTTTTCGAAACGCTTAAACACCTTTTCTGCGCCGATTGAATATACCGTAGCCGCCCATTATTCCCTGTATTTCTGCCGCCTGCACCAGGATGAACGGAAGCGTTGCTTCCCCGTCGGGAGGGGTAACCAGGGACCGTTAAAAAATCTTCAGTATTCTTCTGGTGTTGAAATAACGGTCTTCGTTACGCAGATAACAGAATGCCTGTAGAAAGGTTTTATTTCCGCTTTTAATCACCTGCTTGGGGAGTATCCGCCTTGTCGTAACGTTACCCACCTCATCCATATACCGGATCTGAACGACATCACCTATAAAGATTTTGTTGCTGATATTCAGCTGCTGCTTTTCCTTGCGGCTGAGCCTGGGTTCCATCATTTTGCCATGGAGGCGGTTCAGATCGGAAAAGCCCCACATCCCTTCCCTGTCGTGGTACCGGACCACCCGGCGAAATACTTCCATGCACCCCCTGGCATCGGAAAGCGCCCTGTGCGGCTCTATCAGAATCTCTAGGTTTCTACAAAGGGTCTCAAGACGATAGTTGGGAAAATCGGTGAAAGTTTTGCGGGAAAGCCGCACCGTGTCATAGGCCTGGAACAGGGGAAGCGGCGCACGGCTGTTCAAAAACGCTACTTCAAGGAAGGCAAGGTCAAACCGGGGATTCTGAATTATCAGGGGCGATCCATCGATAAAATCCACCATTTTGCCAAGCAGGTCTTTAATCAACGGTGCGTCCTTGACCATGGAATCGGTGATGCCGTGTATCGAGACCACGTTTTCAGGTATATGCCGCTGGGGATTGATAAGCGTTGAATATGCCGAGAGTTCTTCAGCCATGGTGAATTTCACCATCCCCACCTCGACGATCCGGTCCACTACCGGATTGATCCCGGTGGTCTCGAAATCAAGAGCGCAAAAAACCGCCTCCTCCAGCTTGCTGTTACGATCCGTGCAGATCACGCTAAAAATCTCCTATCATTCTGATTTCCGGTTCCAGAAAAACGCCGAATTCTTCCTTAACCCTCTTCTGTACGTACTCTACCAGGGATTTTATATCAAGTGAACTGGCGTTGTCGTAATTTATAATGAAGTTCGTGTGGAGCTCCGAGACCATGGCCCCGCCGAGCCTGTAGCCGCGAAGCCCGGCGTCATTAATGAGCTTCCAGGAATACGCACCGTCGGGATTTTTGAAAACCGATCCGGCGGAGGGATAATCCAGCGGGTGTTTCGCCTTCCGTTCCTCTACCGCAGCTTTCACCCTCATCTGCACCGCGGCAGGATCACCGGTTTTTCCCAGCCGGTAAAAAGCGCCGGTAATGCACATCCCCCTGCCTACATCCAGATGCCGGTACCGGGCCATACCCGCGTCTATCATGCGATATCCCTGTTCACCATCAAAATTTAAATACTCGACCCTTTCGAGTATGCCGGCGAAAGTACCCATAGTGGTGCCCGCGTTCATTATTATTCCGCCCCCGAGGCAACCCGGTATGCCTGCCAGGAACTCCATTCCCTCAAGCCCGTTTTCCATGCAGAATGAGAGAAAAGACCTTTTCCTCACCGTTGCATCCGCGTAGACCAGTCCGGTTTCAGTAATCCTCATGTTTCCGCTGAGCGGTCTGTCCTCGGCGCAGACGATCACCATGCCGCGTATACCGCCGTCTCCCACCAGCAGGTTGGAACCTCCTCCCGCCAGCTGAACGGGAATATCGTATTCACGGCAAAGCCGCAACGCGCCACTTAAAGAATTCACATCCCGGGGATAGAATAAAAGATCGGCGGGCCCTCCGGTCTTAAAAGTCGTATGGAGATGCATCGGTTCGTCTACCAGGAGTTCGCCCAGCTCCTGCAGCCTGTTGATCAGTACTTTTTCCGGTTTCATACTGCTGTTTGTTCTATTCGCCGTGACCGGCAGATAGCGTTACGGCAGGATGTCAGCTTCTGCACACGACGGCGTTTTGTCAAAGGAAAAAGCCTCCAGACCGGTAATTTTGCCGCGGTATGCCGTCCCCTCCCCCAGAAAAAACCTGTTAAGGCGGAACAGTTACAGGGAGACGGTAAAAAACCCTTACCGGAGCTAATAATGCGAAAATAATAGCACGGACATGTCGATAATAACCCTGAAACCGGTTTGATCGGCAATTAAGCCGGATACGAAAAAATGATAGACGCGTTGCGGCGGATGTAGTTATTTTTTATCCGGTGCAACCGTTAAACTGGAGAGTTTCCCCGATTATCGGCCGGAATCCATGAAGAGAGCAAAAAAAACCAGTATTCCCGACCTGACTGAATTTACCGACGATGAGGGCCAGCACTGGATCCAGACCTCCACGGAAGATCTCTTTTCCGTCAAGGAACTCAACGAGATCCTTGAATCGGTTGAAAAGGACAAGGAGGAGGGGGACATTATCCTGGCGCGCATCGATTTCAAGCGCGTAAACCGTGAGTACTATGAAAGCGTTCAGGAACTGCAGGCAAAACTCCGGCGGCGGAATGATATATTAAAAAAACTCATTATCGAGTCCAGAACCACCACAGAACGGAAAAACAAAAAGCTCAAGGAGCTTATCGAATACATTAAAAAGCTGCACATGCTGCTGGCATACTATAAATTGCGCCCCGAATACGCAGACAGAATCCCCATAAGCCCCGATATGTTCATGGCCCCCGCAAAACCGGCGGCGGTGAAGGTCGAGGAGGAGATCGAGATACCCAAAGTGGAGTACACCCAGGTTGAGGAAGTATCTCTCGATGATGAGGGGAAGGAGACAGGCGCCCTATAGCAAAGGGATGCCGGCCCAACCGCTGCATTTCTCCGCATGGATAACAACTCTCCCTGTATCGAAACCGTCATCAATAAGTCCGGTTATGGCGAACCGGTCCTCGATAAAACCGCGTTTTCACATTTATTTTGACAATACAGCGGGAATTTTATATAACGCCTTCTGAATACCGCGGAGGATCCCATGGCCCTGAAAATTTACAATACCCTGGCCGCCGGCATCGTGGAATTTATTCCAGGCGGCGTCAAGAAGGAAAAACCTTCGGACTATCCGCCGGTGACCATGTATTCCTGCGGACCCACGGTCTACAGTTACGCCCATATCGGCAACTTCCGTACCTTCATTTTCAACGACCTTCTGCGCCGGTACCTGAAATTCAGCGGTTACCGGCCGGACCACACCATGAACATCACCGACGTGGACGACAAGACCATAACGGGATCACGGCAGGAAAACATCACCCTCTCTGAATATACCGGCCGGTACACGGAGATTTTCTTCGAGGATTTGAAAACCCTGAATATAGAAAAGGTGGAGCATTATCCCCGCGCGACCGAATCCATCGACGCCATGGTGGATATAATAAAACGGCTTTTCGACAAAGGCATAGCGTACGAAAAAGACGGCTCTATCTATTTCAGCATATCCAGGTTCGGAAATTACGGCGGTTTAAGCCGGCTTGAGTCCAGGGAGATCAAAACCGGCCTTCGCTACGACACCGATGAATACGCCAAGGACGACGTCAGGGATTTCGCCCTGTGGAAATCCTCGGGCAAAGACGAACCCTCGTGGAACACGCCCTTCGGCGCGGGCCGGCCCGGATGGCACATCGAGTGCTCAGCCATGGTGCGACAAATTTACGGGAGCACAATTGACATCCATACCGGCGGAGTAGACCTCATCTTTCCCCATCACGAAAACGAGATCGCCCAGAGCGAAGCGGCATACAGTGAGCCATTTGTCCGTTACTGGATCCATGTGGAGCACCTCCTGGTGGAAGGCAGCAAGATGTCGAAATCCAAAGGGAACTTTTACACCCTTCGGGATTTGATCTCCTCGGGACATTCACCCCGGGCCATACGTTACCTGCTCATCACCGCGCATTATCGCAAACAGCTCAACTTCACCATGGCGGGACTGCAGCAGGCCCAGAGCGCGCTGGACCGTATCGACAATCTGCTGGTCCGGCTGAAAGGCCTCCCCGAAGGCGGTGAAAATCCCCGGGTAAAGGAAGCCGGCGAAACCATGATATCCGCTTTTTCCCGTGAGATGGATGATGATCTCAATATTTCAGGCGCCATGGGAAGATTTTTTGACTTTATGCATGCGGTAAACGGGTTCATCGATGAAAACAGTCTTTCTGCGGCTGACGCCCGCTACGTGATCGAGACCATGGAAAGGATCGACCTGGTGCTCGGCGTGATTTTCTTCCCTCTCCCGGATGGAAGCGACATCGACGCCGGCCGCATCGAATCGCTGATACACGAAAGGGCAGAATGCAAAAAACAAAAAAATTTCCCGCGCGCCGACGAGATCAGAAAGCGGCTCGAATCTGAAGGCATACTACTTGAAGACACCAGGGACGGAACACGGTGGAAGAGAAGACGGTAACAGGCCGCAATCCGGTTCTGGAATACCTTCGGGTCCTCCCGTCCGCCTCCACGGCGGAACTGCTGGTTCAGAAGGGCGCACACGGAAAGATAATAGACCTCATCATCGATACCGCGCGAAGCAGAGGGATTAAAACCACCTTTTGCGAAAAAGGGGTACTCGGCCGCTATGAGTCGTCGTCTCACCACCAGGGGGTCATGCTTATTTTAAGAGAGCCGGCGGAAACCCTGCGGGATGACGATTTTATCAGAAAGGTCGCCGGGAAGAGGGGGGTCATTGTGGTGCTTGACCAGATGAACGATCCGCACAACGTCGGTTCCATAATCCGGTCGACCGAGGCCCTGGGAGGTGATGGGGTCGTGCTTTCCCGTTCTCATTCAGCGCCGATCTCACAGACGGTGGTCAAGACCTCAGCCGGGGCTACGGCGCATATAAAGATACTCATCGTCGCCAACATAGCCAGGTTTCTTGATCTGGCACGGGAAGCCGGGTTCTGGATCATAGGAACCGACGTCTGCGGTGATATTGAACCGCAGATGCTGAAGGAACTGAAACCAATGGTTATCGTTCTAGGAAGCGAGGGCTCAGGCATGCGCAGACTCACCGCGGAGAAATGCCACCACCGCGTATGTATTCCCCTTCGGGGCAACGTACAGTCCCTCAACGCATCAGTAGCCGCCGCTATCGTCCTTTACGAAGCCCTTAAACCCTGAACCCGCACCGCGGTCCGCAAGCACCACCTCTCCATACAGGGCGACCCGAGCCAGGGATATCCGATGAAAACCCGTCATATCGGACACCGCCCATTCTCCCGAACAGGGGTCGCGGTGAACCCTGAATAGATATTCATATTTCACGCGCAGAATGTCTCCCTCCAGAATTTCCACGCTGTTACGGTCCCTTACGCCGGTACCGGTTCCCTTTGCGGAGGTCATCCGCGCACCCACCGTACAGCGGCGCCCTTACCACTACGCAGGGTTCCGTCCGGAAATATCACCATTTCTTCTCAAGATTGAAGTAGAGGTTGCCCTGGGACTGGCGGGTGGAAAAGAGGAGGTCCCATCCATAGTAGATATTGAACTCAAACTGATCGAGAATGATGAAATGGCCAGAAATCCCGGCAACCACCGCTCCCTGTTCTCCCGAGAGATCGTAACCCGATCCCTCAAACCAGGTCGCGTCGGCATAGACGCCGCCGTAAATAAAATCCCGGTACAGCGGGACCCAGTATTCGCTGTCCGCCCTGAGGATGCGTCTGGTGTGATAGCCCTTCCCCATGAGTCCCTTGAAGTTGTTGGAGGATACGCCGAACTCATGATAGAAGGGCGGGCGCCGCCAGAACCTTGAATAATCGGCCCTCAGGAACCCCAGACTGAGGTTCTTGAACTCGTGAGACACCTTCCCCTGGATGACCATTTCGTGGAACTTGTTATTCCCGTTGAAATAATAGCTGTGCCGCAGGGTGAAACGACGGTCCAGCAGATACGAGATGTCCCAGGGCATGTCACGAAACAATATGCTGAACTCCAGGTAATTCCAGAATTCGGTATCTTCATTGATACTGACGTTGTAGTCCGCCCCGGGGTCTTCCTCGCTGTTGTATATGTATACTTTTTCATTTCCGTAGCCGGCGTATATTCTGAGCCTTCGCAAAAGGGTTATACCGGGATCGACGGATCCTTTCAGGATCAGGTAGTTGTAGTGCAGCAAGCCCAGGTCGGTGCGCGCGGAACGTGAATGATAGGCGGATCCTTTCACCCGAGGGGTGAAATAGTCTTTGAAAGCCGGGGCGAAATAGTATTCCGAATGGGCTTCCATAAAGGTCCATTCCGGAGGGGCGGTGAAATCCAGATCCAGGCCGTAATAGATCCCCATTGAAGCACCGGCTTCC
>CAZUXY010000051.1:26480-32043 GCA_964624235.1 uncultured Leptospirales bacterium | reverse complement strand
TCACCCATGGCTTTCACGGTGTCCTTGTTCTGGGCCAGCACCTTGTAGGCCCCGTCGAGTCCGTTGAATATCATATGGATAAAGGGCGCTTTCCGTGCATAGAGCCCTCTCCCCGATTTGCTGTTTCCCGCCTTTACCCTGAGATAGGCGGCCGGCCCGTCGGGCTGTACCGAAAGCTGGAAGATGCGGTCGGGCATCTTCGACGTCCAGGCCCGCATGTCCTCGTCGCCGCCTTTGTTGAGCTGCGACAGGGCGTTCATCACCATAAAGAGAGTGAGCTTGACTTTAAGCAGACGCAGGTCGTCTTTTTTCGGCTGCTTGTTCGGCAAGAGCAGTGTCAGGCCCAGCAGCAGGGGAAGCATTTTCAGCAGCAGTTTGATGTTCGACAGCCCTTTTATTGAAGGCGGCCGCCCAACCTTGCCGGTGAACATCTTGTTCATGTCATCGGCCGTTTTAAAGGCAAAGTGGATGTGTGGCGAAGAGTGTACGCCCTGCAGCACGTCTATTTCGCCGTCCTTGAATTCTATATAGGCGCCGGTGTCGGTCCCTTTGATGGAGAACTGGATGACGCCGTCGACCTTTTTCAGCCAGCCGCTGTGGATACCGGGAACCTCGTGATAGTAGACCTTCATGAGGGGCAGTACCGACCGCAGCACGATCCGGTTGGCCAGCAGTATCTTGTCAGCCATGGTTTGCACCTCCTTTATGTTTCATCGTCCCAGTTCTCGTCTTCTTCGATTTCCTTGCCCATCAGTTCGCTTATGGCCGCGACGATGCCGTCGGCGTCGATCTTGTAATAGTTATAGAGGTCTTCGGGATAACCCACGATGGCGAACACATCGGGGATTCCCAGCTTCTTGAAGGCGCAGGCCTTACCGCTCTCGACGATAACGTCGGCCACCGCGCTCCCGAGGCCGCACTCGACATTGTGCTCCTCCACGGTGACTATGCGCCGGGTCTCGGTGACCGCTTTTATGATCGCCTCTTTATCGATGGGCTTGATGGTGTGCAGATTGAGTATCCTCACCGAAAGGCCCTGCCCCTCAAGCACCCTGGCCGCCCTTACCGCCTGCAGCACCGTCACCCCGCAGCAGATGATGGTGACGTCCATACCCTCGCGCATGGTGACCGCTTTCCCGATCTGGAAACCGTAATCGCGCCTGGTATGCACCGGCGGCTCGAAACCGCGGCCGATGCGGATGTACACGGGACCGGGCCAGTTCATGGCCGCCTCGACGGCGTTGCCGGTCTCGATACCGTCCGCCGGCACGATAACGGTCATATTAGCGAACGATCGCATCACCGCGATGTCCTCGGTGCAATGGTGGGTTGATCCGGCCTGCCCGAAAGAGATGCCGGCGTGGGTCGCGATTATCTTTACGTTGAGGTTCTGATAACAGATATCGGTGCGCACCTGCTCGGCGCTGCGCAGCGCCGTGAAAACGGCGAAGGTCGATACCACCGGTTTGTACCCGGCCAGGGCCAGCCCCGCCGCGACGCCGAAGAGTGAGTTCTCGGCGATCCCCATGTTGATGAAGCGGTCGGGGAATTTCACGTTGAAAGCGCCTATCTTGGTGGATTTTGCCAGGTCCGCCGTCATGGCGATTATCTTATTGTCCCTCTCTCCCATCTGGGTGAGCACCTGCCCGTATATCTCGGCCTGAGTGAGTTTGTCGGCTTCTTCGATTGACCACGTCATTCCTTCTGCCATGGCGCTTCCTCCTAGAGATTTCCATAGTATTTGTCTATGCTCGCCAGTGCCTGGTCGCGCATGTCGGAGTTAAGTCCGCCGTAATGCCACTTGTAGTCGTCCTCCATAAAGTCCACTCCTTTGCCTTTGACGGTGTCGCATATAATCACCGTCGGTTTTCCCTTTATCGTGTGAGCTTTCTCGATGGCGGCGGCGATGGCGTCAAAATCATGGCCGTCGATACGCAGCACCTCCCATCCGAACGCGGCGAACTTGTCGTTCAGGCTTTCCAGCTTGGTGATTTCCTCGGTGGGCCCGTCGATCATGAGCTTATTGCGGTCCACGAAAGCGGTAAGATTGTCCAGTTTATGATGAACGGCGATGATGGCAGCCTCCCAGACCGCCCCCTCGCAGAGCTCCCCGTCACCCATCATGCAGTAGGTACGCCAGGTCTTGCCCGATTTCCGTGCGCCGATGGCGAGGCCCGTGGCGATCGCCAGGCCGTGTCCCAGCGAGCCGGTAGAGGCGTCACAGCCAGGCACTTTCAGCATGTCCAGATGCATACCGAAAGGGGACCCGGTTTTGTTGAAGTTCTTCAGCAGAGACTTGTCGAAATACCCCTTGTCTCCCAGTACCGCGGCCCATCCCAGGCCGCCGTGGCCCTTGCTGAGTATCATACGATCTCGGTCTTCCCACGCGGGACGGGACGGATCGATATTCAGGTACTTGTAATAAAGCGTCACCAGCACATCGGTCTGGGAAAGCGAACCCCCGATATGGCCGCCGCCGGCGGTGAAAGTGATATCGACGATGGTCCTTCGTATCTCCCTGGCCTTTTGTTTGAAAATTTTTATTTCTTCCTGGCGTAACGGCATAGACCTCCTCCTTATGTAAGAGCTGAAACGAGTGAGCACTCGCTCTTTTCTTTGAATAGTATACATATGCGGTTAATTTTCAAGTATTTTTTACCATAAAACAATTCCAGGAGCAAGAAGAATAATGGTTCAGCGCCGACGGCATTGCATTAAAACGAAGAAGTCTGAGTGTACATGCAGATGATTCCATCCTGCCGGTTTTTTTCGGCTTTTACCGGTTCGCCGTTCAATACTCCAAGCAGCATGGTCTTTAATTCCTCCGCGACTTCTTTCAGCAGCTTTCCTTCAAGCACGGCGCCGGCATTGATGTCTATATCGTCTTCCACCGCGTGATAGACCCTGCTGGTGCTTGCCACCTTGATGACGGGCACCACGGGAAATCCGATTGGGTTCCCCCTCCCCGTGGTGAACACGATCACCTGGGAACCGGCGGCCGCCAGTCCCGTCATGGATTCCGTGTCATAGCCCGGACCATCCATGATCACCAGCCCTCGTTCGGAGGGTTGTTCCGCGTACCTGACCACCTGGTTTATAGTCGTACTACCTCCTTTAATTATGCACCCCAGTGATTTTTCGCGGATGGAACTCATGCCGCCGTCCATATTGCCCGGAGCGATCACGAACTGCGCCAGCGGCCCCATAATCTCCTGTGCCCGTTTTTCGGCTTCGTTAACCTTTTCCATTACGGCCGCGGCGATGTCACGGTTTTTCGCCCTGCGCTCCAGTATGCGGCCGGTACCGATCATTTCCGTGGTTTCCGAAAGGATCACCCTTCCTCCCTCGCCCGCAAGCCAGTCGGCGACCAGACCCACGACCGGATTCGCCGTAACGCCCGAGAATGCGTCGGAACCACCGCACTCCAGACCCAGGGTGAGTTCCGACAGGGGGTACTCCTTTCTTCTTATCCCCTCCGCTTCCTCGATCATCTGCCTTGCCATTACGATCCCTTTTGCCGCGGCCTTTTGCGATCCCCCTTCATTCTGTATGGAAAAATGCCGCAGGGGTTTTCCCGAGGCGGATATTCCCATCGCCAGGTTCTCCGCCCTGAACACCTCACACCCCAGACCCGCTATCAGCACCCCGGCGATATTGGGATTCCTTGCGAGATTGACCAGGGTCCGGCCGTGCAGTTCCAGGTCGGTTCCCCCCCGTCCGCAGCCATGACCGTGATACAGAGGCACGGCCCGCGACACCTCCCGCGCAATGGCCGCCACCACACCGTTCGCGCAGGATACCGAAGGCAGCACCGCGATATGGTTTCTTATGCCTATCGATCCGTCGGGCCGTTCATATCCCATGAATGTGTGCATGTTGCTCCCTCTTCACTTTTCGCTGATCTCAAGGTTGTGAGTATGAATCCAATCACCCCGCTTAATGACCGTTTTCGCACGCCCGATGATCTCGCCGTATTTTAAAATTTCCTCCCCGGGGGAAAAATCCCTGAGCGCGACTTTGTGGCTGTAGGGGATGCTGCCCAGGGCGGCAAACCCGGTGCCGTCAGGCAGCATCACCATCTCCCCCCGGGAAAGATCAACCAGTGCAACGGCCACATTGTCTTTCGGATTGATAATGATGGTGTTGGGCTTCATGGCCGAATCTCCTGGTTCTGGGGTGAGTAACCCCGGGGTTGTACGGGAAGAGAGAAATCCCGTTTCTCACCGTACCGCTTTCCCCGGCATCGGGCGGCATATCGGGGTCAGAGCCCTGCATGCAGATGGTTGCCTGAATACACTGTATGATAACAGTATTCATGATCAAGAAATTTTCAGGCCGGGTACGGGAAACGGGGTATGGATATCTTCTGAAAAACACATCTGCCGGTATTGCCCCTCCCTTATGGGGGCTCTGACCCCCGAAAAGCGGAATTCCGGTCATACGGCTTTCATGTAATATGTTTGACGCCGCAAAAAGGGACCCTATTATTGCCCATCATTATTCCAGGATGGAAAGCAACAGTGAAGGCATGGATAAACGGCGGTTTTGTTGCGGGAGATAAGGCCTCGGTCCCGCTGCTTTCTCACAGTTTCAGCAGAGGAACCGCGCTTTTTGAGGTCATGGATATCGTCGCCACAATCGACGGCCCCGCCTACTTCGGCTTGAACGAACACATCAACCGGCTTTTCCATTCGGCGAAACTCATGCGCATGGAACTCCCTTACGGTCCGGCTGAGATCATGGATGCCTGCGTGCTTACCGCCCGCGAGAACGGTATCAGGGAAGGAGGCGCGAAGCTTTTCGCCTATTACCCATCCGAGGAATACACCATCCTGCCCAGGAACAACAAAATCGACATTGCCGTATTCACCATTGATTTTGCTGACCTCGGTTTTAATAAGGAAGATCTTTCGTCTCCCGCGAAGGTGGGGATATCATCATACCGGAAGATGGATCCTGACATCGTTCCGGTACACGCCAAGGTAACCGGCAACTACGTCAACGCCTACCTTGCCATGATGGAGGCGCGGGAAAAAGAACTGGACGAGGTGCTGCTCATAGATACGAGGGGTTACGTCGCCGAAGGTGTCACCTCCAGCGCTTTCTTCGTGAAGGAAGGCGTGCTCAGGGTACCACCGCTCGAAAAAGTGCTTTCGGGCATCACCCGCATGGCGGTCATCGAACTGGCCCGCGACCTTAATATTCCCGTGGATATCTCGGACATCCTGCCCACAGAACTGTTGACGCTCGACGAAGGATTTTTCGCCTCAAGTTTCGAACACGTACGCCCCATGCTGTCCATCGAGGGAAAGGCACTGGGGGGAAAATGCCCCGGTCCCGTTACGGGAAAAATCATCGAAAGCATGAACGATCTCTTGAGCGGCAGGAACAAAAAATACCGCCGGTGGCTGAGGCTCATATAGGCCGAATCACCGTCCGCTCCCTTACGCGGATTACCGCACTGCGGATTACCGCACAGCGGATTACCGCACTGCGGATTACCGCACAGCGGATTACCGCACAGCGGATTACCGCACAGCGGATTACCGCACAGCGGATTACC
>CAZUXY010000051.1:0-26380 GCA_964624235.1 uncultured Leptospirales bacterium | reverse complement strand
TTACCGCGCAGCGGATTACCGCGCAGCGGATTACCGCGCAGCGGATTACCGCGCAGCGGATTACCGCGCATCATGTTAAGACGTACTACATGAAATCAAGATTCTGTTCATTTAATGAACAACCCTTGTATAACAAAAAAATACCCGCCGCCACGGTTTTTTCTTGCTAAATGAAAATTCGTATCCCATATTGATAATGAATGCGCAACCTACATGCAAACGGAGGTCCTTATAATGGGCGGCTACATGGGCAAATACATAATCATCAACCTCTCCAGCGGAAAAAAGGAAATCGTTGAACCAGGCGATGAATTCTATAAAAAATATCTCTCCGGTTACGGATTGGGCGCCGCAGTCATCACCCAGCGGCAGAAGGCCGGGATCGATCCTCTATCTCCTGAAGCGCACCTGGGTTTCTGTTCCGGGTTGCTTACCGGTACCGGCGCCTTTTTCTCAGGACGGTTCATGGTGGTGGGGAAATCGCCTCTTACCGGGGGATGGGGCGACGCAAACTCGGGAGGAAAATTTTCGGTAGAGATCAAAAAAGCCGGTTTCGACGCGGTTTTCTTTACCGGTAAGGCCAAAAGTCCCGTATGGGTCTATATTAACGACGGGAAAGTAGAGATCAGGGACGGGAAAAAGTTATGGGGAAAGGACACCATCGAGACTGAAGAGCTGATCCAGAAAGAGCTGAAGGACAAAAAGGTCCAGGTGGCATCGATCGGTAAATCGGGCGAAAAAGTGTCGTTCATATCGGGCATTGTCACCGACGGCGGAAGGATAGCCGCGCGCTCGGGCCTCGGCGCTGTTATGGGGAGCAAGAACCTTAAGGCCCTGGTGATCAAGGGTACCGGCGAGATTCCGGTCGCCGATCCTGAAAAAATGAAGGAAATGAACCGGAAGTTCATGAAAGGATTCAAGAAGGTGAACCCGGTGGATTCACTCATGCTGAAAGGGCTGAATTTTTTCGCCCAGATAATAGCGCGTACCGGCGTATCCGTACCCAGCCAGCCCTCCACGGTGAAGGAAATCATGCGGACCTACGGCACCGCTGGCCTGACGGTGTATTCGGGAATGACCGGTGACTCCCCCATAAAAAACTGGGCGGGTATCGGCTATACCGAGTTTCCCAACGCCTATAAGCTTTCCGATGAGAGCATCATCGCGCTTCAGAAACGCAAATACGCCTGCCAGTCCTGTCCCATGGCCTGCGGCGGTATTATCGACATCAAGGAAGGACGATATAAAGGAACCATAGGCCATAAACCCGAGTATGAGACCCTGTGTTCCTTCGGGGGACTCATACTGCATGACGACCTGGATACCATAGTCGAGATCAACGAGCTGTGCAACCGGGAGGGCATCGACACCATCTCCGCCGGCGGCGCGGTGGCTTTCGCCATCGAATGCTACAAAAACGGCATTATCGATGACAAACAGACCAGGGGACTGAAACTGGACTGGGGCAAATCGGCGGAAATACTGAAACTGACCGAGATGATCATCAACCGCGAGGGTATCGGCAACCTGCTGGCCGACGGCGTCCGTGTTGCCGCCGCCAGGCTGGGTAAAGGCGCCGAGGCCTACGCTGTCCACGCCGGCGGGCAGGAGCTCCCCATGCACGACTCGAGGCTCGACGAGGGCATGGGCATCGCGTACCAGTGCGAGCCCACACCGGGCAGGCACACCATTTCTTCATATCTCTATGCGCACCTCTACCAGACCAAAAAACGCCTGCCCGGGGTAAAAAGGCTGATACGTTCCGCTTCAGGCAAGGACGGCAAGAAAGTCGCTCTTTACACGGGAACCAGTCTGCTGATGCAGCTTATCAACGGTTCCGGGGTGTGCGAATTCGGTATCATGTGCAGCAACGTGCCGCTGATAGACTACATGAATACAGTCACCGGATGGAAGCTTTCCAAGGACGACTACATGCAGACCGCCGAAAGGATACTTTCCGTACGCAAGGCTTTCAATGTGCGCGAGGGGCTGAAAGCTGAAGACTCGAAGCTGCATCCACGGGCCGCGGGCAACCCGCCGCTCACCGGGGGTCCGCTTAAAGGCAAAAAGGTGGATATGGAAAACCTGGAATCCCAGTTCTTTTCCATGCTGGACTGGGACCCCGTTACCGGAGGACCCACAAAGGCGAAGATGGCACAGCTGGGCATTGCGGAACTCTTTGCCGATACCGCCCAAAGGGCCTGACCCTTAAAACCGCTGTAAAAGGTGAATATACTACATAATAGCTGTATCCGTGTATCAGCCGACGATCCCCTCTCCGGAGGGGATCGTTTCGTGTATCCTTTTGCGTTAGTTTCAAACATCCCGGCCCACCCGGTTCCCGCATTAAGGTGAAAGGGATAATGAATGTCATACCGGTGAACCATGAACCGGAGCGTGCACAACAGGACTCTAGTCGATAATTCTCACTATTTCTATTTGTGAACGATCTTCAGATACTGCATATCATTCATTAAACAGGGTTTACCGGGAATCTTTTATGGTTGAAGTTTTGCATAATATGAAATAGCATGCTCTCCATTGTTTTCCGCGGTAAAATACTACAGGGAGCGGCACCACTGAAATCCATGAAAAAGATACTATATATTCTCTATGCACCTTATAAATGGCTGGTATATGTACCGTTTCTGATCCTTTCAACAATGCTTTTCGGCACCCTGGCGGTGATACTGGCTGTCGTTGCAGGACCGAAGATATCAAGTCTTATCGGAGGGACCTGGTGGTCGAGGCTTAACAGCTATATGACGCCGATGATCGTGAAGGTGACCGGAAGAGAAAACATAGATAAGAACCAATCTTATGTAATCATCTCGAACCACCAGAGCCATTTCGATGTATTCGCCCTCTACGGGTGGCTGGGCGTTGATTTCAAATGGGTCATGAAAATGGAACTGCGTAAAGTGCCGTTCCTGGGATATGCCTGCGACAAGGTGGGACATATCTACATCGACCGGTCCAACCGCGAAGCGGCACTGGCGTCCCTCAATGAGGCGAAAAAACGCATAGTAAACGGCACCTCGGTGCTCTTCTTCCCCGAGGGTACGCGCAGCGACACGGAACAGATGCGGGAATTTAAAAAAGGGGCTTTTGTCATGGCCTTCGACCTGGATGTACCCATACTCCCCGTCAGTATCATCAATACCCGCAACATCCTCCCCCCCCGCTCTTTCCGCCTGTTCCCCGGGCGGGTTCGGCTGATCATTCACCCGCCGGTGGATATCCATCACTATGGGCGTGACCGTATAGAAAACCTGATGAACGATATACGCGGCATCATCCAGTCGGGCCTGGAAAGGGAGGAAACCCGTTAAACAGATTTATATCCAGCCGGTTCAGGGACGCCGGCTGAATCGTCCCGGAAAATACGTTTCAGTACCATCAGCATATTACACTTGTCGTTTCCACTCATGTGTATATTTTTCAAGCATACTGCTCCCGGCATGCGCATCATCATATCCCCGATCTCCAGAAAAAATATTACTACACTTTAAGAATTGTGTTGACAACTATATACTTTTAATATATATAGCTTTAATATAGGTTATACCTTCCGCCAGGAGATACTCCATGTCGATTCGGCACGCAATTCTGGGACTTCTGCACTACAAAGACATGCACGGCTACAGCATTAAAGAGCATATCGAGAAACACTTCGGTAACATGTGGACGGTGAATTACGGCCAGATATATCCCAGCCTGAAAAGCCTCGAGGAGGAAGGTCTCATCACCATGGTGGAGCTGGCCCCCTCCGAGGAGGGGGGACCCCATAAAAAACTGTATACCATCACAGAAAAAGGACGGGAGGAATTCCGCAACTGGCTGGAAAGCGCTCCGGAGCGGCAGATGTTTCTGCGCGACCCTTTTCTGATGCGCTTTATCTTTTACGGTTTCGGAGAACGTGAAAGCGCGCTGAAGACCATAGACGAACAGATCGCGCTATACGAAACACACCTCGAGCGGCGGCTGCAATACAGGCCCCGGTGGGAAGATTACGGCACGTACGTGCGGCTCATGGCAGAGCTGGGACTGAACCTGAACAGCATGTACCTGGAATGGCTGAAAAAGGCAAAGGAAGCAATAATACAAAGTTCCGATGAAGAACTCAACTGGCGCATTGAACTGACAAGGCGCTGAACAATTTACCCGTTTCGAGGAATAGAATGAAATTCACCGGCATCACCCTGGTAACCGGAGCGGCCGGGTTCATGGGCAGCCACCTGGTCGAATACCTCGCGAAAAAGGGCGTTAAGGTCAGAGCCTCGGCCCGTCCCCGGAAAGACACTTCTTTCTTCGACAGGCTCGGTGTGGAATACGTGGCAGCGGACCTCACCAGGCCGGAAACCGTCCCTCTCCTCTTCGAAGGACCGGTGGACCGTGTATTCCACATGGGTGCGATCTGCAATTTCTCCACACCTTACGAGAAACTCTACCCCACCAATGTGCTCGGGGTCGAGCTGATCACCCGGCTGGCGCTCGAAAAAAGAGTGAAGCGCTACATCCATGTAGGGTCCACCAGCGTGTATGGATATTACAAAGGCACGCCTTTCAGGGAGGACGGCCCCCGTGAACCCATGGACGACTACGGCAGGAGCAAAAGGGACGGTGAAGACGTCGTCTGGAAAAGGATTAAAGAAGGCCTTCCGGCCATCCTGACCCGTCCCTGCACCGTGTACGGCCCTCGCTGTAACGACGGCGCCGGCAAGGCCTTTTCGCGTCCCAGTTCCATAACTGCCATCCCCGGCGGCGGGAACCAGAAACTGGCGAACATCAGGGCCGAAGACGTCGCGGCCGCGGTGGACCACCTTTCACAGCGGGACGATGCCGTGGGACAGGCTTACAACCTCGCCGATGAGAGCAGCCCTGAACTCGAGGAGGCTCTGACCCTGGCGGCGCACACATACAGAACCCCCGCGCCCAAACTGCATCTTCCCCTCTGGCTGGTGAAGACAGTGGCCCGTATCGACGGCGCGGTTTCAGGAATGAAGGGGAAGATCCCCGACCTGGAATATGACGCGGTGAAATACCTGTACAACGACTACGTGGTGGACATTTCAAAATTGAAAGCGACCGGTTACCGTTTCATTTACCCGGACTTCAGGGAATCCATGAAGCAGATGGGCGAATGGTACTGGAGCCGTAACGCATAATAATATTCCATACACTAGGGCATACTCCCCCTGACCGAACATGAGCATTATGCCCTGAACTAAAAGGAGGAAGGGACATGGGCGAAACCGTCGTTATAACGGGTCTTGCTGACGGTATGGGACGTGAAGTGGCGAAACTTCTGGCTGCGAACGGTGACACTGTTGCCGGCTTCGATGTCGATAAACAGAAAATTCAAAGCCTGGAAAAAGAACTCAGGGGTATAGGCGGCGACCACCTGCTTACCGCACTGGATATCACCGACCGGCCGGGTATAAGAAAATTCCGTGATAATGTACTCAAAAAATACGGAAAGGTCGATACGGTGCTTTCGAATGTCGGCATAGGTTTTTTCGGACCCTTCGAGGAGGTTAACCTGGAAAAGGCGCTTAAATGTCTCGAGATCAACGTCATCGGCTGCGCGGCCATATTCCAGGCCTTCATCCCCGCAATGCGCGCACAGGGGGGCGGCAAACTCATCGCCATGTCGTCGCTGGTGGGGCGCATCCCCTTCCCCTTCGAATCAATCTATACTGCGTCGAAATTCGCCGTCGAGGGACTGGTCCTCTCGATGAGACTGGAACTCGAGCCTTTCGGGATACGGATGGCCATCATCGAACCGGCGCAGGTCTCGACAACGTTCGCGGCTAAAATCCATTTCCTTCCGCCGGAGGGCTCCCCCTACCGCGAAAGGGCGCGGCGGTTCATAGACCGGGACAATGAAATGATCAAAACGGCTCCCACCCCGATCAATGCCTCGAAAAAAATATACAACATGGTGAAAGACCCGAAACCGGCGCTGTTCAACCAGGTCGATTTCCAGAGCAGCTGGTTCCTGTTCCTCAACCGGTTCATGCCGGTATGGCTCAGGGATAAGATACTCATGGGGGTTATGGACATTAAGCCCTGATTTAAGTATACTGGTATCACGAAAGCCACGGTTCTATTGCCCTGTGCGCAGATGAAAGTCTTCATATTCGGAGGATAACATGAAACCGCAAAAGGCTCTTAAACAGGAAACCACACATTCAAGGGTCCAGAGGCTGAAAGACCGCATAATCAACGCTCCCCAGGAGGTGTGCATCGAACGGGCGCGCTATCTTACCGAATCCATGGCGCAACACTGGACTGAAAATCCCCTCACGCGGATAAGCCTGGCACTGGAACATATCCTCGGCAACATTACCGTGACCATCCGCGAAGATGAACTGATCGTGGGATGCCGCACCTCCAAGCTCAAGGGCGCCCCGCTTTTCCCCGAAAACAAGTCCCGCTGGATAGAGGGGGATACCGATAACTTCGACAAAAGGGTGCTCCAGCGCGCCCTCATCACCGAAAGCGAGAAAAAAGAACTATCGGAAAGCATCCTCCCCTTCTGGCGCGGGAAGACGGTCGAGGAACAAATGGAAAAACAGATGCCCGAAGACGTGCTCGCCGATATGGACAAGTACATCTTCACCATGATGCTCGAAATAACCTACGGAATCGGCCACTTCACCATGAACCACGAGCGCATACTGCGCAAGGGCCTGCGGGGAACCATCGCCGACGCCCGTGAGAAACTTGACGGTCTGGGCCCCGACGACAGGCAGGGAGAGAAGGGTATATTTTACCAGGCGGTGATCCGCTCATGCGAGGCCGCCATAGGTTTTGCGCGGCGTTATTCCGAACTGGCCGAATCCATGGCACGAAAGGAGAAAGACCCTTCAAGGGCGGAGGAACTCAGGGAAATCGCGCGCGTCTGCGCAAGGGTACCCGAGCACCCCGCGTCTACATTCCATGAAGCGGTACAGGGAGTGTATTTCATTCACCTCATCTCCCAGATCGAGTCGGGGGGGAACTCCATCTCACTGGGACGTATCGACCGGATACTGCTGCCCTATTACCAGGCCGACCTGGACGCGGGCGGAATCACCAGGGAGAAAGCGCGCGAACTTCTGTCCCTTCTGTTCATAAAGACCAACGAGATCTGGAATGTCCTCGAGGAAGCCTTCATCCCGGGCGGAGAAGGCACCGAGGGCAAAACAACCCAGAACGTGGTGGTGGGAGGAGTAGATGAGAACGGCGACGACGCCACCAGCGAAATGAGCTATATAGGCCTGGACGCGTATGCCGATATCCGCACGGTGCAGCCCAACTTCGGCGTCCGTATCAATTCTAAGACTCCCGCCGGTTTTCTGGGGAAAGCCGTGGGGTACGCGCGCCAGGGTGTGCTGATGCACTTCTTCAACGACGCGGCCGTTATCCCCACACTGGTCAAGGGAGGGCACACACTGGAGGACGCGCGCGACTACGGTGTGGTCGGCTGCCTGGAACCCAATGCCCAGGGGAAAACCTTCGGTTCCACCTTCGCCGTTCAGTTCAACGGCATCAAGTGCCTCGAGCTGGCCATCTCCAACGGTGTTGACAACATCTTCGGCTATCTGTCGGGTCTGGCAACCGGCGATCCGGCGTCTTTTACCTCATTTGAAGACCTGTGGAAAGCGTATGACCGCCAGTTCACCCATTTCACGGGGCAGATGGTCAAGGGCATGGAGGTGCTTGACCGCTGCATCGCCGAGCAGGTGCCCTCACCCTTCGCGTCGGCCATGATAGACGGACCGCTGGAAAAAGGAAAGGATCTCACCAGGGGAGGCGCGGTCTACAATTCAACCGGAGTGCAGTTCATGGGATTCGCCAATGTGGCCAACAGTCTTTACGCCGTGAATCAGACGGTGTTCGAAGAACATAAGTTCGGAATGAAAGAACTGGCCGAATGGCTTTCCTCGGACTGGATGGACGCCGAAAGCAGAAGAAAATATTTCCTGAACAAAGTGGACAAATACGGCAACGACCGCGACGGGGTCGACGCGATGGCGGCAAGGGTGCTTGACCATTTCTGCGACGTCCTTGGCCGCCATACCAACTTCCGCGGCGGGGCCTTCTGGCCGGGCGTTTTCTCGGTCGGCTTTCATATCGCCATGGGGGCTTTCACCGGGGCCACGCCCGACGGCCGTTTCGCGGGAGACATCCTGGGCAACGGTATCACTCCCACCGAGGGGAACGCGACCGCCGGTCCTACCGCCATGATGAACTCGGCCACCAAACTGCCGCTGACCAGGGTGTTCAACGGAACGAATCTCAACATGCGGTTCAACGGTCCCAGGATAGATGCGGACAATCTTTCCTCACTCATAAAAGCTTATTTCGACAGGGGCGGACTACAGGTACAGTTCAACATGATTGACTCCAGAACGCTCCGCGCCGCGCAGAAACATCCCGAAAAATATCGCGGCCTGGTGGTACGTATCAGCGGTTACTCGGTGCTCTTTACCGGTCTCAGCGATACGGCGCAGGACGAGATAATAAAAAGAACCGAATTCGAATTGTAAATCGTCTCTCACCGCGGGCGGGGGCGCCGTCCTCCGCCCGTAACCATCATTAACCGGAGGCTCCCATGGGCAAGGTGACGACAATGAAAGACGCCATAGCCGCGCATGTACACGACGGCGATTTTCTCTTTATCGGAGGTTATATCTGCAGGCCTCCCTTTTCAGCCGTTCATGAAATTATCAGGCAGAAGAAAAAAGACCTCACCGTGACACGCAGTAACGCCGCCGACGAATTCGATATGCTGATCGGCGCCGGCTGCGTTAAACGGTTCATCGCCACCTTCCTCTCCCTGGGACTCTACGGACTCGCGCGCTGTTACCGCCGTTCCATCGAACAGGGTATTCCCCACAAGATAGAGGTGGAGGAATATACCAACCTTTCTCTCCCCATGATGCTGATGGCAGGAGCCATGGGGATGCCATTCGTCCCGGTAAAGGATATGGCGGGCACCGATCTTCTCAATATCAGGTCTTTCATGGGAGAAGGCAAATACAAGCTCATCGAGTCCCCCTTTGACGGTACACCGGTGCTGCTGGTGCCGGCGCTGAATCCCGATGTGGCGATAATCCATGTGCAGCAGGCCGATGAGGAAGGAAATGCGCAGATGTGGGGTATCGGCGGTGACTGCAAGTACGGCGCCAACGCGTCAAAGAAGGTGATCGTCAGCTGCGAGCGCATTGTCAGCCGGGAAGTGATCGGCAAAGATCCCTCCCGCACCATAGTGCCGCAGTTCAAGGTGGCTGCCGTGGTCGAGGAGCCTTTCGGCGCCCATCCGGGTTACACGCCGGGATTTTACGACGTCGACTTTTCCTTCGGTTACCTTTACCAGCAGGCTTCCAATACCGTCGACGGATTCACGCAGTTTCTCGATGAGTGGGTATACGGCGTCCATGACCGGACCGAATACGTGAACAACTACATCAAGCGTTTCGGTTATACCCAGTTCAAGAAGCTCGAAGCCAGGTTCGATTACGGGTATCCGGTGAGTTACGAGTTTTAACACGTAAATCCTTCAGCCAGGGGGCGGACTCATGAAAAAAACCGTGAAGAAGGCTTCCGGTCCCAACGCCACCGTGTTCATCAGACGGTGCGAGGAGTATGACGCGGAAAAAATACGCTCGATAATACTGGAAGGCATGCGGGAACTCAAGTACGAACCGCAGGGAAATATTTTCGTCAAACCCAACGTGGTATATGCGAGCAAGGGAGGGAGACTGGGCACCGACGCCCATACGAACACCGAAGTAGTGAAAGCCGCCCTGCTGGCCCTGGGCAACACCGAAGGCGTCAAACGGGTCGACATGGGCGAGAACACCGGCATGCGGATACCCACCCGCATGTTTTACAAGCAGGCCGGCTACTATGATCTGGTACGCAAGGTAAAGAAGGAGTCCCGTGCAAAGGTGAACCTGTTCTGCATAGACGAGGAAAGGCGCGACCAGATGCATGTGGGGGGGATAGTACACAATACGCTCAGGGTTTCACGGAAGATGGCGCGGGCGGATTCGAAAGTCTATCTGCCCAAACTCAAGTGCCACAACGTAGTGAATGTAACCGGTGCGGTCAAACTCAATATAGGGATATGCTCCGACGACGAGCGGGCCATCCGTCATGATTTCATGCTCCCCGACAAGATCGTCGACCTCCTTGCCGTAGGATACCCCGATTTCATCGTAATGGACGCCATCAATGTCGGAGTGGCCAACGAGATCATACCGACCGTACGCAAGCTCGGCCTCCTCATTATGGGCAGAAACCCCGTGGCGGTGGACCTGGTGGCCTCGCGCCTTCTGGGTTACGGTATCAAAGACGTTCCCTACCTGAAAAGGGCCATTGAAAGGGGCTATACCCCGAAACGCCTGGAGGACGTAAAGCTTACCGGCGACATCACCGGACCGGCGGGGCTGGCCGCCCAGGCGAAACGCCTGATGCCTTACGATGAAGAGTATTACCGCTGGCAGGATGTGCACCGGGAACTCAGACGACTGCGGTCGCCCCTGCGTTTTTACTGGGGCTACTCGCGCACCGATGACAAAAGCCGTTGCGAGTACGGATGTCTCATGGGTCTCAAACTCTTTCTGAGTGTTTTTGAAATGTACAGCGGACCGGAGGTCTTCAGAAACGCAAAGCCCAGCGTCCTCGTGATGGGTAAAATCGATGAAGAGATAGACGCCCGCGGAGAGGATGTGTTCCTGCTCGGCAGCTGCACCCACGCAAGGGTCGTCAACGCGAAGAAGATAACCAGAATCGACAAATGCGTCATGACCACCAGCGATCTCAACCTGGGCATCGGCAATCGGCTGGGCATGAAATCTCCGTTCCTGGAGCCGTTGTACCTGCTCACCTTTGTATACAACCTGCTGGCGGCCTCGGTGCAAAAGCATCTTAACCTGCGTTACCTGCAGGATATTTCCCATTTCCTCACCCACGATATCGAGAAACGGATATAGGAGGCACATCCATGAATGAACACCCGAACGACTATATCAAACCGGAACTCATGGCCTGTTGCGGGGCCAGGGAAATCAATGACAACGACGTGGTGATCGTGGGGACCGGCTTCCCCACCATGGCCGCCAATATCGCGAAACACGTCCAGGCACCAAATGCCAGCATGATGCAGGAGTCGGGAGTATACGACGCCCGTCCGCGACGCCCCGCTCTCTCGGTGGGGGACCCCTGCCTGAACCCGGGAGCGGCGATGATCGGCGGCCTCATCGAGGTTATGGGGATGTTCCTCCAGGGCGGATGGGTGGACGTAGGCTTTCTCGCCGGCAGCCAGGTGGACAAGTACGGAAATATCAACACCACGGTGATAGGGAGCTACGACAAGCCCAAAAACCGCCTTCCCGGCAGCGGCGGCGCAAACCCTATAGGCTCCCTCGCGAAGCGGGTGCTCATCATTGCGCTCCATGACACGCGCAGGCTGGCCGAGCGGGTGGATTTCATCACGACGCCGGGATATATAGACGGACCAGGCGCGCGTGAAAAATGGGGGTTGCCCTCAAACACCGGCCCCGAGGTGATCATCACTAACAAGGCGGTGATGCGTTTCGATCCTCAGACCAAAGAGGCCTATCTGGCCACCTACCATCCCGGCAGCTCGATTGACGAAATAAGAAAAAACACGCCATGGGATCTCAAGGTAGCGGATGATGTTCATGAAACGGAACCCCCCACCGCCGAAGAACTGAGAGTCTTACGAGAGATACTGGACCCCCTCCGTATGATAAAGATCTATGAGAAGCGGGGTTATGTATAATTCAGCGGCTCCAGGTTTGAACCGGCCCCTGCCGAACCAATGAATTCCACGGGAGGTATATATATGGATTATACAAGAAAGCTCGCGAAATTCTGTCATGAAATTTCCTTCGACAGACTGCCCGAGGCGGTCATACACAAGGCGAAACTCTGCATACTGGACTATATCGCCAATGTATACGGTTCCCTTGAACTGGAAGCCGTCGCGGGGGTGATTTCCTTCATAAAGTCACTGGGCGGGCCGGATGTAGCCACCGCACTGGGATGCGGGTTCAAAACCGGCCTGCAAAACGCCGCCTTCATCAACGGCACCACGGCCGAGGCCATTGAGGCGCAGGACGGCCTGAGGTTCGGCGGCAACCATCCGGGGACGGGGGTCATACCGGCATCAATCGCGATCGCCGAAAAGTCGGGCCTCGGCGGCAGGGAGGTCATTGAAGCGGTGGTCGCGGGATACGAAGCGGCGAACCGACCGGCGGCCGCCATGCACCCCTATCATACCCTGTCGGGCTTCCTCCCCACCGGCACCTGCTGCACCTTCGGAGCCGCCGCGGCGGCCTCCCGGCTCATGAAGCTCGATGAAGCCGGAATGTTAAACGCGCTGGGCAATGCCGGTTATCTGGTGCCGCTGTCAATGGCGGAGCAGCTGATGGGCGGGTACACCGTAAAGATCGTACAGGGCGGCCAGGCGGCCAGCGCGGGCATCATGGCCGCGGGGCTCGCCATGAACGGAGTTTCCGGACACCCCCAGGTGCTCGAGGGCTCCGCTCTCAAGGGCGGGTTCACACAGATCACCGTAAGGGCTGAACCGGTCTTTGACAGGATCACCGACCGTCTGGGTGAACACTATACCATTACCGACGTGTACTTCAAACCGTACACCGCGTGCAGGCACACCCACGGCGCGGCCCAGGCGACACTGGAATTATCAAAAGAAAAGAAGCTGAAAGCCGACGATATCGATTTTATCGAAGTTTATACCTACGGCATCGCCCTCATCGCCGTGGGCAAGGGTATTACAAAAGAAAGCACTTTCGTAACCGCGCAGTTCTCGATTCCCCACGTGGTGGCCGCCTGCCTTCTGGACGGCGATCTGGGCCCGCTGCAGCTTACCGAAAAACGAATCGCCGATCCAGTCCTCTTGAACCTCGCGGGCAGGGTCACGGTAAAAGGGGACGATGAACTTAACAAGGTATATCCCGATAAGACCTCGAGCAGGGTGGAAGTAACGCTTAAAGACGGGAAAAAACTGGCAAAGCAGGTGGACATCCCCAAAGGAGACCCGAGGGATCCCATGGAGGCGGACGATATCGCCGCCAAGGTGCGACGTTTCGCCGGTAACCGCGACGGGAAAAAGATAGAACGAGTCATCGAGGCGGCACTGAACCTGGAAAGGCTGAAAGACATGAAGGAACTCACGGCCCTGGTGTAAGACAGCGCCGTGCCCGGGTGACGATTCTGATCGTCGCCTGTGTAACGGCATCTAAATATACAACCGATAAGGAGCGCTTATGGATTTTTCACTGACCGAAGAACAGACCATGCTGATCCAGACCCTCAAAACCATGGGTGAGCGACAGAACTTCAAGGAAGTGGCGAAACAGATCGACGCCACCGGTGAATTCCCCTACCAGCTGATGAAGCAGTACGCCGACCTGGGACTTCTGGGGATGACTCTTTCCGCGGAACACGGCGGCGGCGGCCAGCCCGGCATCAACGCCGTACTCGCCATTGAGGAACTGGCGAAATTCAGTCCCATGATAGCCGCCCCGGTGTTCGAATCCAACGTGGGTCCCGTGCGGGTCATCGACCTGTTCGGCACCGAGGAACAGAAAAAGAAGATCATCCCGGGGGTCTGCAGGGGCGAGTTGAGCGTTTCGGTCTGCATGACCGAGCCGGAGGTGGGCTCGGACCTTACCTCGCTTTCCACCCGTGTGGTCGAGGAGGGCGATCACTACGTGCTTAACGGGCGCAAGTCCTTTATCACCGGGGGAGGACACGCGAGCCATTACATGGTCTATACCCGTTTCGGCGACATCAAGGGCTATAAAGGTATCGGCGGGATCATCGTCGAGAAGGGGATGCCTGGCTTCACCTTCGGCAAGCAGGAGGAGTATATGGGACTAAGGGGGATGCCCTCCTGCGACCTGTTCTTCGATGACGTGAAAGTGCCCAGGAGCAACGTGGTGATCGGCCCCGGCGATTTCAACAAGCTCATGCTCACCTTTGATATCGAGCGCTGCGGCAACGCCGCCATGTGTCTGGGTATCGCGGGGGGCGCCGTCGAAGCGGCCAGGGCCTATGCCATGGAACGTAAAGCCTTCGGCCGCGCCATCTGCGAATTCCAGGCCATACAGTTTTTACTCGTGGACATGGCGATGAAGCTGGACGCGGCGCGGCTGCTGGTCTACCGCGCGGCCTGCGGCGCGGGCCAGGGACTTCCCTCCATCTACGAGGCTTCCATGGGCAAGTGCTATGCCAACGAAATGGTGGTGGACGTGACCAACAGCGCCATGCAGGTTTTCGGCGGATACGGCTACAGCAGGGAGTTCCCCATGGAGCGGATGTACCGGGACGCCAAGGCCTGGGGAGTCGCCGGAGGGACACTGCAGATGCTGAAAATAACCCTGGCCAGCATGCTGTTCGGCAGAAGGTTCGACCAGAGGAAATAATTCTTTCCCGGGTGAAGTGACGCCGGGAGAGTTCAGGAGGCGGGATATGACCGCAAAGAAGTTATTTTCAGGTATAGCCGTTCTTATCGTACTCGCGGGTCTGTTCGCCCTGAAGACCCTCAGGGATGCCGGGCACTTTCGTACAATCGTTCATCAGGGTCTTTACTCATGCAGGCCGGTGACGGGGATCCCGGGTCCGGAAGACCTGGTGGTGGACCGGCAGAGCGGCACGGTAATGATTTCCTTCACCGACCGCCGCGCCGCCATGCGGGGGGAACATGCCCGCGGAGGGATATCCGCCTATTCCCCGGCAAAACCCCTCGCGCCGCCCGTGCTTCTTACCGGCGGCTTTAAGCGTCCTTTCACACCTCATGGAATGTCGCTGTACGAGGCCCCCGACGGGACACGCCTGCTTTACGTCGTCAACATGGGCATGGACAGCCACTTTTTCGAATCCACCGGTTCCAGCGTGATTGAAATTTTCGAATACCGTGGGGGTAAACTGCTCCACAGGGAAACCATACAGGGTAAAGATCTTACCAGCCCTAATGACCTCCTCGGTGTGGGACCCCGCCGGTTCTACGTGAGCATCGACCATGGCGCTTACTCTCCCTTTGGGAAAAAACTGGAGAATTACCTGCAGCTGCCCATATCGTACATCCTTTATTATGACGGGAAGCGCTTTCGGAAAGTCGCCGGCGGCCTCGCCTACGCCAACGGACTGGCCCTGAGCCCCGACGGCACCCGGCTGTACGCGGGCGCCACCGTCGGCCGTAAAATTCATGTATATGAAAGGGATAAAACCACCGGCGATCTAAAAGAACTGACATCAATCAGGCTCGATACCGGCGTCGACAATCTGGATGTAGATGAAAAGGGCACCATCTGGGCCGGGTGTCATCCCAAACTGCTTGAGTTTGTAAAACATTCCAAAGATCCGGCGGCGCTTTCCCCGTCGGAGGTGCTGCGTATTCGTCCCCTTAAGGACGGGAAGTACGATATCACCCGGGTGTATCTGGATCCGGGAAAGGAACTTTCGGGATCGAGTGTGGCGGTGTCATGGAGAAACCGTCTTCTCATCGGCGCCGTGTATGAGAACCGTTTTCTGGACTGCGAACTTTTACCAAAACCATAAATCATAACTACAGGAGAAACCCATGAGCAAGTATTATAAAGACGCGCAGGACCTCTATAACATTTATTCTTATTTTCTTGAGCGGGTCCTCAAGGACGAGAAGATCGGAAAAAAAATGAGCAAGGCGGGAATCATTATAAAGTTCATTTATACCGATCCTGACGCCGAGATCACCATCGATTTGAAAAATCCGCCGAAACAGGCCGGAATGTACGGGACTTTCTACACCGGACCCTGCGACCTCAAGGAGGACGTCTGGTCGAAACAGCCCGCCGATCATTCACACAGTTTCTGGCACGGCCACGAAAACCCCATCGCGGGTATAGCCAAGGGTATCATCAAACAGGGGGGTAAGGTGACCGCGATGCTGAAGCTGCTGCCGGTAGTAAAACCCGCTTTTCAAATGTTTCCCGTAGCACTCAAGGAAATGGGAAGGGAAGACCTGATTATCACCAGGTGATCATCAGAGGGCCCGACGCCCATGGGCGGGGCATCATTCTGTAGTTTTTCTTTTTATCTGTATACGGAGAGACGGCCATGTACGGCAACACGGGGAGAATCGCATGGATAAACCTGACCGATCATACGGTTGAATCGATCAGCCTGCCCATCGAAACCTACCGTTTTTTCATCGGAGGCAGCGGCCTGGCGGCGAAATTATTCAGTGACAGGGCTGATTTCAGCGCGGAACCTCTTGCGCCCGAATCGCTGCTTATCTTCATGAACGGACCCCTGGCGGGCGCCCGTCTGTCGGGGGCAAGCCGTATGAGCGCCGCCGCGCGTTCCCCGCTTACCGGCGGCTACGCCGATTCCTCGTGCGGCGGTTTTTTCCCCCCGGCCCTCAGGCACGCGGGCTTTGACGGTCTGGCCGTGACCGGCAGGGCGGCAGGGCTGTCCCTTCTCCGCATCTCCGGCGAAGGGGTATTCATTGAAGACGCTTCGTTTCTCAAAGGCCGCGGTGTTTTCGAAAGCACCTCCCTGCTCGATGAGAAATTCGGCCCCAGGAGCACTTCACTCGTGATCGGTCCCGCCGGAGAGAATATGGTGCCTTTCGCCTGTATACTCAACAGGGCGCATCATGTCTTCGGCCGCTGCGGCATGGGGGCCGTAATGGGTTCAAAAAACCTCAAGGCAGTCGTCGTGGAAAACGAGGCCGGCGACATTCCATGGGCCGATCCCGGAAAACTCCATGCCCTTATCAAAGAACTCACGCCCCGCGTAAGGGAACACCTCATCTCCCAGGTGCTCCATGATTTCGGCACCTCGGGAAACCTCGAGGGCCATATGTACGACGGCGACGTCCCGGTAAAAAACTGGACATCGAATTTCGACGAAGAGATAGCCGCGGAACTGACCGGCAGCACCCTTTCGGAACGGTACCTGAAAAAAACCCGCACCTGCGCCTATTGCGCGGTTTCATGCAAGCGGGTGATACATATCACCGAGGGGCCCTACGCGATACCCGAGGGGCCGGGGCCCGAGTACGAGACCGTGGCGGCCTTCGGCAGTCTCATGGGCTCATCCGACCTCGCCGCCGTCTGCAAGGCCGGCAGGATATGCAACGATCTGGGCATCGATACCATCAGCGCCGGTGCAACCATCGCCTGGGCCATGGAAGCGTATGAAAAGGGTCACCTTACGGAAGAACAGACCGGCGGCATTCCGCTTATCTGGGCCGATCTGGACACCGTGGTTACTGCCGTGCTCCCCGCCATGGCCGCGCGCAGCGGACCGCTGGGCTCACTCCTTTCTATGGGAAGCGCCGGCGCCGCGAAAGTACTGGGAAGGGAATCGATCGCATACACCGCCCAGTGCAAGGGCCTCGAAGCCCCGATGCACGACCCCAGGGCGGGACACGGCCATGCCCTGGCCTATGCCGTAAGCCCCCGCGGCGCCTGTCACGTGGAAACGGCCATGCACTTCATGGAGTCGGGGGCCTGCAACTACCCTGAGATAGGCTTCGAGTTCGACCTGGAGGCTCTTACTCATGAAAAAAAGGCCGAAACCATGGTGCTGGCCGCGGCTATAGGAAGTATTGAAAACAGCGCGTGCCTCTGCCAGTTCGCTGACCGCTCCTTTACCATTCCCGAGATAGTGGACCTGATAAACGCGTGTGCCGGTTACGGCCTCACTATAGAAACCATGATGGAAGCGGGCCTGCGTATTTTTCACCTGAAACGCTGCATAAATTACCGTTTCGGCATGTCCGCTGCCGATGACGATCTTACCGAAAGACTGAAAGAACCGGCACGTGATGGAGAGACGGCCGGGATCGAGGTGCGTTTTGACGAGATGAAAAACCGCTTTTATGAACTCATGGAATTCGACGCCGAGAAAGGAGTGGCTGTTGCGGACAAACTTCATGCCCTGGGACTGGGTGATGAGGCGGGGATAATATGGCAATCGATGGAATAAAAGTGAGTGTAAAAGGGGTCGGCCTGCTGAGAAAGTACATCAATCCCGGAGTACTGGAACTCCCGACCGGTTCAACCCTTTCACTGCTCACCACATACCTGGACATACCCGATACCTGCCGGATTGTCTGCGTAATGGGCGGGTTCAGACGTACTCCTGAAACGGTATTGGAAAACGGGGATTCAGTGATACTTTTTTCGCCTCTTCCCGGCGGTTGACTCCCGATATGGGAAGATAATTCTTCAATTATACCAGGCTGCACAACGCCGGCTTCACCATCTGCCTTCATCCACATTGCCCATGCCGGTAACAACTATAATGTCTGATGCGGAGGGATGTCAATGAAACAGAATCGTACTGTTCATTACGGCTGGTTTATAGTGGCCGCCGGTTTTCTTTTAAATTTCGCCGGTATCGGCATCATTATGAACTCGATGGGCGTCTTTTACAAACCGGTCGTCGAGTCGCTCGGTTTTACCAGAGGCGGATTCGCCCTCTACTTCACCATTGCCGCGCTCTCCATGATGGTAATGGCACCGGTTATGGGCAAACTGATTGAAAAATACAACATTCGCCTCATCATGGGGATATGTACGGTGACGATGTCGATCAGCTTCGGGCTTTTCTCCCAATGCCGCACCCTTGGTCAGTTCTATGTCCTTTCGGTGTTTCTCGGCATCGGCAGCGCCGGGTCACATATCATCCCGGTGTCCATGATGATCACCAACTGGTTTGTAAACCGACGGGGACTGGCTATGGGCATCGTATTCGCCGCGACGGGAATCGGCGGTCTTATTTTCAACCCTCTGTCCAACTGGATGATTCTCACCTACGGATGGGAGACCGCATACCTCATCCTGGGTGTGGTGATCGGTATCGCCACGGTACCTTCGGCATTGTTCATCGTGAGGGCGCACCCGAAGGAGATGGGACTGAAACCATACGGTCTAAGGGACCAGGCGGTCCACGGGAAAGAACCCGAGCAACAGGGCCTCACGGCCACCGATTCTTTTAAAACTCCCGAATTCTGGCTGCTGGCGGTCATGATACTCTTTATCGCCGTGGCAAACATGGGGGTGTTGCACCACATTGTTCCCTACCTGACCGACCTGGGATACAGTTCCACCGCGGCGGCGAACCTCATGTCGCTGCACATGACCATGCTCGTTGCCGGCAAGCTGGTGCTGGGCTACCTCGCCGACAGGATCGGTCTCGTAAGGAGCCTGGTCGCCTGCCTCTTCGGGCTTATACTGTCCATAGCACTGCTTTACGGTGCCGGCGCATTCTGGATCGCAGTTGCCTTCAACATTCTGTTTGGTATCGCGATATCGGTAAGAACGGTACTTCCGCCCCTCATGACATCGGTATGCCTGGGTCAGAAGCACTTTGCCGTTATATACGGTTTTTTGAATATTTCAACCACCCTCGGTTCCGCTGTGGGCGTTCCTCTTTCAGGGTATATACACGACCTCACTAAAAGCTATCATGTCGCGTTTGCGCTGTACATACTGCTGGGCGCGCTGGCGGCCGTCCTGGGTGTGATCGCACTGAGAAGGGCCCGCTTCCCACTGGCTGATACCCCTTGACACCGGTACTGAACAGCATCCGGGAAAAACCATGAGACCGCTTTTCTATCCCAGGAAAAGCGGTCTCTTTTCCATTTTAATAAGAAATTTAGTGAGGTTTCCAAATTTGAAATTGATGACCTCACTTTCCTGGTTGGGACCGGCAACGATGAGGTCGGCCCACCCGGCAAGACCCTCGGTAAGGGCGGTCTTCATCTGGGCCCGCACCCACAGGGTTTCAACCTTCCTGAAACCATGAACTCTGAAAAGCTCCCCGGCGGCTTCCAGCGGCCTGCGGGTGGTTTCCTCATTTCTCGCTGACATAACAATCTTAACGGCATCGGTAGCGGACGGAAGCGCAAACTGGCAGTAGCGCTGTACCGCTCTGCCCGAAGGCTGGCTTTCATCCAGAAGGACCAGCACCTTGTTGTTCTGTTTACGGATACCCCCTGTTGACGGAATCAGGTATTTCGGGGTAACGGAGTGATCGAGGATCCTTTCCGTTGAATTGGAGGTTTCCTGTTTAGACCCCAGCCGGAAGTGGGTCCTCATCCCGATAACTATCAGGTCGTGGAATTTCCCTTCCTCAAGCACGTGGGAACTCGGTCTGCCCTCCCCTTCAAGTATCTGAAAGGGAACCTTCAGGGCCTGGCATTTTTTGGAAAACTCCTCCCGAAGGCTTTTAATATGTGCCTCGGCCTCTTTAATTTTAAAGCTCTCCAGTTTCTTGTAATAGTGCATACCACCGACAGGCGCGTGGCCCAGGGTCTTGTGGATGCCGAAAAGGTTAAGCACTGCCAGCCCCGTAAGTCGCGCTTTGTGCTGTTTTGCAAGCAAGCAGGCGTAGTCCACGGCGGCTCTTGAATACGAAGACGAGTCGAGGGGTACCAGTATTCTCTTAATCATATCTTATCACCTTCTGGTATTTAATATCCGCGGCATCAGCTATGAAATCATCCGATACGGTCGTTGATCTTCAGCCATATACAGGGTCCCGGCATGGAAGTTCTGCCTTGTGCGGATTTGTATTACAACACCGCGTGCTGTTTGATTGTGTATCTACACAGAGCGGTAAAAAACCATGTGTTTAATTTACCGTATTTCACGCCATATTCATTTTTTTTGTATTTTTTCAATGGCTTTTTTTACAGTATCGGAAACAGGCGTTTTTTTACCCGCAGAGTAATCAAAGGTGACCACCACTCCCTCACCGGCGGCCGCCAGTCCCACGACGTCACTGAAGACGGCATACTCCATGACAATATGTGATTCTCCGACCGACCTTATTCTGATACCCACCGTGATAGTGTCGGGATAGCTGACCGGTCTGATGTACTCGCAGCTGAGTTTTTTAAGAATAGGCCCGATACCGATCCTTTCTTTCATTTGAAAAAGACCTGTTTCCTCGTAAAAAAGGTGCCGGATCATTTCAAAGAATTTGAAATACTTGCTGTTGTTGACATGCCCGTACGCGTCCATGTCGCTCCACATCACGGAAATACGCATGGTTACCGGAAAATCATTCAACTCAATCATAATCACCACCCGCTGCGCTTTCCATTCAATACCGGGAATTGGGAATCCACCGCTTTATTTAAACTCCGGTTTCCTTTTTTCCTTCTGGGCCCTGACCCCTTCCCTCGCATCATCGCTCATGAAAACCGGTGTTCCTATATCCATTTCAACCTTCATGGCTTCCTCGTAGGTTTTACCCACGATCTGCCTTGAGCAGCGCACCATGCCCTGTATGGATTTTGGACCGTTACACGCTATCCTTTCCGCCAGCACAAAGGCTTCTTCCATGTATTTCTCCCTGGTCGCAACCCGGTTGAGGAACCCCCATTCATAAAGGGTGCGTGCGCTGAAGTTGTTGCCGGTCAGCAGAATCTCCATTGCCCGGGCCTGTCCCATCTGCATGGGGAGAAATACATTCGACCCGCCGATGGGCATAATCCCCAGAGTGGTTTCCCTCATCTGAAAGACCGCGTCTTCCGACGCCACCCTTAATTCGCACCCCATAACCATTTCGAAACCGCCGGTAAGACAGTAGCCGTGCACGGCGGCGATGACGGGTTTATCCAGTTCGCGGTATTTGAGCATGGCCTTGCCTACGGCCATCCAGTCGGCGATCAGCCATTTTTCACCCTCGGTTTCAGGAGCCCTCACTCCGGTAAGAATGGGAATGGCCGTGCGGAGGTCCATCCCCGAACAGAAAATGTCTGACAGGCTTGAATGCAGTATGACCACCCTGATTGTATCGTCCCTGGCGCACTCCTCCCATAGACGGTAAAGCTCTAAAAGCACATCGGGCCCCAGCGCGTTTTTTGTTTCAGGTACATTGAGACCCACCCTGGCGATATGGCCGTCTTTGATAAAATCAATACCCATCACACCCTCCTCAATAAATGCATAAGAAATCCTAGGAACGGCGGCAGGTACTGTCAATTCAATTACCATGCGATAACGAGATATACAAAAATCTTCAGTATCCCGAAACCGGGACAATGATATACCCGTAGAAGACCGCGGATTATTACAACAGCGTGGAAGAAAAAAGGGATCAGTAAATGTCCTGAAAACTGAACCGAGCCATTATCGCGGGCAGGCAAAATAACGGATACCCCGCATGCTTATAATAAAAAAAACATGGGTCTGCCTGAGGCCGAGTTGATACCTGATGTGAACAAAGTATGGAATCTATAGACTCTGATTCAACATATCTTTAAGCGTCACACTCTTGAGATGATCAGCTATGCAGTGATTAAGGCTTACCCATAATAATCTGGCAGGGCATTTTGCGCTCAGGTTACAGGCTTCGGGTGAATCGAGACAATTCACCGTACATGAGAGCTGGTTAAACGCCCTGAAAACCTGGTCAATGGTGATATTTTCGGGCAGGCGGGCCAAACGGTAACCGCTCCGTTTACCCTTCACATTTCTAATGAGATCCGCATTCTTCAAATCGGCGATTATACGGTCCAGGTATTTTTCAGAAATGCTCTGGTTCCTGGCAATAACCTTTTGTTTCACCCCTCCCTTCATGCTTTCACCGCGGGCGATTTCCACCAGCGTTCTTATACCGTATTTCAGTTGCGTGTTTATCCTCATCCCCCTCTCTGTCACACATTATTACACTGCGTTCAGTATACTGCCGGCCGTCCCATGTGTCTAACATTTCTTTTCAAAAAACACATTTCGTTGAATCATCACCGGCATACCTGCCGGTCCTTTTTTCTGACACTTTTTTTAAAAATAGTTATTATTATAAAAATGCTATAGCTGCGGATTATGTGTTGACTGTCAGCCATGCATGATTAGTATCCTACCGATATAGTAGGGTAGTTAATCCTCATTATTTTTTGAAGATTTAAGTACATTTCAATCAATCGGAGGTTTTATATGAACGAAATCCTCACGCGTAAAGACGTACTTGTCACCGGGTCGGCCGCGGGGTTGTCACTTGTCGGCGTATCCCTGGTCGGAGGCGGTCTTACCGGCTGCGGAAAAGGACTTCCCCCTCACCCCTGGACTTATAAAAAGCTGGATCCGGCCAAAACGGAAAAACTGGGTTACGACGGATTCTGGGAAGGCAGATGCGGTTACGCCGTCTTCAACGCCATCGTCAGCCAGCTGGGTTACCAGTTCCCCTCTGAAATGTTTATCGGTTTTAAAGGCGGGACGGTGGATTTCGGTTCCCTCTGCGGCGCGTTGAACGGCGCGGCCTGTGCTATCGGACTCTTCACCCTGGGGAAAGGCGGTAAAAAGGGCAAGGACGGCCCGAGGGACAACATCATTTCAGAACTCTACATCTGGTATGAAAAAGCGCAGCTTCCAATTTTCAAACCGGAAAAACAGCACAAGGAGACCAAGCCCATCCCCTCGTCCGATACCGGCAGCATCCTATGCCATTCCACCCTGGCGAAGTGGTGCAAGAAGTCCGGATATCCGGTTGAATCCCCTGAACGTTCAGAGAGGTGCGCCCGAGTATCAGCCGATGTGGCGAAGAAAACCGTCGAACTGCTCAACGCCAACCTGGCCGGCACTTTTAAATTCGGCGGACTCGGCGACCACGCGAAGTACTGTTTCAAGTGCCACGAGAAAAAGATGGAACACGGCGCCAAGGTCAAAATGGATTGCGCCCTCTGCCATAAGGGCACGCTTGACAACAAGTTTAAAAACCATCCGTGACGCACATTCAGCCCGGCCCCGATGGGGCCGGGTTACTGTAAACGATTTATTGACATCTTTCCGTTGTTTCCCCATAATTCCCAAAACAACTTATACAATAAAAAGCATAAGGTCAATGAACATGAAGATGCATTCCGTCCTGATCACGGTCTTTATTGTACTTGCCGCACCGGGTGTATCACAGGCTATTATCGATATGGGAATTTACGGCGGTTACGCTCCCACAGGCAGCTACCATCGTGAAACAGGAACAAGATTCAACCACGATCTCGAGGGCGCGCAGTTCGGCGGTTATGCGTATATAACCGTCGGTCCCACCCCTCATATTTTTCTTTTCGGATTCGGCATATGGTATCACGGTTCCGTTTTCACCGCGGACGGCCCGTCCGGGAACATAGACATACTCAAGCATTCCTGGGGGCCGGGAATGGAACTGCAACTTGGGCTCCCCATAAGGGACCTCGCGTTTCTGATAAGGGGCGGCATGTCATTAAAAGACAGTTATACAATTGAAAACGACGGGCCACGTATGACCGCACATAATATGATGAGTACCGGAATGTTTTCCGCGGGATTCGCTTACAGGGTCCTGGGACCGGCATGGGTGGTGCTGGAATACCAGTACGTATCGTCGTACTATTCACGTAACACCGTTACCCTGATAGAAAGCCACGGCATAAACCTTGGAGCAAAATTTTCGATATAGGAGGGGCGGCGGTCCGGTATGGTTATCCCAGCTTGATAAGTTCTATGTAGAGTGTCCCCATTTCGCTTTCCGCATCCAAATACGCCGTACCTATCCCGTCAGGATGTGCGGTCTTCTGCACCAGTCTGCCGCCCTTTTCGGTCCACTCCCGCACCGCCGCGTTCAGATCATCCACGTAGATGCCCAGGTGATGCAGCCCCGGGCCGTGTTTTTCCAGAAATTCCTTCACGATATGGTCGCCTTCCATGATTTCCATCATTTCCAGGTCCATTGATCCCACGCGCGCGATGGCGATTTTCGTGATGAAATCGACCTCTTTACCGCGCAGTATCGCCCTGGCGGGCGGCATTTGCAGAACCAGGCATTTGATGCCGAACGTTTCCTCCATGAATGCCGCCGCCCTGTCCGCATTCCTCACGGCAACACCTATCTGGTTGAAGCTGTCGATCTTCCATAACGGACCTGCTGTCATAGCGGCCTCCTTCAAGTAAACATCGTTTGATATATGCCCCACCGGGAATACAGTATATTTTATAAAGTAAATGAAGAGATTGAGGGTGTTCGAGGTGATTAAATCAAAAGGTAACTGGTAATAAAGAACCCACCCCTGCGACTTTATCCCGCTTTTGCCCTGGAAAATTACCTGATCCCTTCTGCTTCTGTTATTCCTGTTAAAATGTCACAGCTCCATCAGCTGTCCGCCGGTTATATTTATCGCCTGCCCCGTCATGAACCGGGACTCTTCCGATGCGAGAAAAACCACCAGGCTCGCGACATCACGCACCTCGCCGATAAACCCCACCGGTATTTCCCCGCACATGTGCTTTCTCCTTTCTTCAATGCTCATCTGGTAGAATTGCGCCTCCAGCTCCAGCTGCCATTTCAACAGATCGGTGTCGATCTGTCCGGGACAGATGGCGTTCACCCGTATGCCGGCGCCGGCGATCTCTTTCGCCAGCACCTTCGTATACTGTATGACCCCGGCTTTGGCCACCGCGTAGGCGCCGTTGAAGATGGCGGGGAATTTCGCCGCGCGGGACGCGGTATTGACGATGCTTCCCGGTTTCCCGTACATCATCGGCAGAACGGCCCTGGTGACCCGAAAGGTCCCGTTCAGATTGACGTCGATGGTCTTGAGCCACATGCCTTCGTCGTAATTGTTCAGGGTGCTGGGCACACCGAAAGCGGCGCCGGCATTATTGCAGAGGATATCTATCCGTTCGAATTTTTTCCTTATGGCATCCACCATCCGCCCAACGGACCCGCTGTTGCAGATGTCGACTCCCACCGCCAAAGTCCGCACCCCGAATTCCCCGGAAAGCCCGGTTGCGATATCATCCATTTCACCGGCGAGGCCGGTGTTGACGGCGTAATCATCGCCCTTTTTTCCCAGGTCGGCGATTACAATATTCGTGCCCATGGAGGCCATTCTGCGGGCTATCCCGTATCCCATACCGGTACGCTTGCCCGCCCCCGTTATCAGCGCCGTTTTGCCTTTCATGTCCTCGTACATGATGAAACTCCTTCTGTTTCTGCTGTACCTCGGAATACTTATCGACGGTGGACCCTGACGCAGCCTTTATGATGAACAGTATTCATATAATTATTCCCATTCATTGTCAATTTGTTTTTACTCCGGCGTCACACACCGCCTGCAAAACCGAGGCCCCTGACGAGTGCGCCGCTTACGGCTCCCCGAGGCCATAACGGCGACTGAATTCGATCGTCACCCTCAAAAGGTCATCGGGCAGCAGTGGTTTCACCTTTTCACTGATGTGCGGTGGCACTTCCCTGTAATATGCATGGGCGATAGAGCCGGTGATGCATGCGAGGGTGTCGCTGTCCCCTCCAAGGGACACCGCTTTTCTCACGGCGTCTTCATAACCTTCCGATTCCATAA
>CAZUXY010000050.1:0-35275 GCA_964624235.1 uncultured Leptospirales bacterium | reverse complement strand
TCTTTTTATCGTTGCCGCCAACGGTGATGTCATGAAATTGAACCAGCAGGGAGTGCAGGAGTGGAAGATAAATGTGGGTGGCGCGATAGAACGAAGCCCGGTGATGAGAGGGGAAAACCTTTACCTGCTGGCCAGACAGGCTTTTTATGTGATTGATCTGCAGAGCGGTGTGGTGAAATGGTCCCTGGTAATTCATGGTGAAGCAACCAGCAACGTGGTACTTAGCGGACAAAACGCGTTTTTCGGCACCAGCAAGAGGGGCATAGTACGGATCAAGCTTTAATGCTGATCGATTACCCGACCCTCGCATAATCCGCAGTTAAGGCAGTCGCTGCGGTTACACCGGGTGGGGAATTTGCTGCCGGCTGAAGCTTTTATATTTTCAGGAAGGGTTTTATGGGTCTTTTCCCGGGGGTTTGATTTTTCGTGATGCTCCCTGGCAAGCAGTGCGGCTCCGTATGCGCCCATTAAGTTGTTCAGTTCGGGCACGATGATGTTTTTCCCCAGCTTTTTTTCAAAAGCGGTTTTTACCCCCGCGATTCGTGAAACTCCTCCGCAAAAGATAACAGGATCATTAAAAACCATCCCGGCTCCGAGATCATTAATATAATTTTCACACACCGCGTCAAACAGACCTGCGGCAATGGCGTCAACCGGGAAACCCCGCTGTTGCAGATTTACCATTTCGGTTTCAACGAAGACCGTGCATCTTCCGGTGAAACGTGCCGGTATCAACGCCTTTGCGGCAGCGATAGACAACTCGTCAATGGATATTCCAAGGCGGTGAGCCTGCTGATCTATGAAAGAACCGGTTCCTGCGGCACATACCGAATTGAGTTTAAAGTTGCTTATTTCCCCTTCTTTTACGGTAATGAGCTTGGAATCCTGGCCCCCTATTTCCATGATGGTCTTTACTCTCGGGAAACAGGTTACCGAGGATTTCCAGAGCGCGGTGATTTCGTTTTTTACGATATCGGCGGCAAAGTGCAGGTTCAGTAGTTTTCTGCCCGATCCCGTAATACAGAGAGAGGAATACCGGTGCAGTCCTTTGCTGCGGGCAAGAGCGAAATGTTGCGATACCGAGTCCAGAGGGTCTCCCCGGTGATATGAATATCCGGTGAGTACCACCGCATCTCCCTTGACAATCACGAGTTTAACAGTAACTGATCCTATGTCGATGCCGATATACATAACAGGATCAGATCAACAGCATCCGGGGGTTTGGGCAAGAAGATTTTATCGACAGGGTATAGAGGGGTTCCTTTTTCATTTTTAAAATCATACTGAGGGCGTTACTTTTTTATCCATACCGGCATATATAATACTCCTTGAAAACCCCGGCCCCGGCAGCAATAGTTCCGTTTCCTGAAGAAAAAATATGTTGAAAAGAAAGGGAAGATGCTATAGACTCTTCCTGAGAAGCGTATACGGTGAATCTCATTTTGTGAAGGATGTATTTATGAACCTTGATGAATTGATAAATGAAAAAAACAGACTGGTTCTAGACAACCAGGTTTCCGGGAAGGAGGAAGAATATTCAGAGGGCGACATTGTCCAGCTGGTGACCTTTTTGCTTACCGATGTGGAATACGGCCTGGATATTTTACAGGTTCATGAGATAATCAGGTATCCCGATATGACACGTTTGCCGAATACGCCACCTTTTATCAAAGGGGTCATTAATCTCAGAGGCAGTGTGATACCGGTCCTGGATATACGTGAACGGTTTGGATTTCAAAGGGTGAAGGAGACTGAATCCACTCGGGTTATAGTAATTGAGGCTAATGAAAAATTATTCGGGCTGCTCGTGGACAATGTTCACCAGGTGGTCAGATTGCCGATAAGCCATATTGATCCGCCGTCCCGGCTGATTGAAGGCATTTCCGAGGTGTTTATTAAAGGGATCGGGCGTGCAGGCGGCAGGCTTATTGTTATTCTGAATCTTGAAAGTATGTTGTTTGAACAGGAAGGACGCGCGTCGGAGCAATAACAGGTTAGTCATGCGGTAATGAAGTGATGTGTAATATTTAATAAGGATCAAGGTAAAAGGGTATGGCATTTTCCTTGGGTGAGTATCAGGATATTTTTCTGGAAGAAGCTGACGAGCAGCTTCAGGAGTTGAATCAGAATCTGCTCGAGATGGAGAAGAACCCCGATAATATTGATATCATCAACAATATATTCCGGGCGGCCCATTCATTGAAAAGTTCGGCGGCCTTTGTGGGACTGAATGACCTGAGTGACCTGGCGCATAAAATGGAAAACCTTCTTCAGGGCATCAGGGACAGGACCATGCAGATATCCCCGAACATAGTTGATGTGTTATTCAGCTGCTTTGATGTAATCAGTATGGTTATTGACACCGTTGCCGACGGTAAAAAGCCCGATGTCGACCTTTCTTCCATCATCGACAGGATCAAATCAATCAGTGACGCGGAAAAGCCGTCAACACCGGGATCCAGGGAAAAGACAGATGAGCCGGTCGAAGCGCCGAGAATAAAACTGTCATCGGCACAGGTCAAAGAGATACGAAGCGGAATGCAGGAGGGTAAATCATGCTGCGAGATAACGGTTTTCATTGATCCCTCCGCCCAGATGAAATGGATAAAAGCACAACTGATAATGAAGAACCTCGGCAGGATAGGGACAATCCTGGTAAGCCAGCCTCCCCAGGACTCCATTGATGAAACGTCAATAGAGGAAGTATTCAGCATTATCCTGCTTACCGAGAGTCCACTGGAAGATATTAAAAACGCCTGTGATGTGGATCAGGTCGCCAGAATAGATATGAGAAAAATAAGTCTCTCCAGGCAGGACGACAAGACCGTCCTCACCTTTCATGAAAAGGAGACGCTTCTGGAAGAATCTCAGGAAGCAGGAGACGGCGTATCTGGTGCTACACATGGTTCAGTATATAGCGCTTCAGGTAAAGATTCCGAAGACGATGAAGAGGAGGAAGAGTTTAAGGTCGAGACCTTCAAGCGCAAAGATGAAAAACGGGTCACTTCGCTGAAAATAGTGAAAGTGTCGGTGGATAAACTGGACCTGTTGTTGAACAATGTGGGTGAACTGGTTATCGCCAATTCCGGTTTTTTCAAACTCTACGAAGAGTTGCGCAAGGGCGGACAGGAAAAAAACATCACCAATGAATTTAAAAACCGCATGGACCAGATGTCCCGTATCGCCAAGGATTTGCAGAACGGTATAATGAAAACCAGGATGGTTCCCATCGGTCAGGTGTTTTCCCGTTTTAACCGGCTGGTGAGGGACCTGGCGAAAGAGTTCAAGAAAAATGTGATACTCGTTACAAAGGGTGAGGATACTGAACTCGATAAAAAGGTCATCGATGCGATAGGCGAACCGCTTATGCACCTGATACGCAACGGGATCGACCATGGAATTGAAAGCACCGAGGAGAGGCGCCGCCTGAAAAAAAAGGAGACGGCAACGATCACATTAAGCGCCTACCAGGCGGGCAATCAGATTTTCGTTCAGGTCAGCGATGACGGGCGCGGTCTGGACGTAAATAAAATCAGGAAAAAGGTCATCAGCAAGGGGCTCGCAACCCAGGAAATGCTCGCCAACATGGATGACGATGAAATATACAACTTCATCTACTCGCCGGGATTTTCAACCACGGACGTGGTAACGGATATTTCAGGGCGCGGTGTGGGAATGAATGTAGTCAAGGAAATAGTTTCAGAACTAAACGGCTCTGTAAGCATAGAGACCGAGCCCGGCATGGGGACCCGGTTTATACTGGCATTTCCCCTGACACTGGCGATCATACCGGCAATAATGGTAAGAGTGCAGGGTGAACTCTATGCGATTCCCCTGTCTGACGTTATAGAGACCATAAAGATATCACTGAATGATTTAACCACTATTGAGGGGCATGAGGTGATAAACCTGCGCGGAGAGATTCTTTCCCTGTTGAGGCTCAGCGATTTTGTAGGTATCGAAAGTTATTCTGCGGGTGAGAAAAAGATGCCGGTGGTTGTGGTCGGTTACGGCAACAGGAAGATCGGACTTATCGTGGATACACTTGAGGGGAAGCAGGAGATAGTAATTAAACCTCTCGAGCAGAATTATACAACTATTGAAGGGCTTGCCGGCGCTTCGATTCTCGGCGACGGAAGCATTTGCCTCATCCTCGATGTGGCATCCATGATAAACAAGGTGATCAGCGATCAGGAAAAACTTTCCAGGATACAGAGAAGAAGGGCCGCCCAGGCCAAAGAGGTGCAGGTGGAAGAGCTCGATATTTCCGGCGGCGTCGCGGTGAAAAAAGAGGAAAAGCAGCCTCAGGGGTTACCGGCGGAAGAGAAGAAAGAAACCGCACCGATCCCGCCCGGGAAAGACGTTGAATCGAAAATTAAAGAAGACATTGTCTTTTCAAAAGAGGAAGCACAAAAACCGCGGGAGAAGCCCGCGGTGCCGTCCTCTGAAGAAAAAAAACCAATGAGGGATGAGGCGGTACCGGAGGCGGATGTTGAAAAAAGGGTTAAGGATATATTACGCTCTTTTAAGGATGAACTTCAAGAAAGCGTAAAGTCGACCATGGAAACCGGTTCGATCGATGAACATGTAAAGAAATCGCTGCAGATTACTGAAGACGACATTCATAAAATACGTGTGATCGCCAATACGGGTATTGCAAACGCTGCGGAATCACTTTCAAAGATACTGGGGAAGAGGGTGGACCTCTCCATTCCCAGCGTTTCGCTTTTACCCGTGGAAAGAATCCCTGAATCAATAGGTGAGGTCGACAGCATCTATATCGGCGTGTATATGCCGCTGGTCGGTGACATCAAAGGTACGATCCTGTTCGGCCTGAAGGAGGATTCGGGGTTCGATCTGATCGATCTGCTTTATGGGATTGAGAGCGGGGAGACGCGCGAGCTGAATGAAGACGGCGAGTCGGCTTTAAAAGAAGTAACCAACATCGTCGGATCTTCAGTCATAAACGTCATCGCCGAACAGGCCTCTGTGGCGATTAAACCCGATGTACCGACGGTGGTGCATGATTATATGCAGTCGATAATCGATTCACTTCTGGTGTTGCACAATATCAGAAACGATTACGCCCTTATCATGGATACGATTTTTTATTATCAGGACGACCGGGTAATGGGGGAATTGTTGATAATGCCCGAGCCCGAATCGTTGAAGAAAATCGTCAGCCGACTGGAATGATAAGGTAATGGCCGATAAGATTAAAGTACTTATTGTCGACGACTCGGCTCTGGTAAGAAAAATAGTCGCCGATATCCTGGAAAGGGACCCGGAGATAGAAGTTATCGGAACCGCGAACAACGGGAAAACCGCGGTATTTAAAAACCAGACACTCAACCCCGACGTCATCACCATGGATATCGAAATGCCCATCATGGACGGACTGGAGGCACTGCGCGCTATAATCGAAACCAAACCAAAACCCGTTATCATGATGAGCGTATTAACCCAGTACGGGGCAGAGGCAACCTTTAAAGCGCTGGAGTATGGCGCGGTGGATTTTATCCCGAAACCCTCGACTTCGGTTTCTATTTCAGTCGAGGAAATCTCCGATCTGCTCGTCAGTAAAGTCAAATCGGTCTACAGGTCGAATATCAAATTTCAGGTCAGGTCGGCCGACGAGAGGAAGTCCGAAGGCGCACCCGCCGAGGGGCCGATCAGTCTGAAAAAATTTGAGATGACCGAGGGTAAAAAGCCCAGGGTGGTAGCCATCGGAACTTCAACGGGTGGTCCTTCAGCGCTGGTTCACGTGTTTAAAAGGTTTCCCAAGGGTTTCCCGTCGTCGGTACTCGTAGTACAGCATATGCCCGAGGGATTTACCAACGCTTTTGCACAGAGGCTGGATGCCAACTCTACATTGAAGGTTAAAGAGGCGCGGGACGGTGACAGGATCGCCCCGGGCGAAGGATACCTGGCCCCGGGGCATTCCCATATGAGCGTAGAGAAGAAAAACGGCGAAAATGTGATAAGGGTATATCAGGGCGAAAAAGTATCCGGTCATCGTCCCTCTATCGATGTATTGTTCAAATCCGTTGCCGATACGTATGAGAACAATTCCGTCGGGGTGATAATGACGGGAATGGGAAGAGACGGGGCGGACGGCCTCCTGCAGATTAAGAACAAAGGGGGGTATACCATTGCACAGGATGAGGGAACATCCGTGGTATTTGGCATGAACCGTGTTGCGGTCCAGTTGGGGAGTGTAAAAGAGGTTGTATCCCTTTTTGAAATAACTGAAAAAATAATTGAACATTTGTGAATAATACCTTTTTTATGGTATAAGTCGGGGTTTTTAATATTTTATGGCGGCGGGTAAATTTTTGTTGAATACTCCAGTTAAAAATGTTAAAAAACTATATAATTATATGTGTCTGAAGTGATAGAATAGATATTTAGAAACGGAGAAACGAGATGGCCACTATTTTAATAGTAGATGATGCGAAATTCATGAGGACCCTCGTTAAAGACGCTTTGGTGCCGAGAGGACATGAGGTTATCGGTGAAGCGGAAAACGGGAATATGGCCGTTGAGCTTTATAAAAAACTGAAACCCGATCTGGTGACCATGGACATTACCATGCGTGAAAAAGACGGGATTCAGGCAGCAGAAGAAATTCTCAGGCTTGACCCATCCGCTCGAATCATCATGGTTACCGCCCTGGGACAGGAAAACCTCCTGACCAAAGCAATAAAAATCGGTGTGAGAGATTTTGTCGTAAAGCCATTCCCCCCGGAAAGACTTCAAAAAGCAGCGGAAAAAGCTCTGTCATAGTTTCTGGTTGTCTATTCAACCGCGAATATATCCCGTTTATTAATGGTAATGAACCGGCGGATGAACATTGAGCCGGAAGAGAGCGTCATAAATGCCTTTCGACAGTGATATGCATGTATCAGGAAACAACGGAAAAACGGAACAGGAGGGAACCGGGAAATATATTATTCAAATTGATAATTTCGAAGGACCGCTTGATCTGCTGTGGAACCTGATCAAACAGGCACGCATAGAAATAACCGAAGTTTCAATCTCCAGCATAACCGAACAGTATATCGAATATCTTAAACTTATGGAAAGCCTGAACGTGCAGGTCGCATCGGACTTCATATTGATGGCGTCGGAACTTCTTTATTATAAATCCAAAGCCCTGCTCCCGGGTGATGACCTCCAGGATGAATACTTCGTCCCCCCTCTTCCGCCGGAACTTATTCAAAAGCTGCTTGAATATAAAAAATACCAGCAGGCGTCACGGTCGCTGAGGGAGATGTTCGAAATCCAGGTCGACGCCTTCCCGCGAGAAAATATCATCAAAGATCTAATCCAGGAGGAAGATCTGGTCGATGTAACCCTTTATGATCTGCTGCACGCTTTTGCCCGGGTCATGGATTCCGCCGTTACGGTGGAACAGAAGGAAATTATATTTGACGAAATCCTGGTCAGCGACAGAATCATTCACGTTACGGAATTGTTAAGAGACAGGGATCAAATCACCTTCAGCGATATTTTTACTGAAAGGCCCGCAAGAGCGTTGGTTATTGCGACTTTTCTGGCCATTCTGGAAATGGCAAAAACGGGTAGACTAAGGCTTATGCAGCATAGGGTGTTTGGAGAAATAAGATTGTTCAAAAGTATTACCCCTTAAACCGGTGTATTCCACTCCCCGCCAGTATTGCATAGGTATACAAATCATCCCGTGAAACCCCCGAAGAGAAGGCGGTGATTCCCAGGATGGAAAAATACTACGCATGGTATCAACTATGAACAGCAAAGAAAGCCCGCTGAACCCTGATGACACTGTCAGGAAACCTGTTGAGGCTGATTATACGGGACCTTCCGCAGGGGATGAAGAGCAGAATGAGGCGGGACAAACCGATCTGTCGAGTGAAGAAATAGATCTGCACGGTCTTTTTGAAGCGGTACTGTTTTTATCCAATGAACCTCTCCCCCTTTCTTTTTTCGTTAAGAACTTCGGGGTAGACGGAACCCATGCAAAGATAATTCTTGATTCCCTGGTTGACCATTACGAAGAGAGGGGAGGAGGGATTAAACTTTATGAAATTTCCAACGGCTACCAGTTTCTGACCAACCGGCGCTATTCCGATCGTATCCGCAGGGTCCTGGGATATACTAAACGTGAAGGTCTTTCCCGGGGAATGCTGGAAACCCTTTCTATTATTGCGTATAAACAACCGGTGGTCCTTGCAGAAATCGAGGCACTGAGGGGCGTTTCCTCCAGGATGATGGTGACCAATCTTATGAAGAAGAACCTGATAAAACCCGTGGGGAGGAAAGAGCTTCCGGGTAGGCCGCTTGCATACGGCACTACCGATGAATTCCTCAGGTTTTTCGGCCTCAACAAGCTTTCCGACCTGCCTAAATTATCCGAGATAAAAGAATTTTCGTTCGACACCGAGGGTTAGCAATGTGAAGAAAAAAATGAGCGACCTTGACAAACAGATAATCGATCTCCTCTCCCGGCGTTTCGGGTTGTTGGTGGAGCATATGAAAAAAAGCAAAAGCGGTGAGGGTCTGCATTTCTCCCCCTCCGACAATCGAGAGGTGCTTGAGAGTATTGAAAAAATCAATAAAGGTCCACTCTCCAGCGAGTTCCTGAGAAAGATATACAACGAACTCATCTCCTACTCAAGAAATCTCGTTGATCCGATCAAAGTTGCGTTTCTTGGACCTGCCGGCACCTATGCCCATATCGCGATGCTCGAGATTTTCGGTGAGTCTATTCATGAAGTGCCGGTTAAAACAATACATGAGGTATTCACAGAAGTAGGGATGGGAAGGGCACAATATGCGGTTGTCCCCATTGAAAACAGCATGGAGGGGGCGGTAACCGATACCCTGGACGAACTACTCGATATGGAGAATAAAATTGTCGCCGAGAAATACCTCCGTATATCCCACAGCCTGGTCTCGGTCGCCGATGATCTGAAAAAAATAAAAAAGTTGTATTCCCATCCCCAGCCGCTGGGACAATGCAAGGAGTGGCTGCGGAAAAACCTTCCCAATGTCGACATCCACCAGGTGAGCTCCACCTCCCTTGCCGCGGAAACGGCATCCTGGGACAAGCTGTCCGCCGCAATTTCCTCAGAAGCCTCGGCCCGTATATACAAGCTCAATGTACTGAGAAAGCATATTGAGGACTCTAAACAGAATTTTACCCGCTTTTTCGTGATAGGGAACAAGGAATCAGAGCCTACAGGGGACGACAAAACGTCAATAATATGCGCCGTAAGGGACCGGTCGGGCGCGCTGTATTCAATGCTGAGGCCTTTCAATGACGCCGGGATTAATATGACCAAGATTGAATCGCGACCTGACAAGAAAAAGATGTGGGAGTATAATTTTTTCATTGACTTCATCGGACACAAAGATACTACAGTCGTCAAATCCGCAATGGAAAAAATGAAAGATGATCTTATCTTCATCAAGGTGTTGGGTTCTTATCCCCGGGAAGCAAAAAGCTGATCTGAACTCCCTGGGGCCGGAGTTATACCCGTGTAATCGGAGACTGTTATGTTGATTGTCCTTAAACCCAATGTCACACAGGAAGAAATCGACCATATAGTAGAGAAGGTAAAGTTACTCAACCTGCAACCCCATGTGTCGACCGGTATCCAGCGTACAATCATTACGGTAATCGGCGATGAAGAACTCCTTCGCGAACAGCCGCTGGAAGCCCTTGCGGGAGTCGAGTCGGTCAAACCGATCCTGAGGCCGTTCAAACTGGTCAGCAGGGAGACCCATGCTGAGCGGAGTGTAATTACCATTGACGGTATCGCGGTAGGCGGGGTTAAAGTCGTCGTTATTGCGGGACCGTGTTCGGTCGAAGGGGAAAAAGCGGTTATTGAGCATGCATTGATGATAAAGAAAGCAGGTGCTTCACTGTTCAGGGCCGGTGCTTTCAAGCCCAGAACTTCTCCCTATTCGTTTCAGGGCTTCGGCCGTGAGGGTATTAAATATCTTGTTAAGGCAAAACAGGAATCCGGCCTGCCGCTGGTTACTGAAGTAATGGATCCGAGGGACGTGGCCTTTGTGGCTGAACACGTAGATGTGCTGCAGATAGGTACCCGGAACATGCAGAACTACAACCTTCTTAAAGAAGTCGGCAAGGTGGACAGGCCCGTACTCCTGAAGAGAGGGATGAGCGCGACGGTAAGTGAATTTTTAATGTCTGCTGAGTACATTCTCTCACAGGGCAACAAGAATGTGGTGCTCTGCCCCAGAGGAATCAGAACCTTCGAAGACATGACAAGAAACACCCTGGATGCGGGAGTGGTTCCCGTTATAAAGGATTTAAGCCACCTGCCGGTGATCTGCGATCCGAGTCATGCCATGGGAAATAAAGACTATGTGCCCGCGGCGGCCATGGCCTTTGTAGCGGCAGGGGCCGACGGCATAATGGTGGAAGCACATCCGAATCCTGAAGACGCCCACTCGGACGGACAGCAGACCATAGATTATGAAACCCTCGTTCAATTAATCACAAGACTGGGAAAACTTGCAAAGGCTCTCGACCGTGACATTTATTGAAGGGACTCCTGTTAATTTCCTCTTTATAGTACTGATTAAATCCTGATAACCGGTAAATGCGACAGGTGCATGATTGATAATCTCGAATAGTACTGATTATTTAAGGTTCCCTTGATGTTTCAACGCATAGCGGTAATTGGATTGGGACTGTTGGGCGGTTCAATATGCAAGTCATTGCGCAGTCTTGGGTATGACGGTGAAATAGTCGTCTACGCCCGCAATCCCGAGAAGGTCTTGTCCTCCGTTACTGACGGTGCCGTAGACCGGATTCTCCCTCTGGATTCGCTTTCCCTCAATGGGGTGGACCTGGTTGTAATCGCTGCACCGGTAGTATCTTCAGTCGAAATCCTTAAAAAACTGCTCACGCGTATCGACCTGAATGAAGAGACTCTTATTATAGATGTCGGTAGTGTGAAGCGCACTATTGTTAATGAGGCTCTTCGTTACCCCAGGGGCGACCGCTTCATCGGCTGTCATCCCATGACCGGTTCGGAAAAAACGGGATATGAGTACAGCTCGGACAGACTGTATGCGGACGCCCAGGTGATCATTACGCCTCATGAAAAAAACAGGGTGCAGGATATTGATCGGGTACAGAGTTTCTGGCGGTTACTCGGAGCGAAAACCAGCCTGGAAAACGCCAAGGTTCATGATGCCGTGGTGGCCAGGACCAGCCATCTCCCCCATCTGCTTGCATGCCTGCTGGTGGAAATCGCGGAGTCTGAAACAAAATGTGGGACTGATGTCGGTCGCTTTCTGGGCAATGGCTTCAGGGATATGACCAGGATAGCGGGCGGGTCTCCGGAGATGTGGTCTGATATATTCGTGACCAACAGCGACAACGTCTGTTCGGCAATCGATAAACTGAAATCGGGGCTTGATGGGTTTAAAACCAGGTTCAGCGGGAGCGACCCGGTGGAGGACCTGAAAAAATGGCTTCACGATATACGCCGTGGGAAGGAACGGCTCTGATGAGGAAAACAAAGGTTGTAGTTGCAGTCGACGGCCCCGCAGGATCGGGGAAAAGTACTGTTTGCAGGGAAGCCGCCCGCAGGCTGGGTATAAAATATATTGATTCCGGGGCCGTATACCGGGCAATAACATGGTTGCTTCTGGACCGATGCGGTAAAATCACCCGGGAGGACGAATTAACCCACCACTTGGCGGGAATTACAATAACCCAGACCTTTAATGAAGACGGTGTCTCCCGGACCTTCGTTAACGGTGATGATGTGTCGGAAAGGATCAGGAATGAGAAAATCGCTGAAAATATCGGCATTATCTCGGATGACAGGGGAATAAGAAACCATGTAAACTCTCTTTTGAGGGCCTGGAGCATGGAAGAATCGGTAATCATGGATGGGAGGGATATAGGGTCGGTGGTTTTTCCGCACGCGGAGGTAAAAATATATCTTGACGCTTCGGTCGAGGTCAGGGCACAGAGAAGAGTGCATGAGTACGTACAGATGGGAAAAACGGTTGACGGAAATGATATTAAAAAACAGATTATCCGAAGAGACAGGGAGGATAAGTCCCGATCCTTTGGACGTCTGCTTAAAACCCCCGATTCCCTTTATGTGGACACCTCTGCAATGAGCAGGGAAGAGGTTGTAAACTGGCTTGTTGCGACAGTTTCGAAAGCTATGAAAGGTAAGCGGCCCCGGGAATAATTCTGCAATTAAAACGATTTTTTTCTCCTTTTGTAAGAGGGGTAAAACACTTATTTATACCAAAGGCCCAGGATGCGTAATATGGAAAACATGAATGAAAAAATCGAAGACTCCTTCAGCATGGAGAATATCGCAAAAAACGCTGTGGATGTCATCCGGCCGAATAAGATATTGAAAGGGGAAGTCGTTACCATCGATAACGATTTTGTATACGTTAACGTAGGGACAAAATCAGACGGCAGGATCAGCCTGGATGAATTCGCCGAGAAACCCGGTGTCGGTGATATCATAGATATAATGCTGATCAACAAGCGTATGATAGACGGTATGTATAGCTTTTCGAAAGAAGCCGCCGAACGAGTCCGCGAATGGGAAAGATTTGTCGCATTGACCCGTGATGGAAGCGAATATATTTCCGGGAAGGTCATGGGTACGAACAGCAAGGGTCTTATCGTCGACTGCAACGGGGTCAACGCCTTCCTCCCTTTTTCCCAGGCCGCTGACGCAAGGTTTAAAAAGGGAGTCGGAGAGAATCAGCTTTATGTTTTCAAGATTAAAAACATTGACGATAAGAAAAAAAGCATAGTCCTGTCCCGCAAGGAATACCTAGAAGAATCTCGTGATAAAGTCTGGGCTGATCTGGAGTTCAAGTATAAGGTCGGCGATAAAATCCGAGGTAAAGTAACCAGGTTTGTGGACTTCGGTGTTTTTGTCGATATCGGCGGGGTGGAAGGACTGCTGTACAAGAATGACCTGTCATGGAAAACGGTTTTTAAGAAAAAGAAACTTTTAAGGATCGATGAAGAGAGGGAGTTTGTTCTGCTCGGGATAAACCGCGAGGAAGGAAAAATTTCCCTGGGTCTGAAGCAACTGGTGGAAGACCCATGGCTTCGGATCAACGAAAGGTATAAAGCGGGACAGACGGTTGAAGGGAAGGTCGTGACGCTGGCCGGGCAGGGTATTTTTATTGAAATTGAAGACGGTGTTGAAGGGTTCCTGCACGCATCGGACGTTTCATGGACGAAAAAGACCGCTCCAGTCAAGGGGGTTTTCACCAAGGGGCAGCAGGTAACGGTAAAGGTGCTCGAAATCAATCCAGAAGAAAGGAAAATGGTATTCGGCATGAAGCAGTTGCTCGAAAATCCATGGGATACAATTGATACCCGACTGCCGGTCGGTTCAGTACACACGAAACCGGTTAAGAAAGTAGTGAGTTTCGGTCTGTTCGTGGAACTTGACGATGAGGTGGACGGCCTGGTGCATCTGTCGGATATCAGCTGGGACGATTCTATTAAAGATCCCGTTTCCATGTACAAGGTCGGTGACATGGTAACGGTAAAGATCCTTGATATTAAAAAAGATGAAATGAAAATATCCTGCGGCATCAAACAGCTCACAAAATCGCCATGGGAAGCAGTAAAGGAAAAATATACTCCCCGTACCAGGGTTTCCGGCACAATCAGCAGCATCACCTCCTTCGGGCTTTTTGTAAAACTTGATGATGATATTGAAGGACTGGTGCATATATCTGAGGTATCCAGACGTAAGATCGAAGACCTGAAGGAACGGTTCAATGTGGGCGATACGGTGAATGCACTGGTGCTGGGCGTGGATGTGGAGAGAAAACGGCTGTCGCTCAGCATCAAGCAGCATGAGATTATAAGTGAAAAAGAAGAGCTCAGCAAGATCATTAAAGAGAATACCCCGGGTAAAGTCACTATAGGCGATCTGATAAAGATGAAACAGGGGGAATAATACAAGCCCATGGAAAAGAGGGACATAGAGATAAAACGGAACATAGTGGAAAAGGCCCTCATGGCCTTCAAAGACTATGCGAAGAAGCACCTGCGGGTCATGATGATCGCCGCCGCCTGTCTTCTGGGGCTTGTGGTTTTGATCGTAGCAGGATACGTTTATTATGAAAAACGGCAGCAGGGAGAGATCGCTCGTTTTGAAAGAATAATAGACGATTACCGCAAGGCCGCTTCTGGAGATGAAAAGGAAAGAAAAATCCTCCTCAAGAAAACCGCCGACGGCCTTGAAAAAGTAATAGAGGGCTCATGGTGGGGATATGTCAAAAATAACGGTTATTATATCATAGGGGCCCTGTATTTCAATGAGGGAATGTACTCTGAATCGAGAGAATACTATCTCAAGTTCGCGGATAAAAAGCCGCGTTCCTATTTTGCTCCTTTGGGCCTGCAGCAGGCTGCCCGGTCATGTGAATTTCTTAAAAAGTACGATGAAGCCCTGAAATTATACAACAGACTGGAAAAACAATACGGAAAGAGTCTTATTGCCGATCAGATATATTATGATCTCGGCAGGATACATCTCAACAAGGGTGATTACTTCAAGGCAAGGGAATATTTTACCAGAGTATTGAACGACTTCCCACGCTCCCCCTTCTCACAGAAAGCGCGGGAAAGATTGATGATTATCGGCTACATTCAGACGCGGACATAAAATTGCGATTATAATTCATAAGAGGACCTCTGAATATTTCATTTTGGATGTTCCCTTGTGGGCGCATATTAAGGTAAAATCAGAATGTTCAATAGTGGTATTCCGGAACACTCTAATTATGAAAGGTGTCCTCAAAATAATTATTCGTAGTAATTCTAATATTTCAGTCAATAAATTGGGCTTGACATATAATGCCACCGGATTGTAAAGACATTCAGCTTTAAGGTTTTCTGCATACCGATCAACCGGAAAGTACCGTGTTATGGTCATTCCGGGAATATTAACGTTTTGATGTGTGATGAATCCGGCTGGCCGGCGGTTATTGATTCCCGAAATACTGAGAAGAACCCCATGATTTTATCTACCGCTTAATATTCCGGGCGCATATAACAGAGTTATTAAGAACTTTTAACAATTGGAGTATAACAGTGGCTGTTCCAAAAAGAAGAAAATCCAAATCTAAATCCCGTATGAGAAGATCCCATGATGCGATAGGGGTCCCGAATCTCAGACCCTGTCCGCGATGCGGCGCTTATGTCATGTCTCATCGCGTATGTCCGGAATGCGGGCATTACAAAGACACCCTCGTGATGGAGCCGAAGGTAAAAATTAAAGAAACCAAGTAGTCTGTTGGTGGTAAATTAAAATTTTTACCGAAATCATTTCATAGTGTGCCGAAACCTGTTTTATCTTATTATGGCTTGACATGGTGATATAATCGGCTATATTTGTTGGAATCGGTGCATGCAAAGATCGGCGGGAGTTACTTCTTTATCCTGAGGTCTTCCGGGGAATTGAAATAATTAGCCGGTTTATACAACACGGGGAAGCGTTCAGTCGAAATATTCGGTGTGGAGGAGGATGATCGCGATATGGCAGTGGATTTCGAAAAGATAAAAAAAATTATCGTAGATCAGCTTGGTGTTGATGAATCCGATGTCACTGCGGAGGCCTCTTTCGTCGATGATCTGGGAGCAGATTCACTGGACACCGTCGAGCTCGTTATGGCGCTGGAAGAGGAATTTGGAATTGAAATACCTGACGAGGAGGCGGAAAAACTTATCACGGTAGGCGATGCAATAAAATACATCGACTCGAAACTTTAATCCTGTCGGTCACCAATCTCCATCGAGTCCATCCCTCATGGCTGCAGACGACAAAAACCGGGAAGACAGAAAAAAATTCCGATATCGGCAGCTTAACAACCTACAGAGCATACTGCATGTGAAATTTAAAAACAAGAGCCTTATGAACAGGGCGCTTACCCATCGTTCCTTCGTCAACGAATCAGGTTCCGATGTAAAAGACAATGAACGTCTGGAATATCTCGGTGATTCGATACTGGCGCTGATAGTGAACGAATACCTGTTTAAAAGATTTGAGAAGTATCTCGAAGGGGACCTTGCGAAAATCAAATCGGCTGTGGTATCAGAATCCACGCTCTCGAAGGTAGCTGAAGAAATCTCACTCGGTAAGTTTATATTGATGGGTCGCGGCGAGGAAATGAACGGAGGAAGATCACGGCCGTCGATACTCGCGAACACCCTGGAAGCGCTGATAGGCGCCCTGTATCTGGATTCAGGTCTTAAGATCACCAAAAAGTTTGTCCTTTCACTGATGAAGAGAGATATCGAGCGGATAGACAATCTTTCTTTTTTCAGGGACCCCAAGACCACCCTGCAGGAGTATGCCCAGAAAAAATACCGTGAGCGGCCGGTGTACGAGGTTATCGAGGAAAACGGTCCCGATCACCTGAAGGAATTCACCGTAAGGCTGATCATTCAGGGCCGGGACCTTACCGTGGGTGTGGGCCCCAGCAAACGCAAGGCCGAGATGGATGCGGCCCGCAGGGCTCTTGAAAAGATACAGTCAGGGGAAAGCCTGGTTTGATCTTTAATAACTATAAAACGGTACGCATCAGGGTCGCGGGGATTCTGATCGAAAACGGAAAAATACTCCTTATAGCACACAGAAAGAAAAAGCAGGTTTACTGGCTGCTTCCCGGTGGGGGCGTTGATTTCGGTGAATCACTTGAGGACGCTCTTATACGGGAATTGCGTGAAGAACTGCATATTTCCGTTTCCGTCCAGGAGATTTTCTGTATCCTGGACTCCATCTCGCCCGAGAACAGACGTCATATCGTCAATATTTGCTTTCATACCACACTGAACGGGGGCTCGATTCAACTGGGAAAGGAAAAACGCTTACACGACTTCGGATTTTTCGGACCGGAAGAACTGGATTCTCTCACCATCTTTCCCCCGATGAACGGCGAACTGAAAAAACTTCTGACAGATGTGTCCACGGGGCGGATCTACCTGGGTAAAAGATGGACGGATCTTTAAAAAACATTACCTTCAGCGGCAAGGGAGGATCGTATGAAATTATCATCGGTCGAAACGCGCTTCATCAGCTGAAGGATAAATTACGATCGCTGTCTGCGGATATCGCGGCAATCGTTATCAACACCAGGATCAAAGAGCTGTACGGCGATTATATAGACGGGACGGTAAATCTGGACATCCCACGCATCAGCTATGTGATGCCAGATGGCGAAGAACACAAGAATTATCTTGAGGCCGAAAAGCTGTTCGCTTTTCTGCTGGAAAACGGTCTGACGAGAAGGTCGCTCGTTATCGGGATCGGAGGCGGGGTAACCGGTGATTTTGCGGGATATGCGGCGGCCCTGTTCATGCGGGGACTGCCGATTGTGCAGGTCCCTACCTCGCTCCTGGCGATGGTGGATTCCAGTATCGGGGGGAAAGTCGCCGTTAATATATCGGCCGGGAAAAACATAGTCGGGGCGTTTCACCGGCCGGCACTGGTCGTTTCCGATACGCGGTTTCTTGAAACCCTGCCCCCGGCGGAGATCAAAAACGGGCTTGCCGAAGCCGTGAAGCATTCCTTCATAGGCGACACGGGAAGTCTGGACATTTTCAGTTCCAATGACGCCCGGAGTATCATGAGCGCGGAGGTGCTTGAAGAGATTGTCCGCCATTCGGCAAATTTTAAGGCGGGAATTGTGTCACAGGATGAAACGGAATCGGGGCTCAGAGCGGTGCTCAACTTCGGCCACACCTTCGGCCACGCCATCGAATCGTATCTACACTACAGGGGTATTTCGCACGGTGAGGCGGTGGCCCTGGGAATGAAAGCGGAGATTGAAGCTTCACTGCGCATGGGGTATCTCCCCGAAAATGATTACCGCGAAGCCCTCGATCTGTTGAACAGATACGGACTGGCGCCGGGGAAAACATCATTGCCCGGCAACGCGATCGTCAGTCATATGAAATTCGATAAAAAGAATGTCGGTGGGACTATTCGCTGCGTGCTGCTGGAATCACTGGGGAAACCGATATACAATATTACCGTTGATGAATCCATGATGGAAAGAATAATCGAAGAAGTGCTATGATCAACGATGGCCTGAAATATACAATGGAAGAAATTGAAGGCGCCAGGGTAGTGCATATCCACGGGAGCATTTCAAGCCTTACCAGGGGCCGGCTCAAGAGGCTGGTTGAAGAATTGACCATAAAGAATAATGTAATACTGAATGTTTCACGGGTTCCCTCGGTGACCTCGTCCGGACTTAACGTGCTGGCGGAACTGAGTACAAACGCCAAGAAGAAAGGAAAGAGGGTACTCATTATGGGGATGAAACCCGAGTTCATCAAGATAATCGAACAGCTGGACCTGTACGAACTCTTCATCTTTGTGGAAAGCGTGGAGGAAGGGCAGATCAAACTGAAGCATTATACCTGATGTTTGCATACAGGCACGGTCTCCGTTACTGTATCTGTTCCCCTGCCGTATCACCCTCTGGAATCGCGCTAAGCGGTGAAAATATGCACTTCGGGCCTTCCATTGTAAATATTTCGTGAGAGCATCACTTCGGTCCCGAAATAATGCCGTATTATCTCGGCGTCTATCTGTTCCACATTTACCGGCGGGTATACCTTTCCTTCGTTCATGAATACCACCCTGTCTGCCTTCTGGAATACAAGGTTAAGATCATTCGAGGTCATAACGGCCAGCCGGTTCCCGTTGAAGACGAACCCGGCAAGGGCATTCATGAATAATTCCCGGTCTTTCAGGTCCAGTCCTTCTGACGGGTTGTCCAGGACCATGATGTGAGGCTCGCGGACGAAGGCATGGGCGAGCAGGGTTTTCCGCAGCGAGGAGCCGGGAAGTTTCCCCAGGGGTACATCCGCAATGGAAAGGAGTTCGAACTGGTGAAGGTATTTTTCCGTTGCCTGCAGATCGTCGTCGGAATAGGCGCGCAGCGGCTTTTTATAGGGCAATCTTGCCGCCAGCAGAAAACTACGGACCGGTTCTTCGGGATTGCCGGGGAATGAGCCCCGAAATGAACAAACTTCCCGCACTCTTTCTTTTGAAGAATATGTGGAAAGCTCCCTGCCGTTTATCATGATCTGTCCGTGGTATTTCCCGGTTTCACCGGAGAGTATTTTAAGTAAAAGGGTCTTTCCGCATCCCGATCTGCCCACGAATCCGGTGATGCTTCCGTTCTCAAGGGTGATATTGAAGGGATGTATTATTTCACGATGTCCGTGACTGAAGGAAAGATTTATTGCCTCAACCATAGGGTCCTCCAGGTTTCGTTCTTCGAAGCAGTGAAAACCCGGCTGAAAGCGCGATCACCGCGAAGGCGGTCTGAATGGGACCGGTCCACCGGGTAAGCAGCAAGAGGGACTGGGTTACCGTAAGGGAAAAGAGGAGTGTTCTGTATACGGACAGCGCGCTGTTGGGACAACGGGGATTCTGTCTGAAAAGCGCGAATCCGCCCAGCCAGCCTTGGAACAGGAACACTGCGCTTAACGCGGCGGCCCGTATCGCCAGAACAATACACCGCCATTTTTCAAAGTGCTGAAAAAAAACTTTTCCTTGGGAAAGGCAGGCGATCTCGGGCAGAAAGAGCGTGACCATTGCCGTGCCCGCCAGGCCTGCGCAGAGGGCCGCGACAGTGACGGGATATCCCGGCAGGGCAGACGGGACGATTCCGTATATCGCCGCCCGTAACCATTCCATATCCATGAAAGAACCCATCTTCCGGTAACAGAGCACGGCCGTCACCAGAATAAGGTTGAAAAAGAAACCGTAAATAAACAGTTCCCTCTTTTCCGCCCTGAGCATCAGGTGCAGAAACGCTTCTGCGGCAAAGGCGGCGGGCAGAACCAGAGACATTACAAGCAGTGTGCTGTCAGATCTGAAAGCTGAGATTATCAGGGCCGCCATGGTCAGGGCGGCCAACTTGCCGGATTGCAGATGATCGTAATATCGTGACTCATCAATGTATGAGGTGACCGCGTAAAGAACATAGAATGCCGAACCGGCCATGTAGGTAAGCACTGCGGGAACGGCGGACGTTCCGGATACTGCGTTAATCAGTGTAACAGCGGCGCCCAGCAGCAGCAGGGATACGGTTTCAATAACCGTGCGCGGGTTAAGGTTTTTTTTCGACATTTTCGGTTTTTTTAATCCGCTCGGCCTCTTTTTCCTTTTCTTTCTCCGCGTCAATCGCGTCGGCCAGCGGTTTCAACACTGGGTCGGCATGTGCTTTTTTTCTGTAGGTATCGTATATGTAAAGGCGTAACAGTATTTCCCTGGCCTTTCCTTTATTTCCCGTACGGGCGTACATTCTGCAGAGCATGAACCGGTCTTCATTATCCGTAAGGTTCAGCGCCTCAAAGTGCGTTATCGCGTCGGTAAGTTTGTCCTGGCGGTAAAGGCTTTGGGCCAGTATCAGTCTGAGTTCCCGGTCTTTAGCGCTGTCGGGCAGCTTTCTGATGATTTTTTCAGTACGGCTGTAGAGCTCTTTCCCGTAAAGCGCCTTTGCCAGCAGCGAGAAAGCCTTGTAGTATTTGGCAGGTATTTCATCTTCCGATGCCGCCGTCATCTCGTAAAGCCGGTCAAACTGGGATATGTAAGATGGGTTACCCATCCGGTAATGGATACTTCCTATCTGATAGGGTATTTCGGTGTTGTTTGGATCAACGGCCGCCGCTCTCTCAAGGGTCTTCAGGGCTTCCTGGTAATTCTCCTTCTTAATGCTGATAGCCGAGGAAAGAAGAAGTACCTCGAGCGAGGTCTGCCGCCCGGAATGGATCTTATAGATGTCCTCTCTGGCCCTTTCGTAGTCCCGCATGTTGTAACTGCACGTGGCGCTTTTCAGGTATATGGTCGATTTTGTCGCATTGTCCAGGAAGCCCAGATCCAGGGCCCTGTCGAAATGCTGTCGGGCGTCCCGGTAACTGCCCCTCCTCAGATGGATATCTCCGAGCAGCAGGTGCACCTCCCCGTAGAAGGGTATTTTATCGGCGACCTCGGTGAAATAGCGCAGGGCGCCGGCATGGTTTTCCTTTTTCAACTCCAGTAAACCCAGTTCGAACTTCGGGGCGAGAAATCCTGAATCGCTGTTGAGGGCGGCCCTGAACTCTGACGCGGCGTCTTCGGTTTTTCCCTCATTTCTCAGCTTGAGCGCGTTTTTATACTTTTCCTTTGCCTCTTCGTTTTCGGTCCATAACAGTTTATTGATCAGTGACTCCACTTTTGTTTTGGCGCCGTGGTCTTTCAGCCGGTCCCAGAGATCCCGGCAGCCCTTGACCATGGCGTCATAATCACTCTTCCGTTCGGCCAGTATGATTATATTCCAGTAGGCCAGTTTGAGATACTTGACCTGGATTCTGTGTGAAACGGCGTTTTTATAATACTCGAGTGCCTTGTCGTAATTTTTTTCGTTTTTTTCGATTTCACCGAGAAAATAATAGGAATTGCCGTCATCGCCTGTTTCCACTGCCTTGAGGAACATCTCGCGCGCTTTGTCGTATTTTTTGAAAACAAAATACCGGCTCCCCTGTTCGAAATAGCCCGCATACAGGGTGGAATGAAGCAGCATAATGAAGATCGTCGCCGCGGCCGCAACAGTGGTTCTCTTAACAGCGGTGATTTTTTTCAGCACGGTTATTGTGAAACCTCTTACCGGAAACTTTTCTATGGCCGCAATTGGGCCGCAACAGCATTGTGGTATCATGCAGGGGCGGGTACGGCCCCGGTTAGTCTGGTGTTTGAAAGCCTGTTTTGTCAAGATTTTAACGCCCTGCCGGTCGGTCGCCATGACTATCGGTACCTACACCTGAGGTTCTGACGTTCTGGGGAACCCGCCGGTTGTCGTAAGGGTAAAATACCTCATGATTAAACAAATAACATTTGACTAATAGCGGTAACGCTCCTAATGAAAGCTTCATGGCAAAGAGCTCGCTCATCCGGTCCACGGGAGTAGTTGCGGCCTCCACCCTGGCGAGCCGCGTGCTTGGATTTATCCGCGATATGATCGTGGCGAATTACTTCGGCGCCTCGGCGTCCCTGGACGGCTTCTTCGTCGCTTTTCGCATTCCGAACCTGCTGCGGCGGCTGGTGGCGGAAGGGGCCCTTACCATCTCGTTTATACCCGTGTATACCGAATACCTGGTGAAAAAAAGCGACGAAGAGGCGCTTGCCCTCGCCCAGAAGACCTTTACCCTGCTGCTGCTGGTATTGTCGGTGCTTGTGGCCCTGGGGGTGATTTTTTCCCCTGAAATAGTGCGGGTGTTCGCCTACGGGTTCAGCGATGAATCGGTCATCGGATTGACCATCGACCTCAACCGCATCATGTTCCCCTACCTGTTTTTCGTGGGGATAGTCGCTTTCGCCATGGGAGTGCTGAATTCCCACGGGTATTTTTTCGCACCCTCCTTTTCGCCGGTTCTGCTGAACGTGGGTTTTATCTTCGGGGCGGTATGCTTAAGGAACATTTTCGATGAACCGCTGTACGGGCTGGCGGTCGGGGTAATTATCGGGGGAGTGATGCAGGCGGTGCTGCAGGCGCCCTACATGGTGAAATCCGGGTTTAAAATGAAAATATCTTTCGACCTGAACCATCCCGGCATCCGCCGCATCTTCAGGCTGATCACGCCCGCGCTGTTCGGCATCGCGATATACCAGATAAACATTTTCATGAGCACCGTACTGGCTTCCATGCTGCCCCCGGGCAGCATTTCGTATCTTTACTACTCCGACCGGTTGACGGAACTGGTGCTGGGAGTATTCATAGTCTCCATCGGGAACGTAATCCTTCCCGAAATGTCCAGGGTCACCGCCATGGATGACTATCAGAAACTGAGGGAACTGTACCGTAAGTCAGTGCAGGCGGCGCTGTTCCTGGCGATACCCGCCGCCGCGGCTCTTATCGTCGTGGGGCTTCCCGTGATTTCGGTGCTGTTTGTAAGGGGCGCCTTCACCTCGGAACATGCACGTTTGACCTATCGCGCGCTGCTGTTCTCCAGCATGGGTATAATCCCCATCGCCGTGTTGAGGATCAGCACTCCCACTTTTTACTCGTTGAAAGATACCAGGACGCCGGTAATGAGTTCGGCGCTCTCTTTTGTGTTGAACATCGGCCTCGGATACCTGCTCATGCGGACCGCGCTGAAGCATGCCGGGCTTTCCCTCGCGAATTCGATCGCGGCGGCGGTGCAGATAGGGGTACTCTACCTGGTTTTGAGAAGAAAGATCGGAGGGGAAGCCGGAAGAAGGGCGATGGGTCCGGTCTTAAAAATGCTGTTTTCCGCGCTGGTCATGTCCCTCGCGGTTATGTATATCGCGGGTTTCGTGGACTGGTTTGGGGATTCATTCACGAGGCGGTTTTTCTTTCTCTGCGTAATCGTGGGGGCGGGAAGCGGCATTTATCTGGCGGTATGCATGCTTGCCGGGGTAGAGGAGGCTGGTGTCATCAAAAGGATCGCGGGAAGAATACTCGGCAAGGGGTAATGATACGGTGCCGGTCGGCGTTGGGTTTTGTTAACGGGGTTTTCCCCGCCCCCAGGTATTCCACCGACAGGTTTTTGATCGATGACAGCGCCTTCAGGTACGACAGCGGCGCTTCTGTTTTCAGGCTGTGATACGTGAAGGCGATATAACGCGCGGTCTGCCCGTCGCCGGGGAGTGTTGAATCCGCCAGGACCCAGCGGTCCCGGTAAAAGGCCTCTACCCACATGTGATAGATGAACACATTCTTCATTCCCTCGTATGCTTCCGCATAGACCATCCCCACTACCGCCCTGGCGGGAATCCCCATGGCGCGGAGCAGGGCGACCGTAAGCACCGAGTGTTCGGTACAATCGCCGGCCCTGTTGGTATAGATATACAGCGCGGGGAGCAGGGGGATTCCCACGGTTTTACGGGTTATGTGGCGGTACACGAAGTTCTTTACCGCCGCTACCGGATTATCCGACCGTGAAATCCCGCGCGCGGCGTCCCTGATCTCCTTCGCGTCCAGGTTGAGAAAACGTGTATTCACCGTCAGGTCCCGGCCGGGAGGGCCTGGGCGGAGGAAGTCTCCGCACCTCAGCAGCACCACGGATTTCTCTTTATTCTTTTTATTGCTGATGACATGCTGGTTCGATGTTTCGGGAAGTTCGAATGAGGGATCCGCAGACGAAATCCGGAACTCCGCATATTCCGCGGTGGTTATACGTCCGCAGTTTCCCCTGCAGGGGACGGAATAGTGTGACGGATTGAGCCCGGCGACGAGGATGACCGTCATTAAAAGAAGGACGATACCGGCAGCCGTTGATAAAGATACTTTCCCGCAATGCCTGTTCATTGTATCCCGCTGTTACTGCTTCACAAGTTCTATATTAAGGTTCAGCATCTGGATCAGGGCTTTCACCAGTACGCCGTCTTCATCGAGGTACGAATCGGCGCTTTTTATCTGTTCCAGCGTCTGAACTATATGCAAGAGCTTCCTTTTTTTCCCCGCGACATCGACGGTTTCCCACCCGACTACTCTGGTCGTCACGGCGATAGGGCTTTCCAGTTCTATGGTGGGGTCGTAAATATATCCCTTTATCTCGGTGCCCTCTTTGAAACGCTTTTCCATGAGCCGGAAGATAAAATAGTTGCCGTCAAGCATGAAATCGCGGTCAACCTTGATGACCGAGGTATGCCCTCCCATCTTGATTTCCACTTCGCGGCCGCGGAACAGCGCCACCGTCTCGATGACCTGTTCTTTGGCGCCGTTGACGATCCTGTTTCTTGATTCAAGTTTGACCGGCTTGAAATCCAGTGTCTCGGTCACCACCTGTTTCGATATATTCACCGTGCTCCCGGCGCCCATGGTGAGTTCCGAGGTGAGGATGTATCGGCCCTCACTCTTGATGTTGGAAAGCACCGCGGCCCCCACCGGCGTTCCGTTTACCAGAAGATCGTATTTCCAGGTGCCCAAGGGGATGGCGTGCGGGGTCTTGCTGCATGCGTGGGTACTCACGAGCGCGGGAAAAACCGTTAAAAGAAAAAAAACACATTTCGTGATAATTCCGCCGTGGTTCATCGGACGATTACCTCCCAGTCTCTCGTGATCGTGTCTTCATCTTTTACGTCAGGAGCCGGCATACCGTACATGACAGTATTCGATCCTTTTGCGGCATTTCTCGAAACCGATCAGGGGCAGGGCCTGGTCCAGTTCGGGCCCCTGCAGGCTTCCGGTCAGCATGGCCCTCAGGGGAAAGAACAGCTTTTTTCCTTTAAGACCGGTTTTTTCTTTCAGCCTGCGTACCAGCTCCGCGGCAAAACCGTGTTCGTCCAGCCCTTCGGTGATGATGTCCCGGGCGCCGGTTATGAGTTTCCGTGAATCCTCCTCTTTCAGCACGGCGTCGGCTTCATCATCGGGGTCGGGAACGTCTTTTAAAAACATGGAAATGGGTTTAGTGATGCCGGCCAGTGTTTCACAGTTCCCTTTCACCAGGTCGACCACCTTTTCAAGCCAGTTCCTGTCCAGGGACCCGGGATCGTACCCCTCCGCACTGAGGTAGGGGATAAAAAGATCGGTAAGCATGTCCGTAGTGTGGTTTCTGATGTAGTGGCCGTTCATCCATTTCAGCTTCTGGAAGTCGAACACCGCGGCGCTTTTTCCGAAATCGCCGATCTCTATCTGGCCGGCGATCTGCTCCATGGAGAGTATCTCTTCGCCGGTGTCGGACGCCCATCCCAGCAGGGAAAGGTAGTTCACCAGGGCCTCGGGTAGATACCCCTCGCGACGGTACATCTCCACCGAGGTCATGCCGTGCCGCTTGCTGAGCTTCGCGCGGTCGGGCCCCAGCACCAGCGCGAGGTGGGCGTATTCGGGAACCGGGAGGCCCAGCGCCCGGGCGATCAGTATCTGTTTGGGCGTGTTTGGGAGGTGGTCCTCGCCGCGGATCACATGGGTAATGCCCATAAGGGTGTCGTCGATGATGACGATATAGTTGTATACGGGGGTGCCGTCGGAGCGCACGATTATGAAATCGCCGCCGATGTTCTCGCTCTCGAAGAATACCTTCCCCTTTATCAGGTCGTTCACCGTGATGGATTCCCCCTCCGGCACCCTGAACCGTACGGTCGGTTTTCTCCCCTCGGCGGCCTTCCGCTCTTTCTCCGCGTCGGTGAGGTCTCGGCACCGCCCGTCGTAGGTATAGGGACGGCCCAGGCGTGTCGCCTCATCGCGCATCGCGTCCAGCTCTTCAGGACTGCAGTAGCAGTAATAGGCCTTTTTATCCTTCAGCAAAGTTTCGGTGTACCGGTTATAGATATCGAAACGCTCCGACTGGCGGTAGGGACCATGGTCGCCGCCGATATCGGGCCCCTCGTGCCATTCAATGCCGAGCCATTTCAGGTCTTCCAGTATGGACCTTTCAGATTCCCGGCTGCTGCGTTCGAGGTCGGTGTCTTCTATGCGCAATACCAGCTCGGCGCCGTATTTGCGTGCGATCACGTGATTGCACAGGGCGGTGCGGGCGTTGCCGATGTGCAGGTACCCCGTAGGGCTGGGGGCGAAGCGAAGTCTCATATTCTTCTCCTTGTACTCAAAGAGTAACGGTATTTCGTGACTGGACCGGGAACGAGAAATCGCGGTACGTTCCCCGCGCACCCCGCATCGAACCGGCCGTCACCACCGGTATTAGCCGGTAAGGGATCAGGTTCAGGCGTAATCTTCAATAATCATAGCTATGGACCGAACTTTTCCCGGTGGAGATTTCAGATGTTTCCCGCTCGATACGGTTTATCAGTTTTTTAACGCGCTCCACGGTGTCGTCCTTGAAGAGCACTTTCCCGCACCGGGTGCACTGGAACGCGGGGAGGTTTTCCAGTAGCAGGTAAAAATTATCGCTGCCGGCATTGTAGCAGCTTTTGCCTTCGATGAGGGTGCCTCCGCAGTCGCAATCCATTACTTTCCTCGGTTCATTCCGCGTTATGGGTATCATATCTGATCGTACGGGCCGCTCCCTTTTACCGCCGGGAAGCCGGTTCTTTCACTTTTCCATGACTGGAAACAACCGGTACGGCCGCGATCAGGTACGGTTTCGGCACGGCAAGAACCGCGCCGTCCGATCATGTTCATTATTAAAAAAATACCGCAATCATGCAATTTAAAAAAGAATCGGCGGCGAGCTATCAGGGGAAAACCCGGTGCGGCCCTCTGTCAAGAGATTATTCCGGTTACCGTTGGATTTTACGTACAGTTGGTGACGGGTGTCGGCCGTTTTCCTTGCATTTCAATGAACTTCCAGACGGCGTAACGGGACCATATATTCAGCATGAGAAAGAAGGGATTAAGGGAATATTCATTTTATTAATATCGATAATTCACAATTATTTTACCCCCGTTCTCTAGGTTAAATCCGACTGATGAAGTACTTTTTTCGTAATTTTGCCTGTCTATAAACAGATGGTCCCCATGCAAAGTACTTTCAAACACGACGTACATTCCGAAACCGCCGGTGATTATAATGAAGGCGACGGCATTCTGGGCAGGTATATACCGCACAAGGCGCCGGGTTCGGTGATCGCGAAAATCGCCCGCAGTTTTTATTATGTGCGTGAATCGGTTCTGGTCTCCGACCTCGCTGATTCCCTGATAAGCAATGAAAATATCTATGCGGTGGCGGTGGTCGATGACATGCATAAAGTGTTGGGGATTATCGTTCGAAGGGAACTTTTCGACCTGCTGGGCAAGGCCTTCGGCCGTGACCTGTATACTCACAAGACCGTGAGATCGGTCATGAGCGGGGCGGGGACCTTCCATGTCCATGACCATATATTCGCCGTTGCCGAGCAGATCGCGCCTTTTTTGAACAATCCGCTGGTCACCGATTACGTGCTGGTGAATGATGATGGAGGGTTCGCCGGTATATTTTCCACCAGGGACATGCTGATCTACCTTTCCGAAATCACGCAGAGGGACATCGAGATGGCACGGCGCCTGCAGATGAGCATGGTGAAAGAAGAGACCTGCGAAACGAACGAGTATTTCAGCATAATCGGGTCGTCTGTTATGGCAAGGGGTGTGGGCGGCGATTTTTATGCGTTAAAAAAATACGACAGGGACAACTGGTTCATTACGGTCTGCGATGTATCTGGAAAGGGCATGTCGGCCTCGCTGGTCAGTTCGATAATCGGGGGCATGCTGTCACTATATGATTTCAGCGCCGGCATCAGGCATTTTGTCATCAAGCTGAACGAATACATCCATTCCACTTTCGAGTCGGAAAAGTTCGTTACCGGCATTTTCGCGGGATTCAACGAGAAAACCGGTGAAATGAATATATTCGACGCGGGGCATTCATATCTGTATGTCTTCCGGGCGGATAAGATGATACGGATAAACACGCGTGAGGATACCGTTCCTATCGGAATAATGCCTTCATTCCTGCCGAAGGGGGGGAAATTCACCTTTCAAAAAAGTGATCTTCTGGTGCTGGTGACCGACGGCATTCTGGAACAGATCAACCCTCATGGAGCAGCATACGGCATCGCCCGGCTGACGGACGTAATACGGAAATTTCGCTCCCAGGGATTGAAACGGATCAAGGACGAGGTAATTGCGGATATAGGCGGGCACCGAAAGAACATTCCGCAGAATGACGATATAACCGTTTTATTGATGGAATATCATTGAGTCGAACACAGCGTCCCGGCAGGGGCGGCTTATTCATTGCAGGTATAAAAAACCGTTTCACGGGTATCAGATGATATATGCATCTGGATGTAGAAACCGGTCCCGGTTGATGGATCGGGTCTGGAATGTGCGGCTGGAAATAAAGCACATAGGGATACTCTCCGGAATTGACGGCTTGCACGGTGAGATCGTCGGTATTTTTTTATTCAACAAGGATGGGAAAACACGCTATGGAACTCCACGGTCCATGGAAGGATGAAGGGGATATGCACGTCGGTATTCATTTCGGTGAAGACGAAGTCGAGGTTGAAAAAACAGGTACTGTCATGCTGCCGGAGAAATGGGAAAGCGTAGTCGAGACCGTGGATTTTGCCTTTCAACCTATAGTAAATTCCCTTACAGGAGTGACCTTTGCCGTTGAGGCGCTTCTGCGCAATTACAGGGAAGCGGATTTCGCTGAAATCCCGCATTTGTTCGATGCGGCCTTCAACGAGGGTGTGCTCTATAGCGTGGATGTCGCGTTGCGCCGCAAAGCCCTGAGAAAGTTCGTTTCAATACCGTTCCACCGCAAGATCAGGCTTTTTTACAATTACGACCTGCGGGTCCACGCGATGGACAACTACCGCTACGGCGTCACCGAGAACCTTATACAGGAACTGAATCTTACCAATGATATCATCTGTTTTGAACTTTCCGAGCGTCATCATATCAAAGCGGTGGATGATTTTAAGAATTTTCTCGCCAAGTCGAGACGTCGCGGCTTTTCCATCGCCCTGGACGATTTCGGCGTGGGGTTCGCGGGTTTCGAACTGCTGTACAACACCGAACCTGATTTTCTTAAATTCGACCGTTTTCTGATCAGGGACATCGATTCCGATATCAGGAAGAAGACGTTCTGCACTCATATAATGAGTATAGCCCGCCTGCTGGGGGTGGTGGTGATCGTCGAGGGGGTGGAAACCGAAAAGGAGTTCCTGACCTGCCGGGACATGGGGTGCGAACTGATGCAGGGATACTTTATACAGCGTCCCACAACGGAGGTATTGGACCTCACCCACAGCTATGTGTTTATCAGGGAAATGGAGATGCGGAACAAGAGAAAAAACTTCAGCAGCGCCGACCTGGTGATGCGGGAGATCACACCCCTGGAAAAGCTGAACGTCAACGATGATATCCAGATACTCTTCAAAAGGTTCAACCGGAACTCGGAAACAAGCTTTTTCCCCGTGGTTGATTCAAACAACTACCCTCTGGGTATCATTCATGAACGCAGCATAAAAAAATATATTTACGCTCCCTACGGTTACGACCTGCTGAGGAACAAGAGCCTTACCGCGTCACTCCAGATGTTTATAGAAAAATGCCCGGTGGTCGATGTGCATACCCCCCAGGAAAAACTGATCGAGATCTTCGCGGCCAATCCCGCCTCTGACGGCATACTGATAACCGACGGCCTGCGGTACCTGGGCTTTCTTACGGCCAAGTCATTACTGGCCATCCTGAACGAAAGGAACCTGGCGACGGCCAGGGAACTCAACCCCCTGTCGTACCTGCCAGGGAACACCCTCATCAACCGGTATATGGCCGGGGTTATTAATGGCCGGGACAATTATTATTATTTTGTATATTTCGATTTTGATAACTTCAAGCCCTTCAACGACCGGTTCGGGTTCAGACAGGGTGACCGGGTGATTCTGCTTTTCGCCGAAATATTAAAGAAGAAATTTAACGGGGAGGAGTTTTTCGTCGGGCATGTGGGGGGCGATGATTTTTTCGTGGGAATTCGAAGAGACACGCCGTGCATGGAACACCAGGCGATGGCGGTACGGGAGGTGATGGAAGCATTCAACGCCGCGGCCGCCAGTTTCTATTCGCCTGAGGACTTTGAGCGGGGCGGCTATATGTCCCGCGACCGGGAGGGTAAAGAGCGGAGGTTCCCGCTCCTGACGGTCAGCGCGGCCATCGTGGAGATCCCCGCGGGAGCGAGATTGCTGACCCATGAGGAGATCGCCCCCCGCCTGGCCCGTCTGAAAAATGCCGCGAAAAACCGGGCCGATCACCTCTCCACCTTCAGCCTCGCGGACGCCGCGGTGGAAGGAGATGGACATGTGCCATGCGGGGGCGCCGATTCGCCGGTAAATGCGCCATAAACCCGTACGACGGGTTCTTTAAAAAATCGGCGACGTGGATGGCGGTATTTCAGTAAAAAAAAACCACGTAATACCGGTAATTACACTATAACCGTTCCATTATACGGAATTTTTATCGAAAATCATTCGTTCTGCGCTATAATTTTACCGGGTTTAGTGGAAAAACCGTGTGTGCATCGCATATAACGCCACACCAGGGTAAAACAAATACATATTCAATGTTCACATATAAAAAAATTAGAATATTTGTTGGCTAAATACGATTTTTTTTTTACTTAATTTTTATATATTCATTACCCTGTTTTTACCTTGACAGATGCATTTTACCGGGTATATGTTACACCGGTCTTATAGAATTTAATCAAAATAAAACTTTTTAGGAGGATTTACAGTATGAGGTTGAAAAACATACTGGCGCTCCTGGTGATGGCGATCTTCGTAGCATCGACCGCATTCGCACAGGAAGCCGCAGTCGCGCCGAAAAAAGAAGAAAAACCCAAAGCCTCTATCACGGGTCAGATGTTTCTGTGGTGGGCACAGGACCTTACTGAAGAATCTAAGGCAAATAACGGCACAAAAGCAGATTCGTTCCAGCTCAAAAGGGTCTATGTCAACTACATCAACAAGATCGACGATGTGTGGAGCGTGCGGGTAACCAGTGATGTTATCGACAGGGATCAGTCGGCGATAGCCGGGATGACCCGCGACGGTTATCTCTTCATCAAGTTCGCCTATATCCAGTCTCTTTTAAAGTTTGGGCCTGCTGAATTGAAGGTGCAGTACGGTCTTTCAGCAACCCCGATCGACGATCTGACCTATAAAGTACGGGATTCCCGCTGGCTGAATCTCAACGTTATCGACAACTGGGGCAACCTGTCTGCAAACGGGGCAATCGACAACTCCGCCGACATGGGTATCAAAGCCGACCTCAACATCATGAAGATGGTGACCCTGAGTGGTATGTACGCCAACTCGGAAGGGTATTCCATGCCGAACGGCGGCGAGAACATCTCCAAAGCCTATTATGGGGTATTGAACATCACTCCAATTAAAGGCGTGTATATCGCCGGTTTCTATAAATATGCCGGAGATTCAGCACCCAAAGATAAAAACTACAACCAGTACATGGGCGGACTTGTTGCCTATTCCACAAAGATGTACAAGGCCGGTGTAGAATACATCAACGCGAAAGAAGAAAACGCTGGTGTCGAGAAGGAATCGAGCGGATGGGATTTCTTTGTAAATCTTAACCTGAAAGACCTTGCCGGTTTCCCGATCCTTGTTTATGGCAGCTACTCCATGGTGAATTCTGATGATGGAGCTAATGATTATGACCAGACATGGCTGCAGATCGGTCTGGGCTATCAGTTCAACGATTTCATCAGAACCATGATCACCTATGAAGTGGATGACAACGCTAAAGTTGCCGCCAACAAGGCCATCTACATCAAGACCGAAGGCAAGTTCTAAGTTTTATTACACTGAACACAAAAAAGACCCCGCGTATGCGGGGTTTTTTTTATCACCGGAATTTCCCGTTAGAACGCTTCGCCCACGGTGATGTAAAGCGCCGTCAGTTCCTCGCTGCGGGCCACGTCCAGGCGCAGGAACACGTTCTCCTGCATGCGCAGGCCGTAGCGTACCCCTCCTCCGAACGCGAACTTGAAGCCGTCGGCTTTGAACTCGTCCACCCTGGGCGCCACCTGGCCGATGCCGGCGAAGCCCACGAAACGGATGCGCCAGATGAAGGGAGAACGGTACTCCGCCTGTAGCACCTGCATTGCGTTGTCCCTGAACCTGCCCTCGAATATCCCCCGCATCAGGTTTTTGCCGCCAAGGAGCGAAAGCATCTCGAAAGGGGCGTCGCCGTCGATCAGGGCGGTGTAGCTCTGGAACGCCAGTACGTGTTTACGGAAGAGCGGCAAAAAGCCGCGCAGGTCCAGGGTGTAGCGGACGAAGGTGTAATCGCTGTCGAAGGCCTCGTTGAAGTATACCGTCATGAACTGGAAAAAATAACCCCGTGACGCCGAGAGGGCGCTGTTGCGGGTGTCGTAGTTCATGGTGATGCCCATACCCGAGGCCGCACCCGGCATGGTCCCGTTAATGGCCCCGCTCTCCAGGAGTTTTCCGTTCTCGACACGCGTGACACGGGACCATTCGTAATGATACACCAGGCCCAGGTACAGGCGGGAGATCAGCCGTCGCTGGAGCTCGGCCCTTACCCTGATGACGTCGGTCGCGTAGTCCTCCTCGAGTCCTTTCGGCGTATCGTTGCCGATCCCGTAAAACTTGTTGGGTTTGCGTTTGTATTCGATCCCTCCCAGCAGGTGGAACTTCTCGCGGTAGAGATAGAAATCGGGGAAGAATTCCCAGATGAACTGCTTGTTCTGGGTATAGGTGAAGGTGGTCGCGATGGTCGAGGGACGTATGTCTTCGGGAAACTCCTCCGAGCGGAAGAGGGTCAGGAACACGAACCCGCCGGCAAGCCGGGTTTCCGGTTTGTAATAGGCGTGGGGAAATCCCATGAAGTCGACGCCGTGGGTGGCGGGCTGTATATCATGGCGCTCCTCGGGCACGGTTTCCGCCCGCGACCATCTCTGGGCGGCGAAGCAGGCAAGGGCCGAGATCAGGAAGAGAGCGCCGAGTGTTCTGCTGGTGGATTTCACGGGTTTCGGTTATATATGGTTATGGTCGTATTGCTGCAGGTCGCCGTATTTCGACGCTCACGCGGCGGCACTGAATGTGAGGTGATTATCGGGAGGGGTGCCTATTAATCAAGAAAAAAATACTGTCGCGCGGTCTCACGGGGCGGGTGGGCCGGAGGGGAAGACGCGTATTGCCGAATGGGTTGGGGTGTGTTTTTACCGCCGCCGGCGTCGTTTCCGGTGAATTTCTTATTGCAAAGGAAGCGCGACCCGTTGATCATTGCGGTTGATGATAGCGGTCGGCCGGCGGTCATGTATACGGTAACCCTCAGGTTCTACGAGGAACTGAACGATTTTCTTCCCGAGATCATGAAAAAGCGGGACTTTGAGTACTCGTTCCGTGGACGGAGATCGGTTAAGGACCTGATCGAAAGTCTGGGGGTCCCCCACGTGGAAGTGGACCTTATCCTGGTCAACGGTGAACCGGTGGGGTTCGATTATATCCTGGGCGACGGCGACCGGGCGAGCGTCTACCCCGTGTTCGAGCGTCTCTGCCTGGAGGGGGTAACGCGCCTCAGGCCGGCGCCCCTGCGCGATCCACGTTTTGTCGCCGATGTGCATTTGAGAAAGCTCGCCCGCCGGCTGAGGCTCCTGGGTTTTGACGTCGATTTCCGGGAGGGGTGCGATGACCCGGAACTGGCCGCGATTTCGTTCCACGAGGGGCGCATACTGCTGACGCGTGACCGGCAGCTCCTCATGAGAAGAAAGGTGGAGCGCGGTCTCATCATCAGGAGCACCGACAGCGACGAACAGGTGAGGGAGGTGCTGGGCCGCCTTAACCTGCATGCCCGGTGCGCTCCTTTTACCCGGTGTGTCGAGTGTAACGCGGTGATACACCCTCTGGAGTACGGCGGTACGGAATTCGAGACGGAAATGGAGGCCATACCGGAGGGGGTGCGCGCGTGGTGCCGTGAGTTTTACCGCTGCGAAGGCTGCCGAAAAATTTACTGGAAAGGCAGTCACTACCACAGGCTCACGGCGATAGTGGATTCATTTTTACATGATACCGATAGATGAAAACGGCTCTGGTATATCTCTGCGGTTTTGAGGACCGGCATGATTATTTTCTCAGTTCCCCTCCGGCGGGACTGATGTCGGTCGCCTCGTATCTCGAGGGCCGCGGCATTGAAACGGCCCTGCTGAACTATTCGTCCGCGGGATACCGCCGCGCCGTTGCCGATATTAAAAAGACCGGTCCCTCGCTGGTGGGCGTCTCGCTCTATACCCACAACCGCATTGAAAGCATCAAGTTCATCAGGGAACTGAAAAAGGCCGCGCCGGGTGTCATCGTCGTCGCGGGCGGCCCCCACGCCGGTCCGCTGGCGGAGCAGTTGCTGAAAGAGGTGAAAGAGATCGACTTCGTCGTGCGCGGCGAGGGCGAGCGCGTCATGGAGAAACTGGCACGGGACGTGGAGAGGGGCACGCTCCCCCCCAAAAAAGTACTGGAGGCTCTGCCCGTCGAAAACCTGGACACGCTTCCCTTCGCCGGGAAATTCAGCGGCCGTTCGCTGGGCGTCGATCCCAACGAGCACTACAAAGTGATCATAACCTCGCGCGGGTGCGCGTACTCCTGCTCTTTCTGCTGCTCTCCCTCCTTCTGGGGCCGCAGGGTCCGCTTTCGCAGCGCCGCGCACATTGCCGACGAGATCGAGTATCTGCGGAAAACGTACGGCATCATTTTTTTTTCCATCAGGGACGACAATCTCACGCTGCAGAAAAAGCGCCTGGTCGAGTTCTGCC
>CAZUXY010000049.1:0-35603 GCA_964624235.1 uncultured Leptospirales bacterium | reverse complement strand
ATACATACTGCTCCCCTACAACATCACCTATCTTCGCACCATTGCCTTCATCCTGGTGATCGCGGGCCTGGTGCAGTTCGTCGAGATGCTCATGGAAAAAGTCTCGCCCGTCCTCTATCACGCGCTGGGGATTTTTCTGCCCCTAATTACCACCAACTGCGCCGTCCTCGGCGTCGCCGTTCTGAACATCGAATCGGGGTTTGTCGGATCAAATATGGGCCTGCTCTATGCGGTGATACAGGGGATCGGCGGGGGCATTGGTTTCACCCTGGCACTGCTGCTCATGGCGGGGATAAGGGAAAGGCTCGATGTGGCCGACATGCCCGAAAACCTCAGGGGTCTGCCGATCACCTTCGTGGTGGCAGGCCTGCTCGCGCTTTCCTTCCTGGGATTTTCGGGAATGAAGATCTGAGAAAACCCCGGGGAGATTGCGGAATGGAAGTCACACAGCCCGAAGTCATACTCCTTGCCGTCACTCCACGCGCGGAAAAACTTATCGAAGAAGCCGGGAGGACCTGCTATCTTTCTCTGGACAGGATCGAGGGTGACAGCGAGAAGAACTTCATCCGCCGCTGCATCCGCAGCGGGCATCACTCCATCCTCGAACACGCCAGCGCCTCTTTCCGCATCAGAGGGGCATCACGTTCGTTCACTCACCAGATGGTAAGGCACCGCCTCGCAAGCTTCTCCCAACAGTCGCAGCGTTATGTCAGCGAGGAGGAGTTCAATTATGTAATACCCCCTGCCGTCGCGTCAAACGGGCAGGCGGCCGCCGTATTCAGGGAGTTCATTGAAAGCGCGCGTTCATCTTACCGAAAACTGAGAGAGTACGGAATCAAAAAGGAAGACGCCAGGTTCGTGCTGCCCAATGCCCTGGAAAGCGAAATTGTCTTTTCCGCCAACTTCAGGGAACTGCGGCATATCTTCTCCCTGCGACTCGAGAAGGGAGCCCAGTGGGAGATCAGGCGGGTATGTTTCTTAATGCTGAAATTGATGATGAACGAAGCGCCGTCAGTATTCGGGGATTTTGTCCCTGATGAATCGAATTACACCGCCAGATCGGAACTCACCCCCTGAAGGTTGAACCTCAGTTCAATTACGCCGTCGCGAAACCGCGATGTCGGCGTGACGCTTCCCTTGTGAAACACCTTAAGCATTTTCTCGTTGGCCGGCAGCACGTTTGCGGAAAGGACCTTGATGCCGCGTTCGCCGGCGATCTTTATAAGGTAATTCAGCATAAAGGTCGCGAGCCCGCGGTTATGAAAGTCTTCGTCCACTATAAAGGCCATTTCATAGGTGTCCTCGCTCGGATAGTACGAGTATCGCGCCTCGGCGATAATCCGTTCGGTGCGGTCTTTCCTGACCAGCCCCACGACGGAAAGAGTTTCCTCATAGTCGATGTTCACATACCGCTGCATCTCTTTATGCGGCATGATGGGCACCCCGGCGAAGTATCTGAAATATTTCGATTCGTCAGAGAACTGGTAAAAAAGCCTGCGCATCATGTCTTCGTCTGACGGCTTGATGGGCCTGAAACGCACCTCGAGCCCGTCCTTGAATGTCTTGACCGTTTCCAGTTCCATGGGGTAGTTCACCGCATTCCTGGCGTCATATATCTGATCGTTATAGGCGTACCCGTACACCTTCGCCATCTTCAACAGTTTTTCCCTGTGGTTCGGATGTGCTATCTCGACCATGGCGAGCACCCTTTCCCTGATGGATTTCCCCAACAGATTCGCCACGCCGTATTCGGTGACGACATAGCGCGTCGTTCCGAGCGTCGCTCTCACGCGCTCCTGGTCTTCTTCGAAATTAATGACGATATTGGAGTTCCCGTCCGGGTCCACCGACTGGAGCGCGACTATGGCCTTCCCCTGTCGGGACATGGCGGCGCCGATGGCGAAATTAAGCTTGCTTTCATAACCCGAAAGCAGGTTGTCCCCGGAATGAAAAATCACCGATTCCCCGGTAACATCGATTTTTTTCACGTTCATGATGCTCACCAGTCGTGAAAGCCGCTGTATAACGAAGGGATTAACCAGCCGGGCGATGGGATAAAATTCGAAAATGGGGTTACGGTCCACATATTCATAGAGCTCTTTCGTGCCGTAGCAGTAACTGGTGGTAATCAACCCCCCTCTCACCCGGCTTCGGTCCATGGCGATAGCACCCGATTCCACCAGGTCAATGGCCCAGTCCGAGATGACATGGGTATAGACTCCCAGCCGCTTTTTACCCGTGAGATGGGTCGCTATCGCATCGAACATCCTGCCCGCATGCAGCGATACGGTGGACTCGTCCTCTATGAGGTTTGATATATGCCACCCTATACGGTCCATCACATCGTCGTATTTCTTGCGCGTCCTTTCCAGCAGCGGAAGCTTGCTTTCCACCACATAGTGCACCTGGTTCAGGTGGAAACTGGTTTCCCCGTAAGTGACCGGTACGTTGGGATTAATCTCGGCAATCACCATGGATGCCCTTTTAATGACGATGTTCGCCACATCCACGGCGACCCCGAAATTCATGAACCCCCGGGAGTCCGGAGGCGAGGCCTGAATGATCGCCACATCTACACCCAGGGCACCGGTCGCGAAGATATAGGGTATCTCTATCATATTGGCGGGGATGAAATCAACCCTGCCCTCGCTGATTTCCTTGATGATACTTTCACCCACATTGAAGGTTTTAAGACGGAAATTGGGAACCCGGCCGTCTTCTACATTGAGATAGTCGCCCAGGGTTATAAGCTGTATTATTTCAAGGTCCATGAGGTTTTTCATCTCGGACCTGACGATTTCACCCAGCAGATATGCCGGAATGGCGGGCCCGCTGCTTATGAAGATACGCTGTCCCGGTTTTATTATTTTCAGCAGCTCATCGGCGCTGATGAGTTTGTCAGTGTAACGGTTTTCCATCGTGCATCATCCGCTTCAGTAACCATCTAACCCGCCTAGTAAGTAATAATGCAATAATTTTATTCACCGTACTTCATCACTGCCCGATTACAGCTGTGAAATTGTCGGAAGAGAATCTGTTTGAACCGCGGTATCCGGGCCTTCAGTACACCCACAAGGCAGGAAACCCATCACCTTTCTTTAGAAGACGAGTCCGCTCATTTCATAGTCCCGCTTGCCATTACCCACGGCCTGTAGGGTAATAAAAAACTAGATATTAGACTTGACTAATTAAGTTATGAAACTTATTTATTATTAGAACAGTATCAACAATGGGATACGACGGCACACGAACATGAAGACCAAAACCGACGGATTATTCCTTACTACCGAGCTTACGGCCAATATGGAGGATTATATAGAAAAAATCGCCCTCCTGGCCGAAACCAACAAGGTGGTAAGGGTGCGGGATATCGCTAAGGGGCTTGGAATAACCATGCCCAGTGTGACCGCTGCGTTAAACAAGCTCAAGGAAAAGAAACTGATCAATTATGAAAAATACGGTTATGTCGAACTGACCGCTAAAGGAAAAAAAACAGCCTCAACCATTTACAGCAAGCACACCTTTTTGAAAAAGTTTTTCAGTAACATGCTCCGTATGAGTAAGCACGCGGCCGAGGAGGAGGCCTGCCGGCTGGAGCATCACCTTTCCCCTGAAGCGTGTATGCTCCTGAACCGGATGCTGGAATTTTATCTTCTCGCCGGGAACAACAACGAAAACTGGGTGAATGAACTCCAGAAAACCCTGGAGGAAAAACCATTGAGCAGCATGAAAGAGGGGGATAGTGCGGTTATACAGTTCATCGATTCTGAAAGTCCCATAAAGAAACGCCTTTCCGAGCTCGGCTTCCGCAAAGGCGAAACCATCAGGATTCTGAGATACGCCCCTCTCCGTGACCCCCTGGAGGTGTCGATCAAAGGATACAATATTTCTCTAAGGGTTGAAGAGGCGAACGACATTATAGTGCGTCCCGTTACGGATGAGGAGAACTGAAATGCCCAGAATGAAGCATCGTCACCGGGGATTTCCCATTTCCGAGCAGGAACAGCTTTTGCACGAGGGCGGTATTCCCGGGAAAAAGGCACCGCTTGTAAAAAAGCTGGTGATCGGACTGGTGGGAAATCCGAACAGCGGGAAAACCACCATTTTTAACGCGCTTACCGGCGCGCGCCAGAAAGTGGCGAACTGGAGCGGGGTGACGGTGGAAAAACGGGAAGGTCACCTTCGTCACGGGGATTACTCCATCAGGGTGGTGGACCTGCCGGGAATCTACAGTCTGACGTCATATACCATCGAAGAGATCATTACCCGGGATTTCATCCTTACCGAAAAGCCTGATATTATTATCAACGTGGTGGATTCCGGCAACCTGGAAAGAAATCTGTATCTCACGACCCAGCTGATCAATATAAAAGCCACGGTGGTCCTGGCGCTCAACATGTTTGATGAGGCCACCTCCAAGGGGATGGAAATCGACACCGGGAAACTGGGCCAGCTTCTGGGTATGCCTGTAGTACAAACCGTGGGGAACCGGGGCCTGGGCATTACGGAACTGCTCGATGCGGCCGTTCAGGTGCGCGAAAGCCGGGAGTTAAAATCCCGTTATATCAATATTCCCCTTCCCGCCGATGTGGAAACCGAGGTCAGAGCCATACAGGACGTTATTTCCCAGAACAATGAAATAGCTGAAATCTACTCGACCCGCTGGCTCGCGATAAGGCTGCTGGAAAATGATACCGACGCCGAAAAGAAAACCAGGTATTTCAGCAATTGCGACGAAATCCTTAATCGCGTTATCGAGAGCAGGGAAAAACTGGAAAAGCGTTACAACGATGAAATCGAAACCATTATTTCCGACGCCCGCTACGGATTCATCAACGGCGCCATCCGCGAAACCGTAACGAAAAAGCCACTGCAACGGATAGATACTTCAGAGCGGATCGACAGGATCGTAACCAACCGCTTCCTCGGGTTTCCTCTGCTCTTTATATTCCTCTGGGCCCTGTTCCACCTTACCTTCGCCCTGGGGGAATATCCCATGAGGCTGATAGAAAACGGGGTACACCGCCTGGGCGGTCTCGCCGTGACGCTCCTGCCCCCCGGACCGCTGACTGACCTGCTTACCGGGGGAATCATCGACGGCGTGGGAAGCGTGATTGTTTTTCTACCCAATATACTCATCCTGTTCATGGGAATCAGTTTCATGGAAGACACGGGATACATGGCAAGGGCGGCATTTATCATGGACCGGATAATGCACACCATGGGCCTCCATGGAAAGTCCTTTATTCCACTGGTAATGGGATTCGGGTGTAACGTGCCGGCGATAATGACCACCCGTTCCCTGGAAAACCGTCAGGACCGCATTCTTACCATATTGATCAATCCCTTCATGAGCTGCTCGGCACGTCTTCCCGTCTATATACTTTTCGCCGGCACCTTCTTCCATACGCACGCGGGAACGGTGATTCTTCTGGTGTATCTGACAGGCATACTGCTGGCGTTTCTTTCGGCAAGGTTGCACAAGGTCCTTTTCTTCAAGGGGGCATCAACCCCTTTTGTCATGGAACTGCCGCCATACCGTATTCCCACCCTGAAAAGCGTTTTGCTGCACATGTGGGACAGAGGGTCGCAGTACCTCAAGAAGATGGGCGGTATCATACTCGCTTTCTCGGTGATTATCTGGGTCCTGGGGGAATATCCCAAATCCGCGGAAATTGAAAAGCGTTACAGTAAAGAGTCGCTTTCCCTGAAGCAGGAGTATGACTACATGCTGGAAACGACGAGAAAACGGGGTAGTGCCGATGCCGCAACATTAAGGGAGGAATTTCAAAACAAAAAAGCGGCACTGGACTCACACCGAAACGCCGAGGAACGGGAATATGCGGCCATAGGAAGAATCGGCAAGCTGATTGAGCCCGCCATCAGCCCTCTGGGATTCAGCTGGCAGATGGGGGTATCGCTGGTAAGCGGGTTCGTCGCCAAGGAGATAGTTGTCAGTACGCTCGGAGTGCTTTACCAGGTTTCGCAGAAAGATCAGGTCCATGATGTTTCACTGGAAAAAGAGCTGGTGAAGCCCAAACACGGGATAACGCCCCTGGTCGCTTTAACCTTCATGCTTTTCGTACTGCTGTACGTACCCTGTCTCGCCACCATCGCCGTGATAGGCAGGGAGGCCGGTTGGCGTTGGGCCGCTTTTTCAATAGTATACCAGATGATAGTCGCATGGCTGGTCTGTTTTGTTTTTTACAACATCGGAATGCTCTTCGTATGAATCCCGGGATATAAGGAGATACCGGCGCGGTACGGAATTTGCTTTTGATTGACTTCCCCCCTTTTTACCGCTATAGTAAGTACAAACGTTCCTTCCATGATCATGTACTGATGACATTTCCGCCGGGAGGCGCACTGGAAGAATCTTTCGGATAACGGGATCTTCGGGGCCGTACGGAGCGTGATATCATGTACACACAGCAGGAAATACAGCGCACCTATGAAGATATTCACAATCATCTCACCACTGGACAGATTATACGGAAATACTCGGCAAACAAAAGCGACATACGGGAAGCCGCTCTGGACGGTCTCGATACCTCCGGCTGTGAAAGGGTATTGGACCTGGGGTGTGGCTACGGGTTTTTTATAGAAAAACTGAAGGGAAGACTCGCCGAAGGGGCGATTATCACCGGTATCGATCTTATCGAGAAAAACAACAAAAAGGAGTTCATACGCAAGGTCCGGGAAATCGGCTGCAGGGGAAAGTTCATTAAAGGACATGTGGAGATAATACGGCATATGCAGGAGTCCTCGTATGATCTTATCATTGCCAGTTATTCCCTCTATTTTTTTCCTGAACTTATCAGGGAAATCGCAAGGATACTTTCACATCAGGGTGTGTTCATCTCCCTGACCCATACTAGAAACACCCTGCAGGAAGTGATTTTACACATCCCTGAAATAATCAGAACGGCCGGAGTCCCCCCGCCCGAGCAGCCCGCGATAACGCGGCTTTTCAATGCCTTCTGTCTTGAGGACGGCGAAAAAAAGCTGCGACCCTATTTCGAACGGGTGGAGATGATTACTTATGAGAACAGGCTGCATTTCCCCTCGGAAAACATACAGGATTGCATCGATTACCTGGACAAGAAAAAATACCTGCTGTTTAAAGAAATTATCAATGGAACATCGAATACCAACGATCATATAATCGACCGGTTTTACGGAAAGATAACGGAAGAGGCGCGGCGCAGGGGATCCATGATACTCACCAAGGATGATGCCGTTTTCAGGGCTTTCAGGCCCCGACACAGGGAGCCGCTCACATGAAAAAAAGAAGAAAGTATTGCAGTTTTTGCGGGAACAGTATCGATAGCAGATTCATAGAAGGGAAAAAGCGCGACTACTGCCCTTCGTGCGATTCGGTTTTCTACGACAATCCTCTGCCGGTGGTGTCTGCCATTGTCACCAATGACAACAGGGAAATACTGCTCGTGCAACGGGGTCATGAGCCTTACACGGGCGAATGGTGCCTGCCGATTGGTTTTGCCGAAACCGGTGAAAACATAAGTGATGCCGCGCTGCGGGAACTCCGGGAGGAAACGGGCATAGAAGGAAAAATCATCAGACTCATCGACGTGGACACTGTGGAAAACCCCTTTTATGGAAGCCTGGCAATTGTGACCTATGAAGTCAAAGCCGAAGGTGGAACACTCCGGCCCGGCGACGACGCCGCGGCTGCGGCATACTTCCCCATTGAAAACACTCCTCCCCTGGCATGGTCTTCCAATGAAAAAGCCGTAAAGGTCTATATAAACCTGTACCGGGACCTTTGGGCCATGATGGAATCATTCAAGCGGTTGGACCCGGAAATCAACGAGGTGGATGAGATCCCGAACCGCAGGGAAAGCCAGAAAGCGCTTTTATCCAGTGTTTTGTCCAAAATGCTCGACACCGAACTCGACGTGATTACTGAACTCTGGTCCGCGGAAGTTAAAAAATACACTCTTCATTCAGGCAAAAATGAAGACCTGATCGTAGCGATGAATGCCGCTGCGTTACGGACCGTCCAGGCCTGGCTGGGAGGCGAACATGGGAACAGACAGTTTGAGATTTTTTCGGAGACGGGACGACAGCTACGCAGGCATGGTATCCCCCTTCAGCACGTGATCACCGCACTTGCGTTGAGCAGAAAAGCCATCTGGACCCATGTGGTGAACCGTAAGATTCTCGCCTCTCCCCTGGAGATCTATACCACGCTCGAGCTAAACAACCGTATCATACTCTGTTATGACCGGATCACCTATCACCTTACCGGCGGTTATTTCACTACACAGTAGGCGCAGGCACCCTGCGGTGTTTCAACGACGAAACCTGACAGCGCCCGCATAAAAAGGGGTACCGTTGAAGGTACCCTTATCATAAACTGAACATGTGTCGTTTTATGCTATGCCCGTGTGTTTTGAAGCTTCTTCTCATTGAGGTTCTTCAATACTTTCTCCTGCACCTCTTTGTTGAGCGCGGTATAACGGGAAAACTCCATTGAGTAGTTCGCCCGTCCGCTGGTAATGCTCCGCAGCTGGGTCGCATAGCCGAACATTTCCATAAGGGGAACAAAGCCGTTCACCTTCTGGGCCCCTTTGCGAAAACGTCTCATGGATTCTACGCGGCCGCGGCGCCGGTTAAGGTCGCCGATGACCTCACCGATATGTTCATCGGGGGTGTTCACCTCTATCTTCATCATGGGCTCCAGGAGTACGGGAGTCGCTTTTCTGAACGCGTCCTTAAAACACAGGGAACCGCAGGTGCGGAACGCCATATCCGACGAATCCACATCGTGGAAGCTCCCGTCCAGAACCACGACGCGCACATCCACAATAGGGAATCCCGCCAGGATCCCGTCCGCCAGTGCGTCTTCGATACCCTTTCTGATGGAGGGTATATATTCCTGGGGGATGGCCCCGCCCTTGATATGATCGACGAACTCAAAACCCTTGTCCGGATTGGGTTCTATTCGTAACACGCAATGGGCGTACTGCCCACGGCCTCCGGTCTGTTTGGCGAATTTCGTCTCCGCCTGCGCCTCGACGGTAATGGTCTCCCTGAAAGCGACCGACGGTTCGCCGACCTGGGCTTCCAGACCGAATTCAGTCTTGATGCGGTCGACAATGATCTCAAGATGAAGCTCACCCATGCCGGAAATAATGGTCTCGTTGGTTTCACTGTCGACACGAACCTGGAACGAAGGATCTTCCATGGTCAGCTTTCTGAGTGCGATGCCCAGCTTCTCCTCTTCTTTTTTGGATGGGGGATTGATTTTAAGATCTATTACCGCCGGCGGCACATAGATGGACTCCAATATTACAGGATGCCGCAAATCGCAGAGTGTATCGCCGGTTTTCGTATATTTCATGCCGATCAGCGCCACAATGTCGCCGGGCCCGGCAGTGCTTATCTCTTCACGTTCCTTTGCGTGAATCCTCATTATTCGACCGATCCTTTCGGTTTCGCTCTTAGTGGCGTTCAGCACCTGGATACCGCTTTCCAGCTTACCCGAATAAATCCTGATAAAGGTCTGTTGCCCCACATAGGGGTCTGATATTAATTTAAATGCCAGGGCGCAAAAAGGATCACTGGTCGAAGGATGGCGGGTATGACTCTTGGTCTCTTCCTTTACGTCCATTCCCACTACGGCTCCCTTGTCTACCGGTGAAGGCAGGTAGTCGATAACCGCGTCGAGCAGCAGCTGAATACCTTTATTCTTGTAAGCCGCCCCGCAAAAAACGGGAGTAATATTCATTTTAATGGTGGCGCAACGCGCCGCCCTTTTGATCTCTTCCGCGGGGATGTCCTCTTCATTGAGATAACGTTCCATTATTCCCTCATCGAAATCAGCCAGCTTCTCGACGAGTTCGCGTCTCGCTTTCTCGCATTTATCCTGATATTCCGCGGGCACCTCGATCACAAGGCGCTCGAATTCCTTGAACACAACGGCTTTCCTTTCTATTACATCGATCACTCCCTGAAAGTTCTCTTCGACACCGATAGGTATCTGGAAAGGAACAGGGTTCGCGTCGAGATATTTCTCCATCTGGTTTACGGCTTCCGCAAAATCAGCCCCTATTCTGTCCATTTTGTTGATGAAGGCTATTCTCGGCACCTTGTAACGGTCAGCCTGGTTCCACACCGTCTCGCTCTGCGGTTCCACCCCGGCGACCGCGCAAAACAACGCAATCATCCCATCGATCACCCTGAGGGAACGCTCTACTTCTATGGTGAAATCAACATGCCCGGGCGTATCAATGATGTTGATACTGTGATCTTTCCAGTTGCATGATATGGCGGCTGAGGCTATGGTAATACCCCTTTCCTGTTCCTGTTTCATAAAATCCATAGTCGCCTGTCCGTCGTGGACCTCACCCAGTTTCCTGGTGGTTCCGGTAAAATACAGCAATCGTTCGGTAACGGTGGTTTTACCCGCATCGATATGGGCGGCGATACCAATGTTCCTTAATTTTTGCAACGGCATCGTATATTCCTCCACGATATTGAGTTACATTTCCTATTAAACAGAAGACCCCATAGAGCCTTTTCTGATAATGAATCACGACAAATTTACGATTATTTGATGCGTACTGGGCCTTTAGGTACTGCAGAACCTCTGCTTAAACCGGAAGGTGCACTACTGAACTCGCAGGCGCGGTTTATGGGCGTATAACTGTCGACAGTACATCAAACTTCTCATAACTATACCAGCATATACAAATTTTTCATTTTTTTTATTTATAATCAGGTTATAATTCCCACACCTCTCCCGCCTGTCCCGCCATCTGATAAACGCTGTAACCGCTGTTCATCATTGTCAATGTATATCATGACATCCCTTATCGCATCAGAAATCGATCTGATACTGGTGTTTTTTCCATAAAGTTGATATGAAAAAATTGTTTTTTCGTTTAAATTCCCAAATCTTTTGCCCGGTTGGCCATTTCCCTGCACACCGGGAAGGGTCCACACCCGGAAAGGGCATAATTCAGTAAAGCAAATCGGCTGTCAATAAAATATTTATTGTTATATGGTGGAAATCGGTCATGGCACAATCCCGTTACGGGGATTCATGTAACCCCGAACCGACGGCCTTCAGAACCGCATTGTTATTATTTCTTGATTATCGCAAGCAGGTCCATCTGGATTTTCGACAGATGGGCATATCCGGAATATGGGTACTGACGTATAATGGAATCAAATACCTGCTTAGCTTTATCATCTTTTCCCATCTTCTGATAACAGATACCTGTCTTGTAAAAAGCTTCTATGCCTTCTTCGGTATTAATGGATTCCTCATACAGGGAATTATACGCCATGATCGATTTTTCATATTCAAACATATCGAAGTAGATACCCGCTATACAGCGATACGCTTCATTCCGGTGCTCGCCGTAGATGAATACCTCCAGGTATTCCTTGAATTCCAGCAGGGCACGATCATAGTTTCTGAGACGATAAAACTGCATGGCGTTCTCAAACTTGATGTTATCAGACACTTTCAGCAGTGCGGAATTCTCTCCCTTCCCCTGCCCGTTCCCATCCACATGGTACAGAAACAGGGCCAGCAAGATCCCGAGCACGATTACCGGCAGCATGTTTTTTTCTTTTTTCATAACCGTTTACCTCGTTACCTGGAAATCAACCTGATTATGTCTCAAAAAAATACGGCACTATTCAACGCCCTTATTACCCTTGATGATATTATCGGCAGTTCCCCGCGGCCTCTTCATGAAAATTTCAATTTTACCTCCATCATTTTTATGCCCTTCCGCACGCTTCTGATGATTTTCTGCAATTCTGCCGATTATAATAATGATGGTTTTCCGGTTATTGCACCCGGTATAATGATAATTTATAGTTGAAAAAACCCGATTCGCCGACCACCGTGGCATGACCGAAAGGGGAAACACGAAACTTAAATAAGGTATGAAATGAACGACACCATGGAGATGCACACCCTTTTCTCCAACATCGGCAAGATCATCACATCTTCGCTGGACATCCACAAAATACTCGACGGTATCATGGAAGAGGTAAGGATTTTCTTCGATGCCGAGAACTGGAGTCTGATGCGGCTGGATCCCGTCTCCAACGAACTATTTTTCGTCATCGCGCAGGGGATAGACGCAAAAGCGGTACAGAATATCCGATTAAGCCCCGGGGAAGGTATCGCCGGGATAGTGGCGTCAACGGGGAAATCGATATTCGTGCCTGATACAAGCCGGGACAAAAGGTTTTCCGACAAGGTGGACCGGGTTACAGGTTTTGCAACCCGTTCAGTCATGGCGGTGCCCATCACCTTCCAGGAAACGGTATACGGGGTAATGGAGCTGATCAACAGGAGTTCCGGAGGGGTATTCACCGAAATGGAACACCTTATTTTTCAAACCATAGCCGATTTCGCGGGTATCGCATTCGAGAATTCGGCGCTTCATGAAAGAGCGCTCCACATCGGCAAAACCGATCCTCTTACAGGGGTGAACAACAGGGCGCGCTTAAACGAGATCATATCCGACGCGGAAAAGGGCGGTGACATGCACCGCAGGCAGCAGGACAGGGGATCGTATGTGGTGGCCGTGATGGTGGACATCGATGATTTCAAAGCCATAAACGACACATGCAGCCACCGTGACGGCGACATGGTCCTGAAAAAGACAGCGTCACTGTTGCGGACGTCTTTCCGCGGGGAAGACCGCATATTCCGCATAGGGGGTGACGAGTTTCTGGTGCTTATCCATGACCAGTACGAGGACAACCTGGAAAAAACGGCGGCCAGAGTCAGGGATGACATGCAAAAAATATGCACCTTTACCTCGGGTAAGAATATCAGGGTGAAGTTTTCTTATGGTATCGCATGGGGCCCCATGAACAACCTGAGCAAAATAATACACAGGGCGGACAAGGACATGTACCAGAGCAAGGACGTAAACAAAACTTGAAAAAAACGAAAGGCGCGTCAAATGAACCGCGCCTTCTTTCGTATATCCCGCAATTACTTTATCTCCTCGATCCCGAGATTGTATTTTGAAAGCTCCTCGCATCCGTCTTTCATGATCACGATAGGGTTCTCATATCTGAATCCGATGTCTTCCTCGGGGCAGGCATACTGCATCGCGCATATGAGCACCTCGTTCTCACAGTACACATGATCGGGATTGGTCCAGTAGGGGAAAGGCCCATCGTTCAGCCCTATGCGCCATTCATCCCCCAGCATGCCGATGCCGTGTTCAAAACCGGGAACCATAAAGTCCGCGAAACCTCTCTCGATCGCAAAACCGATCATTTCTTCGGCGAGCGCTGAAGGTGTAATCCCGGCCCTGTAGGTTTTAAGGGTCAGCTTTACGATATCGACAAAATTATTCGCATGCCACCATTGACGGTCGGTCGCCGGGCCTATCAGATAATTATGCGAGTGGTCGCCCAGGGCAAGTTTGAACATGGCATGGATATCGACCATGAGCGGTTCGCCGGCTTTAAGCGCGCGCCTCGAAGCGGGTGTGCAGGCCCCTCCGGCGAGACCGGTCCGGTAACCGCTGGCTATCTCGTTGCCTCCCGTAAAAGACCATTCCCATTCGCTGCCCGCCTTGCGCATGGCGTATGCGGCCAGGCCCCCTATTTCGGTTTCGGTCATGCCCTTCCATCCGCCGTCTTTAATGGCGGCAAAGACCGCCTTGTGGCCCTCATCGACAATGCGCGACGCTTCCCGGAAACGGTTGATTGTCCCCCGGTCCTTGATCAGCGAGAGGCGGTCCACTATGGTATGAGCATTCACCATCTCACAGCCGCCCAGGGCATCCTTGAATCGGTCGTACTCATAGTGTGTAAGCCATCCTTCTGGCAGGTAATTCGACATGCCGCTCTCTATCCCCACCCTTCCCCTGCCGCCCGGCAGACGGTCCTTGATGAAGTCTGAAATCAGTTCAATCTGGTCCTGCCCTCCCATGGGGGCAAAGCCCATTACATGATCTTCATCGAGCCACGAATCGTCCGCGATCCTCGCCGCGTCTATGACGAAGGTGAAAGCCGTGGGCATCCCCTCGGGAGGGATCACCACATAACTCCTCCAGGGGCAGAAAGCGTCCAGCGTCCATGAGAGGGTGCGGAGCCTGGACCCGAGATACACGTCGATTTTATCCTTTTGCATCGCGTCCTGGATGCTCTTGATACGGGACGGAAAGTCAATAAAATACTGATCGTTCTTGGCGGTCATAACGGTCTCCTTTCACTCGTAGTCTGCCGGTATGGTGGAAAGCACCTTGTTCAAGCGGTCGGCGACCGACGCCAGTTTAAGCGCCTTCACCATGTTCCCTTTCAGTTTCAGTTTCCCGGTCATCAGGGCCTTCTGTGCGCCCAGTTCGGCCCGGGTAATCTTTGCGAACACTTCGTAGTTCCCGGTAATGCGGAACTCCGCCTGAGGGGGCTCTCCCTCGCCCACCAGCACTTCAGACAGTTTTCCCTTTTCCAGTTTGAAAAAGAGGTAACGTGTTTTCCCGTCGGGACAGTTGAGGTAGATGTTCGACATGGACGAGCTGATGAAATTCATCTTCTCGGGCGAAAGTTCGGATGTGAGCCGTTTTTCCGCTTCATCCCTCCATTCCCGGCTGAGATATTTCAGTTTTTCCGACATGGCTATCCTCCGGTTCTGTAATAATAGTATATGTTCCCCTCGGGCTTCTCACCCTCAGGTAGTGATAAACAGCCCCTCGGTCATAAGCTTCAGGGTTTCGCTGAACATCTTTTTTACGGATTTTCTGTCGGCGGCGATGTAACTGCGGATAATGAACATCTTGTAAATGGAAAAGATCACCTGGGGGATCACGGAAAGATCGGTTGCATGGAACAGCCCTTCCTCCGCCCCCTTGACCAGGATGGATTTGATCATATTGACTGAATTCCGGTTGATGACGGCGTAGGGATCCTTACCCGGGAACATGGGAAAGATCTCCGGGTCCCGTGCCAGCACCTTCTGCAGGTCAAGGTCCTGCCACAGGTACTCAATGGCCTTGGTGCACATTACCAGGAATCTGTCACGGGGATCCTCCTCCCGGCTGATGGCATCGGCAACACGTCGCTGCCAGGCAGTGAGGGCATGGGCCACGGTTTTGTGGTAGAGGTCCTCTTTGTCCTTCACGTACAGGTAGAGGTTGCCCTTGGTCATCCCCAGTTCACGCGCGATGTCTTCGACGGTCGCTTTACGGTAACCGTACTCGGCAAAAACCTTCAGTGCCGCACGGAATATAGCCTCGGTTTTTTCCTTTTTTTTCATGCCGTCCGATCAATGAACAAATGAATATTTTATTTATTTGTTCATTTTATTCCAGGGTATCGTATTGTCAAGTAAATATCACGCGGTTTCGGCGCACCATGACAGGGTTCCGCGTTCCTTTTTCGGCACGTTCGGTTGCGACCTGGCGCAAACCGGTTAAAATCGGCCTCCCGACCGGAATCGCGGACTTCACCGGCAACCTGAATATTTAATTTGACTTACCCGACTGATTTTTTAATCTCTGAATTCGATGGCGGCCCTGTGTTCTTCGACACCGCCCATGCGCTTGTTCAAAGGGGATTCCACGGGATCAGCCCTGTTAAGGGCAGTACACCCTGTCAACTGCGTGGTTTCGATGAATCCGGGACTGGATGCAGCGTGATATTGCAACCTGAAGCGAAAATGAACCTTATGCGCGTATATTATCAAAAATATCTCCAGCGTACCGCGGCCTGTATCATCGTTTCCATAGCCCTCTCCGGATGCATGGGGGACAGAGAACTCAGCATCTCTTTTACCGGCGATATCATAATGCACATACCGGTAAAAAACTGCGCACTGAGGAACAATCTGGCCGATGGGAAGGGTATTTCACTGAACAACCGCGGATTCGATTATCTTTTCGAAAAGATAAGGGAAGAACTGGCGGTTTCCGACATCGTACAGGGAAACATGGAGTTCCCGGTGAGTCCCCCTTATACCAGCAAGCCCTGGGTGTTCAACTGTTATCCTGAAATCCTGCCGTCTCTGAAAAAGGCGGGATTCACCATGGTGACCACCGCCAACAACCACATACTGGACCAGGGCAAGGAGGGGTTGAAAGAAACCCTCGGTCACCTTGCCCGTTACGGACTGGATTCAATCGGTTCCGGTATCACCGAAAAATCCGCACGGGCCGGGATCATAATAGAAAAAAAAGGAATAAAGGCCGGTTTTCTGGCGTACAGCAGCGTGATCAATCGGGCCTTCCCACGGGAAAACGACATGGTATATGTCAATAACCTCAATAAGACGGACAAGGTATTCGAAGATATCGCCGCTGTCCGGAATGCATGTGATTTCCTGACGGTAACGGTGCACAGTGGCGAGGAATACGGCATGTCACCCCGACCCCGGGATGAAAGGCTCTTCAGGGACCTCATCGAACGGGGCGCAGACCTGGTCATCGGCCATCATCCCCACATACTGCAGAAAGCCGAAAGCTACCAGGCCAGAGACGGGCGTACGGGTTACATTTTCTACAGTCTGGGCAATTTCATCTCGAACCAGAGCAGCACGTTCCCTTTAACGAAACACACCGTACCTCTGAGCGTACGGGATTCCGTCATCGTGCGGGTTATGCTTAAAAAGAAGGGGGACCGACTGTCCAGACGCATTACCGTAATCCCCATTCGCACCCGCAACGAAACAGTCAGGACCGGCGCATTCCAGAGGGACATCAGGCCGATCAGTATCAGAACCGAAAAGAGGATGCTCAGGGAAATTCTTGCCGCAGGGACTGATACGGACCGTGCAGTGACAGAGAAACGGCTGAAAGAACTTAACGCAAAGAGCATTTTAATAAAATGGATCCTGTTCAGGGATATAATGCCCGAAAACATCGTTTTCGCCGACGACCGGTAACAGGAAACTTGAGGTCACGATGCAGAACGGTACCAACGCCCATTACAGGAACAGGCACTCCTTCCCGGTCAAAACTGTTCTCCTGACTATTGCCGCATATATCCTGTCCGGTGTCCTTCCCTGCTGCGGCGGCAACGGCCCCCTCTTCATCCAGGTGCATTACAGCTCGCCTCTCACTGATATTAACGGTCGCATGCTGGGCGAACTGCTCGCCGGCAGGGCCGTCGCTCTGCGTGGGCACGGGGGCACTTCACCGATCCCCGTGTTGTACTGCGACGCCGGTATCTACAAAGAGTTCACCGCCGCGCATCCAGGCGTCCGCTGCCGCAAGGTGGACATACGCGGCGACAACGCTCTCCCCTCCGCAAGAAACGCCCTTATCTTCAGCGATCTGCGGGGACTTTCCCCCTGCTACAAAGCGCTCCCGATCGATGGCGCATATCCATGGGGCATAGTCAGGGAAGACTACAACCTGGATCCGCCCGGAGATTACCCGTTCAGTCTGCCCGGCGCCGAACCGTGGAAACGGGACAGGTATCTGCATATGGTCCAGACGGGAGTAACGGCGATGACCCGTGCATTTATACCGGCCGTAGACCGGAGCCGCGATCCCGACTACCCCATACGCCATACCCGCGGCATCACCTCCCGCGCCGACCTGGCCGTGACCTCCAACGAAGTATCTTTTCTCGACCCGTGCACGTATCCCCTGCGCGACCGAATGGTGTTCTGCGCCCCGCTGCGCTTCTTCGGCATACTGGAAAGGTCCGGCTTCGACGTCATAGAACTGACCGGCAACCACAACAACGACTTCGGCAGGGTCCATAACCTGCGCACCATGGAGATGATACACCGTGCGGGAATGGTCTACTTCGGGGGCGGGAGGGATCTCGCGGATGCCCTGATGGTACGGTACGTTCGGATCAGGGGTGTTCGTTTCGCCTTCGTCGGTTTCAACGAAACCGGCCCCCCGACTGCATGGGCCCTGGAGAACGGTCCCGGCGCCGCCCGGCTGAACGATAAACTGCTGATGCAAAAGATACGGGAGGCATCGGCACAGGCCGACATCGTCCTGGTGTCGATCCAGTGCGCCAACGAGAACGATCCGGCGCCGTGGCACCGCCAGCGGTTGCTGTTTCAACGCGCGGCGGACGCCGGCGCGCATATAATCGTTTCATCCTCGGCGCACCGGGCCATGGGGCTGGAGTTTTACCGCGGAAAATTCATCTCGTACGGTCTGGGAAATTTTCTCTTCGACCAGATGCAGACCGTCAACCACCGCAGGGGTCTGATCGCGCGTCACCATTTTTACCACGGCAGGCACATTCAGACCGAACTCATCCCCTACCTGATTCATGAGCACTGTCAGCCCAGGCCCGTTTGCGGGTCCGGGGCAAGAGAGATATTCGATTACGTTTTCCGTCACAGCCTGGGCGATGTTTTTCGGCGACCGTAAGCCGTCTCTGAAAATCCGGTCCCCTATTTGAACATGAAGTGTATACCCGCTTCAAGACCGTCGCCGGCGACATCGTCATGGTTCTTTCCCCTTAACACGGTGTAACGGATTATAAGCTTCCCGTGACCATGAGCCCTGAGCACGTCATAATATCTTCTCGAAAGGCTGTTCATAAGCCGTGCCTCAAGCGCGCCGGACGACAGGTGCACCCTGAGCCGCGTTCCGGATCTGAGATGGGAGAATTCAGGCCGTGTTCTTAAAAAAAGTTCATTGTCCCACCACAGCGCCGGGCTTACCGCTATGAAACCGGCGAAAAGTTCCTGTTGGTTATAAAGGCCGTACAGCACCGCAATTCCCCCGTATGAATGACCGGCGATACATCGTCCGCCCGGCTCGGCCACTGTCTTGAACCTGTTATCAATGTAGGGCACCAGTTCCAGGCGCAGGAAAGAATAGAAGCTCTGTACCCTCCCCGACCCCGGGTATGCCTTCACGGGTGACGGGGTGTAATCCCTCCGCCGCTTGTCGTCCCCTGGACCGTATCCTATACCTACGATCATCATCGCCGGCAGGCGGAAATCACGTATCTTTCTGTCGATCTTTTGCTGCAGGCCCGCGAAATGCCGGTCACCGTCGAGAAGGTAGACCACGGGGTAACGCAGTTCGATGTTCCTGAGGTTTTCGGGGATATAGATATAAAGCGCGTATTCTTCCCCGGTGCGGGATGAGACGATGGTACGCATCAGTACGGCGCCGAATGCGTCTTTGATGAATGCTTCGCTTGCCGCCGCGGTAATGAAAAGGCCTGCCATGACCGCAACCAAAACAGGTCCGGGCGAAAATGTGTCTTTTAACCTGCTCATGTGATTATTCCGGTTGGGGTTTTGTTGAATCTCACTACATGATATATTTATAAAACGGGCAGTGGGCTAGATCTGTGATGCTATGACCATCCTCTGCACATTCGAAGAACCGTCTATTGATATGAGCAGGTTCGCCGCCCGGGAAATATCGTGCACTTCATCGTTCCCGTAAAAACCCCTGCTTCCGAGCACCTCCAGACCGAAAGACGCACAATCACGCAGTGTCTCGGACGCGAAAAGTTTTGCCATGGACGCCTCCATGGAAAAGGCCGCGCCTTCATCGATACGGGAAAGCGCGTCCAGGTACAGCAGCCGTGAGGCGCTGATTCGGGTGGCAAGATCGGCCAGTTTAAAGGAAACGCCCTGAAAGGAGAAAAGTTCTTTTCCGAACTGGTGCCGTTTTTTCGCGTGCGCGGTTACGATATCGAAAACTTTTCTGGCCGCGCCCGTGCAGCATGCGGCAACCAGCGGCCTCCCCTTGTCGAAGGTTTCCATTACCAGGAAATAACCGCTTCCCACTCCTCCGACGGGCATGACCCCCAGGGTTTTCGCGTTCTCGAATTTTACCGCTCCGATCTCATTGTACCGGAAGTCTACACCCGAATGCACCTTCACACATTGCACACCCTTTTCACGGGCATCGACCACGTAGACGTTAAGTCCCGCCCTTCCCTTCGCATGGTCGCCGGTCGCGATAACTATATAATAATCGGCAATACCGCAGTTGATGACCACGGTCTTGACGCCGTTTATGACGCAACTGTCCCCGGATTTCCGGGCACTGCTCTTTATCGAGGTGATATCCGAACCCGCGTCTTCTTCGGTCAGGCAGAAACCGTAGAGGCGGTTCTCCCTGCCCATCAGGTCAAGCAGCAGGTCCCTTCGTTCATCGGCTTCCGCGATCTTCAGCAACTCCCCGCAGTGTACGGCGGCAAGCAGTGACGGCATCAGGCCCACGCACGCGTAACTGAGTTCTTCGTACACCAGCCCGGCGCTGAGGTAATCAACTCCTCTTCCACCGTGTTTTTCGGGCAGTAAAAGCGCGTGGTATCCCCCTGCCGCGAGTTCCAGAAACAGTTCCTTTACCGGAACGCGCACACTGTCGTCCATGAGAGGAAGTATTTTGTCACGTACGAAACCGGAGGCTTTCCGGATTTCATTCTGCTGGAAGTCGGAAAGTTTATACATTCCCCTTCTCCCCCGGTCCCAGACCGTCAATGAAGCTTTCCAGGCGCGCCATTCCCTTTTCGTCGAGGTCCTTTATCCTGCCCAGTATTTTTTTCATCCTCTGATCACAACTGTCGCATTCAGGCCTGAAATATCCCGGGGTACCCCCGAAACCGTTTTCCTGTGAGATGAAAAAGTTTATACCCCGGCCGAGCACTTCCGCGATCTCCTGTATCTGGTGCAGGTACAGCCGTCTTTTGCCGAGCTCGTAATTGGACATTGCGGCCTGGGTTATTCCCAGTTTCTCCGCAAGTTCCGCCTGGGTCATGCGGCTGCTTTCCCTGGCGGACTGTATTTTTTTTCCTATCTCCTTGAATCCCATACTGGTCACCGGCCGGTTCGGACCGCTTTTCCTTCCATAGCGGTTGATTTAAGAACCATATCGGAAAAACTTCAATAAAATTATCCGATCTCCACGGATTTTTCTTGACCAATGGAGGCATGTCAATTACTTTGTATTGCAAAGTGACTTCATTTTATAAAGCATATTTCAACCATCGGGGTGACACATGAAGAAAGGAGGCAACAAAGAAGATATCGCGCGGATGGCCGCCGATCTGGGGACCATAAAGGCGCTGCTCATGAAGGTCGAGGGTAACCACTTGGTCGAACCATGGGCATTTTATGTCTGGGGAACGGCGTTTATGGCCGGCGGACTTCTTCATCACCTCATAGGGAAAACTGCCGGGTATTCAACCGAAAAACTGCTCCTTGCCGTCTGGCTGCCCCTGCTGGGATTGGCGTCTTTCCTGGAGGTCGTGTCATGGACGCGCAAAATGAAAAAGGAATCGGTCCCGCTCTATTCAGGACCCTTGGTGAAGTTCTGGACGAGCATTGCGGGCATTACGGCGGCGTGCGCGGCGATTGTGTACCGGACCATCGCGGTTCATGATTGGGCCGGTCTCGCGGGCACTATGGTCGTGCTTTTTTCCGTTTACTATTACCTTTACGCACTGTTAAGCACCGGCCGGCTCTACTGCTGCGCCTTCGGTATGACCGCCGTCGGGGCGGTGCTGTTGTACCTGGACATGCCCGAACCACTGCGGTATACCGCCGGCGGCCTCATATGCGGCCTGCTTTTTTTCGCCGGTGGGATCATTACGGGAAGAACGGAATCCGGGAAACACAGGACTGTAGAGGCCTGATGAAAACTTCAGTGCTCTACACTCAGTTCGACGGGATTTTCTTCGAAAAAACCCGTCTTTCCATTATAACCATCCTGTACCGTGAAACACCGGTGACCTTTAACAGACTGAAGAGGGTACTGGACGCTACCGACGGCGCGCTTTACACCCATCTTCAAAAACTGAATGATGCCGGTTACATTATCATGAAAAAAACCCTTACCGGCAACAGGGCTGAAACGCTGGTGGGACTTTCACGGGAAGGCAGAAAACGGTTCCAGCACTATCTCAAATTCATGGAAGAGTCCATAAGGGAAATGGAGCGGTAGAGACGGCCTTTTCATTCACGGAAATATTCGAATGCTGTGGCGGCCGGCGCCGCGCCGGAAATTTTATCGGAGGCACACATTATGTATACGTTACCTACATGGCTGTACCTGGCAAACGCCGTACTGCTGATCAACCACGAGATCGATTCGGCCTACTGGAATGAATGGAAACTGTTCCGCATGAAGGGAGGGGCCGGCGGTTTCCTGATCGCCCACTTTCCCCTGCTGGCCCTGATTCTCTACGGGCAGATCGAGGTGTACCGGGGCACAAAGGTCGGACTGGTGATGTCACTGGTGCTGGCGGCGGGAGGGGTTTTCGCCTTTTTGATACACACCTGGTTTATAAAGAAGGGGAACCCCGAATTCACGACACCTGTTTCACGGTTCATTCTGTACGCCGTGCTGGCGGTCTCACTGGTACAGGCCGCCGCGGTTCTTTATCCCCTGATCTGATCGGGCCTTCTTCATCACAAGAAACCTCGCTGTCCGCGTGAGCATGGAACGTACAATGACGCGATGAAATGGCCTGACGGGGATGAAGTAGAGCCTGCCCAGGAGGTTGTTGAAGTGTACCGTAGTGGCCATAATGACCGAGGGGACCGTCTTCCCCGGCAGGGTGCGCACCATGACTGAAAAATAAAAATCCAGGTGGCGGTCCCGTTCACCCATGAGCACCTCATCGGCGGTCCTGTCCATTACCGTAAAAAACCCGAAAGTTCTGCCGGGTTCGCAGGGAACGTCGGCCATGTCTTCCATGGTGTGCCCTTTGCCGGTCTTGAGGCCCAGCATTTTCGCCGGCAGGTTTCTGAGAACCAGCAGCGCCGTGATCCAACGGGGTATGGTCACAAAAAAGGCGCGGGCCGCTTCTACCGGGGAAGCGGCGCTCTGCGCAGGAAGGTCGGCTGCGAAGGCATCGGAGTAATGAACCTCGGTAAAACTTTTGGCAATGAGGCTGTCAGCGGGTATTGATAATGGATACGTCGTGCCCTCAGTCTTCGCGGTTCCCGTCATTATACTCTCCTTCCTTTCGATATTCCAGGTTGTCACCGGGCCGGCAGTTCAGATGGCGGCAGATGGCGTACACTATTTTCGTTTTTCATCATACTATTATTTAATTACAGGAAATATCAATACTACGCTGGTCCCTTCTCCCGGAATGCTTTCAATGGATATCGAGCCCTCATGGGCCTCCATGATTTTTTTGCAGATATGCAGGCCCAGTCCGTAACCGCCGGTGTTACGGGAACGCGACCGGTCCACCCGGTAAAAGGGCTCGAATACCTCGTCCAGTTCCTCCGTGGGGATGCCGGGACCGCGGTCATGCACAAAGATACGGGTAGTATCGCCGTCGCGGTTCCCTCCGACCCTTATAGAGCCCGCACCGGGGTCGGTATACTTGAGCGCGTTACCGATTATGTTTCGGAACACTGTTTTCAGGCGCTCCCGGTCGCCGCGCACCGTCAGCGGGGTTTCGGTAAAATCAACGGTTACGCGTCCTTCCGGCAGGGCGAACTCTTTCAGCACGGCATGAACGAGCGCCGCGGCGTCCAGCGGCTGACGGTTGATCCTTCCCTCCAGATGGTCCAGACGCTGGGATTCCAGTATTTCACCGACCATACCGTCGATGACGGCCACGTCTTCGCGTATGCTTTCGCGGGCGGGCTCATCGGGGAGGAACTCCAGCGCCACCTTGATGCGGGTGAGGGGCGAGCGCAGTTCGTGGCTGACGTCGAGCAGCAGCTGTTCCCGTGACTTCAGCATGCGGCCGATCCTTTCATTCATGGTGTTGAAAGAGGCGCTGAGGCTGCCCAGTTCGTCGCGGGAGGTGACGGGGATACGGTGGTCCAGGTTGCCTGCCGAGGTTTCTTTCACCCCGCGCGAGAGCAACGCAACGGGTTTCAGCAGACGGCGTATAAGCAGGTACGCCCCCGCCATGAGCGCGCTGATTATTCCCAGGAACAGGTAAAAATGAGGATCGGTATCACCGGGGAAGTTCTTTCGCCTGGACCAGAAATAATAGCGGTATCCGTTACGTTCGGTCATATAAAAAAACATACCCCGATGGAAGCCCAGAAAACCGCCGGGGGTGGGATGTATGCCTTTTCTGTCCGCGGGGGGAGGAGGGGGCGGCACCGGGGCCGTGGACCATCGGACGCCCCTGCCCTCCACCGCGATATTCATGGCGGTCCTTGCCGAGAGCATCGCCCCGGCTTTCGGGTCGGGGGGGTATCCCAGGTCGCGGATCAGGTAACCGGCATAGACATCCACATTTCTGATATAAGAATCGCCCCGGCCCAGGCGGAACCTGCCGGTGAAATACGCGCCGATGAGCATATTGACCAGTACGGCGGTCGCGATGATAATCAGAAAAAGCTTCGTGAATATCGATATCCTTATCTTCATTTACGCAACCTACGCGGTAAAAGTATATCCGGTGCCTCTCACGGTCTTGAGGTAGCGGGGCTTTTTCGGATCGTCATTCAGCTTATGGCGAAGCCTGCTTACCAGCACGTCGATGGAACGGTCACAGGTATCGTCCTCAAGACCCTTGAGCCTGTCGAAGATGAGGTCGCGTGAAAGCACCATGCCCCTGTTACGCACCAGCAGGGAAAGGAGCGCGAACTCCATTGCGGTCAGCACCGCCTCTGTGCCCTCCACCAGCACCCTCCGCCGGCCGAAATCCACCTCCAGCCCGTCGCAGCGGAAGGTCTTCTCCGGGACCTTCTGCGCGCCGCGCCGCAGCACCGATTGCATCCGCGCCACCAGTTCGCGCGGCTCGAAGGGCTTCGGCAGATAATCGTCAGCCCCCATCTCCAGACCCACCACACGGTCGGTGACCTCGCCCCGGGCCGTCAGCATGATGACGGGTACCGAATAGTCGTTCCTTATACGCCGGCATACCTCAAAGCCGTCTATATCTGGAAGCATGACGTCCAGGATGATGATGTCGGGCAGTTCCCGCCTCAGCTCCTCGAGCCCCTGGGCGGGCGTCTCCGCGGCGCGTATGGAAAACCCGAAGCCCCTGAGGTACTCTTTTAAAAGACTGTTAAGCTTCCGGTCGTCGTCTATGATAAGGACTTTTGATGACATTGTTCCCTCGCATAACCGGTATACCCTGCAGGTGAATTAAATCAAGTGCGATAAGGAATTAAACCGTTTTTTCGCCACAGAGGCGCGGAGACACTGAGATTCGTTCTTTTCGCTAAGGATACACTCCTCTTCCCTGTGCCTCTGTGCCTCAGTGGCTGATTTTTTAATTCATTTGAAACAGCGTGAACCATCCCACGGGAACACCGCATTCGTGCCGTCTCCTGTGGGTTAATTCATTACTTATTGTCTTTCCAGCGGCGATGGTGTTTTTCCATGTAGTCGGCAAGTTTGGCACGCTGTTCAGGGGTCAACATCGCGTGGAACTCGACGATCTTTTCGATGAAAAAGGGTTTCATCCGCTTCATGGCCGCCTCCCGTTCATCAAAGATACGGTTCACCGCCGCGGCGTCGAGCCTGTCGCTTTTCACCAGGGCGATCGCCTCGCGGCCTGTTTTTTCCCTTCCCGCCGATTCATTTTTCATTTTGGCAAGGACCTCTTCCTTGATCCTGTTGAGTTTCGCCTTCTGCGCATCGTTCAGATCAAGTTTAGACGCGATCTTTTTCGCCATCCAGTCCGCCTTCTTTTCGGGGGAAGGCCTGCACGGCCTGTCGCACCCCGTCGCGGCGATGCCGATTGCCATGACCGCCGTCGCGGCCAGCACTGTAATACCAAATGGTTTCATTATGAAAACCTCCTCGATTGATTGATTCTGATGACGACAATGTCGGGAGGGTCTGTTACAGCGGTATTGCCGATTGTAACGAAATGTAACAATTTTAAAATTTTTTTCAGGACGGCTTTTCCGCCTTCCACCGGGGGGAATCGGCGATATGACGGGAGATCATAACGGTGAGCGTACGGCCCTGACTCTTGAGATCGAACGCGACATAGCGGAAAATGAATAACCTGTGCTCTCTTACATTCGTTATCGCGGTCCACGGCACCAGGAGCGGCGGATGGAAAGGCCTGAACAGGAAAAACACCGCAAGATAGAGCCCGCGGTCCGCCAGGACTATTTTCAGCATGCCGTTATAGTTGATAATGCGCAGGCGGCCGCTCTGGAACGAATGGGTTTCCCCCGAAACGGGACCGCCGGCGGCGAAATCGCCTGAGAGGGCGCGCCATCCCCCGATAATCGACGAGATAAAACTGACGAAAGTCCAGATGAAGATCAGGGCCAGCGGCCCGGCCAGAATACCGGCATAAGGAAGATATTTTTCCATAGACTGAACTCCTTTCTGTTCCACGGATTCCCGTGTGCGGTATCACCGCACCGGTGACGTCATGCGGACTGCACCGTTATTCACGAGCATAACCTTCATGTGTATTCCCGCAGCCTGCGGTACACGAAATCAACAATATCAGCATCGATGTTTGCACCCGCAGCCCTGAACCTTTCCGCGATCGTACGGTTATCGAACAGGCCGTCGTCGACCAGTATGGGCTTCATCTTGAAATGCCCGCTGATATTTTCACCCGTATCGACCTTTTCATGCGAGTACCCGTATCTGTTCCGCCAGGTGAGGGCTCTTTCGGCGCCGCTTTTATCGTAGCAGAGCTGAAAGCCGGATATCGATTCATCACGGTCCAGCCAGATGTAGAGATCGAAATATTCGTCGTGGAACACCCGCCGGTGTTCGTCCGCGTTCTGCCGGGGATTATCTATTTCAACCAGCATCAGTTCATCCTGATCGCACCGGTATACATAAAAGCCCCCGCGGGGTCATTCTCCCTTCCATGCCGGCTTTCTCTTTTCCCTGAACGCCGCAACTCCTTCCGCGGCGTCGCCGGTGACGCACAGCCGCGAGAACACCTCTCCGCTGTAGCTGAACCTCTGTGGCACGGTCATATCGGCGGCGCTGTAATAAAAGGACTTTCCCATGGATACGGCGACCGGGCTCTTGCCGATTATTTTACGCGCGAACGCCATGGTCTCCGCTTCGAGCTTTTCCTCAGGCACCACGCGGTTTACCAGTCCCAGCCGCAGGGCTTCGTTCGCGTCGATCATATCCCCGCAGAGCAGCATCTCGAGCACCTGTTTTTTGGCCATGGTCGAACACAGGGGAGAGAGGGGGCCGGTGCACAGCAATCCCACGTTGATGGCCGAGGTGCCGATTTTCGCGTTCTCGGCCGCAATGGCGAAATCCGCGGCGGCCACCAGTCCCGCGCCGTTGGCGACGGCATAGCCGTGGACCATCGCGATCACCGGCGTGGCCATCGATGCGATGGTCTGATGCATCCGGTCCATGCGGTCCACCCATTCCCTGTACTCGAGCACGGTTTTGTTTCCGAACTCAGCAAGGTCGATCCCGGTCGAGAACGCCTTGCCGGCTCCCTTCACTATCACTACACGGATACCCTCCTCACGGTCCAGATCAAGAAGCGCCCGGTTGAGTTCGTCGGCCATGAGTGAACTGAAGGTGTTCATCTCATCGGGCCTGTTGAGAACGATGATCCCTGTTTCGTTTCGATGTTCCACCAGTACTGTGCGATAATCCATTTTTTCGCTCCTGCAATAAAGTTGATCAAAGGTTATTTTAAACCTGGTACCTGTGCAATAAAAAAACGCCGGCCCCGTCTTATCCGTTGAGGAGCCGGGACGCTGTTTCAGGAACCGGCGAAATGAAAGTTATTAACCATTACAACCAGGGTTGTCGGATTTTTGCAGGAAGTATATATGTGTGCGGAAATTGTTTTCCCGGGCTCGATTTTTTATTACTATACAGAATAACAGGAGTCAATCGCCATGGAACGAACGGAAAATATCATAATGACTGAACCCCACCTGTTCCCCTGGTGGATGGGGTACCTGCTGGTCAGCCCGCTGCGCCGCCTTCGGGACGATCCCGTGAGGATGCTCTCGCCCTATATCACTGAAGGCATGACAGTGGTCGAGCCCGGCTGCGCCATGGGTTTTTTCAGCCTTCCCATGGCGGCTATGACCGGGACCGCGGGCAGGGTGATATGTATAGACCTGCAGGAAAGAATGCTCCGTGCGCTGAGGAGGCGCGCCCGGAGGGCTGGACTGGAAACCATAATCGAAACCCGGCTCTGCGGCACCGAATCGCTGATGCTTTCAGACCTGCCGGGGAGGGCCGATTTCGCCCTGGTCCACAGCGTACTGCATGAAGTACCGTCCAAAGAGCGTTTTATAAAGGAGATACACCGCACCCTCAGAAAGGGAGGTGTTCTTTTCTTCGGCGAGCCCGCGGGCCCCGTAAAGCGGCGCTGTTTCGAAGCGGAGACAGCGGTCATCGAGGGGGAGGGATTCAGGGCTTTTCCGCCCCGGCACCGCACTCCGGGAATGACGGCGGTATTTGAAAAAATCTGAATAAACGCATAAAGGAGTTATACCATGAAAGACCCGACCGGCACCCTGTACGCACCCGTAACGATCGACGAAACCCTCTGCACCGGCTGCGGACGCTGTGTTACGGCATGCAACCGCGATGTTCTGGAAATGGTGAAGCCTGCCGGCGACGGCCGCCGCACCAAACCTCTCGCCATGGTGGTGAACCCGGCGGCCTGCGTACAGTGCGGCATGTGCGTCACCGCCTGCAGGCACGGGGCCGTCTCTGTTTCAGGCGGCGATGACACGACGGATACCAGACCCCGGCAGGCAGAGAACAGCCGCCCCGGTAGCCGTGGCTTCTTCACGCGTGGATCTCATCGGCGCGGACACCGCCGCCGGTTCGGCCGCGGAAAGCCGGACACGCGTGATGAACGGTAATGCGGCGCCGCCCCGGAGTGAGGGACGTTTTTAACCTTTACTGCACTGCGGCCTGGCCCCGGCGGAACCTGTTCACTCAATCGATCCTTTCAAACCTCTCGGTATATCCCAGCAGGGCGCCCTCCGGGTCCCGTACGGCGCACATGTACACCTTCTTTTGTTCCCCGTTGATTTTCAGGAAACGTTCCTCCTCCCCCCCTTTCATGAAGGACTCATGGACATCGAGTATGGTTTTACGGGAGAGTTCATTGTGGCAGGCAAAGAGCGGGGAGCCCACCAGCCCGGTGATCCCGCGTTTCATGTACTTTTGTTCGGCGGCGCGGTTTATATAGCGTATCACATGGTTGTTATCCACGAATACGACCGGTTCCGTACTACAGTCAAGCAGTGCGCGTAAAATCTCAGGGGTAATACCGTTATGGTCCATAGGGGTTCCTCTTACACATGATTACAGGTGGATACAAATACCCATATAAAACATCAAGATTTTTTCATATAATTCGACCGGACCCTTGACATTAAAGCGTTTTATCTGTTCATTAGTATAATTTGACTGTAATCCGAAAAAAATCATGGATGCACCGTTGAAGGTCCGGGAAAACGCTCGTTAAGGTGAGCACACACGGTGCGTGTTATACAGCGACCGCGCCGCAATGGCAGGAAGGGATTTACAATGCGGGTCTCATCTTTTTTGAAAATTACGGTGTATACGCTCGCGGCGGCGATAACGCTTGGGACCATACAGTCCGCACGCGCGAACGAGGCAGGCCCGGCAAGCGGCGATGGAGGAAACGGCGTGGTGTTTTTCCCCATCATCTTTTACACTCCAGAAACCCTGGGCGGAGGCGGGTTGTCGGTGATCCTCTTCAACCGGGAAAATAAAAGCGAAGTGTACGAGCGCAACGATTCCCTGGCCGGCGTGCTGCTCTACACCATGAGAAACCAGGTGCTCTTTGCCCTGGACGGCAAGAAATATTTCGCGGGCGAAAAATTCCTTTTCAACCCTGTATTCTCTCTCGCCCGCTTCCCCAACAGTTTTTTCGGCACCGGGCGCCGAAGCCGCGCGCGGGACGAGGAGCGTTATACCCCTTTTTACCTTAAAACGACCATGGTCTTCGAAGCGCTGGTGATCGAACGGATCTATCTGGGACCTGCCCTCATGGCGGGTTACTACGAACTCCAGGACAAAAAGGCCGGCGGGCTGGTGGAGGCTTATTACGAAAGGACCGGCGACCGCGGCATGTTGATGGGTCCTGGATTCCAGCTCACCAGGGACACCCGGGACTCGAACTTCTATCCACGCCGCGGCGGCACCACTTCCCTTTCAGGATATTTTTACAGGGAGTCCTATGGGAGCGATTACGACTTTGACCTTTACACCTTCACACACCGCGTATACACCCCGGCCCCGCTTAACATCATCATGGCGTTTGAGCTCATGGCCGAGGCAGTGGAAGGAAGGCCGCCGCTTGATTTTATGCCGCGGCTGGGAGGCGACGAGATGATGCGCGGCTTCTACAAGGGGCGTTACAGCGACCGCGTGTATCTCGCGGGGCAGGTTGAGGCCCGCATCCCCGTCTACGGCCGATGGGGACTGGTGCTTTTCGGCGGGGCCGGGGATGTGTACGGCCGGGTGAATGAAGTGTCGATCAACGACCTGAAGATTGCCGGCGGCGGAGGGGTCAGGTTCGCCCTCAACCGTGAAAAGATGATAAATTTCAGGCTGGACCTCGGTTTCGCCGAAGGGGACATGAAGGTGTATTTCAAACTGCTGGAGGCGTTTTAAATGGCTTTGGCCACAGAGACGCAGAGACACGGAGAATGTCAGTGACAATCGATGGCCTCGATGAAAAAACCACTGCATTTCCGAAATAATGCTTCCTCATTCAGGTTCACACTGCATACCTGCATATCCCGGCGGGTGAAAAACAGCATTTAAAAATGAAGCACTCCCACCGTGAGCAGAAACAGCATGCCCGAGGCGGCGCCGATCTCGCCGTGGGGAGCGCCGTCCGCCAGGGCGCAGGAAGCGCCGAAACCCAGGGTGGCAAGCATTCCCGCCACCGCATGCACGGTATAGCCGGTGTCCCCGTAGGCGAAGACATTGCCATAGGTGTAAAATCCGTTCACGCAGGTCACCGCGGCCAGGCCTGTGGAGAGAGCCGCCAGGTGACAGTGGGCATTCTCATGTCCGGTGAAGCCGCTGATCACCGTACTCGCGGCCGTGATCAGGGTGCCCAGTCCCAGGGTCTTGTGCCAGTTCCAGCCCTTCGAAACGGCCGGGGTATCGGGCGTATTCTTTTCATTCAGGGCGAGGAGCGCCGTATTCCGCAGCCATATGTTCGTTGTTACAAAATCACCTTCCGTGCCGTACCACATCGCACCATGTGCGGGTTCAGTATGCCGGGCCTCAGCCGTCCCGCCACAGAGCATTATTACGGCAACCAGCCCCGCGGCGCAGGATCTCGCGCAGTGTATCCAGGTACTTTTCATGTCCACCTTCCGCGTTTATTGTAAATTACAGCGTAATATAGAATAGTCATCAAGTTCCCGGTGTGGATAAAAACCGTTTTTCAGGTACAGCGACTTAGGCCCGTGATAGGGTATGGAAGCGGAATCATCGTTCAGCGGATACGCCTCCAGAAATCTTTTACCCGAACCGGTATAATGTTGAATCACCGCCCTGAGCAGTTCCCTGCTGATTCCCCTCCCCCTCACGGCGTGGTAGGTCACGAAACACACTATGGAGATGATATCACGGTCTTCGGAAGAAACGACCTCCGCCCTGTTTTTCGTGAAGGAATAGCCGGTTTTCTCCCCGGCGTTGCACCAGCCTACCGTTTCCCCTTCTGAAAAAGCGAGAAACCCCTTCATCTTACCGCTGTGTATCAGTTCTATCGCCAGGTTCCTGTTCTCTGCTTTTGAACACTTGAGCCAGTCGGCCTCGTCACCCGCATGATGAAAAAAAACGCAGTAGCACCCTCCCCATGCCGGGTTGTCCTCGAATGCCCGGGAGTCGAAAAACGCGAGAAATTCGCCGATGTGCTCTTTCGTTAAGGGTGTTATTTTCAGTTCCATGTTTTTCATCATAGCGCGGCACCCTGAATATGCCTGAGGGCCGGCCGGTAACGGAATACTACACGGCCGCCGGCGCCTGTCAACAGATAAAGAGTACCGGGTATTGACTGCGAAAACCTCTATGTGTATAATTATTAAACATACTGTGAAGTAAAGGAATGTATATGAAACTACATACACATCAGCGAAACCTGATACTGCTTAACGTGATCCTGGGCATCGCCGTGCTGGGTAGCTACACCATCGCTTTCGGTCAGACCCCAGAAGTCCGGGGGGCCCTCTGGGGTCGGGTTCCTCAGGCGCTGCTGCCGGTGTATACCGTATGCATGTTCATGGCGGCCTTCGGCTACTTCACCTTTTCACTCTTCCTGCTTTTCAGGACCGATCCCGACCGTACCTTCTTTTTAAACGGGAAACCCTACACGGTGCTTTACCTGCTCTATACGCTGATGCTGTTGCCCTCGGCCCTCTGGATGCCGCTGACGGTGCAGATGATCGTTGAACCTTCACTGCTGAAATGGATCGCCGTGAGGACCGTGCTCTTCCTGGTGGCCCTGGGTTCGGCGGGGATTTTAGCGGCGGTGATAACGACAACCGGCAGGGAGCATGCCTGGGGCCGCCGCCTGGCCATACTGGGCGCCCTGTTGTTCTGCCTGCAGACGGTCGTGCTCGACGCTTTCATATGGCCGTACTATTTTCCTCTCAATCTATAGGCGTGAGGGGAAAGGAATAACCCCCTCAGGCAATCCGCCCCAAGGGTAGCTTTTGATGCCGGAAACGGCCATACACACACTCGTCCATTCAGGGAAATTCCTCCCTGCACCGGACTCTATTCTGTTTTATGCTTGCATAAATCCCTCTTTGTACCTATGTTCGCGGGATTGAAACGTACACCCTTGTTCGAACGGAGTACCCCCATGAAACCACTGCACTGTATCCTGGTGATCATGACACTGCTCTGTGCCGCTCTCCCCTCCTATTCCCAGAACCTGACCGGCGACACCACCGTCTACACCCCCGCCGGGGAGGAAAAGGCATACCGGCCCTTCATCACCGCCTATGCCGGCATAGGCTGGTACTACTGGAACGATTACAGCTCCCTCTTCGAGATGACCAACAAGAACGCCCTGAAGCAGAAGGTGGACCCCTACGTCATGAAGAAGTTCTTCGTCAAGGCCGACCTGTGGCTGGTGAACTTCGGGATCGAGTACCTCACCAGCAAATTCACGAACTTCGAGGGGATCACCGAGGAACGGGACATCGAAACGAAGAATGATCCCATCGCCAAATACCTGCGCCTGTTCTCGGGAGTATCGCTCTTCGGTGTCGAGATAAAGGGAAACGTGAGTTTCAAGAAATTCCAGGGGACGCTGGAATCCAACGGCATTAAAGCGGACAACGGCGCTATTATCCCTGTGCGTTTTTATCCTGAAAACGGCGCATACGTAGATCTCGATCCGGGGGAGGAGGTCAGCTGGTATTCGGTCGTCAAGGACTATGAACTGCTCATCGCTTTCGGCGGGACACGCAGGCACCGCTACGGCGGCTACGGCTCTTTCGACATCGGGGCGCGCTACATTAACTTCTAGGCGCCCCAGAAGCTGCGCTTCAGCGAGGAGGGGGGAACGCCGCTGCTCTCGGACATCACGGCGGTGATGATCACCGAATACCATATCTACAACATCACCTTCGGCATGAACACGGGCTACGCATGGCGGTCGGGTATCTACACGGAATTCTATTTCCCGGCGGTGCTGGGCATGCACCGCTTCGAGAACAGCTACCTGAAGGTGGACCCGAAGTATCCATATAACTACACCGCGTCGGGGCGCGGCAAACTCTGTCTGGGCTACGACCTGAAGCACGTGAGGGTCGAAGGGGGGATCGACTATTCCTATTTCCTGTGCAACACCAGGGCTGATGCAAGAATAAAAAAAGATATATACTATATTTCAGAAAAAACAGGATTGCCAGGACCTGGACCAATCACGAGTGGTTCCAAAGTGGAAGTATCGGCCTCACGGCTGGAACTCTTCTGGGGCTTTTACGTTCACGCCTACATACTTCTGTAAGGGAAAAAAGCGATAATGTATTTACCCTTTATCAAAGGTCAAATTACCCTGAGATGACAAGAAATGCCGGCCGCCGCCGGCGTTTCTTATCATGCAATTGCCGCGATCGCGGCGGGCATCAGTAGTTCTTTCTGCCCCGTGGTTTTCTTTTCCTGTCATCTTTCGCGCAAAACTCTTCCTTATCCAGAAATCCGTCATTATTTTTGTCCCTTGCCTTGAAAAACTCTTCAGGGCCGCCTTTACCCCGCCGTTTGAAGTCTTTGCCTCTGGGCCCTTCTTTCGGGTGTTCGCGGGAAGTAAATTCCTTCATGTCGATTTTTCCATCTTTGTTCGCGTCCATTTCGGCAAACCTGTCCTCGCACTTCAGCATCGGTCGGTCGCCTTTCTGGGGCCGTTCCTTTTTCTGTGCGTACACGCCGACCGCAACCGCTAACGTGCACACAAAAACCAGTCCCGGAATGATTCTGAGTGACTTCATGATTTTTCTCCTTTGCTGCGTTTATTTTTGCTGCGTTTATTAATGAGGATTGTTCGTCCAGTATAAGAGTAAAATACTAAAAGTTTCCATTACATTTTCAGCGGCTGTTCCGGAAAGACTTTTGCTGTTGATGTCTGTGTGCGGTACACCCCCCTCTTACATATTATTTTTTTTCATTCATGAACACTCCCGCTTTGGCCTGAAAAACGCAAAATCGTTAATTCCTGTTGACTAACCGCCCCATGTCCGCTACCATCAGCGGGTCGGCGTGATGCCGCGCTTCGTTTTCTGCGGCGTCCTGGGTATAAACCCGAAATTTTATTGAAGAGAAATGTTTAACAATCCCGTCAGAGATCACGCGGTGCGAATTGTGCAAAAGACGGGAACCGGATTGAGCGCTTCCTGAACAAGTTGCCTGTTTCAAGTAAAGATCCATCACGTGGAAGGGGCCTGTATATGAGAACCGGAATAATCATGGTCGTGATAAGTTCTTTCCTGGTCTCACTGTGCGGCGCGGCGCCGGGCGCCCGGGGAGAAACCGGATCCGCCGAGACCTCGATCAAAAAACTGATAGCGGAGATCGGATCGGGGACCGACCGGATAGGGGACGCAAAAAAACCCGTGCGGCTCGCCGTGGTAACCTTCGTATCGACCCAGAAAGACAAATACCCGAAAAACGAATTCGGCGAGTACCTCACCGAGAGCCTCATCACGGGACTTAAAAAGGAACGTCCGCGGATTAGGCTCTTTGAACGCAAGAGGCTCGAGGCGATACTCAACGAGAATTCACTCAGCATGAGCGGTCTTATCGGCAGGGACGAGGCGAAAAGGATAGGAGAGCTCGCACCCGTGGACAACATCATCACGGGCAGTTATACCGTATTCAGCGACCGCGTGGAGATAAACGGCAGGGTGATAGACGTGCTCACCGGTGAGATCGTCTTCGCCTTCCATAAGAATCTCCCGTCCGGCGATATCCGTGGGTTCTTTCGGGAAAAGGACGCGCACCCCGTTGCGCCTGATGAAAAAACCCCCTGCCGCGACAAATGGGGCGAGATCAGGGAAAAGCTCGCCGACCTCTCAAGTGAAAACAGGATCCAGTCACTGGTGGACCGGGCGGTCACGATCCCCTTCGACATAGAGTGCGGCAAGATCCATTTCGAAATATTACAGCGCTTCACGCGGTACAAAATATACCACCGTGATTATAACGCCTTTCTGAGAAAAACACTGCATTCCATAAAAGTGCCCATAGATGACTACA
>CAZUXY010000048.1:0-38190 GCA_964624235.1 uncultured Leptospirales bacterium | reverse complement strand
CCCCAAATTTGACAATCCGGCAATAAGACTTAATATAGTACATTTATAGAAAGGATATATCACGGAGCATGAAAACGAAATTCAGCATAGATGGACGACCACGAGGAAGGCCGCTCCCGTGGTGAGCATTGCAGTGTCTAGAAAACCTGAATATTACTGAAAAATTACTTTCATGGCATATTTTCAACGCGATCGTGAAGTATTACGGTGTTGAAAAGCCTCGGATAGTACAGAAAACGACGAAACGGGTGCATTTCTGCTGGTCTTGACTATTATGCGGACGCGGGTATGCTCGAAGAGCCCGGTGCGGGGGGCCGTCGGGCAACCGGCGGTTCTACCGTGAATATGAATGTGGTGTGCCGACTTTTCGGGTGCGGGCATCCATGCCCGCTTTAGTATAAGAAACTTTTTGTTTAAAATTTGCAGATAAAGAATCAGGAAAATTTTATATTTTTGGTAAGTGTAGTTTTTCTGACATATGCCCGGTTATCGGTACCACGACAAAGTCTATTTCACACAAAATATCCACTCATGGCAGTGAGGTGTTAAAATTCTCACGAATTCGAATTCTTTACTGGTTTCCTGAATGGGGAGCAGCACCTGGAGTCCTAAGTGTAATAATAGTATTGAAAAATTGCGTCCGATATAATAATTATTATCACGGGTATGGGTGTTTCATGAAATTCATTACAGCTTTAATTCTGCTTCTTCCGGCGAGTTGTTTAACAGCGGAGGAGATAATTCCTGCAAATAGTATAATGAAAAAAGCCCAGGTCGATTTTGAAGCCATTTGTTTTTTTGTGGGCATCATACTCATTTTGCTTGGACTTACGAAGGGGATACCTGCCTATTTTGAGTGGCGCCGTGATAAAAAGCTGCTTCTCACTGGGACCGAAACAACTGGAATAATCAATGAGGCGTGGTTAGCCATGTCTGGCGAGGCTGGAGAGAATAGCGGATCTTATTGTTTATCTGCAGAATTTAAAACTACTGATAATTTAACGTATCAAGCAATAGCGCCTTTTGTGGTCAATTCGCATAGAAAATTATTAAATACGGATATCACCATTATATATGATCCCAAGGATCCAGAGCATGCAAAATTTAAAAATGAAATCCATCTCAATCGTCGTTTCCTCGTATTTATATTATATCTACTAATGTGTATAAGCGGTATGGGACTTTTTCTCTATCTTTTTTTTACAGTTTGATACATTAATACCGCTCCCCAAACTTGGCAAGCCGGCAATAAGACATGATATCACACCAACAGAAAGGATATATCATAGAACATGAAAACGAAATTCAGCATGGATGGACGACTACGAGGAAGGCCGCTCTCGTGGTGAGAATTACATGCCTCGGATAGTCCGGAAAACGACAAACCGGATGCATTTCTGCTGGTCTTGACTATTATGCGGACGCGGGTATGCTCGAAGAGCCCGGTGCGGTAGTTCCGCATGACGGGATCTGTGCGGGGGCCGTCGGGTAACCGGCGGTTCTACCGTGACTGGGGCAAGCGGTGTGCTTTAACTATTTGATCTAGTCTGTTAAAGCTGGCGTCGTGCCAGCCCTATAGTGGGGAAAGAATTGTCTTTGTCTTTTCTTTGACGGAAAGTTCTCTGCTATAAGAGAAAAAGGAATGATAAGAAGGGTGAAAACGGATACCAGATCTCTTATGAGATTCCTCCGCAAATGAACAGAAAATAGGTTATATGAATGCCTGACGGATCATTAAGCAGAAAAAAACACTTATGGAATTGATTTGTAAAAATTCAATTTTCATAAAATACTATCGATCAATTAGATCTTATAGTTTTTGCGGATTTGACGAGGATCGAAAAGTTGAGGATCTAAACGTTGTGGTTGAGGTCTAAATATCAACCATGCAATCCATCCCCAAGGGAAAAAAATCATGACTGCGATAACAACGAATATTGGTGATTTGCCACGCAATCGTGCATCATCAATACACCATTTGATAATACGTACTAAAATAAAAATAATTAATATTATTAGGAGAATCGGGATCAACGAATCCATAAATGCTTAACCAAATTACTAGTCGAAAATATAATAATTTTACTAATACTTTAAATTTATTAGCTCTCCTGAAATAATAAAAAAATTATTTCAACTAGAGTAAAAATTGATACCAAATGTCTCATGAGATGACTCCGTAAAGGAGTAGAATGGATCTTATCGAAAGCAACAAAAGGTCTCATTGAGCACTTTATAATCCCTTATGATATTGAATTATTCCTATCTATCTTATTAAACTTAAGTGTCAATTCTAAAAATACAGATGTTTACCAAAGATTGCACCACAAAACATCCTTGTTTTGTGACGCCCCATCGGTATAGCGCACCGTCTTCGCACAACACGGGGTAACCAACATCGCTATCTCAATCCTGGTCAGAAAACTCATTGATGAAATGACCATATATTCTTCATAATAATATTTACTGAATGTTCGCGACATTGGCTCACCCCGGGAAAGTAATGCGCCAATATACTGCACCCCAAACTTGACAATCCGGCAATAAGACATGATATCACACCAACAGAAAGGATATATCATGGAGCATGAAAACAAAATTCAGCATAGATGGACGACCAGGAGGAAGGCCGCTCCCGTGGTGGGCATTGCGCCCGGCACCATGGCACACACCATTTACCGGCCTGTTGAAAATAAAGTTGATAGATAACGTACAATCATTGTCTGGCAGCAGTCCCGATTATTGACACTATCGTTGGACAATGCGGGGATTACCAATGAGAATAGCATATGAAGATGAAATATTACAACTGCCGGAAAAGGTGTTTCCATGGATAGCGGATCCTGAAAAAGCCATGAAATGGCAAAAGAATGTGAAGGGCGGAGAGATTGTCAAAAATGATCCAAAAATAATTGGAACGAATTTTAAGGAAGTGATTGAAGAAAACGGACATATTCTCGAAATGTATGGAACAATTACAAAATACGAAAAAGACAGGATTATCGGATTTCATATAGAAAGCAAAATACACATATTCGATGTCAGTTATATACTGGAGGGAAGGGGAAATACGACAAAGCTCACCATCGAAGCAATAATCCATTGGAAATTCCCGATGAATGTAATCAGCATATTTTTTCGGAAAAGGATAGCGGATAAATTAAAGAAGCAATTGGAATTGGAGGTAAAAGATCTGAAAAGTTTTTGCGCTGGTTCGTAGAAATTATATTGATTGTCCGGCTTAAATGAAATACAAAAAAGCTCAGCAACTTCCGGCAGCAGCCGATATGAGTTTCCGCTCCTTTAAGTCGCTTTACCCCGCTTGCTCCATCTGGTCGGAACTTCTCATGTCGGCAAACGTTATACGGGAATTTTCGGTAAAAGATTCAGTATAATAATTGATTCAAAGGTGTATCCGGATATGAGCGAAGAAATATTATTCGAAGAAAGAAGTGATTTTAGAAAATGGCTTGAACAGAAGGATCTGAACTCTGAGGGAGTATGGTTAATATTCAGTAAAGCAAAAAGTATCAAATCTATCACTGCCGGTGAAGCATTGGAAGAAGCGTTATGTTTTGGTTGGATCGATGGGTTGATAAAAAGCATAGATGATGAAAAATATAAGAAGTATTTTGCGCCACGGAGAAAAGGAAGTACATGGTCCGCAAAAAATAAAGAAATAATCGCAAGGTTAATAGAAAACAACCGGATTGAAAAAATCGGATTATCAGTGATTGAACGATCTAAAAAGGATGGTTCATGGGATTCTAAAGATGATAATAAAATTACAGAAGAAAAATTTCATATATTCGAGTCAAAAATCGCGAATAACAAAGAAGCTGTTGCGAACTATCTTAAAATGCCGAAATCAATCAGAAAGCAATTCGCAGGCTTATATTTTGAACCAAAAAATGAAGATACAAGAAATAAACGATTATCAGAATTGATTAAATTGCTGGAAAGTAATATCAGACCAATGGAGAAATATTCAAAAAAATAAATTTTAAATATTAAGCGGAGTAATAAGTTTCAGAAATGAATCGCAAAATTCCAGGCCAGACAACGCGTATGCGCTTCACTCTCCCGGCCGGCCGGTATCGTTCGGGCTGCGCCGCATGGCGCAAAAGGCAGCCGCAACCTCGTGTAAGCAAAACGTCATACGCCATTTTTTTAATTGACCTTACACATACCATTGTGTAAAATATTTGTAGAGGTAAAAAATATGGCTACTAACCTTAACATAGATATTAAACTGCTTGAAGAAGTATACCAGATTGGAAAATTTAAAACAAAACGTGAAGCTGTCAATACCGCGCTGAAAGAGTATATTCAAAAACATAGACAGAAGGATATGCTGAAGTATCTGAATGCTGTTGATTTCGATTCAGCGTACGATTACAAAAAAGCCAGAAAAAGATGATAAGACTGCTGATAGATACTTCGGTCTGGTCGGAAGCGCTTCGGCGAAAAGAAACATCATTCACTTCTTCTGAGACTCTGGTAAGAAGTATTATTGAAAATAACGACGAAATCGTGATTGTTGGAATCATACTTCAGGAAATTTTAAGTGGTATTACTGATAAAAAGTTATTTTCTGAAATCGCGACTATTCTGAGTGATTTTTCATATATTGATATAACCAAAGAGGATTATATTTATGCTGCTGAACTTCGCAACAGGTGCACGCGGAAAGGAATACATGCCGGGTCGTTTGATTTTCTTATCGCGAGTGCGGCTATAAAGCATAAACTGACCTTGGTAACGTATGATAAGGATTTAATAAACATCAGTAAATATACCGAATTGAAACTTCTTGATGAAGCCAAATATTTAAACTTGAAAAAAGGCGTATAGCAACGCGTATGCGCTTCACTCTCCCGGCTGGCCGGTATCGTTCGGGCTGCGCCGCATCGCGCAAAAAGCCGCGGGATGCCGCATAAGCAAACCGTTATCCGCAAATTCTTCAGCCTTTTTGGGGACTGCAGGAGGTAAGAATTGAAAAAGCATATTGTTTTCATCGCGATCCTCTTTACGCCGTTTCTTCTTTTCGCGAAAAGGAATGCGCCTCAAAAAGTTGAATCGCTTTTTATTGATAAACTGGAATTTCGTGCGGAGCATTTCTCTTATGACAAAAACAACAGGCCCATACGTGGCGGAATCATTGAAGTATGGAATACGGACACCAGCACAAAAGAAAGAATAATTATTGTGTATAGAACAACGTATAACATCCTCCTGGAAAAGGATGCTCAGGATGTTTTTATCACGGATATGCGCCTGGGAAAAGACGGGAAAACAATAGTAATAACTGATGAGCAAGGAAGAATATTTGAATTAAATATAAAAACCTATAATATCAGGAAATTAAAATAGGACCACATGGAAGGAATCGAGGATTACACATTATTAACACCCCGTGTTCCTGTCGGGTGCTCGGCCTTCGTCAATAATAACGGTGTATGCAATTTCCCCGCTCCTTGAGGGAATTTAATAGATTGAAACAACAACCGACATCCATGCTGATTGAAACCTGGAATTCTGATTATACAGATATATTCCCGATAGTATGGAATGCGGTTGAAAAGAATGCTGGATGATGGACACTTCCCATTATCAATAGCGCATAATTAACAGGGGTTAAAATGGAAATAACTATAAGAAATATCCGGCCGTCTGAATATTCCGAGGTTGAGTATATGACCAGGGAAGCTTTCTGGAATCTCTATGTGCCGGGGTGTGATGAGCATTACCTGGTCCATGTAGTGCGCGAACATAAAGACTATATTCCGGAAATGGAATTCATCGCGGTTAACGAAGAAAAAATTGTAGGAAGCATTATATACACAAAGTCTTTTTTACTGGATGAAAACGATAATAAAATTGAAACACTCTCATTCGGTCCTTTATGCGTCCGGCCGGGATTTCAAAGGAAAGGTATCGGCGCAAAGCTGATCTCTTTCACCAGGCAAATCGCGGAAACAAGGAATTGCCCCGGAATTTTTATCTATGGAGATCCGCATAATTACTGCAAAAATGGTTTTCGAAACGGCAAAGATTATAATGTATCCGATCAAAATGGAAAATACCCGTATGGGTTACTGGCGTTAATTCTTGCGAAACAACTGTTTGATCATGGAAAAAAGTATAGATTATATCAAAGTGAAGTCTTTAATCTCGATCACGGTAAAGTGGAAGAATACGATAAGCAATTCCCCGAAAAGAAGAAAGAGTATCAATACAGCCAGGAATTGTTTTCAATCGCCTGCAGGGCCTTTCTGATATGACGATTTCATCACGCAAACGTATACCGCTCCCCCGGACTGACACACCGGCAATACGACATGACATGGTACATTCGCAGGGAGGATATATCATAGAGCAGGAAAACGAGATACAACAGTGATGGACGGCCGGGAAGAAGGTTGCCGTGGGGATATGCATTACAGCTGTTTGATTCTCGAGTTTCATGAAAAGTGCTTATATTTTCATGAAAATTCATTATACTATTCATGATAGAGGTGATAGTATGGCAATTCTTCAAGTACGGGATATTGATGATAGATTATACGCTTCATTAAAAGCTGTCGCAAAAAGTCAAAACAGATCTATCAGCCAGGAAGTAATTTCCATTATAGAGAAATATCTTTCGAATCCGTCAATTTATAAGAATAACCCGACAAGAGAATTTATAGCGCTTTCCGGCGCATGGGAAGATAAACGAAATGCGGATGAAATAATTGATTCAATAAAAAAATCCCGTAAAAACCCAGAAAGGTTTTAAAAAAGAAAATGCACTATTTGATTGATACAAGTATAATTATTTACAGCATTAAGGGTGATTCTATCGTTCATGGTCATTTTTTAAAAAACGAAAATATCCCAAAATCAATATCCGTAATCACATATGGATAATTATTATTCGGCGCTAAAAAATCACAAAATCATGAAAAGAATATAGCGGTTGTTTATCGGATAAAAGAATTATTTCCTATAATAGACGTAGATAAAGCAATAATTGAAACCTTTAGTGAGTTAAAGGCCAATATGCTGAAAGCCGGTTCACCGATAGATGATTTTGATCTATTGATAGCATCAACCGCACTGACCATGAATTCAACGTTGATTACAAATAACGAAAAACATTTTAAAAGAATCAGGGGATTAAAAATTGAAAATTGGTCGAAGAAATAAAACAACGGACGATGTACCCGGCGTAACTCTGGAAACCCCCTCTTTTCCGTTGTGTTGAATATTTGACTACACAAACGCGATAGGGCAGGTGACTAATCCAAGAATAAAAGGACAGGTATGAACGCGATCTTCGACGCATGTGTGAAAATACTTTACGTGATGGCCGGGTGCACGGGACTGACCTATAAGCAGATCAACGTGATCATATTCTGTATGGTATGGCCCGTAATCACCGTGCTGCTAATGGTCGTGGTGGCGTATCAACACGGAAAAATAAAAAAGCTCACCTCACGCCGGTGACATCGGCTTTCCCCCGTGCACACCGGGCTTTCCATGGCCGTCGGTCGAATGCTTTTCCGACATCGTGTCGGCATTCGACACTTGGCCCTCCATGGCCGTCGGTCGAATGCTTTTCCGACATCGTGTCGGCATTCGACACTTGGCCTTCCATGGCCGTCGGTCGAATGCTTTTCCGACATCGTGTCGGCATTCGACACTTGGCCTTCCATGGCCGTCGGTCGAATGCTTTTCCGACATCGTGTCGGCATTCGACACTTGGCCCTCCATGGCCGTCGGAAATCTCTGTTCCATTGACCATGTCATTTCGAACCCCAAAGGGGTGAGAAATCTTATTTGTACAATAATAAGATTTCTCCTCCCTTTGGTCGGCCGGCTAAAGACGCGACCTTCCCACGGGACTTCCTCCCTCCGGTCGGTCGGTCACCTCCTTGCCCTCCTGGCATCGGTGACACTCCCGACCTCCTGTCGGTCGCCTGTCGCAATGCCGGGTGCGCACACGATGTGCGCCTGCACACGCACGCCACGGAAGGCGTAAATGCGTGTGCCACTAGTACCTCCTGTACGTCGTCGAAATGACAGACAAAAATTGCGCGTGTGTCGTCGAAAGGACATTCGTCAGTCCTTTACCGGCATTATACAATGACAGAGATGCATTACACAATGCGTCATGACGTCCGGGGAATAGCGGGCGTCACGCTTTTCTTCTTACCACGTCGTCCAGTTTCAGGGTCTTTTCGTGTATCTGCCGCGAAATGTCCAGTATCTGTTCGTTGGCCTGGGATATCTCCATGGCCATCTCAGACAGGCGGTCGATGGTTTTCTGTGTCTGGGCCATGGAGTTCTTCTGCTCGTTGGTGGAACCCGCGATCTCACGCGAGATCCGTTCTATGAGTTCTGCCTGCGAGATGACCACCTCGAGCGTCTGGTTCTGCCTGGCCATCATGTCGCGTGCCGAGCTGAAGCCGTCGCCGACGGCGTGTACCATGTTCAGAATGGTGTCGGTCGAGTCCCTGGTGGCCGAGACTATGCGCGTTCCCGAATCGATATCGCCTATTATCTTGGATATCTGCCTGGTGATCTCCTTGGAGTTGTCCGAGGTGGCCTGTGCGAGTTTTCCTATCTCGTCGGCCACGACCGCGAACCCTTTGCCGTAATCGCCGGCGCGCGCCGCCTCGATGGCGGCGTTCAGGGAGAGCAGGTTTATGCGGTCGGATATTTCATCGATTATGGCGATGAACTGGTTTATGGCCGCGCCGCCCTGGTTGATGATGTTCATGGTGTCGGTCATCATCTGGAGGTTCTTTCCGGTCTCGGTGGCGGAGTTCATGATCATCGAGATGTGCTCTTCGACCCTGCGGTTTTCCTGTATCAGGTTCTTCTGGGCGGCGTTCAGCTCGTCAGCCAGCTTTTTCGATCTCTCACCCTCCTCCTTCTGGCTGACGGTGGACCGGTAGATGGTCTCCACAGACGCCGATAGCTCCTCGAAGGTGGCCGACATCTCCTCGCTGGTGGCCGACTGCTCCATGGAGAGACTGGAAAACCGGCCGGTGATCTCCTGGAGCCGCTCGCCGGCGCCGACGAAATCCCCGGTAAGGCCGGTGGCGGTGGTCACGATGCCTTCCAGGTGTTCGGCGCGCTCGCGTGAGGTTTTCTCGTTTTCCCTCTGTTCTTCATTGAGCCGCTCCATCATTTTTCTCATCACGTTGATGTTGTCGGCCAGCGCCAGTGAAAGAAAGACGACCACCATGGCCGAGCCGATCTGCAGGCCCCAGTCGGTGATGAACATGGACGGGAAGACACCCATGGTCTTCAGCGTGTAAAAGGTGGTGCCGAACACCAGGCCGCCGAAACCGATAAGGATGAAGCGCGCCGGGCGCGACCCCCGTATCGTGATATAGGCGACGCATATAATGATGATCACCGGCATAAGGGCCGACAGCACCGTGGCGACGCTGATGGCCAGGCGATACCTCGTGAACACGGCCGCGGCGGTCCATGCGAAACACGGCGTGATAATGCCGTAAATGAAGAACCGGTCGGTAATTTTAAAAAGACGGCGGGTGCCGATAACCGTTCGCATGAAGACGGCGGCGAATCCCAGTGCCGCGCACATCAGGGAGGGGAGCATGCGCATTACCAGGTGCGGCGCCCCGGGCCAGAGGTACTGGAACGAGTGCCCGGTCAGCGTCATCTGCATCGGTATGTAGGTGATGATAAAGAGCACGTAGTAGAGGTAGCCCCGCTCCCTGGTGGCGAAAAAGATGAAGAGGTTGTAGATAAGCATGCTGAGCATCAGGCCCAGGTACGCCCACATGATGGGTACCTGGGTCTGGGTTCGGTGTATGTAGGCGCCCTGCGACATGAGCAGCGGGGTGAAGTTCATGGAGCTCTCTGTTTCGATCCTGATATAATACGTGTGGCTTCCGGGAACGTCTTTCAGATGAAAGATGAAATTTTTGTCCTCGATCTCCCTCTGGCTGAAAGGATACCGGGTGCCGGTTTTGCTGACGCGGTGACCGTCTTCGGCGACCCGGTAGAACTCGATGAAATTGAGCATGGGGTAGGTGAGCTCCAGAAAATGGTTCATCGGTCCGTCGCCCCTGTTGTCGACACTGAACCGGAACCAGTAGACCGAGCCGGTGAACCCGAAGTTGACCGATTCGTTTTTGTTCGCCGTCCAGTTCTTTTCCTGGATGACCCGGTCGAAGGTGAGTTTCTTTTCCCTGTCTTCGATGTAGTCGAACTGTTTCCCGATCGATTTCATGTAAAAAGACCCGTCGACGGCGACTGTTTCAAGGGCATATGCCCTGGTGGAAAGGAGGAGCAGCAACGAAAGGGTCAGGTACCGTAATTTCATGGTGATCACCGGAAGATTCAGTTGGATATCCGGGGGAATCTCCACTTTCAGCGAGAGTCCCTTCTCGTTGTAACGATTGAGATCAGAAGCTCATTCCCCGCGGATTTTTACAGAAATCCTTTATACACAAAGAATCTTTTGTCAAGTTTAAATAGCAAAGCTCCCGTCGTGCCGGAGGGGGCGCCGCGGATGGGTCGGATATGCGCGGCAGCGCGTGGCATCCCGGCGCGAAGGCAGAAGTAAAAAAAACGGTTATCCGGATAACGGACGGGTCAAATCACAAAGGAGTACCGCGCCGGGCAACACTCCATACCGCAAAAGTACCGGCAGGCGGCAACATGACTCGTTATTCCGCCTGCCCTTGGGCATTGATGTGCGCCGTGGTGGGTTCGTAAAAAACCTTTATCTCTTCGTCTTTCCTGAGGAACTGCCTGGCGTTCTCGACCGCCGCCGTCATGTCGTCATTCGGGTTCACCGATATGTCTCCGTGGCCGGGGTACAGTTCAAGAATCTGCCGGGTGTTCAGCGACATTATGGAATTTATATAATCGCCCACACTGCCCGATTCCGCGATATACGACAGGGTTCCCCCCGCGAAAAGGGTATCGCCCGTGAAAATAAACTTTTTAAAGGGTTCGTATATGCAGATCGAACCCGAGGTATGGCCGGGCGTATGGATGATGTCCAGGGTGTAGTTGCCGAGGTCGAACCTGGTTTTACTCTCGAGCCACAGATGTACATGGAGCGAAAGTTCATTGGCGTCGCCGGATTCGTACAGTGTGACATACCTGTCGTTCATTGAGATCTTCGTCGCCGCGAAGCGGTGCGCCGCGATCAACGTGTGTTCCTGGAAATACCTGTTGGCGCCTATGTGGTCGAAGTGTTCGTGCGTGTTGATCACTATATCGATGTCCCTTACCTTAAGCCCTATCCTTAACAGGCTGCCCTGCAGTATAGGGAAGTTCCTGTCCAGCCCGGAGTCTATGAGCAGATTGAGCCTGTTGCCCTTGACGACATAGCTGTGGCTGCTGTTGCCGGCGCCCCGGATCATGAAAATATTTTCCGTTATTTCAGTTATTTTTTCCATTCTCGACTCGTGGGCTCCGCGTATAGTTATTCGGCGCAAATTGAGTATCTGAAATATTGAACAGTTTATCCAGCCCTGCCATGCGAAGATATTTTGTTATCCTGTTGCGGCCCGCGGCCAGGGTGAAACTCCCCCCCGCCTGTTCGATCTCTTTTTTAAAGGCGTTTATCAGTCCCAGGTGATACACCATTTCCTTCTCGTATTCCAGGCCTTCAACATCCAGAATTATTCTTGGTGAGTGTCCCGTTACTAAAGGCCTGATTAAAGCACCGACCGTATAGACCGCTTTCCTGTTCAGGGGCCCGAGCACTTTAATCAGCAACGCGTCATTCAAAATCGATATCCTGTATTCCACTTAACCACCTCCCGGTATTTATTTCGCCTTGAAGGTACCTGCGGGTCATGTAGTTATTATCAGGTTTGTATGAATTTTTTTCGGGAAAGCCGGCGGTTAAAAGAAAAGGAATATCAGGATATACTGTTCCCCCGAATCGGAGGGATGCCGGTATGGGCTGGTATATTCCCTGTATGTCACCCTTCGGTTTTCGCGTATAAACTCAGTTTCCTTTTATTTCCTTACCCGCGGAGAACGCATCGCCCACTTTTTCGCCGACGGCGTAATATGCCGCACTGCCGAATGAACCGAACAGTATCGGGCGCACCTTTTCGATGTCGGGAAGATTGTGCGGGTTCAGAACTTCACCGTCGGCGACCAGTCCCACGATCTCTCCTATGAACATGGTGTGCAGGCCGAGTTCCACCTGCCGTTCCAGCCGGCACTCAAGGGCGTAGGGAAATTCTTTCACTATCGGGGCATTGACCAGTGCGCTCTTTTCGGGGGTGAGGCGGGCTTTCTGGAACTTGTCGCACTCCCTGCCCGACACCAGGCCCGCAAAGTCCGCTTCCCTGAAGTACTTTTCAGAGGGGATGTTGACGGTGAACGCCCCGTTCTGCCTGATGTTGTGATAGCTGAGCGTCGCTTCCCTGAGCGACACGCTGACGCAGGGCGGCTGGCTGGACGCAATCCCTCCCCAGGCGGCGTTCATGATGTTCGGTTTGCCGTCGGGACCGTAGGTGCCTATAATGAGCACCGGGGAGGGAAGCAGTATCGTGTGCGGCGGAAGTGAGATTTTCATGATGGTTTCCTCGTGTATGGGTAGTGGTTCTTTGTATTTAGATGAATCCTGAAAATCAATTATTTTATTACGGTGACGACCGCTGAAGACAATATTGTGCAAATCCTTGCTGAAGGAAAAGTGGCAAGAGATGAGGCTTAAACCCCCTCACTCTTCATCAGCACTATCCCCTCTTTCTTATATTCATTTAAGAGCCCTTCCCGTTTCTTCTTAATTGCCCGGCCAAATTGATGGTGACCCTGTAGCCCCGGTGTCGGGTAAGGAACGAAAGTGGTCTTTTCCGACGGGGAAGGCATTGAATGTGGAACGGTTGACGGGCAACGCGATTCAGTGGCGGGGTGAGGTACAATAAACCAGGCGATAATAAAAAACCGGCTGTTAAAAAATTGTTTTGTATTCTAATGGAAATCCATAGTATTTATAAAGTACTATGGAGGTACACAAGATAGTCCAGCGCCCGTTTCTAAAGTGTGATGTTTGAATGGTGTATATAAAGCGGGAATAGTGAACTTTTCAGGAGACAGGAATGCATACCTTTACCGCGGTAATTGAACGTTGTCCCGATACTGGGTTGTACATTGGGTATGTGCCCGGGCTTCCCGTTGCTCATTCCCAGGGAGCAACACTTGAAGAGTTGAATGATAATGTAAAAGAAGTGATCGAAATGCCGCTGGAAGACGGTACACCCCGTCTGGAGAGCGAATTCGTGGGTACGCGGAAAGTGGTAGCTTCATAGCATGGAAAAAATCCCCGTACTCAAACCCCGCGATGAGGAATATTTCGGCTGCCGGCGGGAGCAGTACCGGGTTTCTGAAGGGGATAGTCATACACGTGTCATGCGGAGAGGAAGTTGTGTGGAGCACAGGAGACCAGTATGGGAACCAATATGATTTCAGGTAATAAAAAATTAGTGATTGAATGTTAAGGGATTATAGGGAAAGGTTGTTAAAGCGTTGATTACGGTAAATTGCCATTTGTTGTGCTTCTGCAAAAAGGAGCGGGAATATGAAAATTATAAGCGTTACATCGAACAAAATCAGTCTTCCTGCGGAGGCGTTCAGGCGTCTCGGCGGGAAGGAGGTTGAGGTAATCGAAACGAGGGAAGGTGTGTTATTGCGTCCGGTGGAAAACATCATCAAATCGACCCGGGGCTTTCTAAAAGGGAAAGGCTCCTTTTCCTCGAAGAAATTCATGTCCCGGAAAAAGGAAGAGAGGGAGCTTGAATAGCGGATGAAAAATTACGTTCTCGATGCCTGCGCCCTCATCGCCTTCATTCTTGACGAAGAGGGAGCCGGCAGAGTCGAAAAGCTTCTCACCCTCTCCTCTGATAAAAAATGCGGCCTTTTCATACATAAAATCAATCTTCTTGAAGTATATTATAATTTCAGAAGGGAATACGATGCACAGTCTTTGAATGATGCGTATTCCAGGATACTTGCCCTGCCGGTTACAATTATTGATACGCTCAACGACGAAGTATTCTTCGAGGCAGGGCGCTTAAAATCTGATTATAAAATATCCCTTGCGGACTCGATCGCTCTCGCAGAGGCGAAAACACGCGGCGCCATACTTGTAACAGCCGACCATCATGAGTTTGACATTATTGATAAGGCGGAAAGCGTTCGATTCCACTGGATTCGATGATGTGGTATTTGTGCATTCCCTGATGCCGTTTTGAGGTATGATAATCAATGGATTTTGAAGCCACACAACATTACCGTGATTCGTTGTAATTAATGAATATATTAATCGCCCTCCTTTACAAGTACCTGCTGACCAAAACGGCCAACCTCATTAAAGCTTCGGCCGCCTTCGGTTCGAGCGGTAAGACCCTGGGCTTCGCCGCCGACATCCAGGTAGACATCGACGGGACCGAACAGAAGAACAGCACTCTTAGAACAACGCAAAAGGGGTCGAACATCCTCTCCGGCGGGAACCTTACTCTCAAGGCCGGCGAGACGGCGAAGATCGAGGGAAGCGAGCTGGCCGCGAAGGGCGACCTGGCGATCGACGCGACGGACGTGATAATCACGGCGGCGAAGGAAACCGAAAAGAGCGGCTCACGCACCCGGCACGCCCGCCTGAACCTGAGCTACGACACCAGCGGCAACTGGGGCGCGAACGCCGACGCCGACTACAGTGAAATGGATTCGGAAAGCGTCACGTGGAAAAATTCGCGCCTGAGCGCGGGGAACATCACCGTAAAGAGCGTAAAAGACACCACGGTGCGCGGCGGCGTGATCACGGCCGGCGAGAAGCTCGATATGAACGTGGGCGGGAATCTTTTAGTGGAATCGCTCCAGGATACCTTGAGGTCGAAATCGCATTCCCTGGGCCTCGGCCTGGGGTACAGCGGAAGCCCCGGCGGAAACGGCATGAACATCAGCGCCAACGGGAGCAAATCAAAAGGGAAAAAGGACTGGGTAAACGAACAGACCGGCCTCACGGGAAAGAGCGTTAATATATACGTCGAGAAGAAGACCACCCTCACGGGCGCGCTCATCGCTGCCACCACCGACGACCTCATGCTCACCACCGGCACCTTCGAGTACAGCGACATAAAGGACCGGGACATATCGTATAATTACGGCGGCGGCGTAAACCTGGGTTCCAACCGCGCCGGGAGCGGCGAGAAGAAGAACAACACCTGGAGCGTGAACGCGAACTACGGCTACGCCGAACGTCGTCAGATCAACTTCGCCACGGTAGGCGAAGGGAACCTCATCGTCCGTGACGGGAACAGGGACCTCTCGAAGCTCAACAGGGATACGACGATATCCCAATACGGCACGGTAAATGTGGGGTTCAAGGGAGGGGTTACCATAGACAGCAGTACGGTGCATATGGTGACGGTACTGGTGACCACGAACCCGAAAGATCTTTATAACGATATAAAGAATGAGATACTGAGAGACTGGAATGACACCAAAGAGACGACGGTGGGGTTGTATGAAAAGAGCGAGAACCTGGTATCATACGGCAAGTTCGGATTGGACGGCGATTATGACGTACAAAACGCGCGTATTCGCGATCAGCTGGAAGGCTATGGCATAAAGTTTTCCGGTGATGAAGAGGCGAATCTCTTCAAGGGGAGAATTATCAAGCTTGAAGACGGCACTTTCATAAGAGTTGCGCTGGATAATAGCGGGCTCTGGAATACCGGCGAAGTAACACTGTTTTTACAGGGTGACCGGAACAACGGGGTGATTATAGGGGCGTTAAATGACGCGGGCCAGGCGATGAATGAGTGGGGCGCGAAGAAAAATGAGGAAATAACAAATTCGAGATTGGTAACGGGCCTCAATCAAGCAGGCGTATTCTTGAACGAAAACCCTAAAACAGGACTTCTTGTATGTTTTGGGGCCGCGGCTGCGGGGACGGGAGTGCCGATATTAATAGAGATGGCACCAGCATGGGGCCCGTCTCTTGGAAAGATTCTGTTAACGGAAAAGAGTGCGGATGCACTATTCGGCGCCGGAACAAACCTCATCACTTATAAGTTAACCGCTGGAGACAAAGCGACATGGGGTGGAGCATTGACGAGTGTGGGTATAGGAGGACTAACCGGCTTGAGTGCAAACGTATTTTCAAATTATGCAGTACGAGCAGAGTTTCCTAAAGCTATCAATTATGTTGGAACATCATTTATAGGTACTACCGGAAATGTTGTTTCCCAAAAATTAACCGGTAATGATGGTATTGATTGGACAGGAGCTACGTATACCGGGCTCACTTATGGATTCGGTTCTTATATAAGTTCAACATCGAAAGCGACTTCACCCATATGGGGGAAATCCATTGCCCCCGGTTTGGCGACATCGGGACCGTCGATCTTTGGGGGGTGGATGATCGATATTACGAAAAATAATAACGGAAAGAAGAGTAAGAATGAAAATAAAAGTGCCCGCTGACGGCAAATTATATACTACAAAGAGTGATAGAAGTATTTATCTTACTACGTCTTTTTTAGCATTTTTGTGGATTAGTGCTCTTATCATTTTTATACAAGAAATAATGAAGGAACATCCAAATGCATTAGGTATTTTTTTATTATCGGGTGGTTTACTTTTTATAGGTTACTTTATATGGCATGCATTTGCAATCGCAGTATCAGCAGTACTAACTGAAAAAGCTGTAGTTGGATATAATGCATATAATAGACGATTAGGCGAAATGTATTTTGATGACATAGAAGAGATATATATAATGTGGAAGTTCACTTATGATGTGGTATTAAAGTCAAAGAGAGGCAAGAAACTCGTTATTAATGCTGCTGCAAAACCAGCGGAGGACTTATTTAATACTATTCTGCAGAAAGCAATAAATTGCTATCATGTGTCAATTGAAAAGGCAAAAGACTTCGCACCTAACTTAACATATTACAAAAAATAAAAATCGGGCGTGTATCAGCAATTCCATCAGTCATAAGATTTTCCAGTAGTAGTATAATAAACCGATATTAAATCACAGGTTCTTTTAAAACAAAAACCATCGTACCGCGGCGCGCTCATCGCCTCCGCCACCGACGACCTTACGCTCAACACCGGTACCTTCGAGTACAGCAACATAAAGGACCGGGACATATCGTACAATTACGGCGGCGGCGTAAACCTGGGCTCCAACCGCGCCGGGAGCGGCGAGAAGAAGAACAACACCTGGAGCGTGAACGCGAACTACGGCTACGCCGAACGTCGGCAGATCAACTTCGCCACGGTGGGCGAGGGGAACCTCATCGTCCGTGACGGAAATACGGATATTTCAAAACTTAACCGCGACGTAACGACGGCCCGATACGGCACGGTGGACGTGGGGTTTAAGGGAGGGGTTACCATAGACAGCAGTACGGTAGCGATGATAACTTCACCGATCAAGACCGCGAAGGATACGTACAATGCCCTGAAAACGGGATATATTGACGCGAAAGAGACGACGGTGGGGTTGTATGAGAAGACGGGGAACCTGGTAGGAGGTGATGGGTTTTATACCGATGGTGAAATACGCATACAAAAAGCCATAGCGTCAGGCACCGCAATGAAGTACGGCTCCCTGGATTATTTCAGCAACAAGATAGAGATGGGGTACTACGGGGAAGGCGGAGAAGGCATTCAACTGGTGCGCGACGATCAGGGCAGAGTCACTGCCCTGGTGGAACGATCGGCGGACGGGACCGGCTATGGAGTGTATAAATACGATAGTGGAAGCGCCTTATTCGCGGCCCTGGATTATACTGTAGATAACCCGAACTTCAATAGAACGGGCAATTTGACGAAGGAAGACTACCGGAATAATACTACTTATGTATTCGGGGTGATAAAGGACGTATCGGAGTCCGCCGGTATCACAAAAAACGACCGGCTTTTCAATTTTACGGTGGAGGGGGCGAGGTCGTATTTTTCAAACCTCACCTTTGCCGACCAGGGACAGCTCAATTATACTTATGCCGGGATAATGGATAATCTCGGGTATCAGTTTGATGGGAAAATATCATATAGCACCAACGCGGTAATAATAAATGGACCCATGGCGGTGACGTCATCTATCGACTGCTCGTCATATACGGTCACCGGGATTCACATTCTGGGACTTGACGCATCCTTAAAGACCGGTACGGCGGTGAATCCGCAGTATTACAATTCTTCTGATTTCAGGTTCACCCCGACCGGCAAATGGATAACGAGCACCGCTAACGGGCCCGCGGTGCTGACGTATAATGAAAGCGTGGTAACAAGATATGACGCGAGCACAATGAACGGCATAGACAAAACGGGAATGATCGGAATTACGATAATCAATCAAGGGAAGATTTTTCATGACTATAAGCTGGACCATGCGTATGTGAGTTTGGATGAAAAAGCTGGAACGATTACAGAGAGTTATGGTCCCACTTATGGAATTAAAGAATCTAAGAAAAATCCGTATTTAGGAAAACGAAGAGATACGAAATATTATCTGCAGCTTAATTTACTTGATGAGAGGAAGGCTAAATAATCATGAGAAAGCAATTAATCTTAAAATTTGCTTTGTTGTTGATGGTAAACACTACTCTATATTTCTTTTTTAATAATCATGTTATTGCGAAAGATTCCTTTAAGGATGAAGAAATAAGGAAAATTACTCCAAAAGAAAACTCGTTAGAGAAAATACTTTTCCTTAAGAATAAGTTTGAGAAAAATAAAGAATACACGGTTATAGAAGATGATAATATTTTTAGAAATATTCTAATAGGCGCATGGGATTCTCCTCCATGGGGCTTGATTGAATTTACAAATGATGGTCGATTTGAGGCACAGAGATTGGATAGTAAAGATATTAAAAACTTCTCTGGGTTCTGGGAATTTAGTGATGGGACACTAAAGTTAAGCTTAGATAAAAAAGTATGGAAAAGCTATAAAGTTAAAAATTATGAATTGTGGTTTAAAGATTTAAGCAATCGTAAAAGAGGAGGCGCTTATAGTTTTTCAATAAGTTTCGACAAGATGATTCTCGACATGTCAAGTGTTCTTCAAATAAGTTTTTATACAAAATAATAGTATTGTTATGAATGATGTTGAGCTTGAATTTCTCTCATGAATTCACCTTTTATAATAATGAATACACCGCCGGGAACAGGTTTTGACAAATAGAACCGGTGTTTTAATAAACAGGGGCTTTGTTGACTCACCAAAAAAATTTATAAAAAAGACAAATACCATCGTTTTCTCTGCGAAAAGCGGAATTGGATAACTTGATTATGAAAGAAGATTAAAATGAAAAGACTGATGATTGCGGTGCTTGCCGCGGTAACAAGTATAATGATTACCGCCTGTTTTTCCTCAGGTTCGGGCGATTCGACCGATTGGACGCCCCCGCATGACAGGAACGAAAATGTCGTCATATCCCTGGGAACGGCAATTGAAGATGTCATTGCAGGATGGGACACATCGTCGAGCATAGATTTTTCGGCGGCGAATCTTCATTTTGTCGGCACGAGCAGCGAATCCGGCGATGTGTATACCTGGACCTTCACCACCTCGTCGTTTAACGGTTATTCCATTGTCTATACTGATAGCATAGATGATATAACCGTTGTGCTGACCGGCCAGTTCACCCTGTCATGTGTAAATAACGAAAATACCCATGTACGCGCCTGTACCATTACGCCCTTGTCTACAAATACGATAACGGTGCTGTACGGAACCGACTCTTATACCCTGTCGGATATGAATATCATATATTCCACCGATAATTCCAGTGCCGAAACGCTTACCCTTACCGGCAGCGTCAGGATAAATGGAACGTCGGTAACGCTCAACTATACCGGTGATAATTTTAACATTTATTTTTAAGTGAGGTGGTAATATATACCCCGGCACGCGTTTCCCGAATGAGTCTTGAACAACCGGGGTTTTTAAAATAAATTTCCCTGCGGTTCTTCCCGTCGAAACCAGGCGCATCGGGGCCAATCTTATAAAGGCGACAGCCGCCATGGGTTCGAGCGGGAAGGCACCCGGGCCATGCCCCGGAATCCAGACATCTACGGGACGGTGCGGAAAGACAGGGGTACCATATCACACATATAGAAGGAAAATATCGATGAAAAGGAATATTATTACAGCATGTCTCTTGTTTGTTATCCTTGCCGGATGTGCCTCCGTTCCCGTAGTACCTGCCGATACGAAATTCACCCTGGAGAATTTCAAGGTCAACCTCACGCAAAAACTTCAGGTGGAGGGTTACCCCGTACAGCCTGAATTTACTCAGATCATGAAGGAAAACTTCATTGCGTCGCTCAAGGCGGGAAACCTGCTGGCGGAGCCCGGTTCGCCGAGAGTGATGTCCGTCTCAGTGGATATTGACTACCAGCGTATTTTCACCGGTGAAGGTCTTTCCATTAAATCGAAATCCGCGGTTGCGCCCTTTTTTGGTTATACCCTGGTGGTAACCGACGGGGGTATTGAAAAAAAACGTATCATTGAATCGAGATTGACCCTGGACCGGGGTTTTTTCGGTAATCTGAAAACCTTCGGGACCATGGGGTTCGGGAGAACGCCCAAAGATGAATTAAAAGATATAAAGAAGATTACCGATTACCTGGCGTATAAACTGGATGCCTTGAAAAAGTAGTCCTGTTCCGGCGGGCCGTACGATGGGGTGTGCGGTTTTTAATAAAACAGTACCTTGTATAATTTCTTTTTTTAATGGTTGTGAACAGCAGTCGACGAGCACCGGTCTCCGGTTCTATTCGGTGACATGCGGAGTAAGTAACGAAAGCCGCATTAAATAAAAAAACAATAGGGAGTTTCTCGATGAAAAAATGGTTATCGGTTCTTATGGTTTTGCTGTTCGCAGGCCCGGCGTTCGCGAAGCTCGATTCGAAAGGGAAGTTTGTGCTGGGAGCCGCCGTCGATTACGGGTACACGGAAATAGGAATGATGTCGGTGTACGGTAGGATAAGTGGAGATTACGAACATATTTATGGGGCCGGCATAACGGCCGGGTACGGCGTTTTCAAAAGCGGCATCATTTATACCGGGCTCGAATTCCAGCACAGGGAGCTTGCTGTTAACATTGAAGAGGTGGGCGGCAGGTACAAAGAGACGTTCAGGCAGGATTTCATCGATATTCCGCTGGCCTGTCGGCTGCTCTTCGGTCCGTGCTACGTCGATTTAGGAGGGTTTTACGGCGTGCGCGCAGGCGACATGAAATACAAGGACACCGGATACTACAGTGAAAGCGGAACCGTCATGAAAAAATACACCAATGACGACTACGGCGTGCTGTTGGGAATAGGCGGTATAATTCCGGTCGGCGACAACGGCGGCATCGAGGTGGGGCTTAAAGGGAAGAGGGGATTCTCATACATAATAGACTCGCCGGGCTATAAACTGGGCTGCTGGTCCGCGGCTTTAACGGTCGGGTACCTGACTCTCTTGTGACCTCTGCGGCAAGAAGAAGATCAACAATACGCCGGTCTGGTGGCGAAACAGATGCCGGTAACTATGATCGTTCTTTACGGTTCCTGCGCCGGGGGCGAGGAGCGTCACTACAGCGATATCGACATAGCCGTGGTGGTCGATGAAGTGCACAATGGTTTTCCTGACATTAACGCGCGATTGTTTTCCCTGTGCCGCCAGGTGGACGCCCGCATTGAGCCGAAACTTGTGGTAAAAAAAGGCAACCGTAGCGGCTTTCTTGAAGGTATTTTGAAATACGGGAAAGTGATTTACCGGAAGTAAGGTCCGCCTTAAGGTCTCTGACCCGGAAAGAAATCCGTCGTTTCCCGCTGGTAGTGATTAAAGTATCAGTGATAAAAAGGATGAAGGTGCGGCGAGCTTAAAACCCGCCGCTCTTTAATAAAACGATCCCCTCTTTCTTATATTCCTTCAAGAGCCCTTCCCGTTTCTTCCTGTTACCCGGCAATATCGCGTCGGTGATGATGTGCACTTTATAGCCCCGGTTGAGGGCGCCCCAGGCCGTGTTTATTTCATAATGAAATAAAATATGTTGAAATAAATTATCTGTTTACAACAATGCTTTTTATCATATGATCATGAGTATGATATGAAATTTGAATGGGATCAGCGAAAAGCTATTGCAAATATCAGAAAACATGGGATTTCCTTTGAAAGGGCCGCACTGGTTTTTTCCGACCGTGAATCATTATCAATATTTGATGAAGGCCATTCGCATTCAGAAGAGCGCTGGGTGACTCTCGGTGAAATACCTGGTGGTGATATTGTAGTGGTTGTCCATACATACAGAAAAAAGGGTGGAGAAGAATTTATCAGGATAATTTCAGCACGTAAGGCTGCAAAAAAAGAGTTAACACAATATTTTCACAATAAATAGGTTCAATTGATATGAAAAAAGAATATGATTTTTCGAAAGCATCAAAGGGAAAATTTTACAGACCGCTTAATGAATTGGAAATACCCATATACCTGGAAAAAAAATTAAAAGAATATTATATTACCATTTAAAAAACCAAAAAAGTGTATCTTAATAAGATAATAAACTCGATTCTTAAAAAAGAAATGGAAATACAGAAAGAAATCGGGGTTAAGTAAAGTATAAGAAAAGGATGCAACCGACTCCCCGGAAACAGCAGCGGATGGTACTGTGGAAATCCCTGTGTAATAATTTTAAAAGATAATTAACAGAAGAAGTCAATGATGAGGAGCAAATTTACCTTGAGTTCAAAACCTCTCGCTCTTCATCAGCACGATCCCCTCTTTCTTATATTCCTTTAAGAGCCCTTCCCATTTTTTCTTATTACCCAGCAAAATCGCGTCGGTAATGATGTGTACCCTGTAGCCCCGGTTGAGGGCGCCCCGGGCCGTCGCGTGCACGCAGTACTCCGCGTCCAGTCCCGTGAGGTAGAGCTCGTTCACCCGGTTTTTGATCATGAACGCGTCCAGGGCGGGATTGGTGAAGGCGTCGCCTTTGTCCTTGGAGAAAACATTCTCTGAGACCATGCGGACCCTTGTATCGATGGCCGACTTCGGGTTCCCCTTGACACCGGCGCCGCCGGCAAAAACGGTAAAGATCAGCCTGTCTACAGGGCCGGTGACCTCATGTTGTATGTATACGACCGCGTAACCTTTGCCGGCGGCCTTATCGATGAGCCGGTTGATGGCGGTAACTGCTTTCGGCGCGTCGTTGAAGTACGGTGATTTGGGGCCGGCCGCCGCGCCAGAGAACCCCTCCTGCACGTCGATCACCAGCAACGCCTTTCGGGGATTGTCGTAGTGCGCGATTTTCGCGCCCTTTGAGGGAATGCCGCTCGCGATCATCAGCCCGAAAAACGCGGCCGCCGCGGCAACTATAATTACGACGACTATTATCAGTATCTTTTTTATCATGTTTCCGGTGTACCTCCCTTTGATATTCTGCCGCTCATCCGTGCTTGTGTATGCGCGCCCTCTTCCGCAGCGGCACCGTCAGCTGCATGAAGAGCTTGATGACCGAATAGTAGATGAGCTGAGCCATGTTACGCAGGTCCCAGGCGGGGCTTTTCATTTTTAAATGCCGCAGGCCGAAGATCATCAGGTCGGCCACCTTGACGGGGCATCCCTTGATGTGCACCACTTTGCCGGCCTCCAGTTTTCCCGAGACCCCGGCGCATGTCCCCACCATCACCACCGGGTCGTCGGGATGGATCACGTCGCCCTGGTAGAACCCCATGACGACGGCGCCGGGACGTGCGTTTTTCAAATTACCTTCATAGCGGCGGTCCGAGGTGCCCATAACCCCTTTTATGGAACAGATGCAGCCGCCGTAGCAGATGTTACCGGTGGCCTTGTTGGTCCCCTCGTAAAATTTAACGGGGGTGTCGAGCTTCTGGAGGTCCTGGAAGGGCGAGTCCACTCCTTTCATGCGGCGGGCCAGTTCTTCCCACTTTACATCGCCGCTGATGTGTATGTCCTTAATGGAAAGGGACCCGTATCCCCGCTCCTTCGCCTCTTTCAGGTAAATGACCTTTTCGGGGTCGTAGTTCATGATCTTCGCCGCCACCACGTCGGATGCCACCGGGTCGTCGGCGATGATGAGCGCACCCAGGTGATGGGGGAAGGGGCTCGACTCGAAGCCGCGTCCCACGGTGATGGCGTCGGTCACCGTAAGGTCGGGGTAGCCAGGTTCCAGCAGGTCGACGATCTTCTCGTGCAGGCGGTCGTCGTGGTAGAGAAAGCGCTCTTTATGGGTGAGGATGCCGATGTTCAGCTTCAGGGCGTTGGTGATGTCCACGACTATGTGGAATTTCAGCTTGGGCATCCAGATCTTGTAGTCGGCCTCGTAGAGGGACTTGGCCGTCAGCATGGTTTTGTGCCACTTCGCGCGTTTCAGTTCCACGGTGCGGCACTCCTCCTCGTTGAAGTCGGCCAGCGGCACGCCGAGACGCTTCGCGAGCTTGTCGTAATCCGATTCGGCGAAGAACATGCGGGTGGGCAGGCCTATCCCTCCCGACTCGCCGATGGTGATGTTCCCGTCGGCGCCGTGGTGTTCGCGCAGCACCTGCACCATGGATTCCACCACCGAGAGATGCGTGTATGAATCGAAGATGTACTGCTTGTTGGCGGTGACCACGTTGGGCTTGATGAGGATCTTCCCCCGGGGCTTCGCGCCCAGTTCTTCCATGGACTCCTTTATTATACCCCTTATGCGGTCAGGGTTGTATTCGGCGCATTTTCTGATTATGACGTTTCTTCTGGCCATGACGGGTACCCCCGGCTGGATAGGTGAGTGCGGCACTATTAAAGTAACGTATGTTACTTTAATAGTCAACTTTTGTCAATCACTAACCGGATTAAATAACTTGATTTTTAATACTTCCCTGTATAGGGTTTGTTCTTTAAATCACCGCCGGGAGCGAACCATCTATGCCGAAACCGCCCGCATCCCCCGAAACGGTAGAGTCCATCCGCGAGAACATCATCATGGAAGCCGCGGCCCTGATCAACGAGGTGGGCTACGCCGACTTCAGCATGCGCAAACTCGGCTCCCGCCTGGGTATCGCCGCCAAGACCATCTATAACTATTTCACCGACCGGGACGAGCTCTACCTCATGGTGGTGACCAGGGGCTTCGACATGTTTTACGCGCGCTTTCAGGAGGCGCGCGCCGCGGGAGGCGCCCCCTACGAGCAGCTGCGCCGACTGGCCGGTGCCTATATTGCGTTCGGCAGGGAAAACCCGCACCTCTATTCCATCATGTTCAGCATGGGCACCCCCAAGTACGTCGATTACCGGGGCACCAGACACGAGAAGCTCGCGGCGTTCCAGAACGCCGTCGCCCTCCGCTCGGCCGCCCTTGCCCGGGAGTTGCTGCTCGAGGTTTTTGAAAGCAGGGGGGAGGGCCGGGACGACGATCCCGGTTACCGCCTGATGCAGATCTGGAGCGCGCTCCACGGCATCGTTTCCCTGTACCTGAGCAGGGTCACGCTCGAGGTGGGCGACTTCCCCGGCGCCTTCGACCGTATGATCGACGACCTGCTGGAACGGTATCGCCCCCGGTAGCGGGGCGCCCCTGTCCATTTACGGCTGTTTCATGAAATTGGCCGTGTAATTGCGGCCTTTCCCGTAGATCGCGCACTGCCTGAACCCCGCGGCGGCCGCCAGTTGCCGCATTTCCGGTAAAGGTATCCGGTCGGGATCTCCCGGCTGTTCCGTGATCGAAAGCACGCCTTCGGGCTTCAGCACCCGGCGAAGCTCCCGCAGGCAGGCGGCGCGGTCGGGCACCTCGCCCAGCACGGCCACCAGGAACACCACGTCGAAGGAGCCGTCTTCGAATGGCAGATCGTCCGCACCGCTGTGCACATACTCCGCGTTGCGTATTCCCCTTTTCTCAAGGCGCATCCGCGCCATGGTCAGCATTTCGGGCTGTATGTCGGCGAGGACCAGCCTGCCCTCAGGGACGGCTTTCGCGATCTCCGGGCTGAAATACCCCGGACCAGGCCCCACCTCGAGCACGTGAAAGTTCCTGTCGAGCTTCAAACGGCGCGCCAGTTTTCCGGGTGACAGGAATATCGCCCGCAGTGGATTGAGGAGGTGTGGCGCGTGGGAAACGGGCATGGGCCGCGGTTCGTGTTGTTTTTCGGATTTCATTAATGTATTCCCCTGTTGCTGATGATGGAGGCGCCCGCCTTATACGACCGCGGGCTTCTCAATTACTGGTACAGACGAAGATCGGTCAATTTTATTGCGGGTAGTTATCGTATGTCAGGGATTAAACCGGCCGTCGCCCCGGGGGGACGGCCGTTCTTCACGGGACCAGCAGTATGGCGCCGGTGGTCTTTCGCGCCTCGGCCGCCATATGGGCCTGAGCGACCTTTTCAAGGGGGAAACGGGCGCCTATGTGCGCCTTTACCAGGCCTGTTGCGATGGCGTTGAAGAGGTCGGCGGCGTTCTCCCTGAAGACCGCGGGATCGGCGTTGTGGGGGAACACCGACGGCCGGGTAAGAAATAGACACCCCTTCTTGTTAAGGAGTTCCGGCTCGATGGCCGGTGCCTTGCCCGAGGCGGCGCCGTAGAGCACCACCATGCCGAAGGGAGCCGCGCAGTCCAGTGACTTCATAAAGGTGTCCTTGCCCACCGAGTCGTACACCACCCTTGCCTTTTTCCCGCCGGTGGCACGCAGCATTTCTTCGGGCCAGTCTGCCTGTGAATAATTGACGGTAATGTCGCAGCCCGCCTTTTTCGCGATCGCGCATTTCTCGTCGGAGCCCGCGGTGCCTATCACGAAGGCGCCCAGCCCTTTGGCCCAGCGGCAGAGTATCTGTCCCACGCCCCCCGCCGCCGCGTGGACGAGCACGTAGTCGCCCGGCCGCACCGGGCAGGTCTTCTTAAGCAGGTACTGCGCCGTCATGCCCTTGAAGATGAGCGCGGCGGCCTCCTCATCGGAGACCGTATCGGGGATCCTGACCAGTTTTTCCGCCGGCACGTTGCGGCGGTCGGCGTAGGCGCCCACCCCGGCGTTCATGTAGGCGACCCGGTCCCCCTTTTTGAACTGTTCCACGTCCACTCCGACATCGGAAACCCGTCCCGCCGCTTCATGTCCCAGGCCGGTGGGGAGGGGAAGGGGATAGGTCCCCCTGCGCTGGTACACATCGATGAAGTTGAAGCCGACCGCCGTCTGCTCCACGCACACCTCGCCTCTGCCCGGCATGGGCAATTCCGTAGTCTCCAGCTTCATTTTTTCAGGGCCGCCGAACTCGTGTATGCGGATCGTTCTTGCCGTTGCCATAATGGTGTTCCTCCTCTGCCGCGCGCGTGTTATTGTTCAATAAGACTGACGGGAATTACAGGGTCATCATGCGGGTAATTGCGGGAGTTTACAATTAAAAAATACCACAACGCGTTTCAGGAGTATAAGGCCGTCAGGATTCCAGCAGGCGGTAGCATCGCGCCATATCGGTATGACCGCGGACGTGGGAGGCCAGGCGATCGTACTGCTCGTCCCGGTACCGCGGATAATCGTAATCACGGGGCGGTGCGGGCAGGCCGTTGGCCTTGAACACGCGGCGGATCACCGGCGTATTGTCGAATATCCCGTGGATGTAGGTCCCCCAGGCCAGGGGAGAGAGAGAGTACCCGTCAACACCACCGTTCGCCAGTGTACAGAGGGGTCTGTCCGTCACGGCGGTTGTCGTGCCCATGTGGATTTCGTAGCCGCGGCAGCGCTCGGGGAGGTCCAGGAAGGTGAAGGTACGCTGTTCGGTGACCTTTTCCCTCGTCAGCACGGTGGCCACCGGGAGTATGCCGAGTCCCCGGGTCTGTCCGGGAAGTCCCTCCACGCCGTGAGGGTCCTCTATGGTTTCTCCCATCATCTGGTAGCCGCCGCAGACGCCGTAGACTCCCCTGCCCCCGCGGTGCAGGTCCAGGATCGCGGCATCCAGTCCTTTTTCCCTGAGGCGTCGCATGTCGGCAATGGTGTTCTTCGAGCCGGGGATTACAATGAAGTCCGCGCGGGAAAGGGCGGCGGGATCGTCGGTGTAGTAGAGGTTGACGCCCGGAAGCTGCTCCAGCGCGTCGAAGTCGGTGAAATTCGAGAGGGAGTCGAGCAGCACCACGGCGATATTGGTCTCTCCGGGCGACGGGTGCCGCCGTTTCTGGGAAAGTACCACCGAGTCTTCCTGGTCGATATGGATATCATGATACCAGGGGATCACGGCAACCACGGGCACTCCGGTGATCTCTGCCATGAGGCGCCGCCCGTCCTCGAAAAGCGCCAGGTCGCCCCTGAATTTATTAATGATAATTCCCTTTACCATGGCCCGTTCATCGGGGGGGAGAAGCGCGATGGTCCCGTAGACGCTGCCGAACACGCCGCCGCGGTCGATATCGGCGACAAGAAGTACCGTCGCGCCCACGGCGAGGGCGACGCGCATGTTGGTGATGTCGCGGTCTTTGAGGTTGAGTTCCGATATGCTCCCGGCGCCCTCGATGACGACCGGGTTGAAACGGGACTCCAGACGCCGATATGAGCCCATGACTTCGGCGAAGAGCGCGTCGCGGTCGGTCTCATTGAAATACTCCGCTGCCGAACGGTTCCCGGCCGGTTTCCCGTGCAGCACCACCTGGGAGACCATGTCGCCGGTGGGTTTGAGGAGCACCGGGTTCATGTCGCTTTCGCAGGGAATACCGCAGGCCTCGGCCTGGACCGCCTGGGCCCGCCCGATCTCGAGCCCCTCGGGCGTGGCGTAGCTGTTGAGCGACATGTTCTGGGCCTTGAAGGGTGCGGGTCGATAGCCGTCTTGCGCGAAAATGCGGCAGAAGGCCGCGGCGATGACGCTCTTTCCCACGTCGGAACCCGTGCCGACGAACATGACGGGGGGCAATGGTTTTTTTCTGTGCAGGGCCATGACCGGTACCGGTGAAACGGAACATCACCACGCCGCGGCAGGCGCGTCAACCATTAATAACCTGTACGGCCGCGGCCTCCGCATTCAGGCTTTAGGCTTCATCATCTTCCTTACAATGGCCTCGCACTGTGCGCGGTTCATGTACCTGGGGACGGGGTACGGCCCCGCATGTGCTTCCCTGAGCGCAGACCGCACCAGGTTGTCCACGTCTTCCTCCCTGATCTGTTCCAGTACGGGAGGTATTCCCACCTTCCGGTTGAGCGCGTGGAGGCTCTCGATGAATTTCCGCGCCAGTTCCCGCGTACCGTCGCCCTTTTTCTCAAGGCCGACATCGCGGCCGAGTTCCGCAAGGCGGTCGGGGACGGCGTCCAGGTAGTATTCCATCATGAGGGGCAGCGCCACGGCGTTACCCAGGCCGTGGGGGATGTCGTAGAGCCTGCCCAGGTTGTGGGCGATGGCGTGTACGTACCCCACGATCCCCTTGTTCAGGCATATCCCCCCCAGGAAAGAGGCCTTGAGCAGGGCGTAGCGTCCTTCCATGAACTTACCGTTGCGATAGACTTTTTCCAGGTATTCATAGATGATCTTCACCGCCGCCCTGGCCATGGCGTCGATCTCGGGGAACCGGTTCTCTCCCACGTAGGCTTCGATCGCGTGGGTGAGGGCGTCAATGGCGGTGGATGCGGTCACCCGCGGCGGCATGCTCATGGTAAGGTCCGGGTCCAGCACCGCGAAGTCGGGCACCAGACGCGGATCGGCCGCGATGCCCTTCTGGTGGGTGACATCGTCCGAGAGGACCGCGCCCAGGGTCGCCTCGGAGCCGGTGCCCGCCGTCGTCGGCGCGGCCGCGAAGGGGACCCCCCTGTTTTTTGCCTTGAAGAGTCCCACGAACTGCGCGGGCCGTTTATTGTGGGTGGGCATGAGCTTCACCACCTTGGCCGTGTCGATGACCGATCCCCCTCCCACGGCGATGACGCTCCCGCAGCCTTCCTTTCTATACACGGCATAGGCTTCCTCGATGACCCGGTACCGGGGGTCCGGCGTTACCCCGTCGTAAACGGCGTAGCCGACACGGTTCTTCTTCAGTATTTTTTTCAGCGGGTCCAGCACCCCCAGTTTGTTGAGCACCGCGTCGGTGACCAGCAGGGGCTTTTCCCATCCCATGGCGCAGCACAGTTCGGCGAACTCCTTTATGGAACCGCGACCGGTGAGGGTCACGGGATAAGGCTTTGGAATAAGGTTGTATATCACCGCCAGGGCCCTGGCGTACATTTTGAATATGAACATTTCCTCCCCTCCTATTATGACTGTGATGGTTTTATGCAGGATTATACCGTTTCCGTTTCATTGAAAAAAGCATTTTTTCAGCGGACGCATTCCGCATAAAGTATTTGAAACACATGCGGTTTCGGTATGAACTGGTATCCGTGATATGAAGATCGAAGCGGCGATCGCCTCCGGCCCGGCGGTGCCGAAGGTTGGGGGTTGTGGAGGTACTTTTCCGAACATGCGAGCCTAAAGACCGCGATACGGTGTGTGACTGATGGACGGATTCGAGGCCATAGTAAGAAAAACCTATGCCGGTATATTCTCCCTGTCGTACCGGCTGTCGGGTTCGTATGACGACGCGGGCGACATTACCCAGGACACCTATCTGAAAGCCCTCGGCGCGTATTCCACGCTGAAAGACGGAGAGAAGGCGATGTCCTGGCTGAAAAGGATATGCATCAACAGCTATATCGACCATTATCGAAAAATCTCACGCCGCGGAAAAGGTTTCATGCCTGAATTTCCTTCTGTGGAACGCGAATTGACCGCACCGGGACCCGGCCCGGCGGACGAAGTGCTTGCCGAAGAAGCGATACGGCAGGTCCACAGCCAGTGCTACTCCATCATTACACTGTTTCTTCCTTTGTATCAGAGGATCGTCTTTGTACTTGCGGACATTTTCGCCGTTAATGTCGGGGATATCGCCGCCATCACCGGGAAATCAGTGCCTTCAGTCAAGTCTCTGCTCTACAGGGCGAGAAGAAATGTGGGTGATTTCACCGGGAAGAGCTGCGGCATCGTGTTGCCCGATAATATCTGCACGTGTTCGTCCTGGCTCGAGTTCAAAAACGACATCGTATGGAAACGGGAACGGCTGCGGGGTCTGTTGAAAGAGCGGCCCGGCGTTGTCGTGAACGCCGAAACGCGACAACGAATACGCTCCCTGTTCCATAATCTTCCCCTGATGAAGCCGGGTGACGGTTTTTACGAAAAGCTGATAAAAATTCTTTTTTTCCGCAATTAATCGCTCCTTCGGGCTCGCGGCGTCGTCACTTTATATAAAGACCGATTGAGGAGGCGTGTATGCGAAAATCGTTGACCGGAAGTGACTACATCAGATTGATGAAAGAGTGCCTGGCGGCATGGAACAGCGCCGACGCCGAAAAGACCGCGTCGTTCTACGCCGAAGATCTCGACTACCGGGACCCCTCGGTGCCCGAGGGGATCCACCGCCGGGCGGACTTCATCGCCTATCTGAACCTGCTTTTCCGGGTCTGGCCGCGTCAGGAGTGGAAAGAGAAAGAACTGATGCCCCATGAAAAGCCCGGGGCCTTCTCGATTTCATACGACTTCAGCTTCGGGAACGATGTGGCGGAGATCAGGGGTTCCGGGATTGACCGTATGGAGTTCGAGGGCGATAAAATTAAGCTGAACCATGTATATCTCAACGCCTTGAAGTTCAGGGACTGGATCAGGCACGAGCTGAAAAAGAAATAACCGGTTCCGTTCCACGGCCGGGCACATGAGTTGGACGGCGGGACACGTGTGTGCGGAGGAAGTATTCCCCGCCGGGGAGGGCCCGGCACGGGGACGGGAAAAAGGTTGATTTCACCGTAGTAGCATCATATGCTGTCATCCGGTTTCTACCGTCCGGCGCTGCCTCGTGCGATCCGTGAGAAACGGTAAGAACAGCTCATCGTGTGGTAAGACGGATGCACCGCATGCTTCCGGTAGAAGGTGTTAATTGCACGGGCGGTGCCGACTACGGTGGGACGTCTCCCATGGAGGAATTTACATGAGTGGAGGAGGTAAGTAACAATGAGCGCAGCGGCATTCGAAGGCAGGTGGGCATGGGAGGGCGAAGACCCCGCCACCCGGTACATAGTCTTCTCACCGGCGGGCGATACCGTGGAGTTTTCCCTGGTTACCGGCGGGTCGGTCACTACCGGTTTCTACAACCTGTCTCCCGATAAAACCTCGTCCCCGCCCGACCTGTGGTTCCTCTGCAACAACTGGTTGAGCCGGGACAGGAAACGACTGTTCCGGTTCGAGAGCCAGTACGCGACCGGCGAAAACGGCTCCATATTCATCAACGCCTCGGAATTTACCCTTTCCGGGCCCGACCGGATGGTTCAGAAGCTGATGGGGTACCGGTTCGAACCGGGGTCCGAGCAATGGGTGCCCTTCAACAGTGCACATGTGTTGAACCGCATCCCCTGATGATTGTGTTACCCATGCTCCCCGCTTCGTCCCTGGGCGGGTGTGCATAAAACCGTAAGCAGTCCTTTTACCGGGGAACACCGTGGAGTATCTTCACCGGAATAAGGGATTGAGCCGCGGTTACCGCATTATGGTGTCGGGAGGGATGAAAGGCCGTCCCGTCCGCCGCGGTAGAGACGGCCTTTCGAAGAGGAGAATTATCGCGCGTACGACCTGAGACCGGGGTGCTTTACGACGTAATAGACGACCGCGAATCCCTCGAAGTCCACGTACTTCTCCGGCGAGCCGCCGGTAATGACGTTGATTCTTTTAGAGAAAGACTGTTTCGCGATGACCTGCGCGTTGATGAGGGCCGCCTCCCGCGCGGTGCCCCTGACCTCCAGGTCCCTTGCCCCCTCTTTGGGATATCCCTTGCAGATGATCACGAAGGTATTGTTGTCCTTGAAGTATTTCTTTATCAGGGTCCCGCTGATACCGGGGGCGTTCTTTTTTACCCAGCGGTCGGTGGCCTCGTCCACGGCGGGAATGTACTCTATGGTGGGCTTGTCCTCCATAATGGGCATTTTGCTCTCGTCGATGATCTCGTCCTTTTCCTTCGCGGCCCAGGCGGGGGCGCATAAGGCCGGGAGGATTATGCAGGTGATGATAACGGCAATGTTCTTTTTCATGGGTTCCTTCCTTATATGATGTAGGTGATTCACCCGGCCGCCGGCGTCGCCCCGGGGTCACTGTAGACGGCCATCCAGCTAAAATACATTAAAAGAGGGTGAACGTCAACAGCAGGGGTAAAAATACCGGGTACTTCCATACAGGCAGAAAAAAAGCTTGTAAATATACCGGTTTTTCAATGCTCATGATAATGAAAGTTTCCGTATTTTTCCAAGAATGGAAATCCGCACTGGAGCCGGAAAGATACCTGCCGGGCAGGGATCCTCCATTAAAACACGATGAAACAGCTTTTTCAGACCAAAAGCGCACACACACTGCTGGCCGCCGCCAATCATCCCGACCACCGGCTGCGTAAAAGCCTGGGGCCATGGTCACTGGCTGCCCTGGGTATAGGCGCGATCATCGGTTCGGGTATCTTCATTTTAACCGGTACCGCCGCGGCGGGTGAGGCGCTGCAGATCAGCTCGATCATGAAGGCCCCCCTGCTCGACGTGATTTTGCACGGGAAGAACGCCCTGGGAACGTCGGGACGGCCCGGTGCGGGCCCCGGTATCGCGCTTTCGTTTTTCCTGGTGGCGGTGGTGTGCGCCCTGGCGGGGCTCTGTTACGCCGAGCTGGCGTCCATGATACCGGTATCCGGGAGCGCCTACACCTATGCCTACGCAACCCTGGGCGAGATCGTCGCGTGGATCATAGGCTGGGACCTCATCCTTGAATACGCGGTGAGCAACATGGCCACCGCCGTGGGCTTCTCGGCCTACGCGGAGGCGCTGCTGAAGAGCGTGGGTATCCATATCCCCTGGCAGCTTGCCCAGCCCATGATCGCCGGCGGTGTCTTCACCGGCGCGTGGTTCAATCTTCCCGGTTTCCTCATCATCGTGATCATCACGGTGCTCCTGGTCATCGGCATCAGGGAAAGCGCCGGCGCGAACAACCTGATGGTGGCGGTAAAGATCGTCGCCATACTGGTGTTCGTATTCACCGCCTCCCGTTACATACAGGTGGAGAACTGGAAGCCCTTCATGCCGAACGGCTGGCAGGGCGTGCTTACCGGCGGGGCCATAGTATTCTTCACCTACATCGGTTTCGATTCGGTATCGACTGCCGCCGAGGAGTGCCGCGAACCGCAGAAGAGCATCCCCTTCGCCATAATCGCGTCCCTTACCGTATGCGCCGTGCTCTATATCACCGTGGCGCTGGTGCTGACCGGCATACAGCACTGGCCGACCCTCCGCAACGCCGCCCCGGTCGCCAACGCGCTGAACGTACTGGGGTTAGAGCGGGTGCAGCGGTGGGTGACCCTGGGGGCCCTTATGGGCATCATCAGTTCGCTTTTGGTGTACCAGATGGGCCAGGCGCGCATATGGTTTTCGATGTCGCGGGACGGGCTGCTCCCGCGTGCGTTTTCGCGGGTGCATAAGAAGTTCCGCACACCGCACGTGAGCACGTGGACCGCCGGATTTTTTGTAGGGGTACCGGCGGGGATATTCGACATCGGCACCCTGGCTGACCTGTCCAATATCGGCACCCTGTTCGCCTTCACGCTGGTTTCGGCCGGCGTGCTGGTGTTTCGCCGCACCAGGCCCGATTTTCCGCGGGCCTTCCGCACGCCGCTGGTCCCCTTCGTTCCGGTCGCGGCGATCGTCTGTTGTTTTGTCCTCATGGCGAGCCTGCCGGTGGAAACATGGGTGCGCTTTCTCGTGTGGCTTTTGATCGGTCTGACGGTGTATTTCGCCTACAGCCGCCGGCACAGCGAGTTCGGCAGCCATCCCAGGACGCTGACAGGAAACGCGGAGTGACGCGGTTTGCCGCATGCGCGGTCCCGTGCCGGAATTTTCGTCTTGACAGGGATGCGCAAAGGCTTTTTTAAAATAATCCGTCTCACGATCCAACCATAATTATGGAGAATAACGATGCTTAAGCGTATAGGTCTTTTCCTGCTCACCAACCTGCTGGTGGTGCTTACCGTGAGTCTTATACTGAACGTACTGCTGCCCCTCTTCGGCATAGAAGTGGGGGGAGGGGTATGGGGGCTCGCGGTCTTCTGCGGCGTATTCGGCATGAGCGGCGCTTTCATATCACTGGCCGTGAGCCGCTGGATGGCCAAGCGGGCGTACGGCATAGAACTTGTGGACGAATCCTCCCGGGACGACAAGGGCCGCGAGCTTTACCGGATGATCGCGCGGCTCTCCCGGCAGGCGGGGCTCCCTGCGGTGCCCGAGGTGGGGTGGTATGAATCCGCCGAGCCAAACGCTTTCGCGACGGGACCGTCGAAGAGCAAGTCCCTGGTGGCGTTTTCGACCGGTCTGCTCGGCGCCATGGACACGAAAGAGGTTGAGGCCGTGGCGGCCCATGAAATCAGCCATATCGCCAACGGTGACATGGTCACCATGACCCTGCTTACCGGTATCGCCAACGCACTGGTGATGTTCCTGGCGCGTATCATCGCGCACGTGATCGACAGCGCCATGAGGAACGATGAGGGAGAGGGCGGTCTGGGCTTCTTCGGCTACATTATCACGGTGATGGTGCTGGAAACATTCCTTATGATGCTCGCTTCCATACCGCTCGCGGCTTTTTCACGAAGCCGGGAGTTCCGCGCCGACGCCGGAGCCGCGAAACATACCTCGCCGCGGGCCATGGCCTCGGCGCTGGAGAGGCTGCGGGAGATGATGGAGGTCCCCACGCGGAAGGACGCCTTCTCCATGGCGAAGATCAGCTCGAACAGGCGTGTTTCCCTCTTCGCCACCCATCCGCCGCTGGAAGTGCGCATAGCCCGTCTGCTGGGGAAGTGACCGCGGCATCAACTCCGGGGAAGGGACGCCGGCGGTCGTGTTTTTGAACAAAAAAACCTCTGGATTTTTTAAGGGGCGTATATAGACTGCCTCCAGTTGAAAACCCATCCCCGGAGGACCCCATGGCCGAGAAAATCCCGTTTCGTGTGAAGCTGGGTTACGGAGCGGCCGAACTTTCGAACTCACTCACCTGGACCATGTTCTATGTGATCTTTCTGTATTTTCTCACCGACGTGGTAAGGATGGACCCCGCCTTCGCCGGTTTCATAATGATGATCGGCACCCTCTGGGACGCGGTCACCGATCCCGGTGTGGGTCTATGGTCTGACCGTACCAGGAGCCGCCTGGGCAGGCGGCGACCCTTTATGCTGGCGGTGGCCGTCCCCTTCGGGCTGGTCACCTGGCTGCTGTTCACCGATTTCGGCCTGGGAGCTTTCTGGACGAAGGTATATTTCATTGCCGTCGTCATGGCGTATTTCACCGCCGCCACGGTGCTCGACGTGCCCTATACGTCCCTTTCGGCCGAGATGACCAGGGACTACGACGAACGCACCGGGCTCATCACCTACCGCGCCGTTTTCTGCCAGATAGCGTCGTTAATAGGAGCGGCGCTACCCTTCGTGCTGGTGGAAGAGCTCAACGCCGTGCTGGGAGACCGCAGGCTCGCCTGGTCGGCAATGACCGCGGGACTCGGGATTTTCACGGTGTTTCCCATTCTCTGGACGTGGCGGGCCACCCGGGGGTACGAACTGCACAGGGAAAAGACCATGGCCCGCCCTTCGGACATTATCAACCATGTGTTCAAGAACCGCTCTTTCCGGTATACCGCCGGTGTGTATATCTCGTGCAATGTAGGGCTTTCGGTGGCCGGCGTGGTGATGGTCTATTTCATGAAATACTACATGGGGTTCACGGAAAACCAGCAGTCCCTGGCCTTCGCCTTCCTCTTCGCGTGCACCATCCTCTGGGTCCCCCTGATCGGCTTTCTGTCGAACAGGTACGGAAAACGATGGGCCTTTGTCATGAGCATCGGCCTGTGGCTCATGGTGCAGGCGGTCGGCGGTATGGTGGTGAGGCCCTCGTGGCACCTCTTCTTTTATATCATGGTGATACTTGCCTCGGGAGGGATCATCGCCGTCACCATGACGGGCTGGTCCATGATACCCGATGTGGTCGAGGTGGACGAGTTCAAAACGGGACAGCGGCGTGAGGGCCTCTATTACGGGGTGATTTCTTTTTTCCGCAAGATATCGGTGGCCGTCTCGGTGTGGCTGGTGGGCATGGTGCTCTCGGCGGTGGGCTACGTGCCCGATGTGCCGCAGACCGAAAGCTCGCTCATGGGCATCAGGTCCATGTATGCCTGGGGTACGGCGTTCTTTCTGGCCCTCAGCATGGCCTTTGCCTATTTTCTGCCGATGACCCGCGAGCGGCACCGGGCGCTGAAAGAAGCCATCGCCCTTAAAAAAGAAGGCAGGGGCTGGGACGAGGAGGCGATCCGTCCGGTCCTCTGACCGGCCGGTGTGATGGACGCGCGCGGATGACCGGGCCGCGGGAGCAGTGATGATAAAATGAAGAGAATCCGCGTGTTTTCAACCATTTCCCGAAAAGCGGCGACTTCGGATCGCGGAGAAGATACCGCGGCGGCGTTCAGGAGATTAATGGATGGTTTTTAAGAACTTTTTCCACTTCAACAGCCTTAGGACACGGCTGACGCTGCTGGTGCTGACGATATCGGTATCGGTGCTGCTCCTTGCGGGTTTCGTTATCGTCAACCACGCGCTCTCGATAATCAGGCAGAACAACCGGCAGCAGCTTGCCGCGGCGAACCGCGTGCTCGCCACGGCCGTCTCGGTCTGGCTTGAAAACCATCGTCACGCCCTGCACAACCTGGTCTTAACGAACGACATCATCAGCATGAACGCGGAGAGACAGAAACCCGTTCTGAAAAAGATGGAGAAGTCGCATCCTTCCATGTACCTGATCAGCACCGTGGGCCTGAACGGCGTCAATGTGGCACGCAACGACGGCCTTCCCCCCAAGAATTACCGTGACCGCGACTGGTTCGTCAACACCAGAAAGGGCGTTGCCGTGATGTACCAGAGTCTCATCGGAAGGACCATCGGCAAGCCGGCGCTTGTGATGTCCATGCCCATAAAAAATGAAGGGGGCGTGATCGTGGGTGTGGGCATGTTCGCCCTGAACATGGAGAAGCTGGCGGAAGAGATACGCCTTACGAAGATCGGGGAAACGGGCTTTGCCTACCTGGTGGACGATGCGGGAAGGGTGGTGGTGCATCCCCGCCATGTCGTGGATGAATCGCTGGCCGACCT
>CAZUXY010000047.1:0-38240 GCA_964624235.1 uncultured Leptospirales bacterium | reverse complement strand
TGAAGGTCGCGCCCTGAATATACGGGATACCGCTCCCGTCGGGGGCCGTGTTCCAGCCGATAAAAGTATAGCCGGGGCGGTCTAGACTCCCTTCGTTTCCCAGCACCTCCACTTCCTGGCCCTCGATGTATGTGGCGTCATCAATGGGAGGTGACCCTGCAGACGCGCCGTTGCCGTTGTACACCACGAAGATGCCTTCAACGGACCCGCTCCATTCAGGGATTTCTGAATACATTTCGCCGCAGGAAAAAGCCCCGAGCGCAATCCCCATGGTAATTGCCGAAATAAACAGTAACCGCTTCATGCTCATTTTATCAGATCACTTGTCATGGCTGGATGTATTTTTTCAACATAGCTATCACTCTCATGACAAATTTGCAAGATATTTACCGACATATGACCATACAGCGCCTGCAATGCTAGTAATTGGTTAAGGAGGAGAAATCATTTTACTACAAACAGATTTCTCCTCCCTGCCGGTCGTCGAAATGACAATATGGGCGTCGTCGAAATGATAAGGACTATGTTGTCATTCCGAATCCCCGGAGGGGTGAGAAATCTTTTTGCACCTATAAGATTTCTCCTCCCTGCCGGTCGGCTAGCGACGCGGCCTTCCCACGGGACTTCTTCGCTTCGCTCGGTCGCCTGTCGCAACGCCGGGTGCGCACACGATGTGCGCCTGCACACGCACGCCATGGATGGCGTAAATGCGTGTGCCACTAGTATCTCCTGTACGTCGTCGAAATAACATTGTTTGAACCACCCGGTTATCATGAAAAGACACACCCTGCCCGGTAGTACACCTTTCTCTTTAAAATACTTACAGTGTTACTGTTTTGTATGTACTTTTTTCCGCCAGACCGGTATGCTGAGAACAAGCGGTGCTTACAGGGGAATGAACGGTGCGCGGGTCTTACATTTTTTTACGCAGTGATTCAAGAAAGGCGGGCCCCACCGGGAGCACGGTGTCATCCTCGTCTCTGAGACTCACCCTGTAACGGCCTGACAGCACATGGGACACACTGCGTATGTAACGTATATTGATGACGTGGCTTTTATGGATACGGACGAAGATGTCGGGCGGCAGGCGGTCGATGATCTCTTTCATCAGCACCGGCGCCTCGATATCGCGCTCCACGGTATGGAGCACGGTGTTTTTCTGATGCGAGGTGATATAGACGATCTCTTCGAAGCTTAGGGTATGCACCCTGTCACGGCTGCGGATGGTGATGCCCCCGGCGGCCGATTTCCTTATCTTCTTCTGTGTGAGCATCGTGACCACGCGCGCGAGAAGTTCGCTCATGCGGAATGGTTTCACGATGAAGTCATTGGCCCCGGCCTCGAAGGCGGCGTCGATATCGGCCATCATGTTCTTCGCGGTGAGCATTATCACCGGAAGCTCCTCGGGCTTTCGCCGGGCGCGTATCCTTCTGCACACCTCGTAGCCCGACATGCCGGGCATCATGATATCGAGCAGCACCAGTCCGATGGAATCGTCCTTTTCAATAAGATCGAGTGCGCTTATCCCGTCGGGAGCGGCCTTCACCACGCACCGTTTCATTTCAAAGTAATTCCTGATGACCCTGATGTTCACCGGGTCGTCATCGACGACGAGCAGTACGGGATTGTGCTCAAAAACGCTGTCGGCAGTTCCGTCCGGAATCGCGCCCGCGGGCAAATCGACATCCTCCCGCGACGGGTCGCTTCCTCCCTCGATTACTATTTCATCCCCGGTCTCAATCACTTGACCGGTCGCCAAGGGCAGGGTGAAGCTGAACACCGAACCTCCATGGTCGCGTGAAGCTACGTGTATCGTTCCGTTATGCAGTTCTACAATGCGTCTGGTAATGGCGAGCCCCAGCCCCGTTCCTGGATATACGCGCGTGTCGCCGTCGTCGAGCTGACGGTAGGCCTCGAAGATCTCTTCTTTATACTCATCGGGAATACCGATCCCCGTGTCAGCGACGCTGATCTCGATCATTCGTCCGGCGCCGTTATCGCCGCTTGCGCCGTCCCACCCGACGATTTTCGCCGACAGCTCGATCTCGCCCCTGTTTGTGAATTTGACCGCGTTACCCACGAGGTTGTACAGCACCTGCCGTATACGGTCCTCATCGGCGCGCGCCGGGGGGAGATCGGGGCTTATATTATTGCGTATCTCCAGCGGCTTATCGCCCACCAGCGGTTGCGTGAGTCTCACCACCGTCTCGCTCACCTGACGCAGGTTCACGGGACGCGGGTTGAGATCCAGGTCATACTGCTGTATCTTCGCCATGTCGAGCAGGTCGTTGACCATGTGGGCGAGGCGGTGGCCGTTAGAGGCGATCAGGGAGAGGTCTTCCACCGTACCGGCCGGAAGGCTGCCGGCAGCGCCCTCGATTATGGACTCCGAGAGGCCGATCATGCCGTGGAGCGGAGTGCGCAGCTCGTGGGAGGTGCCGGCAAGGAAACTGTCCTTGAGCCGGTCCATTTTTCGCAGGGACAGGTTCTTCTCCGCAAGGTCCCTTGACAGTTCCTCGACCCGCACAAGCGCCCTGGCGAACCTGCGCGAGATGACCATACTGGTCATGAGACAGAAAAACACCACGCCGTAATGAAGCACATTGCCGGTATCGATGATCCACATGGCGTAGAGGATGTTGTTTACACCTCCAAGCATCAGCGGGGCGAAACCGATGAAAAAGAGCACGGCATCCTCCCTTCGTTTCGATACGGCGTTATAGAACACATAAACGTTGTATGCCAGAATCAGAGTGCAGCACATGAAAAAGATATTCATGATTTTCTCCGAAACCCTGAATCCGGCAAAAAGAAGCGCCACCATGACCGCGACGGCCAGGACCTGGAAGAGCCTGAGAATGAATGTCGAAAACTCATCGGGGAAAAGCGATTTTATGAACATCAGGCAGAGGGCCATTTCCACAACGATCGTGAGATAATCGATCAAAAAGGGATTGCCGAGACGGCTGAGGACGCCGGACAATATCGGCGATTGTAAGTTATAGGTGTTTATCGCCCACAGGAGGCTGAAGAGCCCTATGTACAGCGGGCTTGCGTCTTTTTTGCGAAAATGGTAGAGAAGAATGTTATATATCGAAGCAAACAGCAGCAGGCCGATGACGATCATGTCTGTTCTGTTTCTGTTCGATTCTCTTTTAGCGGCCGCCCTTGCGTCTTCCAGTTTCACCGGCCTGTCGATGCCTCCGGATTCGTACTCATTATTAAACACATGCACGAGTAGCTCGTTCATCCCTTCTTTCAGAGCGAACGATGCCACGCCCCTGTTGTGGATGAACACGTAGTCCTCCCTGGCCTTCAGGGATCCGTCCGGCTTCCCGAATTCCCCCACCAGCGTTCCGTTGAACCACAGCCTGTACGCCGAATAGACGCGGCTGACGGTCAGGGTCTTTGCCCCGGTGTCGGGGCCGCTTAATATTTTAAACCGATAGGTCGCCTTTCCCCTGCCGGGCAGGCACTCGCCGTTCACGGTACTGTGCTTCCACAGTCCCGGTACCGTAATAAACCCGCAATTTTTCCTGTCAGCCCGGCCGGTGAAACCCGACGGGTCCAGAAGCCTGTCCCGGCAGAATTCCCACTGTCCGTCGAGGTGTACGGGACCGTCCTTTCTGAAGTCCCAGCCCCTGAGGTCGATAATCCCTTCGACGGCATGGGGTTTCTTCTTTTCCCGTGAACTTTTACCGCCGGCGGTTGCCGCGATACACAGCAGGCATATAAGAAGGGAAAGCGTAATTATTCTATTTGCGGCGTGGTGTAATTTCATACGTAATCGGTTTCTCTGTACGACAGATCACCGGCATGTACGCCTGACTTCCGGAATACAGTTAAAAGATACTTTTTCACAATACATGAACACTTAAAAAGAATTGGTCAGATTATTACAATCACTTTTCATGGTAAAGAGGAGACTCTACCATACTGTTCTGTGTATCGCGGGAAGGTACTGCAGGTGCAATAAATTACCAGACTTCGGGGGGTGTTTAATTATGGTGTTACAGGCATGTCATCGTATAATGGCAGTTAAGGAATATGCTCTCTTTGGGGAGAACAAAAAGAGCATATGAGACAAGGTGGAAAAGAATGACGTTTGTCAGGTCGAATGCCGGCCGGCCGCCTTACCTTATCTTCCTCCAGTCCCTGCCCCTGAGGTCCAGGCCCAGCGGCCCGCCGGGGTTCATGACGCCCCGGGGATCGAAATGTTTCTTGAGGGCCCTGAGCACCGCCATCTGCTCTTTCCCCAGGTGGTCTTCCACCCAGGGGGCGAGCATTCTGCCCACACCGTGGTGGTGGCTCACGCTGCCGCCGCTTGCGCAGATGGCGTCGATTATGGAATCCTGGAAGCGTACGTATTCCTTCACGTTCTCCATCTTCGCGATGTAGATGAAATAGAGGTTGGTCCCCTGGGGATAGAAATGGGACGCGTGGGTCATGCAGATGGTTCTGGGCCGTCCCTTCACCACCTTGCGCACCTCCCGGTGTACGCGGTGGAGGTTCTCCCAGGTGACGCCGGTTTCCAGCGTGTCGATGAGTATGCCGAAATCCTGCAGGTCCTCGCGCAGGTACGGGTCCCTGAACCGGCCCGGCTCCCACTGCCGCGTGGGTAGTCCCGTGAGGTACATTCCGCCGAAGTCACGGCAGACCCGTTTGATCATCCGCTTCACGTTCCGCGTGAAGCGCGCCTCCCCCTCCGACGAACCCAGCATGAGACAGCGTTCCATGGGTTTGAAGCCCCGCATCCGCATGAGGGTGTCGAGGAAGGTGCCGTCGATCCCGTAGAGCTTCAGCCCTATGTGGGTCTCTTCCTGGTCGGAGATGCGGAAGACGGCCGGCATACCGAACTCGCCCTGGGACACTTCGCGGGAGGCATCCACCGCCGCCTCCCAGGTGGGGAAGATGAAGCCGAAGCGGCGGCGGTTGTGCGGCATGTGGCGGTAGATCTTCAGGGTGAGTTCCACCATCACGCCGAAGGCTCCCTCGCTCCCCTTCATGATGTCGTTCACCTTGGGTCCCGTCGCGGTGGCGGGATACGCGTGCGTGACGAAGTCGCCTGCCGGCGTCACGTACTCCTGGCTGATCACCAGGTGGTAGGCGTCGCCGTAATACGTGGACGACTGGCCCGAACCCAGGGTCGCCACCCATCCTCCCGCCGACGAGTATTCGAAGGACTGGGGGAAATGGCCGCAGGTGTAGCGGCGCAGCGCGCCCAGGCGTTCGGGCGCGTTGTTGAGCGCGTCTTCCAGCGCAGGTCCAAGTATTCCCGCCTGTACGGTGACCGTCTGGTTCTCCTCGCTGAGCTTCACGATACCGTTCATGTGGGTGGAGAGCACCAGGGTTATTCCGCCGCGGGCGGGCCGCAGCCCGAAGTTCACGGAGGAGCCCCCGCCGTAGACATAGACGGGAATCCTGTTACGGTCGCAGTAGCGCACCAGTTCGGAGACTTCTTTCTTGCCGCGGGGATGCACCACCAGGTCGGCGGCACGGTCGGGCCTCCCCTGCCGCAGCATGAGGGCCTCTTCGACGGTTTTGCCCGACGCGTACTTCAGCCGGTCGTAATCGGAAACCGATACGTTCTCCCTGCCGACGATGCGGGCGATGCGTTCCGCGTGTACCTTTTTCAGCCCGGTGGACCGGGCGAGCTTCACCGCCCCGTCTCCCTCGTTCCGCCGGGTTTTAAAATCCTCATCGGTGAGGCCGAAGATCTCTTTCAGCTCACGATAGAGTTTTTCGTTGGGGTGCTTGAATTCCCCGGGGGCGCCCCATTTGAATATCGAACGGTACGAGCCCGGCAGCGGCGCCGTCTCCCTCCAGTTCGGCATGAATCCTTTCCATTTTCCCGACATCGTCTCCTCCATATTAAAGAATATAATTTCAGCTTTACGGCCGCTCTTGCACGGTCCGATGATTGCAATGCTAGTCTTCCGGCGGATACCCGGTGATTGCCGCGATCTTCCGGTAGAGGGGTTCCAGCCTGGTATAGGTCTTCACATACACCTCACGGTAAAGCGCGTCATATACCCGGTGGTTTGCCGCCGAGGGTTCAAAGGTGCGTCCCTTTTTTACCATTGACGAGACGGCTTCTTCGAATGAGGTAAACATGCCGCACCCCACCGCCGCGTCGATCGCGGCCCCCAGTGAGCTGATCTCCGAGGTGGCCATGCGCGATACCGGCAGATTGAAGATGTCGGCCGCGGTCTGCACGGCCACGTCGCTCCGTGACCCTCCGCCTCCCACGCGAATCTCTTTAAGGCTCACGCCGGTTTTTTTGCCCACCACCTCGTAGAGGCGGCGCAGTTCATACCCTATCCCTTCCAGTATGGCGCGGTAGATGTGCACCCTTGTGTGGACGTCGCCGAATCCTATGATGGACCCCTTCCCGTATTTGTACCCGGTCATGGGTGTCCAGTGCGGCTGGAGCATCAATCCCATGGAACCCGCCGGTATGGCGCTTACCAGTTCGTCGAATATCACCTCTGGCGCGATGCCGCGTTTTTCGGCCTCGAGCTGTTCGCGATAGCCGAATTCCTGCTTGAACCAGTTGACCATCCAGAAGCCGCGGAAGATGAACATCTCAAGGGCCCATGTATGAGGCACGGCGCCCGGCCACGCGAAGAACCTTAACGCCCGGTCAGAGACATATTTCTTCGTGATGACGTCCATGCAGGTGGCGGTCCCGTAGCTGATGACCCCTATCCCCGGATCGATGCCTCCCGCGCCCAGAAGCTCCGACTGCTTGTCTCCCGCTCCCACCACGACCGGCAATCCCTCGGGAAGCCCCGTCTCCCGCGCGGCGGAGGCGGTGATACGGCCGAGTACGGTGTCGGGAGTATGGAGCTCCACCATATGCTCCGGCTCCAGGCCGAAGGCCTCGTATGCCGCGCCCAGGGTGTGCCAGGAAAGTTTCGCGAAATCCAGGGGCCACAGGCCCGTCACCATGCCCACCGAGTCGCTGAACTCACCGGTCAGTTTTTTGACGAGCCAGCCCGATACCTGCAAAAACTTGTGGGTCTTGCGGTATACCTCAGGCTCGTGCCGCATGATCCAGAGGAACTTGGAGTTCTTTCGTACGTAGTTTATCGCTTCGGTGAGCCCCGCGATGCCAAAGATCGCCTTTGCTCCTATCGAAAGGCGCGGCGGATCTTCGACCTTCCGCTGGTCCAGCCAGATTATGGCGGGCCTTAACGGCTCGCCCTTTTCGTCCACCGGGATCACGGTGGTGCGCTGGGTGGTGATACCCATGGCGGCGATCTCTCCGGGATCAATCCGGGCCGTTTTCATCATCTCGTTCGTCACCCGGCAGAGCTGGCGCCAGTAGTCGGAGGGGTTCTGTTCGGCCCATCCCGGCCGCAGGGAGAAATAGGGTTCGTGGGGCGCCTGCGCTGCGGCCACCTCGCGTCCCGTGCGGTCGTACATTATGGCCCGCACGCTCTGGGTCCCCGAATCGACGGCGATCACATACTGCTTGTCAGACATAGCGCCCTCCCTGTTTTTTTACTCCCTGTGGTGCGGGGGTTCTTGCGGCTCAGGCGCCCACGTCGCATCGCGGGCCCTGTAGTAATCGAAAAACTTTTTCCTGTGCTCACGGGCCTTCTCGATCATCTCATCCTCATTCAGATGCCCGGCCCGTATCAGCATGTCTTCCAGCTTCACCAGGGCCTGCTCGTAGGGCGGGCAGCCGCCCAGAAACCGGTCGATTCCCCTGAGCTGCATTTCATTGCGCATGTCACGCAGGTCCCCGCCGGTGGCCAGGGCGCACTCTCCCAGGAACAGGGTATGCTCCAGGTCGGTGCCGAGTTTAGGCGGGACTTTGGGGTCCACTCCCACTATCAGGGAAAATTTCTCGGGGACCTTCGCGAGCAGACCTTCCGCCAGCGCCGCCATGAGCCAGCATGCCGGGCACGCCCCGCCGATATAAATATCAATATTGGGATAAACCCCGGTAACCAGGCTTTCCAGCGGCTGCGTGAAGTTCACGGGAAGCGTGAACTTTTTTCTGACCGTCTCTATGCGTTCGCCCGCCGTTTCAATCAGGAAAGGATTGGCGCATCCCAGTCCGTCGTGCTGTGCGATGCGCGTGGTGCCCACCACCAGGGGATTGTCGATCCCCATGCACATGGAGGCGACGGAGTCCACTGCCACCGGGTCGCATCCCGCCAGGATAATCCCCATGTCCACGGGGCTTCCGCCCTCTCCGGCGCCCATGCCCTCCATGCCGATGAGGCCGTCCACGATCACAAGGTCGGGCCTGCGTATCTTGTTGATGTCCACCATGTGCTGGTCCAGGTCGTCCCGGTGGGAGTAGTACCGGCTCCTCTCGTCCAGCAGACCCTGCAGGTTTTTAATGGAAAGGGTCACCATGGTCATGGTGTGGGTCTTGAGGGCGGGCATGTTGATGAAATAGTCCGCCTCGAGCGCCACCCTGGGGTACCTTACATGGTGCAGCGCCTTTCCTCCTTTGATATCGACGTTCATCATCTCCGCGTCTTCCACTCCCAGCACTTCGCCGCCGGCCTCTTCCACCGCTTTTTTGACACCGAGCATGGTCATCACCTCGATGGTGCGGTAGCCGCGCCGCATGCATACTCCCGAGAGCGCCGGATTAACCCTCTTCATGAGGGTGCCCATGCTGACCCCCTCGATCACGGTGACCTTTCCTGCACCGGCTTCCAGGGCCAGAGAAACCGTTGCCGCGATGACCCTGCGGTCGACCGAAACGGGAGGCGGATAGGGGGCGAAAAGGTTCGGTTTGATCACCACGTGCGCGCCCTTTCTGAACTTTCCGGCCAGCCCGCCGACCAGGTCAACGGATGTTTTGACCATATCGCGTATCTCCGCGGAGGAGACCGGCATGTCACGCCTGGTTATGGCGACCTTCGGTTTTTCACCCATGAAACCGCTCCTTCATTTCAGTTACTTTTTTGCATTTTAATTATGGATCCATTAAGGTGCTGTTTGTTCGCGCATTCCCTGTATCCGCCGCGCACTTCTCTTATGGGTCCCGTCCGAAAGCACCTTCTCCACCATGCCACGTAACTCCAATGTGTTCAACTCTTTCTTTCTACCCGCGGCGTCCGTCGACGGCAATAAGAATTCACCGGCAGAGGGAGCGGGTCCTGATAACGCAGCATAACCCGAAAAGAAACCGTCTGTCGTTCAGCATTATAATTCTAAACCATTTTTCTTGCAGGTGCGGAGGGGATATACTATTGTTTTTTTATACTTCATCTCAGGCACCCTGCGTCCGCACCGGGCCTTTTTCTATCTCGCCGGTTGCACACCCTCCGCTTATCGGGTATTGATCCGCCGAACGGGACGGGAGGGATCTGCATCGGTGAGAAAACTCTGTTGACGCATACCAGCCGTTCATGGTCCACTGGGCCCTGCAACCTTAAGGTCCCTGCGCCGTGTGCAGCGAGAGCCCCGCCGACCGTTCCGAATGCCCCTGAACAGAATGAGGGCTCGCCCAGTTGCACGGCGCAAATCAGCCGTCAGAGGTAGCGGTATATGACATGCGCACGTGTAGTGATGTCCGCCGTTATATGCTCGGGCCTGGTGATCACCGCTTTCACCGCGATAGAGCATATTACGGGATATCCGAAAAACCGCCGCAATTATTTCAGGTTTTTCAGGGGAATAATCATCAGCGTTCTTATCGCCCAGATGAGCGTTATCGGCTTCGGCGGGTATCGCGCGCACCCTTCGTCACTGTTCCTTTTTTTCACCCTGATATATCTCAGCAGTCCTCTCGAGTACATACGGTACCATACCTTCCTGTACCCTGGAAGAAAAATACCCCTGCCCGTAAAGGCGTCCCTGCTTCCCCTGCTCCCGGTATTTGTGCTGGAAGTGTTCATCCATACCCGTCCCTTCGGGCAGAAAGCCGCCTTGTTCAACGGGTTCTTCAGTGATCCTTTCCATCACCGGCTGATCTATGTGCTCGCCGCCTGCCTGCTGGTGAATGTCTTCTTTTTCTGCCTGCTGCTGGGTACCGAAATCACCTCACTCAAAAAAAGCGCGCTGAAGGGACCCATGCGTTTTTCCATCATGATCTCGGTCATTACGCTGGTCTCGATCGCGCTCTCGTGCGTCTATTATTTCACCCTCAATACCGATTTTATACTGCTGGGCACCGCGGGAATATGCCTTTCTACCATTCTGTACTTTCTTTTTAAAAACCGGTTCCCCGACTTTTTCCAGCTTCTGGTGCGGGAGATGAAACAGGAAAGGTACCGGCGTACGCTTTTAAAAGGCATAGACCACGCGGCGGTACATGAACGGCTTTCCGATCTCATGCGGGAGGAAAAACTCTATCAGGACATGGATCTCAGAATGAAAGACGTGGCCGCCCGGCTGCTGATTACTCCCCACCAGTTTTCACAGCTGCTGAACGAACGCATTAAAACCGATTTCCGCAACTTCGTGAACCGCTACAGGGTCGATGAGGCCCGCAGGCTTCTTCTGGAAAATCCCGAGCGCAGCATCATCTCGATCTGTTTCGAGGTCGGGTTCAATTCCAAAACCTCGTTCAACATCACCTTCAAGAAGATGACCGGTCTCTCGCCCAAAGAATACAGGGAAAAATCCGGTAAATAATTATAATCCCGAACGACAGGCGGCGCCGTATGTTATATGATGCGGACATTCTTTCATGCCCGAGGGGGCCAGGCTCGCACCCTGCATCGTACAGCCGGCATCCGTGCAAGGAGGTCTATCGTCATGTTCATGAAACGTTCCATACGCAATAACGGCAACGCGCCCTACGATATCATCGTCATCGGGGGCGGCATAACCGGGGCGGCCGTCGCCTATGAAGCGGCAAGCCGCGGACTGTCAGCCGCCCTCTTCGAGAAATCGGATTTCGGCGGCGCCACCTCGGCCGCGACGTCAAAGCTCATCCACGGGGGGCTGAGGTACCTGGCCAACGGAGAGCTGGGTATCGTCAGGGAGTCTCTGAAGGAACGGCGGGTGCTCTCCAACATCGCCCCCAACCTGGTGTATCCCATGCCCTGCCTGCTGCCCCACTACCGCCATTTCCCCCTGTACATGAGGAAGACGTCACTTAAAATCGCCATGGTGCTGTATGACGCGCTTTCGGCGGGGAAAAAGAACACCTGGGACAGGAACAAGGCGCTGCCCGTACACCGTTCGCTGGGAACAGATGAAACGCTTCGGCTGGAGCCCCTGATCCCGTCACAGGGTCTTACCGGCGCGTTTATGTACTACGACTGCGACAGCATCTCTCCCGAGCGTCTCACCCTGGCCTTCGTGAAGTCCGCCCTTTCCAGGGGCGCTTCGGCCGCCAATTACGCGAAGGTCGAGGAGTTCATCCTGGCCGATCACGGCGGAATAAAGGGCGTTGTCGTGCGTGACCTCATGACCAACGGTACGCACAGTATCTACGGACGCTGTGTGATCAACTGCGCCGGCCCCTGGGCCGACCAGGTACTGGGTCTGGCGATGAAGGGTAAGGCCGGTCACGGTATCCGCCGTTCCGAGGGCATACACCTGGTGGTGCCGCGTATCGCCGGCGACTTTCTGCTGGGACTGCAGGCCCCTTGGGGCGAGCGTTTCCTGATACGCCCGTGGCGAAACCATTCTCTCATCGGGCCCACCGACCGCGAATTTCCGGGCGATCCCGACGATTACCGCGTTACACGGGCAAGCACCGAGGACCTGATCGACCGCATCAACCGGCTGTTCGGTTACGAACTGGTACGCTACCGGGACATACTTTCTGTCTACGGCGGACTGCGCCCCCTGGTGGAAACGCAGACCGATGGGACCTATGCTTCCAGCCGGCGCTACGAGATATATGACCATGCCGGTGAAAGGCGCGATGGACTGATTACCGTCGAGGGCGGAAAGTACACCACCAGCAGGAACCTGGCGGAAAAGGTGGTCGCCCTGGCCGCTAAAAAACTCGGGCATCGGGCCGGGCCGGTGGTGAGCGACCGCGAGTACCTTTGCGGTTGTGAAATACCAGATATCGATCGCTTCATGGAACAGCGCAAAAAGGAATTCGGTGATTTTCATCCCGCCACCGTGGAGTATATCGTACGGCACTATGGAACCGCATGTATCGATATACTTGACTCCGCAAGGAAAAGCCGCCGTCATGCCGAACAGCTTAATGAAAGCGGCGAGATCATGGGCCAGGTGGAATATGCGGTTACCCGCGAGTCTGCCATGACGCTGACCGATATTTTAAAAAGAAGAACGGGTATCGGTCTGCTGGGCTATCCGGGCGACGGCGTGGTGGAAAAGACCGCCGTCCTTGCGGGGGAACTTTTGGGATGGGACGATAAAAGAAGGGACGCCGAGATGTCGGCGGTGCGCAAGGCGCTGACGGTCCCCTGAGAGGTTGGAGGCGTACCGCCATTTTCACGCCATTTCATGCCATTTTCACGCCATTTCATGCCATTTTCACGCCATTTCATGCCATTTTCAACCTTTCGCGAACCCCTCCAGCAGCTCTTTAAGCATCACCTTGAATTCCGGGGCGGCCGTCGCTTCCATGAGCGCCGCGTGTTCCGTCGAGAGGTGCACCAGCAGGTCCATCCCGGCCGAACCGTAGATCATGCGCTTTATGGCCGAAGCCGTCCGTGCCGGTATCACGGCGATGCGCTCCGCGATCGCCTGGGTCTCGTCGATGAGCCGCTCCGCGGGAAAGAACTTTGTGATGATACCCAGCCTGCCCGCCTCCGCCGCGTCGATGTCCTCTCCCAGGAGCGCTATTTCCATAGCCCTGGCCGTGCCGGTCATGCGCGGCAGGGTCCAGTTGATGCCGCCGTCACCGGTCAGCCCTATGGTCGAATAGGCGTAACGCAGACGCACCCTTTCGGTGGCGACCCTGATGTCCGAGGCCAGCGCCAGGGCCAGCCCGTAGCCCGCCGCCAGGCGGTTAACGGCCGCCAGGACCGGTTTGGGACACTGCCGCACCTCCGCGATCGCCCTGTGGGCTATAGACGCGAGTTCGCTGATGACGGCGACAGGATCTTCCGCGCCGCTCACCTCGAGTACGTCGGCACCCACCGAGAAGGCTTTGCCCGCTCCCGAAAAGACGATTACCCGCGTTGAGGGATCATCAATCGCCCGGCGCAACGCCTCGAAGGCCTCGCCTGCCATCTGCCTGTTGAAGGCGTTGAAAACATCCGGTCTGTTAAAGATGATCCACGAGACAGGGCCTCGGTTTTCACCGCGCACGAACTGTGGTGACATATCGGTTTCCTCGTATTATCGTAGTATAATCGTAGTATATATGTAAAACATACAACCCTCCGGCGACTATACATGCTGCACCCGTGAAGTCAACCAAAAGGCTCTTTTCACCATCAACGCGGCGCACGTGTTCGTGCTGCAGCGGGATCAGTCTCGTATTAATTCTTTACAAACGTGCGGGTACACTCAAGTATGACGAACCGAATAACGGTAATCCTCCTGAGGCCGTCATGGAACCCGTATTTTCGACCCGGCACTTTACATCATAAAGGAGCGGCGCAATGTACCGAACCCTCGTTATTTCCCTGGTCCTCTGCGGGTATTCCGCACTCTGTCCCGCGTCTGCGGGAGAGGCGGAAGATCAAAATAAAATAATTCCTGAAGCCCTGGTTAAGCATGCAAGCCGGTATTTCAAAGTCGGGCTCAGACAGGTGGATCCTCATCTCCTGTGCGCCGGACCCGGTAATCACGGGGTATACAGGGTCTATAACCGTATCATGAAGGGTGCAGAGGCGGTATTCATCTATGACGCGGAGGGTATCATTGCGCCGGGCGAACCGGGGTACGGTTTCGATCGCGCCGCCGCCGCCTGCCGATTGGCCGGGAGACTGCCCAACGATGCGCTTCTTGCGGCCCGGCTCTACCTGCTTTTTGCGCCTGAACGGCGCATCTACGGGATGGTGGTGGAGGACCCGGCAAGGTTCAGGGCCGCCCTCAATGCGCGTGAGATCGAACTACCCTCCGCAAAGACTACTAAAGACGGCTTCATACTCATCTTCTGGACGCGTAACATCAACACCAATGCATTTTACCGCCTGGAAGTGCATATACCCCGGGAGGGGAAGGCGGCGCTCAGGGCTGCGGAGAAGAAACGATTTGATTCAGACGGCGGACGCGGATAAACAGAGTTCAGCGTCCGCATCACATCCTGACCATCTACGGGTTTTCCCGGTTTTTTTTCTTCTCTTTTTTTGCCAGTTTCTTCTCCTTGTTAGTTTTCATGGGTTTCTTCTTGAGGTCCTTTTTGGTGTCCGCTGATTTTGCCACGGTTCTCTCCTTACTTGAGATATAAGTTTGTAAATTGCCGGGCCAATTATACCGGGTCGCCTTTCTTTTGTCGATTCAAAGTTGCTGATTGACGCAAAATAATTTCTTTCGGCTGCATAACGTTTGCGCCGCGCATAGAAACCCCATAGGGCAACCGTCAACCAACAATGAACTCACCCTCAAGCGGGAGCTCTCCCGAAGAGGGCCCTGCGTAGACATGGTACTTCATCTTCTCAACTTCCCACCGCCGGTGGTCCGGATGGTACCATGCCAGGTCAGCGGCCTTGATTTTGAACGCGACGGTCTCTTCCCTGCCGTTACGTATAAGGATCCTTTTAAAACCCTTCAGTTCCTTGACCGCCCGCGGCGCGATTTTGGAGTTGGCATAACCGATATAAAGCTGCACCACCTCTTCACCGTCGAGGGGACCCTTGTTCCTCACCCGCACCTTCACCGTGAGCGTACCTTTTTCCGTTATCTTTTTCCTGTCGAGAGAGATTTCCGCATACGAAAACACGGTGTAGCTAAGCCCGTACCCGAAGGGATAGCGCGGCTCATACAGGTTATGGTCGAAGTACCGGTAGTCATGACGGTAATCATAGGCGACCTCGTCGGATTTCGTGTCGAAACGGGGAAGCTGTGCGGTATCTTTCGGCACCGTGAGCGGCAACCGGCCCGCGGGGTTATACACGCCGAAAATCACGTCGGCAATAGCCCTCCCGCCCTGCATGCCGGGGTACCATGCCATGAGCAGCGCCGGTACGGAATCGATCCACTCGTCCACGCAGACGGCGCTTCCGCCCTGCAGCACTACGACACAGTTCGGGTTGAGCGCCGACACCTCCCGTATCAGCCTGACGTATTTTCCGGGAAGCTCCAGCCTGGCGCGGTCGCCGCCCGCGAAGGGTATGTTTTCCCCTTCATCGCGCCAGGTAAGGGAAACCATGACGATGACGGCGTCCGCCTCTGGTACGATCTTTTTCGCGTCACGCAGTGTTGCCGCGTAAAGGATCTCCACCGCGCCCCCGGCTCTTTCCCGCAGCCCTTCCATGAGTGAGATCCGCCAGGGAGGCCGCACGGCGGAAGAGGCGATATCGCCCAGCACCGCTTCCCCGGCATGACGACCTATGACGGCGATCTTTTTGATCTTTCCCTTTTTAAGCGGGAGCACCCCCTTATCGTTTTTCAGCAGCACCATGCTCTTACGGGCGACCTCCAGGGCCAGATCGGTGTGGGCGGTACAGGCGACGTGTTTTTCAGGTTCGGGCGTGAAAGGTTCGAAGAGGCCGTACTCCTTCATTTTCACCAGTATGCGCCGTACCGCGCGCTCCAGATCGGCGCGGGTAATGGCCCCTTTCTTCAGCGCCCGTTTGATGCGCCATGGCCTGTAGTACCATCCCAGGGGCATCTCGATGTCCAGACCCGCCTTGAGGGCAGGCACGGTACTGCGGCACCCCAGCACGAAATCCGAGATCACGAACCCGTCGAAGCCCCATTCGTCGCGGAGGATTTCAGTGAGGAGATGCGGGTTTTCGCCGCAATACGTGCGGTTTACCCGGTTGTAGGCGCTCATGACCGAGGCGGCCCCCTCATCCACACAGGCCTTGAAATGGGGCAGGTATATCTCGCGCAGGGTGCGTTCGTCTATATTCACGCTCACCCTGAACCGGGAGTTCTCGATACTGTTGCAGGCGTAGTGCTTTACCACCGGCATCACGTTTTTTTTAAGCCCCCTCAGATGTGCCGTCCCCATTACCGTCATGTGGTAAGGATCGCTGCTGAAGGTTTCCTGTGCCCTGCCCCATCCCGGGTGCCGCACAATGTTTATACAGGTGGAACCGACGGCGTTGGCCCCCTGGTGGCGGGCCTCCAGTCCCATGGCGGTCCCCACCCGCTCTTCCAGTTCAGGATCGAAGGTAGCCCCCCTGGCCATGGCCACGGGGAAACACGTGGACCTGTTCAGGTTGATGCCCTTGGGCCCGTCGGTGAACCTGAAAGGGGGTATACCCAGGCGCGGCACTCCCCGCGTGCGGAAATCCCACATAGGATAGGTAAAGGGCGTGAAGGTATGCATGCCGTTACTGCCGTGCATCATGCCGATCATCTCGTCGATGGTCAGTTGCGCGACCAGTTCATCTATGGTGTTTTTCTTTTTCATGGCTCCTCCTGCGGGCGCATTGCCGGTTTCGCGCCTTCGGGAATATTCGGTTATCCAACAATACACCCGTGCCGTCGCGGTTTACCGGTACCGGTCGGCGGCTTCGACGGCGATTGAGGCCCACTCGAACAGGTGCTCCGGTTTTCGGTCCACCGTGCTGATATCCTTCATTATAATCTCAACGGCGCAGCCCCTGGTAAGGCGCAGCGTACCTTCCAGTTCGTTTTTTATCCTTTCCGGGTCCCATCCTCCCACAAACACCGCCGGGTTCGGCTTGATGGAAAGCACGTAATCGCCGCCGGTGTTTTCCACCGATTTCGCGATGTCGGCCCAGGGGCTGATGGAAATCTTTCTCAGGTTCGGTATCTTTCTCAGGATGTCGATCTTGCCGTGCAGCGGCTCACAGCAGCCGTAGTACGACAGTCCGAACAGCGAAAGCAGGGGGATCTCATGACGGAGGGCGAACTCCTCGTGCATGGCCGGCGACACCGATCCGAAGAGCTGGGCCGTGGCGAAGCCCCACTGGTTTTTAAGGGACACGCGACCCTGATTATAATGCTCTCCCGGCAGGTCGCCGGTATAGCCGTAGCCCCCGGAGCCCACGATGAAGGCCCCTTCATCGTAGCAGAGCAGGTTCAGTTTCTCGTATTGCTTCAGCCGCGCCTTCCATGCGTCGATATAACGTTCGATCGCACGGTGCACGAAATCCGGGCGGTCGACCAGGTCCATAAGGAGCTGTTCGGGCCCCCAGAGACGCACCATGTCGTCCCATGGAGCGGTATAACTGAAATAGATCCCGCATTTTCGGACATCGAGGATGTTCCCGAAGAGTTCTTTTCGCAGCTGAAAAAGATTTTCACTCATCTCTTTATTATGAGTGACGACGGGGTCCTTTATCTTTTCTATATCCGCCTCGTCTTTGATCACGGTATCGTAATGCTGGGCGTGGATCACGTTTCCGTCGCCCTGCTGTATAAGTGTCTCGCTGCCTGATATGCCGAAACCCGTGTCTATAATTACCAGCCCCGATCGCACAACCGGCTCCACCACCATGTCGCCGCGACAATGGTTCCATTGGAACACTGTCCGCCTGAATTCCTCTTCAATGGTCCGCGAGAACGGATCAGTGGTCTCCAGCGTCAGTTCATCGAAACCCCGCATTTCATGCCAGGGTATCTCATCCTGCCGTACCATGACGGCGGTGCTGTTCTTCCGGTTGTCATTGACGTTTTTCCAGAAGTCACGATTCTGTTTCTGTTCGGGAAGGGCCGCGATGCGGGCAATCTCCCCGGCAAGTTTCCTGAGTACATTGACATCGTTGTCATTGATCTCGATCGCAAAGCCGGGGGCGATGTCTTTTTTAAACATTATTTCCTCTCAATTAATAAACACGAACTATGTTGTTGAACCATATTAGCCGCGGAGGCACGGAGACGCAGAGGGTTTATGCAATTTGACATCAACACCTCTCCGTGCCTCCGTGTCTCTGTGGCCTGTCTTCATGCTTTTTTCTCAAGTTCGGTATATCGCTCCAACAGCACCCTGACCGTTTCACGGTTTTCCTGCAGGGGTCGGCAGACAGAAGCGCTGTCCCGTCGAACAAAACGCTCGACCGCGTCATCGTAACTCATTCCCAGCAGGTGCCTGGCGCCGCTGACAGCGCATCCCAGGGGGGCGGCGTAAACGACATCCGCCGTGGTATAGGTTTCCGCGCCAAAAACATCTGCAATCAGCTGTCGCATAAAACGGTTGCGGGCGGCGCCGCCCGCGATACACAGCGAGGGCAACCGCGCCAGGTGGCCCGAATGGAGCTTCAACGCCAGCGCCTGGGAAAGGTGCAGCGCGCGTATGTTTACCGACAAATCCTTATCGTCAAACCCTTCCCGCACCATCCCCCTGGGGCGCAACGGCACCGATTCATCGAAAAGATACGGCAGCATCAGCGGTTCGCCGGCACCCAAAAGCGGCGTACCCGCCGCTTCGATATAGCGCTCCCAGTCGCCGTTCGAAGGCGCGTGCCGTTCGGACGATATTATGTATCGCTTAATAAATTCATCGTGCACCTTGCTTCCGTTGGTAATGACGGTCAGAGCCATGGCTGTGCCAGGGATATAACCGAAGAGATTATAACCGCCTGAGGGGGATGGTGTGATTTCTGAAACGATTCCATTTACGGTAAAGCTCGACCCCAGGGATACCACCGCATGCCCTCCGCATCCCAGCAAAAGGGCGGGATTGTCGCCAGTACCGGCCAGTACCACCGCATCGGGGTCCATGCCGTATTTTACAACGAAGTACGGGCTGATCACCCCCAGTGGTGTATCATATTGAGTCATTCCCCCAATCTTTTTTCTTATCGTTCCGTGCAGCCCGGCGTCCTCCAGCAGCCCGTCGTATTCGAAGAGTATCTCGTCGCTCCATCCGGGACGCTGAATGTCCAGGCTGTTGAAGTTGGTGCCCCAGCCGTCGCCGGTGTCCACCGGGCAGACCCTCCCCGCCAAAATTGAGCTGAGAAACGCGCTCAGCAGAAATATATGTGCCGTGTCGCGGTACTCCCCCGGCGCTTCCCTGGCCCACTTCAATACCTGCGCCGCGGGAAACCTGAGCTCCGTCCTGTTTCCGCAGAGGGAATACAAACCGCCGTGCGCGCTCATGGCCTCTTCGAGCAGTGCGGCTTCTGCGGCGGTGCTGCGGTCTTCCCATATCGGGGCGTTGCGCCGGGTGAGGACCGGTGCGATCTGTTCTTTTATACTACGTGACGGGTCGAGCGAACCGACGGCGGACTGGAAATCCTCCCCTGCGCATACGGTGCAGTGCTGCATCGCGTCGATTTTTATAACGGTTACCCTGCCGAGCTCGACACCCTGTTCCAGTAACAACGCGAAACAGAGATCCAGCGCTTCCAGCAGCATCGAGGGGGAAGTCTGTCGCACCGAGGGATCGTTGTGCGGCAGCACGCCCCCGGTTGTCTGATACCAGGGGAACCGTTCATCGTACGCAAAAGAGCCGGTATGGACCACGTCACCGCTCAGGGCATCCAGGAGCGCCGTCTTCACCGACTGTGTGCTGAACTCAATGCCCAGGGAGAGCATATTCTGTCATTTATCCTTTTCGTATCCGGGAAATTGTAGGAATTATAGGACATGCCGCCGCATATCGGCAAGTGTTTTTGTAAACGGACGTGTTTATTGTGAAGCCGGGTTAACATGCTTTGGTATATATGGTCCCGGTTCCACCACCGGTTCGTGTCCGCCATAATGCGTAAATGCCCCGCCCTGCCGTGTCTGGCCGCTGTGTCGATTCCTTCTGCGCAATATCCGCTAACCGGTTCGCATATTGAAATGGAAGGATTTTCATTTACACGTAACCTCAGAGGCCGAAGTATCGGTCCACCACCTCCCGCGTCAGGTCACGAAAATACAGCCAGTTTTCGTAGGGGACCTCCGGGTGGACCAGGTGGTCGAGGCCGGGGATGTATCCCCCCGCCTTCAGCATGGGAGGGACTATTTTCATCACCTCTTTTTCTATGGCCGCTTTATCCTTCGCCAGTTCCCGCTTGTCGATGCCGCCCCAGATAACGAACTGGTCGGGCCACTCTTTTCGCACCTTCAACACGTCCATACCCGCCTGCACCTCGAAAGGATAGAGCATATTCACCCCGGCATCAACGAATTTCGGAATGAGCAGGGTGATGTCGCCGTCGCTGTCGGCGCTGACGGCGGTCACTCCCAGTTCGTTTCGCATAAATGTAACCAGTTCCCTGTAATAGGGGGACATGAAGGTCTCGAACATGGCGGGACTGATGAGGGGACCGCTGCGGCCGCACATGTCTTCCCAGAGGTTAACCATATCGGGCACATAGGTCCCGGCTATCTTTGCCAGTACGGATTTCCACATCGCGACCCAGTTCCGCGCGATATCGTGTATCAACTCCGGCTGGTCGTAGAAGGCGTACATGAGAGGCTCAACGCCGAACAGGTGCCGTAGCGTGCCGAAAATTCCGCAGATATAGACAAACATGGGAAAGCCGTGCTCGGTAGCCAGAGGAAAAATCCATTCGTGCTGATTCACACGGCCGGGCGTATCCGGAGCCAGACGTACCTTCATATCTTCCCATGAGGCACGGTCCCTCACCGGCCCTTCGAGTATATGAGGCGGGATGCTGTGCCCGTCCTTCGGCACCTCCACGACCGCGCCCGTGATCGAGATCTTTTTTATTGTATTTTCCGATTCATCAAGGATTTCTTCGTCGAACAGGGGAAATAATCCGGGATGAAGATCAGGCTGAAAGTGTACGGGTGTCTGACAGTCGAATTCATTGAGACCGAAAAGTTTTTCAGAAATATCAAAGGCCGTCGGCAAGCCCTCCCCGTGCCATCGTGCGATAGTCTCGTTCCAGAAACCCAGGGTCTCCCACCGCCATGGACGATCGGCGGGTTTGAACTTCATTGTCGATATGAACCGTTCCTTTAATGTTACCGTCATAACGCAACCTCCCGGGAGTTTCGGTGCATCCTGTTGTATAGAATCTTTTCTACCCCCTCCCAGCCTCCCCGTCGAGCGTATTATGGCCTCCCGGCCGCGGTCGACACCATACCGTCCACGGCCATAGCCTTCCCGGGTGGAGGAGAAAAGCCTCCCTCCCTGCGAAGGGTCTCCACGGGGGGCCTCCCCCCTTACGAAGGGGGGACTGTGGGGGGTTCCTCACGCCCTGCTCCACTTTTCCACCAGCCGCAGCAGCTCCCGCGCCTCCTCCTCATCCGTACACTGCGTATTCATGAACAGCCCCTTTGCCGACAGACGGGAGAGTATTTTCTCTACTTCTGCGGGTTTCACGTCAAGCAGCACCAGGCACTTCTTTTTGGCCTGGATTTTCTTATAGAGTGGAAACCAGGCGTCATGGGCCACGGAGGACTCGGGCACGCCGGTCTCCCCCGGCACCCACTGTATGCCGTGTATGGTACCGACGTCGAGCAGACAATCCACGTATTTCAGTGCGTCGGGGCCGTCCAGGTGGTAGATCGCCCTGTCGAGACGTGACGACTCCCTCACAAGCGCTGGCAGTACGTACTCTTCAAAGATCGACGGGGACAGGTTGGCGCTGAAATCGCACTGCAGGGGATACCAGCGCCCCGGATACCACAGGGGCATCCAGGCGGTCATCCCGCCGGTCGCGCCGTAGATGATGTCATAAAGACGGTCGAAACACCGGAACCAGACCTCGTCAATCTCATCCACCAGTTTCATAATCTCGTAAGGAGTATCGATGAGATCGTAGATGAGCTGCTGCGTTCCCCTGAGCGACGCCGCCACGTCGAGGTTTCCTCCCAGGTCGGTCATGCCCACCACGTGCCTGCCCGGCGCCCTTTCGGCATAATAAGATGTAAGGTCCTGTACCGCCTTCCAGAGCTCATGGTCCTCATTCAGCCGCAATGCTTTACGGTCCACAAGGTCGTGGAGTACCGGCTCCCTGCCGTACCACACGGTGTCCTCGCGCAGGGTATAGTCGGAGCCCACGAAAGCCGCCACCACACCGGGACCGAGATAGCCCGACAGCGTCGGAAGGGCCTCACCGCCGAGGTAGCCATAGGATAACGCCCAGGTATAGGTGGCGTAGGCCAGTTCGGGGCTGGTCCATTGCTCCATGAGATCCGCCGGCGCTCTCAGTTCCGCGTCGCAGAGCAGCGGTTCCCCGCGCGGTGCGGTAACGGCGATGCAGCATCGGTCCAGCATATCAACGGCCCAGAACGCCTCGAAGCGTTTTTTTACCTGTTCCCAGTCTTCCTTGAAATACATTCAGGCTTCCTCTATGTTAGTTTTTCAACCCCCTCCCGGGGGGCATTCACGTCACCTCTACGGCTTTCGTATTCTTTCCTGCCTTTCGTGTATTATATTCATTCACCGTGTCGAAAAAAGCTTCCATGTTGCGCAGGGGCGTGCCGGAGGGTACATCGCAGCCCGACGAAACGATGAAGTTGCGGAAACCCCCGGTCGCTTCCAGAAGCTTTAAGGTCGTTTACCTCACCAACGCGGGATCGCCGCCGTGGAACACTCCGGCGGGATCGATGTTCCCCAGTCCCAGGCGGTCGCCGGGAAGCCGCGCCATTACCTTCGCCATGTCCACGGCGTTCCCGAAATGAAGTCCCATGGCGCCGGTGGAAACCATGGTCTCGACATGACGTGGAGTGCTTCCGCAGTTATGCAGCACCGCCATGAAATGGTCGGTCTGAACCTTAGCGACATACTCTTTCACGTATTTTGAAGAAAACTCATCGCATTGCACCGGGGATATAAGGCCCGCGGCGGGTTCGGCCATGACGACACCGTCGGCGCCGGCTTCGCGGAAGGCCAGTGCGTACGCAGCCAGGAATTCGGTGCATTTTTCCAGTACCGTGTGCAGTACCTTCGGCGCCAGGTGTACGTTCATGAGAGCCTCGGTCATTCCGCAGAGGCGTCCCGCGAGGGAGAACGGCCCTATATGACATGCGAAGACCGGACGGTCGTTGATCTCTCTGGCCGCGAGACCGGCAGCCTTCAGGTACTCGCCGCTGCGGCCTGCGCCCACTGAAGGAACCTTCAGGGCAACGGCGCTCTCAATTCCGGTCACGATGCTCCCGAGCACGGTCGGCACCTCGCCGCCGACCTCTGTAAGTTCTGAACCGAAAGCTTCTGCCTCCACTGAAAGGTCCATAAAGGTGAGGCAGGCCGCCGAGGGAAACCGATGCGCCTGGGCGACGATACACTGCGCCTGTGTGACGCCGTCAGCGATGACTTCCCGCATATTCATCCCGGTAACGGCAAGGCCTACCGAAGGCATAAGAGGAAACGCCTGCCGTCTTTCCGATTCGATTACCGACTCCACCCATTCCCGCATGTTCATTGCCGGTACGCTCCTTCACGCTTTATCCGGCGAACCCCCGGGCAAGGTCCACCGCGCCGGTGGCATCGGCGGAATAACCGTCGGCGCCGATCTCATCGGCAAAAGGCTGGGTGACCGGTGCGCCGCCGATGATGACCTTTACACGGTCTCTCAGGTTTTCCTCCTTCAGCTTCTCAACCACCGCCTTCATCGAAGGCATGGTGGTGGTCAAAAGCGCCGAGAGACCGACCACGCCCGGCTTATGGGTTTTTACCGCCTCGATGAATTTTTCGGTCGGTGTATCGGTTCCCAGGTCGATGACCTCGAAGCCGGCGCCTTCGAGCATAATGCCCACTATGTTCTTACCAATGTCGTGGAGGTCGCCCTTTACGGTACCCAGCACCACCTTCCCCTTCGAGTTCACGCCCGATTGCCCCAGGAGGGGCCGCAATATCTCCAGGGCGGCCTTCATGGCCCGGGCCGCCACCAGCACCTCGGGAATAAACACCTCGTTGTTGCGGAACTTTATCCCTATGCTGTTCATGCCGCTGATAAGGCCGTTGTTCAGTATATCGCCCGGGGTAATGCCCTTGCCCAGGGCCTGTTTCGTCAGGTTCTTGGTTTCGGCGGAATTCCCCGCTTCTATGTTCGCGGCCAGTTTATTTAAAATTTCCATTATTCTTCCTCCACTGATTCTGACAGATGCCCGGCGGTCCGGTAAAAATACTGCTGGATTCAGCCGGTTTAGATCATTTAAACACACTTCATAGTGTTTGTATTGTATGGTAAGGGGATTTTTTTGAATGATCATGCTATTTTCTTGAAAAAATCGTTGTTTCATTATTACATATTATAATTACACCGGTTGTGCCGGGAATTAATCCTGTTGGCTTCGGCCCGACCGCGGTGTATCGACACTTTCCGAAGGGGAACCGGCAGTTTATGATAAAGAAAAAGGATTTCGAACGGCTTGCGACGGAGTACGGCAAAACCTGTCCGTTCCCCCTGGTCTTCTCCGACTGCGCGGGGACCGGCGTATTCCACCACATTCCCTCAGACCTTCACGCCGCCCTGGGGATAGAGCCGGAAATGGAACCCCTGATGCGGGAGTGGCGGAAAAAATCGGTGGAGGGTTCTTACCGCTGGGGCGAGGCCTATTTCTCGGCCACACCGCTCGGGCTGGTGGCATTTTCCGTGCCGGCGATCGAAGACGGTGCTCTTGCGGGGGCGTTCATCAGTGGATTCGTTATCTTCCCTGAGATGGCCGGTGATTTCGACCGTGACCTTTCCGCCACGCTTGAAAGCCTCAATATAGCGGGGGAGTTTCAACCGGGAGACCTGGACATCCCGGTAATCAGCCGGAGGAGGATACGCCGCTGCGCCGATGTACTTTTTCGTCTGGTCAGAAAGCACGGGCTCAGCGATTTTTCCACACTGCCCGAAAAGCGCGAGCGGAGCGCCCAGCAGCTGGATATCGCACACTACATCGAAACCATCAAGAATTCAAAGCAGGATACGGCGCGCATAATACTTGAAAAACAGGACGGCATCATGGAACGGGTCGCGCTGGGAGACATCCAGGGCGCCAAGGAGATCCTCAACGAGTTTCTCGGCTATATCTTTTTCGACAGCGGAATGAACTTTGACGTACTGAAGATACGGGTGATGGAACTGGTCGTCATCCTTTCACGCAAGGCCATCGAGTACGGGGTGAAGCCCAGGGAACTGCTGGGTCTCAACTACTCCAACCTCACCGAGCTCAACGAGATCGGCGACTTCGAAAGCCTCTGTCACAGCCTTACCCGCATCCTGGAACGATACATCGTCACGCTCTCATCCGTAAAAAAACGCAAGAAGAGCTTCGAGTGCCGCAAGATGAGGGAATACATTGAAGGGCATTTCGCCGACCGCGTTACCGCTGAAGAACTGGCCGCCGCGGCGGGCCTGAGCGTGGGAAGGGCGCTGCACCTGTTCAGGGAGGAGACCGGCATGTCGTTCACCGACTATCTGAAAAAGGCCCGCATAGATTACGGGAAATACCTGCTGTCCGCCACCGACCGCTCCCTGGCTGAGATAGCGGCCGCGGCGGGTTTCGCCGACCAGAGCCATTTCACCCGTCAGTTCAGGGAGCTGGAAAACATCACACCGCTTAAGTACCGCTTGAAAAACCGTCCCATCGCTTAATCCTGGAATCCACCCTCAATATCGTTGACAAATGCCCGGGTTTCGTGTGTACTTATTGTTCATACCATACGGTAAAGGGGGCGGCGTTTTGAAAAAAATATCGAAATATATCCTTCTCGTATTTACAGGATTGATAGTGCTTCTGGTACTTGCCGGTCTGTTCAGCCGTGACGCTGTCACGATTCCAAAAGACCTGAAAGGCGGTTATATCGAGGTGTTGGGCGAAAAACTACGATACCTCCAGGCGGGAAAGGGAGATGATGTCCTCCTCATCCACGGACTGCCGGGGTGCCTGGAAGACTGGTCACCCGTTATGGACACGCTGGCGAAGCGATACCGCGTGACCGCCTACGACCGGCCCGGCCACGGCTACAGCGGCGCCCGCCGCACCGGTTTTTCCCTTTCATCCAACGCTGATACGGCGATAGAACTTATTAAGGTACTGGCCTTGAAGAATGTAATCGTGGCCGGCCACTCTTACGGCGGCGGCATCACCCTGGCCATGGCGGCGAAGAAACCCACCGCGGTCAAAGGATTCGTGTGCGTCGCCGGCGTATCGTACCCTTTGAAAAAGGCTGATCCCCTGCACAGGATCATCCGCATCCCCCTGCTGGGGAGGGGGCTTGCCGTGCTGGCCTCGGCGACCGTCGGCAAAAGCATGGTAGACGCGGGCATGAAGAATGCGTTCCACCCGAATGAAAAATTCATGACGGATGGGATACTCACCCTGCGTGCCCGTATTTTTCTGCAACCCGGGGTAATAGTGACCCTCGCGAGGGAAGTCCTCACCGTGAACGGTGAAATGCCCAAACTGATAACGGCTTACCCTGAAATCCGTACACCCTTCATCATCATTCACGGGACCGAGGACCGGCTGCTACCGGCTGAGGACTCACGTCAGCTCGTCAAGGTACTGCCCGACTCCCGTCTGGAAATACTTGAAGGTATCGGACACCAGGTGCAGTTCGTGCGGCCCGATAGCGTGATCGACGCCGTCAACACCCTGGCGTTGAGAAAGCAGTGATCCGTGGGACATACGACCCCAAAAGACCTGTATAGAAAACTGGGCGCCAAGATAGACCGGCTGTCGGCCCGCGCCCCGTGGAATGAGTCTTTCCGCGAGTTACTGGCGCTGCTCTACACGCCCGATGAGGCCCGCCTCATAGTATCCATGCCTTACGGCCTGGCCACCCTGCCTGAACTGGTTTCCCGCACCGGCATGGAAGGGCCGTGCCTTAAAAACATGCTGAACAACCTGGCAGGCAAGGGACTCATCGTGGACCTCTGCGTGAACGGTGTCTTTCATTACATGGCCTCCCCGATGGTGATAGGCATCTTCGAGTTCACCATGATGCGGACGGGTAATGACCATGATGTAAAAAAAGCGGCGCACCTGTTCAGGGACTACCTGGGGAAGAACGGCGCCTTCTGGGAAGCCAATTTCGGCGACGGCCAGACGGTGTCTCCCATGCGTGCCATACCCCACGAGGAAACGGTGCGGGAAGAACTTTCCACCGAGATACTGGATTACGAGAAGGCCCGTTCCATCGTGGAAGCGCAAAAGGTATTCTCCATCGGCACCTGTTCATGCCGTCACGAGAAGCTCCATACGGGGGAAAAGAACTGCGATACGCCGCTGGACACCTGTTCCTCCTTTGCGTATTCCGCCGAATACCTGATACGCAATGGTCTCGCGCGGAGCGTATCGAAGGAGGAGATGCTTGAAAACCTTTCGCGGTCCCGTGACCTGGGGCTGGTGCTTATCGCCGATAACGTGCGTAATAACGTTACCTTTATCTGCCACTGCTGCGGGTGCTGCTGCAACGCGCTGGCGGGCATCAGCCGCTTCGGCTATCCCAACGCCGTGGTAAGCTCCAATTACATGGCCGAGGTGATCGTTGAAAACTGCACCGGATGCGGTAAATGCGCCAGGGTCTGCCCGGTCAACGCCGTTTCCATGAAGGAAGAGCCTGGGGCCAACATCCATGGAAAGGTGCCCGTGATCGATACCACATTCTGCCTGGGATGCGGGGTCTGCGCGCTCAAATGCCCCCGCGACGGGATAAAACTCACCGAAAGAAAACAGCGGGTGCTGCACCCGGAAACCACCTTTGCGCGCGCCATACTCCAGAGCCTGGAACGCGGAAATCTTCCGTATCAGATCTTCGACGATCCCTCCCGGATCACCCACCGTGTGCTCCGGGGGATACTGGGGGCATTTCTCAATCTCCCTCCGGTCAGGAAAGCGCTCATGAGCGATATACTCCGCTCACGGTTTCTAAAAGCCATGGAAAAGGGCGCGTCCATGATGGGCAAAGGTTGGACGCTGGAATTGTAATGAAGTTGCAGCAGGATGATCAGGATTAACGGGCGCTGAATCCTTCGTAGAGACGTTTTCCCTCGGGGGTCAGCCAGCAGGCGTCGTAGGGATCACCGGCAACGGTACCGCCCAGCCCTTTCTCCGCCAGTCCTTTCTTGCACAGACTTTCCAGAATCGCCTTCTCGCTCTTCGAAGGACAGACAGTATCGATCCAGGTGGCGCGTTTATAGGCTCCGCCATGGTACATGTTATCGATGATTTTGATCATCATTTTCTTTTCTTCAGCGCTCAGATCCATCGTCTATCTCCACATTATAAAGTTCAATCGGGTACGGCTGGCCTGTCTTTTATATTAAAAAACTTATTACAGCCGCCGTGTCAAGAAAATTTATATGTGTTCATGACCGGCCCATGTTACAGTTGAAAATTCTATTGATTTATTCATAATACCGCCGTTAAGGTGGTTGGATTATCAAACAACGAATGTAACCATGGTATTCACCCACGAAGCCTACATGAACCGACCCACGCGGGCGGAGATTTCCCTGGGAAATCTGGTGCATAACTACCGGATCGTCCGCTCACTGATCGGTCCCGGCGTTAAGGTTATGGCCATGGTAAAGGCCAACGCTTACGGTCACGGCATCGTGCGTATTTCGCGTGAACTCCTGGCGGCCGGGGCCGATTGCCTGGGGGTTGCCTATCTGGAAGAGGCGGTGTTTCTGCGAAACAACGGGATTACGGCCCCTGTACTGGTGCTGGGCGCCATCAATACCGAACAGATACCTCACTTTATAGAGCACGATGTCGGGATTACCAGTTCATCCCTCGACAAGTCGAGGGCCGTTTCGGCAGCGGCGAAGTCCATGGGGAAAAACGCCGACGTCCATCTGAAGATCGATACTGGAATGGAACGCATCGGCGTGCACTGGTATAATGCCGAAAAGTTCATCGAAGAAACCATTACCATGGAAAATATCACGGTGAAAGGGCTCTTCTCACATCTCGCCAGGGCCGAGAACGACCGCGATTTCACCCTTACCCAGATTTCGCGCTTCGATGCCGTTGTGAACGGCATGACGAAAAAAGGCGCACTGCCGGAACTCATTCATCTGGCCAACTCGGCAGGTGTCATCAACTTCAGGGATTCGCACTATACCATGGTGCGCCCCGGCATTATGCTCTACGGATACAACCCTATGGGCTACATGCCAAATGTGTCTTTCAACGGCGCGTACCTCAAGCCGGTAATGACGCTGAAAACCAGGGTGTCCTACTTCAAGGTCTGTCCCGCCGGTGCGGGAATCAGCTACGGCCATACCTACATCACTCCCGAACAGACCCGCATCGCGACCCTGCCGGTGGGCTACGGGGACGGGTATAACCGCCTCCTTTCCAACAGCGGCGAGGTAATGATACGCGGCAGAAGGTACCCCGTGGCGGGAACGGTCTGCATGGACCAGACCATGGTGGATCTGGGCCCCGACGGCACCGCATATAACGGCGACGACGTGCTGCTCTTCGGTGAGATGGAGGGAGATCGCATACCGCTGGAGGAACTCTGCGCGAAGATGGAGACCATCACCTACGAGGTGCTCTGTTCCATCAGTTCCCGCGTACCCCGGTTGTATGTCGGGTAAAGCGTCGTTGGAGACAAGGTGTACACGGCAAAAACCCGTTGTTCCGTGTGCCGGCCAGGACCAGATGCGAATGCTACCTGACCTTCAGCAATCCGGGAAAATCAAAATGAAACCCGAACAGCATGCAGTTGTTTTTTCTTGCCAGGCCGATTATCTTTTTTCGTGATTCTATCGCCCGCACAGGGTCCCTGTCATAAACGGGGCAGGCGTCGGGCACGTCCACCTGGAAGGTGAAGTGCATAACATCGGCGATGTGCAGCAGGCACTGATTCTTCGATCTGATCAGCAGGGTGATCTGGCCGGGGGTATGGCCGAACACGGGTATCGCCGTTATCCCCTCGATGAATTCCTCATTCCCTTTGAGCAATGTCACCCTGTCCTTTATAGGAGTGAGATTTTTGCGGGCAGCCTCCGCCCTTTCTTTCGTCAGTTTGCTTACATTCGCTTCTGAAGTCCAGTATTCCCATTCATTCCGGGACATGAAATACCGCGCATTGGGAAAATTCAACCTGCCTTTACTGTCGGTAATCCCGCCGATATGGTCCCAGTGGCCGTGGGTGAGAACCACGAAATTGACTTTCGCCCGATCGATACCGGCTCTTTTCAAATTAGCCATCAGCCGTCCCGAACCGGCCCCCATGTCCCTGCCAAGCCCGGTATCGACGATTATTATGACATCATTCTTCTTTAAGATCAAAATATTGAAACTGGACCTTATGGAAGACGCGTCCAGCCCCTTCCTTTTTAACACCGGCATGATCTTTTTAACATTTTCCTCATTGAAAAATTTACTCGCCGGCGCCGTTCTGGACCCGTCGTTGATCACGACACATTCCCAGTCGCCCAGGCTGAAACGATGGATACGCTTGCCGGCGACATCGGCACCGTTTATATCCGCCACACCGAACACTAAAACAACTATACCTGTGATCAGGACCATGATTCTGTTTTTCATTTTCATCCTGCTCCTCCTGGTATTACTGGGTCATCACTTATTGCGTTCTCTTTCCCTGCGCAACGCATCGATAGCGGGTGATACAATTATGAGGTTTATAATCAATGCATACAGTATCGTCAGCATGGCGACGGCCAGGTCCTTACCCAACGCGCTTTTATCGTTCAGTGTGATTAAAATGAATATAACACCAAGCACGGAACCCATGAGAGCGGTAATGTATACATTGTTTCTGAATGACGTCAGGATCAGCAGCCCCAGGTCAATATTGAATTTCTTCTTTTTGTTAGAGTAATTGAAGCAGAACCGAACCGTATTCCCTATTTCTTTAGCGGAAAAGTTATAAAACAACAGAATTACCGGTATGCTTACAACCACGAGCACGCTGGGAACATCCAGAAAATCAGTTATTCTACCGCCGGCGAACAGTATCACGGCGGCTATCACCGCGGCGCTCAGTATAAATAACAACAGTTTTTTTATCATATCCAGTTCCCTCCCGCCATTCGTTTTGAATCAATTCTGTGCCGTCACAGGCGTGGTATATCATCAAGCCGGTGATGGTCCATACTGGTACGCATCCTCGTATTCACCGGACTACACAAATTGGGGCCGTTTAGGATACTTTCCCGTCAGGTAAGTATTCTCAATCACTTAACTGTAAGTTCTTTTTCCCTTTTTTATTACACGGCACATTTACATATAAGTCAAACCAAAACCTTCTTCCATCGGGTTACCGAAAAACAGGATCTACCCCACAGGAACACCGTTTTGAAATTATACACATTTATTTGTCTGTATACCATCGCATTCGTATATTGGCATTAATAGTCGTTCCGATTCCAGGTTTTATAACTATATAAAAATCGTGCATTCTTACAGGTTTAACATTATTCCCGCCGCGGTGCTGTTTCTATTTTTCGTATCGTCATGCGAAAAATACGATATGTACGATTATGCGCGAAAGGCCCAGAGCGAATATTTGACCCACCATATACGTTTTCACATGGCGGCAAACGGAGGGGGTTCCGTATTGAGCGCCGATATAACCATAAAGGGGCTGCATAACCTTACGGTCTATGCCGCCCATTATGACGGCTCGGGCACCTACATCGGGGATGTAACCGTAACCTGGACCGGAAGCGGGATTATCAACGGCAATCTCAGCACGGCCAGCGGGACCAGCACCTCCTTTCTCGCCCTGAGCACCGAGGGGAGCGGCACCATCACCGCGGTACACCCCGAATACGGTTCCTTTACCACACCGAACATCACCGTGAACAACAGCCTCTACCTGAAAGAATCCATGCGCTGCTGGAATTACGCCGCCACCGGGTGCACGAAGGCGAGTAATGACTGGCAGGTAAACGGAGGGCAGAGCGTGCTGGGAGGAACTTACGCGCTCATAATATACTCATGGCCCGATATTAACGGGTTACCCGATGCCGCCACCGGCGCCGTGCTGCACATATATAAAGACAGCGCCGCCGGCACGGGGACCTACCATTATTCGGTGTTTCCCATGACGGCCTCCTGGCGCGACGAGGATTACACGTCATGGGCCGTACGGCCTCCCCACAACCAGTCCGACGAAAAAGCCTTTACCAACTGGCCGCCGGGAGGAGCGACTGGCTGGTATACCATCGACATAACGGCCTACTACAACGACTGGTTCGTCATGACCGACTTCTACGGTTTCGCCTTCTACACGACCACCTTCTGGAACGCCAGTACTTTCCACACCGTGTGCGGCCCCGGGTACGCCGAAACCGCCAAACGACCGTACCTGAGCGTCACCAGGGGCGGCAACACCGTCGATTTCAGGATCGTTGAACTGCCGTGACGACTCCCGGTCCGTTTTAACGGTAATTCATCCGCTCGAACACCCTGTACAGCGCCTGGGTCCCCAGGTTTTCCATACCCAGGGCCATGGCCGCCGTGTAAAACTCCTTGGCCAGGGCGAGTCCCGGCAGCGACAGGTTCATGCGTTCGGCTTCGCGCAGGGCGATGCCCATGTCCTTCACGAAATGTTTCACGAAAAAACCCGGTTCGAAATTTCCGTCCACGATGCGCCTGCCCAGGTTGTTGATGGACCAGCTCGAAGCCGCCCCTTTCCCGATCACATCGATGACTTCTCCCGGGTCCAGGCCGGCCCGGCGGGCGTAATGGAGCGACTCCACCACCCCGATCATGGTCGAGGCGATGAGGACCTGGTTGCACATCTTGGTATGCTGGCCGGCGCCGGGCCCGCCCATGAGGGCGATGTTCTCACCCATAAGACGAAAGAGCGGCACAACTTTTTTATACACCGCCTCATCGCCTCCCGCCATAACGGCCAGCTTCCCTTCTCTCGCGCCGATATCACCCCCCGACACCGGGGCGTCCAGCGCGTCGATTCCTTTCGCACGGGCCTCCGCCCATACGCGTTGCGCCAGGGAAGGTTCCGAGGTGGTCATATCAACGATGATGCTTCCCTTCAGGGCGCCGGCGAGCACCCCCTCCTCCCCCAGAATTACCGTTTCCACGTCGGTCGGATAGCCCACCATGGAAAAGACGATTGTACTGTGCCGCGCCACTTCGGCGGGACTGTCGCACCACCGGGCGCCCGCGGCGACCAGATCATCGGCACGGGACCTGGTCCGGTTGTATACGTTGACCTTATATCCTCCGGTTAATATATGCCGGCACATGGACCTCCCCATAACGCCGGTTCCTATCCACCCTATGGTTTCAGACGTCATTGTGTACCTCCCCGCAGGCTAACGCCGCCTTCCTTTTCTTCAAGAATACCCATACCGCCACCGCTTCAGCTGATGCAAAAACTTCGACAGATGATAAAGCGATTATCATATCCGCGGTTTTCCGTCCAGTGGACTTTCCCTTCATTCAGAAATTTATCAGCCTGCCGTCGTCTCAATGCCGACGAAGGTTTTCCCGGCGCGGGGAGGTGTTCAGCCGCACCGCGTGGTTCTTGACAGGCATCCGCCCGGCTGGTATGGTGCATAGAGAACCCCTACCGGAGAAAACGCATGAAACATGATGAACTTACCATAGTCGTTCTGGACGGAGAGCGCCTTAATCCCGGCGACAACCCCTGGGATCCGGTTGAACGGTTCGGCAGGCTTATTGTTTACGGCTGGACCGCGGCTGAAGACACGGAAGAGCGCGCCGCCGGTGCGGATATCATCCTGACCAACAAGTCCCTGTTGACCGGGGAAACGATCATGAAGCTTCCGCGGCTCAGGTACATCAGCGTTCTGGCGACCGGCTATAACATCGTCGACGTTGCGGCGGCCCGGGAACGGGGCATACCCGTATCGAATGTGCCGGTGTACGGAACCGATTCGGTCGCCCAGTACGTTTTCGCGCTGCTGCTGGAATTCACCAACCGCGTGGCCCTGCACAACGCCTCGGTAAAGGAGGGCGAATGGGCCAAAAGCGGCCGGTGGAGTTACACCCTTACCGCCCAGACGGAACTGGCGGGAAAGACCATGGCGGTAGTGGGTTTCGGCCGTATCGGCAGGAGGGTCGGCGAATTGGCGCACGCATTCGGCATGGAGGTGCTGGCGGTGGATGTGAACGAAACTGACCCGCCGCCGTACCGCCCCTTTTCCTTCGTGACGCGTGAAGAGGCCTTCAAACGGGCTGATGTCGTGAGCCTCAACTGCGTCCTCACCCCCGAAAACACCGGCATGGTAAATGCGAAGCTCCTCGCGCGCATGAAACCGTCGGCCTTTCTCATCAATGTCGCCCGGGGCCCCCTGGTGGTCGACAACGACCTGGCCTCCGCCCTCAACAGGGGCGAACTCGCAGGTGCGGCGCTGGACGTGGTGTCGGCCGAGCCCATTGTGCCAAATAACCCGCTCCTCACGGCGAAAAACTGCATAATCACCCCTCACATGGCCTGGGCGACCCTGGAGGCACGCCGGCGCCTGATGCAGACCACGGCGGAAAACATCGGGGCGTTCCTGGCGGGGAAACCTCAGCACGTGGTGAACTGAGTTCCCTCAGCCCCACCCGGTCCCAAAACCGGTGCCGCCGCGGGGCCACCGGAACGACACGGCCCCCTCCGGGCAGACGTACCAGCATGAGGCGCATTCCATGCAGTGTTTCAGGCTTCGCACCCGCGCCTTTCTGCCCCTGATCTCGAAGCACTCCGCCAGGCATACCTTCACGCAGCTGCCGCATCCGGTACAGCGCACGGGGTCTACCGTGATGAAGTCAGATGGGGCGTCTACCCAGGTGACGCCGGGGAATTTTTTTGAAGTTCTTCGTCCCCTGTGTTTTGCTTTCATGACCGCACCTCGAAGATCCGCGGATCGGCGTGTATCACCCTCGAGACCATGCGCGCGGAGAGGCGCGACAGGAGTGGATCGCACAGGTCAAGCGCCCTGCGGTAGAGCGGTTCCAGTACCGGAAGCGTCGCTTTCATCAGCGGGTTCAACAGGAACGACAGCGGAAGTTTTACGGCGGCCAGCACCCAGATGAGTGGGAGCAGCACCACGGTGAGAGCGGCTGACGCCCGGTAGGTACACGCGAACCATGCACCCTTCCTTTTTTCAATCGCCTGGGTTGTAGCGATGTAATCGAACCTTTTGTGGTGCCAGTTATAGTAATAGCGGAAGAACATGTCGCGCCATTTCACCATCACCATGGGTTCCTTCAGCACCTTGAGGAGCAGTGATCGTACCAGCGGCGACGATACGTGAGTCAGGGCGCCCAGCCCCCATCCGTCGTGGACGCAGCGCCTGAGCTTTTTCAGATCATGGTCCCGCTGGGCGTAACGCAGGTCGTAGCGGTTTCGTCCCGAAATGGACCACTGGAGTAATGCGTGGTTCTTTATCTTTTTATCGTATCGGGAGAGGAAAGACCGCGAGGTGTCGCCTTTCCTGAGCGCCGCTATGGCGACGTCGGCCGCGATCTCAGCGGAGATCCAGGCCGCGGGCACCCCGTCGCAGAGTTCGGTGCTCTCGAGCCCCGCAGCGTCGCCCACCAGTATCATCCCGTCGGTGTGGTTCGGCATGTCCCTGAGCTTTTTGTCGAGCCCCACGAATATCTCGAACCCCTCCCACAGGCGCGCCCTGAGGGTAATGTGGGGGGCGATCTCTGTTTTCCACCAGGGCAGTTTGGTCGTGATGTTCTTGTGGTATTCGTCAAAGCGCGTGCGCAGGGGGGGTACCAGTGCGCCGGCCTGCGTTTTGGCTGTCTTTGCACGGGGAATATCGTCCAGGCGCAGGCACTGGTCCTGCATGAAGTGGAGGCTTTCACGGTACGGCCACACCATGAGCCCGTTGCCGTGTCCCAGCGGCGGCGAGATCCGCTGCTCGTCCCATCCCCAGCAGAACCGCAGGGTGTAGCCGAAGACGCGGTCCACTTCCTCCTTCGGCATTGCGTAGTCGTAGATATCGGCCAGTGATATGGACTCGGGCGGGTACTTTTCGCGTATGCCCGCCTTTACCGCCACCAGCCCCTGGGAGCCCTCGGCGTCGATGACGATCTTCGCCCGTATCTCGTTACCGGTCTCCAGGCGCACGCCGGCCACTCTCCCCTCCTCCACGATCACATCGGTCACCACCGTGGAGGTCATGATCACGGCCCCCGCTTCCAGGGCCTTGCGCGCCTCCCATTCGCAGAAATCCTTGCAATAGGCGTTGTAGCCGAAGGCAACGATGGGGGCGAAAGGTTTGGGTATTCTCATGGAATCGTCTGTCTCGATGTCACCGGTATCGATGTCTTTGATGATATAGTTGACGATGCCGTCCACCGGCCGTTCCACCGGAGGGTTGCCGTCGCGGATGAAGGCGGGACCCAGGAGAAAACCGTACACCGGGATGGTGAGGCCCGAAACTACCTTCTCGCCCACGTGCTCGGAACGCTCGATCATGAGGGTGCTGAAACCTGCGCGAGCGCACTTCCACGCCGCCACCGGGCCTGCGAAACCGGCGCCGATTATGACGACGTCGTATGCAGGTGATTTCGCCCTTTCCATTTTGTAAGCATGTCATACAATAATGAGAATGTCAAGCCGGCAAAATTCGAACAACGTCGCACGGGGGCGTTGTCCCCCCTGTTCCCCGGTACGGGTGGGCGGTGCGACAGCCTGGCATCGTTAAAACGAATAAGCGGCGCCGGCCGTGATGGAGTAACCGGTAAGCTTTATTTTGTCATCCCACAGCAGGGTCCTTACCACAGGAGGAGGAGGCGTTTTATAGGTCACCTGTTTCTTTACCTTTAAATCGGGGAAATACTGGTATTCACCACCGACAAAGATCTTATAGTTCATGGAAAACCGGTATTCCAGGTTAATCCCCCCTCTCAGCCCGAACAGCATGTACGACGGGTTAATCGTGACCTTGTTGTCAAGGTCGTCGATACCGTCATATGTACGTTCGTAAAGGACCGTCTTGTCCATATAGTACAGCAGAGAAGGCCCCGCATAGGGATTCAGCCCCAGGCCCCAGAACAGATCCAGTTTTTTACTGAACAGAACATTCATGCCGAACTGCTGAAATGATATTTTATACTTGTCAACCGCCTGAAATCCGCTCTGTGAATATTTATCTACAGCTTTGTTTGTATCTGAATAACCGTAAAACAGCTGGAAATTGAGCGCCAGACCCAGAAAAAAATCATACGAATACATGACGTACACATTATGTACGGTATAATCGTCCAGGGTCTGGTACTGATAGCCCGCCGATACGGTATGGGTCACCTTCACATAGCGCTTTGCCTGCTTCACGAAGGCACTGCGGTCGATGCTCACACTCTCGTTCAGCAGCACTTCGGACTTTCCGGTCTCCACCATGCGCACGTTCACCCGAACCTTGTCCCCCGCGTCGAATACGCTCCCCATGATAAGGAAATCAGCACCCAACACCTCGCCGTATGAAGAGGCATCGCCGCCCTCGACGATCCCTGTCATCTTAAGCTCCTTCTCGCGGATGATGCTCTCCAGCTGTTTCCTTTCGACGACGCGCAGCCGGTCACGATAGCGCAGCAGGTGCTGTGCCAGTATCTCCGAGAAGGCGACCCCAAGGTTGTTCCTCGTCGCCAGCATCGAGCGGTTCTGAAAATCAAGGACCGCAACATATTTCCGCCGTTTCGCGTCGGGCAGTTTCTGGTACGAGGCGATGATCTTCGACGAAAGTTCCTTCATGGCGCCGTCGACCTCTCCGGCATGGGCCGCCGAGGCGAACACCGGCAGAAACAGCAGTGCAAAAATCCTTTTCATACGCGTACCCCTCTTAATGTAAGTGAATTGAAACAAGAAAATGCGCCGTACAAACAACCCGGCGATCGAACAGTATTGTAGGTGAATACGTTACATCGAAGCGATCGGCCATATGTGAAAAAGTGTATGTGTCATTAGATATCCTGCCATCCCCCAAATGGGGGACAAGAACAAAATTTTTTCCCGTGGCGGGGCTATTTCAGCAGCACCACGGAGGTGTCGGCCTGTTGCCCGGATATGAGATTGTACATCCTGAGAAGGTGGATGAACTGCATCTTGCCGTTGATCCCCAGCCTGTTACAGACGGGATGCGGCGGGTTTTAACCGTCCCGGAGGACAGATCCATGATACCGGGATCTCATTCCGCGGACGGGCGGCACCATTCACTGCCGTACGAGGTCACTCCCGAGCCTGTAGGCCCTTTCTAGGTCATTCTTCCATTCCGTCTCCCTGTGTCGCAGTTTGTCCTCGTGTAGTGTACGGGCATTCCCACCCGGGAACTGGTCCAGGTCCTTCTCACTGTATCCGATGGTGTTGACGCTCAGGAGTATCTCCGGTTTTGCGAACCCGATGGTGTTGATCATGAAAGCCGTCATATCGAAATGCCATT
>CAZUXY010000046.1:0-39592 GCA_964624235.1 uncultured Leptospirales bacterium | reverse complement strand
CCTCTTAAGGCGGCCGTTCAAACTACTTTTAAGTACTTTTTAAACGACCCTCTATTATACCCCGCGCGACGGCCGCTGTACCGGTCCCCGCAGGGGGATAATATGCTTTGTGTATAGGGTTAAGGCGTTCACCGTGTTCAGGAAGATACGGGAATATTCCATAGCTGATTCTAAAACAACAAAACCTGTATGTCAATACATTTTTATTATAATGTCAGGGACATGGTGCGATCATTATACAACTCTTACGCGTTTATGCGCGGAATTTTATTGTTTGTCAACACATTTTTAAAAACATCCATCCGGGTGAATTGAACGCCGTTCAATCAATGAAGTCATTGTCGGTAAACACAGGGGGTAGTATGAGTGGTTTCGGGAACACGGGTGAAAAAACCGTTATATGCCGCCGTTGTTGACGTTAAAATGTCTTTATTTGGACTTGACTAAGGGGTGTAACCTGTGTACCATTTGTGTGGGTACCATATAATACGGTTTATACATGTGCTGAAAATGAACATTGATGAAAAAAACGCTCTTGCGGAATTGAAATCCTTATTGCAAAGTACATTTGCCGGTGGTGTAACGGACGTGGTTCTTTTCGGTTCCAGGACACACGGCATGGCAGGCCCTGATTCGGATTTTGACGTTCTCGTAGTACTGAAAGAAAAAGCCGACTGGAAAACCGAGAGGGCCGTCTCGGATATATGCTACGATATTGAACTGAAGTACGGCATTCCGCTCGATACGCACATCATCGGCGAAGAAGAGCTTATAACCCTGAGGGGCAAACAGCCTGTATACTCAAATGCACTCTCCCGCGGACTCCGCGTGTGATCGACGAAAAAGACAGAAAAGCATTAATACAATTTCGCATTGAACAGGCCGAGGAAACCATCGAACTGGTGCGATTTTTATTGAATAACGGTAAATACTCCGTTGCGGTGAATCGCGTTTACTATGGTATGTTTTATGCCTTATCAGCGCTTGCCATAAAACATGGATATGAAACATCGAAACATCGTCAATTATTGGGCTGGTTCAATAAGGAATTCGTCGCTCCAGGTATGGTAGGCGTCCAATTCGGCAAGAGCCTGAGAAATGCTTTCCAGAGCCGGACCAGGGGTGATTACGACGCGTTTGTGGATTTTTCAGCCGAAGAAACAGCCCGAATGCTTGCGGAGATGTCGGATTTTATTATTGAAATCAAAAAACTGGTTTCGTCGTGAAGATGTGCCGTTTCAGCTTATGGGCACCTCTAAAATTGAAATTTTCCGAAATGCCGCTGTTGAAAATCCTGTTTTTCCCTGATATGTGCCCATGGGAGATCTAAAATATACTATGTAAAAGTTCCCTTATATTGTGCCCAACCTCGTTAGGTATCAGCAAGTTTACCGTTGCGCTGTCGTACTGTCCCCGGTCATTCTGTCAAACCTCAATTTATTTTTCAAATTATCCCATGCGGCGCCGTATATATAGAAACACTGCCCGCTTTTTGCTTGAAAACACGCCGCGCGGAGGGTATTATGGAAAGGAAAGAACGAAAGACGGAGAAAACCGGAGAAGTGATGATACCACGATCAGTCATCGTGGGCGCCGTGCGGGGCGCCGTTACCGAACGCACCGACGACCGGATAGAACAGCTGGCCGACATCATCCACGGCGGCATGGTGTGGGCCCTGGAACGTGACGCCCGCATGGAGGAGCAGGAACGCCGCCTGGACGCCCAGCGGGCCGATATCGTCCATGCGATAGATGAAATGAAAGCGGGTTTTGCCTCCATGGAGCGGCGCTTTGAAGCTGTGGACAAGCGTTTCGAGTCCGTGGACAAACGCTTCGAGTCCGTGGACAAACGCTTCGAGTCCATGGACAAACGCTTCGAATCCATGGATAAACGGTTTGATTCATTGATTCGGGAGATGGACGCCCGCTTCGAGGCGGTTGATGTACGTTTCGTAGCAATGGACAAACGCTTTGACGATCTTATTCATCACTTCGATAAAAGATTTTCCACCCTCACCTGGCTCATCGGGACGGCCTTTGTGGTGATCAACGTGACGGTGGTGCTGCTGAGAATTTTTTAAAGAAAAAGCGCGGATACAATCCGCGCCTTCACACGTTATCGAAAGCGACGATATACAGCGTCGCTTTCGAATAATCGGATCGTCGTCTGTTATAACACCTTATAATCCACACCCAGACCTACCAGCCATGTTTCACGTTTCACCTTAATGTTCTGCGCGGTGGTTTCATCCTTGAAAAAGGAGCGGATGAGCCCCGCGTTGATGGTCAGTTCGGGCATAACGGCGTACCCGAGTCCTCCCGATATGGCCCACACATCCAGGTAGGGATTGGCATAGCGTTCAGACGAATCGTTGGCGTCGTCGCCCTTGGCGTTCTGCCAGCTGTAGCCGAATCCCACGCTGGCTTTTAGCTGCGGGATGATGGTGTATTCCACGGCGAAGCCCGCGTCGTAGGCGTTGTCCCACTTGCGCTGCTCACCGTTCCAGGCGGCGTCTTTCGTAAAGAAATAATTGGCATCCACCTCCACCATCAGGGTCGGGATGATTCTATAGGAAATGCCGATACTCGCCTGGGCGGGCAGGTCACGGCGGTATTTCTGCCCGTCAGTGGAAGCGAGTATCTGGCCTTTTTTAATATCGGTTTCAAACTCCAGCGTGGTTTTCATCTGGTATTTCAGGCCGATGTTGAGTTCTTTGGTCGGGGAAATATTGATGCTGAAGATCGGGGCGAACCCATGTGCCCGGTCTTCGCCTTTTTCCTTTGAAGTGGAATCTACGGTCAAATTCGTGGCGGTCAGTTCCATTTCGTACTGTTTCATCGCGAAGATGTACCTGCCCACCGCGCCGATGGAAATGATATCGTTTACGGCATATGCGGCGCCGAGGGAATTGGCGATATAATAAGAGAACCCTTTCTGGGTGGATTCTTTAGGAAACCAGGGTCCTCCCATGAGTATCGCCGCCGCATACATTTGCGTTAAGTACATGGAAGTGGAAGTGCCGTCTTTGAAGTCCGACCATCCTCCCCCTCCGGGGATGGTAAAGGAATAAAACGCGGCCCAGTTTTTCTGTTTCCACACCATGTGCAGGTTGGGAAAGAATACCGGCCCTTCGTCGGTGTAGGTGGTGCCCGCGGCCTCATGCTCGTGCTTGCGCACCACGTACTGGGTGCCCACGTTCAGGTGCATGCCGTCGGCGAGCTTCACCGTGCCGGCCGGGTTATAAAAAGCGGCGTCGGCGGCGTCGGTGGCGGCGTTGCGCTTGCTGGTGCGGATGTAATTCACGCTCTGGTTGGGATTTTCATCCATGCCGCTGGCAAAAAGTCCCTCGGTAGAAAAGATGAGGGCGAAGAAAAGCAGTACAAATAATGTTTTTTTCACCGGAAATACCTCCAAAAATAATATAAAGGCTGTAGTTTGTGTGTCTGGACCCCGCCCGGGAACACCGGTGTACCTGCCGCGGGATCCATACGGTCCGCCGCGATCGCGGCAATAAAAAACCCGCCCGGGAAAATCTTCCGTCGAACTACACCCGGATGCGCGGGCCCTGTACGCGACCGTCCGCATAACCGGTACAAAGGTCATGCGGCGCGGTGTCTCATTTCCGGGTAGACGGCGTGCGGACGGGAAATGAGCCAAAAAACAACAGGAATGTATATCACTGCATGAAATGATCGTCAAGGAGAAATTGGAGGAAGACGCAGTGCCGGTACGTAAATTCGCGGCAGGGCGCCGATACGTGAAAAACCTGAGCCGGGACCCGGTTTTACCCTGAAAACTATAATTTTATATGAGGCAAACAATAAAAAGTATTGAAAGGGGAATCATTAGGTATAGAGTTGCGATGAAGCATCATAACAGGCGTCTGGAATACAGAGAATCGTTGATCACGTGGTTAACGGAGGTATACATGATTTTTCGGGGATTATTCGGGAGTGTGCTGAAAACCGCCGCAATCGCGGTAATCGTGCTGTCATCCATTTCGATTGCCGCCGCGGAGTCCATCTTCCTTAAAGACGGGTCCATCGTGGAAGGGAAGGTGACCGCCGAGAGCGATAAAGAAATAACCGTGGAAACGGCGAACAAAATGAAGGTCCAGATTCCCCGGCACCTGGTGCTGCGTAAAACCGGTTCGGCGGACTATAAAACCCGCGTTTTCATCTACACCCGCGGGGGCGCCGAGATATCAGGTCATATCGTGTTCGACGACGACGGCGCCTATTACGTGCGCCCCGACCTCGCGAAGCCCGACGAGATACGGGTGGCGAAGGGCGAGGTGAGCGAGATACTGAAAACACGAAGGGCCGGGGATGCCGCCACGGGAAAAACGAAAATTTACACCCCTAAATACGCGGCGCAGGTTTCTCTGATCCCCCTGAAGAGCGGCAGCCTGCTGGTGGGCACCGACTGGCTGGGGGTGAGCTTCTGTTTTCTGAAATCAGGTTCGCTCCTGGTGCCCCTGTCGCTGCTCTTCGCCTCGGTCAGCATCGGCCCGTCGTACGAGTCGGACGGGTCCGATTCGTCATCGAACAATTACCTTTTGCAGGATGAAAAATTCCGCACCATCGCCCTCATCTCACTGGGGGCCTGGGCGCTATTCACCGCCGCCGACGCGGTCTATTCGTATCAGCGGGTAAAAAAGTACAACGAAAAGAAAGGCATATCCCGCAACGGTGAGGGCGAGGTCTTTTTTTCCATAAATCCGCTCATGCCGGCGGTACGCCCCGGTTACGGGGCCACGGTATTCGTGCCGGAGGGGGTCTCCCTCTCGGCCACCCTGCGATTCTGAGCGGCACGGCGGCGCGACGCTGCTTTTAAGGGGCCGGTTACCGTCGTACGTACCCCTCCTGCCCTGAGCAATCAGAAACCCGAAAAATTTCGATAGCACATATCCCTGTAGCCTGTGATCCATGCCGCGGGGATTTGTACTGATATTTATGTAAAAATGAACATCCCGTGGATGAGTTGTGATATAAGGGAACCTCTCACCATTACCATGTGGATGTCCCTTGCGGGCGCATATTCACATATTATGGTGAAAAATCAGAATTTTCCATTGGTGTATCCCGGTAAATCTTGTTTTTTCGGGATGCCCATAAATAAAAAATAAAATACATTTGACAAAACTGTCCAAATAACTACACTTATTCTACAAGTGTTCGATTCATAGCTTTCACACGCTGAAATCATCCAAAAAAATATTTCACCGGAAAAATCATTATGAGACTCGGTATCGACGCGGGCGGCAAATTCATCAAAGCGGTACTGGCCGGCGGGGACGGTGCCATAATCCATGACCTGTTCGTGGAACACCACGGCGATCCGGTGCGGGAAACGAAGGAGCTTCTCGGGGCGGGTCCCTGGAGCGCCTGTGGCCCGCCGGCGGTGACTGGCCGTTTCGGGCAGACCATGCAGACCCTGCTGCCGGGGTCCCGTTATGTGGACGAGATCCAGGCGTCTGTTCTGGCGGCGCGTGTACACGGGACCAGGTGCGATTTCATCGTCAACGTGGGCGCCGGCTCCATCCGCTGCATTGAACTGGACGCGAAGGGGAATTTCAGGGCCTACCGTGAGAACGGCCTCTGCGCCGCCGGCACCGGCTCCTTTCTCGACGAACAGATGCGCCGCATGGGCTACGGGTACGGCGACCTGGCCGGGATGCCGGTCACCGACAATCCTCCCGATATCGCCACGCGCTGCGCCGTCTTCGCCAAGTCCGACCTGATCCACCGCCAGCAGGAGGGATATTCCCGCGAGGCGCTCTGGTCGGGACTCTGCCGCGGCGTGGTGCACACCATGCTCTCGACCCTCTTCAAGGGGGGCGTGCCCCGCGCTTCCATTCTCTTCTGCGGCGGCATTTTTCTAAACCGCGCCGTGCGGCACTGGACGCTGGATGCGGCGCCCGGCGCGCTCTTTCACGAGCGGGGACATTACCTGCCCGCACTGGGCGCCCTGTTGCATCATAACGGCGGCCGCCATGGCCGTGTCCGGCCGTCATCGGATATCCCGGCGGGCGGGTGTCCCGACGAGCAGGATATGCATCGCGCAAGCGGCGCCCCCACGGGAATGCCCGGCGAGAGCGCAACAACCGGGGAGCGTGAACTCCGTGTATTGCGGTGCGCCAGCTCGGTCCCCCCGCAGGGCGATGTACGCAGGGAATTTTTTCACGGCGATACCGAGATAGGGTTCTTCCGGGAGCCGAGGTGCGGACAGCGGGTGTCCCTGGGTGTCGACGTGGGCTCCACCTCCACCAAGGCGGTGCTGGTCGACGCCGAAGACGGAGGGGTGCTCTGCGACCTGTACCGCAAAACCGCCGGCGACCCGGTGGGCGCGGCGCGTGACCTGTTCGCCGCCATGCGGGAGGTGCTGACCGATATGCCGGTCATCACGGCCGCGGGGACCACCGGCTCGGGACGCAGGCTTATCGGCGAGATCATGGGGGCGGGCCTCATAGTGAACGAGATCACGGCCCATTTCCACGGCGCGGCGCGTTTCGACCGTGGTATCGAGACCATCTTCGAGATCGGCGGCCAGGACGCCAAGTATATACGGGCGGTCGGCGGGACCGTGGTGGATTCCGCCATGAACTACGTCTGCGCCGCCGGGACCGGGTCTTTTATAGAGGAACAGGCGAACCGCCTGGGTTTCGACGTGCGCGAGGCGGGTTCCCTCGCGCTGGGGCGGCGCATCCCCCACACCTCGGACCGCTGCACCGTGTTTATGGAACAGGATATCCATAAATTGCTGGGCGAAGGCCATTCGAGGGAGGAGGTGCTGGCGGGCGTGATGTACGCCGTGGCGAAGAATTACCTGCACCGGGTGGTGGGAAGCCGCCCCGTTGACGGCGACAGGGTCTTTTTCCAGGGCGCCACCGCCCGCAACCGTGCGCTGGTGGCCGCCTTCGAGATGCTGCTGGACCGTGAGATCGTGGTGTCGCCCTGCTGTCACGTCATGGGCGCCTACGGGGCGGCCCTGCTGGCCCTGGAGAGAAAAAGCGATCGATCGGATGTCCGCTTCAGGGGCATCGGTGCCTTCGACGGGGACATCAGGCTCGAGTACCGCCGGTGCGGCGACTGCAGTAACCACTGTAACATCACGGTGGCCCGTATCGGCGATGAGGAGATCACCTGGGGCCACCTCTGCGGGCGGGAGGGGAACACGAAACGAACCGTGAGGAGAGGAAAGAATCATTTTGACGGCATGGGGTTCGACGGTGTGGATTCCGAACGCGCGAAATCCCCCGAAGGAGCGAATATATATGCACGCCTTCGGGAAAATCCCGACCGTGGCACCATCGGCATTCCCCTCCATCTTTCGATGTTTCATTACCTGCCCCTGTGGGAAACCTTTCTGCGGGAGCTGGGTTTTACGGTGGTACGTTCGGGGAAGTCCCGTAAGCGGCACAGGGACCGGGCGGTCGAACTGGCCCTGGCGGATTTCTGCTTTCCCCTGAAAATGGGCATGGCCCACGCGGAACTCCTGGCGTCGGAACCCGGCGTCGACGCGCTCTTTTATCCGACCCTGGTAAGCGAAACGCCGCAGAAGAACGGGATGCCGCGCGTCTTCTGTCCCTACGTGATCGCCTTCCCTTCGCTCATGAAACAGGCCGTCGAGCTGCCGGTGCCGGTCATCGCCCCGGCGCTGGATTTCCGCCTGGACCGGAACCTGCTGGTCAGGGAACTCGCTTCCGTGTTCGCGGATTACGGTGTATGCGCTGAGGAAGCCGGCAGGGCCTTCGACCGGGGGATGGAACACCTGAGACGTTACCGGCGCGAACGGTACCGTGAGGGCGCCGGTGTAATTTCGCGGCTGAAGGAAACGGGCGGCACCGGGCTGGTGCTCGTCGGCAGGCCCTACAACCTCTACGACCCGGTCGTCAACCTGGGACTCGTTGAACGGTTCAGGAACTTCGGGGTCGAGGTGTTCCCCTATGAATATCTACTCGATCCCGACGATGACGGCGACTGCGTGCCTCACATGTACTGGCACTACGGCGAGAAAATCCTCCGCGCGGCCGAACTCATACGTGAGACGCCTGATCTCTACCCAGTGTATTTCAGCAATTTCGGCTGCGGTCCCGACTCTTTCGTGCTCTCACGCTTCGAGAAGACCATGCGGGGAAAACCCTACCTGATACTGGAGCTCGACGAGCACGGCGCCGACACCGGGTACCTTACGCGGATAGAAGCCTTCATGGACGTGGTGACCGCGCCCGGGCGGGAAACACCCAGGGGAGGCAGAGGTCACGAAAAATTCCAGGGGAAATGGCACAGGCGGGAGCGCACCCTGTGGATACCCCCCATGCACGAGATCTCGGCGCGTCTTTCAGCCGCCGGGTTCAGGGCCTGGGGCTTCGACGCCCGGGCGCTCCCGACCGAGGATGCCCTCTCCCTGGAAACGGGACGACAGGGCGTGCGGGGGAGCGAGTGCCTGCCCGCCCACACCACCATCGGCGTGTTCCTTCGTACCATGAAAAAGATCGGCGCCGATCCCGCCCGGCAGGCCTTCTTCATGCCCACGGCCGAGGGCCCCTGCCGCTACGGGCAGTACACCGTGCTGCACCGGCAGATACTGGACCGCCACGGGTACGGTGCGACCGCCATTTTCTCGCCCTCGTCGGTGAACTCGTACATGGGCATGCCCGAGTCGCTGCGCATGTACCTGTGGGACATACTCCTCGCGGGCGACATGGTGATGAAAGCGGTCTGCCGCACGCGGCCTTACGAAACCCGCCCCGGAGAGACCGACCGGCTCGCCCTGGATGCCGTCGGAGTGCTGGAGCGGGAGATCGAGGAACGAGCCGACCTGGTTCCCGCGACACTGCGGGCCGTAACAAAGATCATGGCGGCGCCCGTATCGGACACGCCCAGGCCCCTGGTGGGTATCGTCGGGGAGATATACGTACGCTGCAATCCCTTCTGCAACAACAACCTGATCCGCGCCGTCGAGGCGCAGGGGGGGGAGGCGTGGCTGGCCCCCGTATCGGAATGGATACTCTATACCTCGTGGTGCGAACGCTACTTCGCGCACCTTTACCGCAGGGGGAGGCTGCATAATTTCATCCTGGACCTGAAGACCCGCTACATATTCGGCCGTGCGAGGAAATTCGAACACGCCCTGCGCCCGCACCTGGAAGACCGCTTCGAACCGGAGGTCGAAAGAGTGCTGGAACTGGGGCGCCGCTATGTGCCCGTTATCTTCGAGGGTGAAGCGATCCTCACCGTGGGCAGGGCGCTGGCCTTCGCCGATGACGGGGCCGCGCTGGTGGTGAACTGCGCGCCCTTCGGCTGCATGCCGGGCAATGTAACCGGCGCTTTCTTTCAGGGAATAAACAGGGAATCCGCCGTGCCGGTGGTCACCCTCTTCTACGACGGCGAGAGCGACATCAACCGTATCGCGGGGATTTACCTTAATAACCTGGAAACGGGCGACCTGCCGCCGTCAGCGATCGACGCCGCGGGAATGGCCGTGGAAAAGCATAGTGGTTGACAGCAATGATATTCAAACTTAAGAAAGAATACATATGGTGCATAATGCGCCGCGGAGACGCAAAGACACAGAGGGGTGTAAGGTTATCGCGTCAGGGTGATTATGTTGTTTCGCCCCCGCGTTTTCTGAAACATCACTTTTAATGCAGATCGTTTCCCTCTGCGTCTCCGTGCCTTCGTGGCGGATTATGACAACAGTATACGGGCTCTTGCTGTTGATATCGTCTGTACATAACGTAACAAGGATCGGTTCCCATGTCCATTAAAGAAAAAATCCGCACCATCCCGAATTTTCCCAAGCAAGGTATCATGTTCAGGGACATTACTACCCTGTTGAAAGACGCCGACGGATTATCTGAGACCGTAAAGGCGTTCGTGGAACGCTACCGCGATGTACCCATCGACCTGGTGGTGGGACTCGAGGCGCGGGGGTTCATTCTGGGGGGCGCCGTGGCCTGCGGCCTGGGGAAAGGATTCGTGCCCATACGGAAGAAGGGGAAACTCCCCGGGGCGACCGAACACTATGAATACGCGCTGGAATACGGCACCGACAGTATCGAGATCCATACCGATGCCGTAAAAAAAGGGGACCGGGTGCTTATAGTCGACGACCTGCTGGCCACCGGAGGCACCGCCCTGGCTTCGGCGAAACTGGTGGAGAAACTCGGCGGCACGGTGGTCGAGATGGCGTTCATCGTCGATCTTCCCGATGTCGGCGGAAGGAAGAAGCTTCAGCAGGCCGGTTACCGGCTCTTCTGGCTCTGCGAGTTCGAGGGTGACTAGGAATCCTTGTGTTGTTTCACGCGTGCCGCAAATACCGGATATCAAAATTTGGTGTCATTCGTTTAACCGCGGTGTGATCCCTTCAACCGTGCACCTGACGCGTGATAACCGGTGGGAACATTAACCGCTTTTTTTAAGCGGTTACCCTGTGTAAAACCGGTCTGTTGTCCGGGACACCCGTAAATCCGCTCCGCACCGGTCCTGTTATTCGATCTTCCCGCTGTTTTTTTTCGTCACAGGAACGCGTACCGCAATATAAAAACCACCCCCAGACCAATCATCACCGGGTGGGCCTCCCTGATCCTGCCCGTGAGCAGCTTCATGAGCGGGTACGAGATGAACCCGAAGGCCAGCCCGTCGGCGATGGAATAGGTGAGCGGCATGCCGACAATCACCAGGAACGCCGGTAGTGATTCGGTGACGTCGCCGAAGTCGATGTCGGTGGCATTGCGCAGCAGCATGGAGCCCACGAAGATCAGGGCCGGCGCGATCACCGGGTAGAGCAGCATCTCCGTGCCCGCCGGCTTGAATCCTCCTCCTATCATGCGCGCCAGGGGCTCGAAGAAGAGCGCCAGCAGGAACATGATGCCCGCGACGCATGCCGTGAGACCCGTGCGTCCCCCCTCCTGCACCCCCGCGGAGCTTTCAATGTAGGTCACCACGGTGGAGGTGCCCAGCGCGGCCCCCGCCACCGATGCGAGGGAATCGGTGATGAGGATCTCGCGCAAACGCGGCACGGTGCCGTCCTTCCCGATCAGCCCCGCCTGCTTCGTGACCCCCACCACGGTGCCGATGGTGTCGAACAGGTCCATGAACAGGAACACCAGCACCAGGGGGAGATATTTCGGCGAAAGCGCCTCGAGCACCCGCATCTTGCCCAGCGTCGGCAGTATGGAGGGAGGGGCGCTCACGACGCCGTGGAACTGGGCGATGCCGAAGGGCAGGGCGGCGGCCGTGACGGCCAGTATCCCGATGAGCATGGCGCCCCTTACCCGCAGGTGGTTCAGCACGGCGATGATGATGACGCCGGCGACGGGCAGTATCACGTGGACTGATTTCACCTTCCCCAGGGTGAGAATGCCCCCCGGCGATTTCTCGACGATGCCCCCGTACACCAGGCCTATGAAAGCGATGAATATGCCGATGCCCACGGCGATCCCGGCCTTGAACGAGGGGGGTATGCAGTTGATGATCTGTTCCCGGACCCTGAACAGCGAGAGGATGAAGAAGAGCACGGCCGAAATGAAGATGATACCCAGGGCGATGTCCCAGGGTATCCCCATGGCGACGACCACCACGAAAGAGAAGAAGAAGTTCTCGCCCATGGCGGGGGCCAGGGTGATCGGGTAGTTGGCGTACAGTCCCATCATGATGCTGAACGCGGCGGAAGAAAGGCAGGTCGCGGCCAGCACGGCGCCGAAGTCCATACCCCCGGCCGAAAGAACGGCCGGTTGTACGAAAATTATGTAGGCCATGGTTACGAAGGTGGTGAGCCCGGCGAGGATCTCGGTCCTGACCGTGGTCCCGTGGGCGGAGAGTTTGAAAATCCTTTCAAGCAGGTTCATGGCTTATCCCCCTGGTGCGGGTTTTATGCGGGCGCCGACGCTCTTTCAGCGGAGTTCAGCGCTTTATAGCGGCCTCGGCGATTCCGAAAAGCGTGTATCCTATAATATCGTCCAGTGTTTCGTAGATGTTTTCGATTTCACCGTAGACGATCCACTGCAGCAGAATCTGCTTGGCGCTCCCCAGTATCACGGTGGCGATGATATCCGGATTGAGACTTCGGATGGTGCTTCCTTCTATCCCCTCGACCAGCAGCCGTTTCACGGCCTCCAGTATGCTGCCGAAGAACCGGGCGACACTACGGTCGAAATCGTTGTCATGGCCCTGGGGCGCGGTGATGATGAGCAGTGTCATCTCGCGGTTGGCGTCTATGGCCCTGACCAGCGGAACGGTCATTTCCCTGATCTGTTCCGCAAGCGAGAGGTCCCGTGAGGCTTTCGAGAGGTTGATCCCCAGAATGGCGTCCAGAAGGAGTTCCACATAACGATCGAGGAGCAATTGGAATATTTCCTGTTTGCCGGTAAAGTGGTTGTAAAAGGTGCTGCGGGCGATGTTCGCGTCTTCTATGATATCGCTTACCGTGGTATCGTGGTAACCCTTCCTCACAAAAATGCGTTTGGCGTTTTCCGCGATCAGTTCGCGGCGTTCCCGCTTGTTCATTGCGATGGCTTCCCGGTGATGAGGATTAATCCTGACTGGCTCTGTGCAATCCCCGTGATGCGCAACGGCGATTAACACCGCTTCCCGTTACTCACTCTCCCCCGTATTTCCGCCTTTGGCAAGTATTTTATTGGAGAAACGCACGTCGGTTACTTCCGGTTTTGATCGCAGCATGTCGTCCAGGCGTTTCCTGACCATACTTATCGCGGCCGGGGGGACGCGTTCGGGATCGCTGTATTCCTCTTTCAGATTTTTCAACGTGTTGATCTCGTTGATCAGCAGGCCGTAATACCGCCAGTCCCCCGTCAGCCGCGCCGCATAGAGGACTTCATCGTCGGTGAGGATCTCGCGCGCACGACACGAAAAATTCCTGCACGTGTAGTTGAAAAAGTCCCTGTCATCATGAGGAGGGTCCAGGTAGCGCAGACAGCCTATTAGGCTCAAATTATCATCGGTGAAACCCACCCAGGGGCACTGGAGCGCGTCACGGTGCAGCGCCGGGTAGTCCGGATTACCGTCCCCGGGGCCGCAGGAAGTATGGGCGGCATCTTTCCTGTAGTTGAATAAACGGTAAAGGCCGCCATGGTCGAGCAGGTAGTTGTGGCTCCCGCAGCAGAGGGCGCAGGAAGCGTGATACCCCGGCCGGCAGATATTGATGTTGCTGTTTTTCATCGCGGGGATTCTCTGCAACTCTTACACAGATGCATCGTTCCCCGGCATACGTCAACCATGTTATTGGGGCACGGGGTACGCCCTCGCGGCCGCTGCTGAAAATCAGTCGTTCATGTGGTAAATTGTCCTTGCATTTTATATTACCAGGGCCCCAGATACTTTAATGAAGGCGGTTTACTATGGAATACGATCATGCAGATCAGGTACTGTAACAGCAGGGATACAAAGATAAGTTACCGCATCGCCGGTCGCGGAAAAAAACCGGCGGTGGTATTTATACATGGCGCCGCCGGCGACTCCCGTCTCTACGAGGGACAGATCAATGCCCTGGGGGAAGCGTTCACGGTGATCGCGCCCGACCTTCCCGCGCATGGAAGATCTGAACACAAAGAGATGCCCCGGCTTGACGATTATGTGGACGCCGTAATGGACGTACTGTCCAATGAAAACGCGGACAGCGCCGTAATCGCCGGCCATTCGATGGGCGGAGGGATCGCGCTGGAGATTTACAAACGGCACCCCGCCCGCGTGGAGGGACTGATCTTTGTCTCCGCCGCGGCGGTGCTTCCGGTTTCGCAGGTGGTCTTTGATGTGTTCGATCAGGATTACGCCGCCTTCTGCGGGTTCCTGGTGAAGCTCTCTTACGGGCGCGGCGCATCGGAAGAACTGAAAAAAGCGGCACTGGAAGAGCTGGACAGGATGGACCGGGGCGTTATAAAAAACGATTTTGTGATCTGCAACGGCTTTGATTACCGGCCGATGCTTTCCGACATTAAAGTACCCTGCCTGATAATGGCCAACCGCAACGACAAGATGGTGCCCGGGGAGTACGTACGGGAACTCGCCGACGGGATCGGCGATTCCACCCTTATCATCTACGATACCGAAGGCCATATGCCCTTCCTGGAAAACACCGACCAGGTGAACAGGGACATCACTTCATTTATCACCGGCAGGATCGCCCCCTAGCCGCTTTGCGTTCATGTCGCGGTAATGCGCGGGATGCCGCCGTATCGATAAAGAGGACAGGCATTACCGAAGGGAAGGGCTGTTGCCGTCATCGTACCCCTCCCCGGATCGGTGTACCGGTTTTTCGTTTCAATAATCGTTGCCGGATTACCCATATCTGAACCGCGGGGTGTATGGCGGCGGAACTGATCGAACGGTTTGTGAAGGAGTAATAATCTGTTTCAGCTTTCCAGTTCTTTCATTATGGAAAGCGCCGACACCAGGCTGATGCCGAACCTGCGGGCCCCCAGGTCGTAGAGATCGGACATGGTCGCCAGGTCCCTGACGCCCCCGGATGCCTTGATGAGCGCCTCGTCACCGACGATCGATTTAATAAGCGCTATATTTTCCCGGGTCGCCCCGCCGGGGGCGTGGCCGGTCGCGGTCTTCACGAAGCGGGCGCCCGCCCTGATGATACACTCGCATCCGCGCCGTATCTCGTCGTCGCTGAGGTAGTACACTTCCAGTATTACCTTGACGGTGGTTCCGCCCGCCGCATCAACCACGGCCCGTATATCGTCGGTCACATACTGCGGCCGTCCTGAACGCAGGGCGCCGATATTGATGACCATGTCCAGTTCCCTGCATCCGTCCGCCAGTGCAAGTTTCGCCTCATGAACCTTCACCGGTGTCAGGTGATTGCCGAAGGGGAAACCGATTCCGGTTCCGATGAGCACATCATCACAGCCGGTGAGGAGAGTATTGAGTTCGGCCACATGGTAAGGAAGTACGTGCGCCCCGATAAACCGGTATTTTTTAACCGTGACGGCGAATTCATTCAGTTCTTTTTCATCGACCTCGGGCCGAACGATACTGGCATCGATCAGACGGGCCGCTTCATGTTGCGTAAAAACCATAGTGAGTCTCCTTGAAATATGGAATAAGAACGGCGTGTTTCTTTTTAACGCGGTTTCATTATTTACAGTTTGAATCCCAGCATATGGCGATAGTATTTCTCGAACCGCTCCAGCAGGGTTCCATAGATTTTTCCGGCTTCGGGGACCGGGTTTATTATGGTAGAGGGCGAGATCCCGGCGGACATCAGTGAGGGGAGATCGATCATACCGGCCCCGTAAGCGCCCAGCAGACCCGCACCCCGGAGGCTGGTTTCCGACTCGGGGCTGATCACATAGGGTGCTCCCAGAACATCGGCCTTGATCTGGTTCCATAACCGGTTTCGGGTCCCTCCGCCCGCGGCATAGACGCGGTTCACGATGACACCCCGGTTTCTGAACTGCTTCAGGTTCATTCCCATCGCGAGCGCCGTTCCCTCCATGACGGCCCTGATGAAATGAGGCGCTCCATGATCTATGGTGATACCGGCAAATGAACCGCGTGCGGCCGTGTTGTCGCCGCGGCGCTCTCCCATAAGATAGGGATAGAACAGCAGCCCGTCGCATCCGGGCGGCGCCTCCGCGGCACGGGCGATGAGTTCTTCGTAGGTGTACGGTTCATTCATCTCCGTGCTGAAAAGATCACGGCACCATTTCATACTGATGCCGCCGCAGTCCAGCATGAAGAACGGGATCCAGCCGTCGAGCACGTGGCGCAGGTTCTGTATCCCGGGCTGTACAATGGGTCGTGTGCGATGGACCACAAAGAGGGTGCTGGTGCCGGTGATGTCCGCCGCGCCCCCCTCCCCGGCGATACCCATTCCCAGCAGGGACACCGGAAAATCGCCGCCTCCCGCGATCACGGGGGTTCCCTCCAGGAGCCCGGTTTCGCGGGAAGCCGGTGGGGACACTTTTCCGACCACCGCATTTGACGGCAAGACCGGCGCGAATTTCCCGAGATCCACTTCCAGCCGCCGGGCCATGTCTTCCGAATAGCCGTCTTTCTCTGCGTTCCACAGGTAGGTGCCCGAGGCTTCGGAGGGATCGGTTGCCGCGACGCCGGTCAGACGATAGTTGATGAAATCCTTCGGCACAAGGAACCATTGCGTACGGCGATAGACATCCTGCCGGTGCTCCCGTATCCACCGCACCTTGAGGCCGACCCAGCCAGATGTAACGGGATTTCCCGTTATCGAGGATAGTTCCATTTCGTCGAATCGTGCTCGTATAAGGGCGCACTGGTCTTCGCAGCGTTTATCACACCAGAGCTGTACCATCGGCGTGGTTATGGACCCATCGCGGTCGACGCCCACGGGGCCGTGCATCTGTCCGCAGGTGCTGACGGCGGCGATCTTCTCCGGGGACGATCCCGTCCCTTCCACAACTTCCCGGACCGCCTCGCGGCAGAGTTTCCACCAGGTCTCCGGGCTTTGCTCCGCCCAGCCGGCACAGGGGGTGTCCATGGTCTGTACGCGCCGGGCGATACCGCGGATGACGCCGTTTTTGTCGACAAGGGCCGCGCGGATGCTCTGGGTGCCGAGGTCGATGGCCAGGATGTCCATGGTTACAGCCTCTCTTTCACGATCTCACCGATGGTTTTGTTATCCAGGGACGCGGCGTTGTTCTTATTGCCCGTATTCGCGACGATGTGTTCGATATCTGAATCTTTAATGCCGAAGCCGCCCAGCCGCGGTATTGAGAGACTGTCGGTCCATTCATAGAGCTTCTCGATCAGGAGGTCGCAGAGCGCCGCAACGGCGCCGCTGTTGAAGGGGATGCCTCCCACGAGGGCCCCGACACGGGCGAATTTGATCAGTGCCGGGTGCCGTTCGTCATTGTGCTCCCGCAGCGCCGCGATGGTCCTTTTCATGGACGGGGCCATCAGTGTGCCGCAGGCCACACCGTGGGGCACCGGAAAGAACCCGCCAACCGGTGATGCCAGTCCGTGTACAATGCCAAGCCCGGCGTTGGCGAGGGTGATGCCGGAAAGAAAGGCCGCATAGGCCATCCCCGCACGGGCGCCGGGCTCGGAACGGCCGCCGGTCACCGACGGGACCAGGGAGCGGGCGGCATATTCGATGCCGCTGAGGGCCAGGGCGTCGGTGAGCGGACTGGCACTGGTGGAAACATAGGACTCGAGCAATTGCGTGAAGGCGTCCATGCCGCACGAGGCGCTGATATGCGGGGGGCAGTCCATGGTGAGTTCGGGATCGATGATGACACGGTCCGGTATGAGATTGTCATGGCGCAGGGATTTCTTGAAGCCGCCGGCCCCCACCCTGCTGAGGACGGCGTTCTTCGTGGCCTCGCTTCCGGTACCCGATGTGGTGGGCACCGCGATAAAAGGGACCTTGCGGCCGTCATGGCTCTTCGTACCGACCCCTTCGAGGTATTCCATAACCGGGCCTTCCTGGAGCAGCATGGCGGAGACGGCCTTGCCCGCGTCCAGAACACTGCCGCCGCCTATAGACACCACCGCACGGATGTCACGGGAGCGGAATTCCGCGGCAAGCGCATCGACCGTTTCAGGCGACGGCTCCCCGTCGATCGGGCGGTCGTATGAATCGATGCCGCTTTCCCTGAGCAGCGCGAGGATGCGGTCCCATCGTCCCGATGCTTTCAGGGAACCGCCTCCGGTCAGGACCAGTATTTTCTTCCCATAGGGCAGTATGGACGCGCCCAGCTGCGTTAGTGTGCCCGATCCGAAAACCAGGGACGGCGTTCTGCTGAAAACGAATGGCGTGATCATTGTCGATGCTCCTGAATCGGTTATCTGCCGCACACGGCATGGAACGACCGTTCTTCGATTAGACCGGTCAATAATGATACAGCATCTTCATTCAGTTCCCCCATGTCGGTGTACTCATGCGCCCGGCCTGTTTTCTCGTATTTTGTTTTCGCCAGACGGTTATAGGGCATAAGGTGGATTTCCCCGTGATAGCCGGCGCTTTCCAGAAAATCAAGCAGCGCGGTGAGGGTTTCGGGGAAAGCGGTGATGCCGGGGATAAGCGGTATGCGCGGTATAATCCTCCCGCTTCCCACGGTGTTCAGTACGGTGGTAAAGTTCGTAAGTATTGTGTGGTTGGGAACGCCGGTATATTTGCGGTGAATGCCGGTGTCCGGATGTTTAAGATCATAAAGAAAAAGGTCGGCGTTGTCGCAGAGTCGCGGTATCAGGTTCGCACTGAAATACCCGCAGGTTTCCACCGCGGTGTGGATACCTTTCTCTTTAAGGGACCTCAACAGCTCCAGTAAAAAACCCGCCTGTACCGTCGGTTCGCCGCCCGATATTGTCACGCCGCCCCCTGAATTTTCATAGAAGAGCCTGTCCGGCTCGACGGTTTCCATAACCTCATGGACCGTCATCGTTCTGCCGATGAGTTCCGTCGCCCCGGTGGGACATGCGCGGGCGCAGTTCCCGCAGAGTATGCATCCGCCGGTATTGCGCACCGGTACTCCTTCATTTAAACGGATCGCTTTTTCGGTACAGGAATCGACGCAGGCGCCGCAGGAGATACATTTTTCCCTGAGAAAGGCGATCTGGGGCGAAAGGGTCTGGGACTCGGGATTATGGCACCACGCGCACTTTAAAGGGCAGCCCTTCAGGAACACCGCAGTCCTGATGCCGGGTCCGTCATGCAGGGCGTAGTGCTGAATGTCGAATACGATACCCCGGTCCACCGTTTCACACCATCCTGTGTTCCGACCGCGAAATGATTTCCTCCTGTATCTCGTAGCCCAGGTCGGTGAAATAGGCGCTGTACCCTCCGACTTTAACGATTATATTACGATAGCTCTGCGGGTCTTTCTGGGCCGCCCTGAGCACATCGGTGGATACCACGGTGGGTTGCAGCTGTTCGCCCCCCAACTTGAAGTAGGTTTTGATCAGTGAGATCCACTTCCTTCGGGTTTCTTCTGAGCGGCCGATGGCGGACGGGTGCAGACGCACGTTCACGGCCGCTCCCAGCACGTGCGTGAAATCAAGCGCCGCCACGGAACGAAGGACGCCGGTGAGGCCGTTACGGTCCACGTTGTAGGGGCCGCAGCTGGGGGCGAAGGGCTTGGCCGCCCTGCGACCGTCCGGGGTCGCGATGGAGATGCGGCCGTCGTAGGTATGGGCCGTCATGCTGTTGATAAAGGGGGCGAAAAATCCCCCGCGGTACGTATGGTGCCGGTAGGTCTCTTCGAAAAGGCGGCCGGTGATCTCCCGGGCGATGGCGTCTGACCCGGGGTTGCCGTTTCCCCATTTCCCTTCGACGTCAAGTATCATCTTATGAATGTTCTCGTGGCCGACGAAATTGCTGTCCACGGCCCGAAGCAGTTCCCTGAAGGTGAAGCGGCGTTCCTCGAAGATGAGTTTTTTTATCACATAGAGCGAGTCCACGACGTGGGCGATGCTGTTCATGAAAAGGATCCCCTCGCAGTCGTAAAGGGCCCCACCGCGGGTAATGTCCTTGCGGTTGTCAAAACAACCCTGCATGAATACCGAAATAAAGGGGGCCGGAAGCTCCTCGGCATAAAGCCTGTCCCTGATGAAAGCGGCCCGGTCGATTTTCCCGATCTGGTTGACCGCCTGGGCGGTGAAGGCGTCCATGAGCTGTTCGAAGTTCTCGAAGGAATCGGGATCGCCCGTTTCCAGCCCGACCTTTTCAATGGGACCGATCAGCGTCATGGAATCGCCGTTGCGCAGGGACATGTCCAAAATGCGGCTCAGCAGCAGGGCAGAAAAACCCTCGCCGCCGGTCTTTCCGGGGGCGCACATGTCGACACAGCCGGTGATGGCGTAATCGAAGGAATCTTCCCGTGAAAAGCCGCGGTTTTGCAGGGCGCGGATGCCGATGTCGTCGTTCATGATGGACACGCTCGATGTTCCGTTGTAGTGCAGGTCCGCCACCGTCATGAAAAGTTCATCGGGCGAACCCTCGTGGGTACGCACCACGAAATTGAGCGCCGCCTTCGAGCGCTCCGCCGCTTCCAGCATCACATAGGTCAGCTCGTTGACGGCGTCTTCGCCGTGTTCGGTCAGGCCGGCCAGGGTGACCGGTTCAGAACCCTCGTAGCGCTGGGTGAAGTAGGAGGTGAAGTTTGAGTAGGGACGCATGTTGTGGCTCATGATTTTAAGGAAGAGCTCCTCCAGCAGTTCCCTGGCCTCTTCCCGGGTTATGCGGCCTTCCCTGATGTCTTTTTCGTAATAGGGGTACAATATCTGATCCAGTCTTCCCGGGGCGTGCACATTGAAAGGAACAGCCAGTTCCACCGCGGTCTTGACGGTCCAGTACGACTGCACCGCCTCGCGGAAGGTTTCGGCGGGATGGAAGGGAACCCGTTCGCAGACGGCGAGCATGGCCCGGTAGACCTCTTTCCGCGCCGGATCGGTCTCCTTCTCCGTGGTTTCTCTGAGGGAATCGGCAAGCCCGCGCGCATAGATCACTACACCTTCAAGGGCAATGGCGACGGAGCTTAAAAAGGCGGTCTCGTCATCATTCAGGTTTTTATTGGCGCTCAGTTCGTTCTCGATTTCAGCCAGCATACGATGGACACCCTTTTTCAGCGGGGTCACGTGGTCCAGGATAAGATGTCCCTGCCAGGTGCCCAGGGCCGCGCCGGTGGAGACGATGGTATCGTTGCGGGAGGTCGAGTCAGACAGGGAGCGGATGAATTCCAGCAGTCCTCCGGAATAAATGCCCGACGATTCGAGCCGCTCGCGCAGTTTGTCGGCAATGGTCTTTCCCTTCCAGTAGGGGAGGATGTGCCGCTGCAGTTCCTTTTTATCGGCAGGCGGTATGCGGTAAGGATTTACCGTGCGACGGTCCATAGGCGTGGTGCCGACGGTGGGTGTCGCCGCACCGATTGCTTTCGTCCGCCGGATGATTTTTACGAAGCCGCGCACCCCCTGCCTGCGTATCATGAACACTACCAGCCGGAAGGTTGACACCAGCAGGTACCGCAGCATGGCCGTGAAACTCAGCTCGATGGCGAGTGTGTTGTTGAACAGGCCCCGTTCAACATCGATGGGAATGCCGAGGTAGTGTTCCGTCCAGGTGCCGGCAATCCTGTCGTCAGGGTCAATGTGATGGCGCATATTCCGGTATACATGCCTCATTGCCGTTGCGACACGCACGCCGGCATCCAGGTTTTTCCCGTCGGTTTCGCGCCATTTTTCGGTGTAGTACCGCGCGCGTTCTATAGATATATACGGGACCTCATCGAGGTATCGTGCGCGGATTCTCCTGATTCGGTCGCCGGCTTTATCCTGGTACTTCATGACATGCTCCCCTGAAACTGTGTACCGCGGTGAAAAGCGCAGAGTATTTCATTGTTATTGGGCTCCTTCCTTACGTGAGGCGATTTCCTTCAGCATCGTCCGGTGGAATTTTTCATCTATCGGATATAATGAAATTACCGCGATCCCCGCCGAAAGGAAGAGCAGCGGCACAACGGTGAGAAGAAGCCGTATGCCGGATAAGGCATCATCACCCTGTGCCGCGTTGGGGACATAGCCGCTCATATCCAGCCCGAGCCCCACCAGGAAGCCCGCAATGGCGGTTCCCAGTTTGAAGGAAAAAAAGAAAAAGCCGTAGAGGGTTCCCTCCCGCCGCAGCCCGGTCTTCCATTCCGAGTATTCAACGGTGTCGGGGATCATCGCCCAGGGGGAAAGAAAATTGGTCGACATGCCGATCCCCCCCAGCACGAAGATGCCGATGGTATAATACACTCCCCGTTCGCCGAAAAAGTAGAGCAGCACCAGGGTCAGGCCCAGTGTCGCCATTCCCATGATGTAGGCGGATTTCTTGCTTCTTTTCTTGCTTATGAACACGAACAGCGGCACGAACACGGTAGCCGTCACCAGGAGCGCGATGAACGCAAGGGGGATCATCCCTTCGCTTTTAAGGTTGTACTTGAAGTAGTAATTGACCACGATACCCATCATGTTGACGGCGATCATAAAGAGGATGGTGGCGGACGAGAGTATGAGAAAGGGACGGTTGCTGAGGATCACCTTCAACACTTCCCTGAAAGAGGCGGTCTCTTCACGGTGGAAGACCTCTTCCCGGGTGCTGAAGAAAGTGATCAGTACTACGAAAATAATCACCACCGCGTAGATCAGACTGACGGTCCGAAAGCCCTCGGTTTCACCGGGGAAAAGTCCCACCAGGGCCTTGGTTGCCCCCGCCGCGAAGAGAGTGCCTATGAGGGCGAAGGACATGCGGTACCCTGAAAGACCCGCACGTTCGTTTATGTCGAGGGTCATGGAGGCGGTAAGGGCGCCGTAAGGTATGTTCACCACGGTAATGGCGGTGCAGAAGAGAATGAAGGAAGCGTACCCGTAGGGTACTTTTAGATGTTCGGGCACCGCCGGTGAAGCGAAAAGCAGAAAGAAGGCGGCGGCAAGGGGAACGGTCCCGAAAAGCAGATAGGGCCGTTTGTTCCCCCAGCGCGAACGGGTGTGGTCGCAGATGACCCCCATCAGGGGATCGCTGACGGCGTCCCACAGCTTGGAAATCAGGAAAATTGATCCTGCGGCGGCGGCCCCGATCACGAACACATCCGTGAAGAAATACATCAGGTAGAACATGGTGGTCTGGTATGCCAGATTGAACGCGAAATCGCCGGCTCCGTACCCCAGTTTATTACCTATTGAAATTGGTTTAATCGACGTCCTGGCCGTTACATCCGCTTTCATGGGATTTTCCTTTTCCTGTTTTTTGCTATGCCGAAAAAGAACATTTTCAGTCCCTGCTCTATAAGCTCGTCCATCCCGACTTTAATCACATTATCCAGATTGTTTCGTTCGGACAGGAGCACCATGCCGTCCATCAGCGCCCACAGCGCGCTGGTGGCATGCCAGGTGTCCAGGGGGACGACGTCCCCTTTCTTCACTCCTTCCCGTAGGATCGCTTCAATGTCCGAGAGCAGACGATGGGTCTTGCCGTCGATAAGGCGGCTGATATCGCTGTCGGTTTCTTTAAGCTCCGCCGGTGTGGCGCTGAGGACGGCGATGATATCGAAATACTCGCGGTATTCCCTGGAGAATCGTACATACGCGAAGGCGATCTCGCGGAGTTTTTCCAGCGGCGGGTAAGAATTATCCTTAATCACGGCGCCGATCATATCGGTGAGGATGTCGAGACCCTCGTTCTGAAGGTCTTTATAGATTTCAATCTTGGTTTTGTAGTAAAGGTAGAAAGTGCCCGTGCTCACACCGGCTTTCCGTGTGATCATTCCGACGGTCACCGCAGAGTATCCATGGTCAAAAAATACCTCTTTTGCGGCGTCGAGTATCCGCTGCTTTTTCTGCCGTTTTTCGTCGCTGGTACGGGCCCGTAGTTTTTGTGTGGTCGCTTCCATGGAAATCATTAACATAAATGAATATAGTTCATTTATTTATCCAAAATAAATTTTTCCGTAAATGTCAAGTACTATTTCTATAGTGAAGGATCTGCCTGCCTGAATGTGAATTAAACTGCCAGGTTCAGGAGGACGGTATTTACTTGACAAGGGTATATTTTCAATGTTCAACTTAAATTCCCTGCCTGCGGAGGGGAACCTTTGACATAAACTTCAGGTGAGGTTTGATCATGAGCGTGAAAATAGGAATAAACGGATTTGGAAGGATCGGAAGAAACGTGTTGCGCGTTATCATGCAGGACAGCGCGCGCTTCAGCGATATCGAGGTGGCCAGTATCAATGACCTGACCGACGCGGCGACTCTGGCGCATCTCTTTAAATATGATTCCGTGTTCGGCATTTTCCGGGGCGAGGTGTCCCACGGAGACCACTCCATTACGGTCAACGGGCACGAAATACTGATCCATTCAGAAAAAGAGCCCCGCCTGCTTCCCTGGAAAAGCGACGGCGTCGAACTGGTGGTTGAATCGACCGGACGGTTCACCGATAAAAAAGCTGCCATGGGACACATCGAGGCCGGTGCGCGCAAAGTGATCATCAGCGCTCCCGCCAAAGGGGAGGACCTCACCGTCGTGATGGGAGTGAATGAAGACAAGTATAATCCCTCGGAACATCACATCATCTCCAATGCCTCGTGTACCACCAACTGCCTCGCGCCGGTGGTCAAGGTGCTGCACGATACCTACGGCGTGGATAAGGGGCTCATGACCACGGTGCATTCATACACCAACGACCAGCGCATACTGGACCTTCCCCATACCGATCTGCGCAGGGCCCGCGCGGCCGCACTCAGCATGATCCCCACGACGACGGGAGCGGCGAGGGCGGTCACCCTGGTGATTCCCGAACTGAAGGGCAGACTCGACGGTCTGGCCATAAGGGTGCCTACTCCCGACGTCTCGGTGGTGGATTTCGTATGCAACGTTAAGGCCAAGACCACAAAGGAGGAGGTGGTTGGCGCGCTCAAACAGGCGGCCGCCGGCAAACTCAAGGGCATACTTGACGTGTGCACGGAACCCCTGGTCTCCATCGATTTTACCGGGAATCCCTACTCCTCCATCGTAGACGCGCTGTCGGTGTCCGTAATTGAAGGGACCATGGTAAAGGTGCTTTCATGGTACGACAACGAGTGGGGATATTCCAACCGGGTGGTCGACCTCGCCCGGTACGTTCTGCAGCAGTAACGAGGTGAATATGGCCCGAAAGATATTCGCCGGAAACTGGAAGATGTACACGAACCGTACAGAGGCCCTGGACCTGGTAAGGGGCATTATGGAGGGCATTAAAGGAATACACGACCGGCAGGTGGTGGTATTCCCTCCATCGGTACACCTGAGAGAGATTGCCGGGGTCTGCGCCTCATCACCCGTCGCGGTAGGCGCCCAGAACATGTATTATGAAAAAGAAGGCGCATTTACGGGGGAGATCTCACCCCTGATGATAAAGGACGCCGGCGCGGGATATATCCTTATCGGTCATTCCGAGAGGCGGCATGTGTTCAAGGAAACCGATCCGGACGTGAACAGAAAGCTGGCGGCGGCGTTTGAACACGGACTGGAACCGGTCGTCTGTGTGGGTGAACTCCTGGATGAGCGTGAACAGGGAGTGTCAGAGAAGGTAGTGGAGACCCAGATCACCACGGCGTTCGACGGGGTTTCCGATGCGAATGCGGCGAGTGCGGTGATCGCCTATGAACCGGTATGGGCGATCGGCACCGGCAGGGTGGCAACACCGGAGATCGCCGAATCCATGCACGGGTTTATAAGAAAAACCCTGGCGATGATGTACGGAGAAAGCACCGCCGGCGAGATACCGGTCCTTTACGGGGGATCGGTTAAACCCGACAATATCCGCGGATTATACGCCATGAAGAACATCGACGGGGTGCTGGTCGGAGGGGCGAGTCTCAAGGTACAATCTTTTCTTGACATTATCAGGGTGGGTCTGTAGAGATATTTTTCGGGTACCGGATAAAAAAGCCTTTACAATAAATTCCCGGCGGAGTAACTGGCCTAGCCGGGGTATTTGTGCGCCGGGAAGCTTACTGATTCCCCGGACAAGTCTTGTAATTTCGTGGAGAGATCGTTTTATGGGTGTATTGATATCAGTTTCTACGGTTCTATTTGTCATTCTCAGTGTGCTGCTGGTGATCATCGTGCTGTTGCAGTCGGATAAAAGCGCGGGGATGGGGATTCTCGGCGGATCAAGCCAATCCACCTTCGGATCATCGACGGCCGATGTGATCACAAAAATCACCGGTGTAATGGTGGCTATATTCATGGTGGGCTCGCTCGGGCTCTCCATTCTGGAATCGAACAGGGCGAAATCGATAGAGAAGGATTTGCTGGGCCCCGAAGAGAAGGCCTCAGGGGCAATAGAAGAGAAAATGAAAGGTCCCGGGAAAACCGGGGAAAATATTCCCCCGCAAGAAAAAAAATAATCGGTATTCTTCCGGATTACTATTACCAGGCAAGGAGGAGATGATGGCAAAGGAAGTGTATGTAGACGAAAGCGAGTGCACGGGTTGCGAACTCTGCGTGGATACGCTGCCCGAGGTTTTTGAAATGTCGCCCGACGGCACCAGCAAAGTGCATAATTCCCAGGGTGCCAAGGAAGATAAAATCCAGGAAGTAATCGACAGCTGCCCGGCTGAGTGTATTCACTGGAAAGAATAAGCGATACCCTTATACTGCTTACTGCAAGCCAGGGGTGGACGAAGGTTCACCATCGGGCGTGCGTTTTTTCATCGCAGGCAGGAAAAGGGTCACACCATATATGAAATTAATCAACCTTACCTGAAGGAGAGATCAATGTCATCTGAAAGCTACCTTTTTACCTCTGAATCGGTGTCGGAAGGTCATCCAGATAAATGCGCCGACCAGATATCCGACGCGGTACTGGATGAACATATAAAAGGCGACCGGTTTTCGCGTGTGGCCTGTGAAACCCTGGTAACCACCGACAGGATTATTATTTCAGGGGAGATTACCTCCAAACACAAGGTGGATTACGAGAAAGTGGCCCGCAGGGTCGTTACCGACATCGGTTACAACGATCCCGATGTGGGGTTCGACGCGAAGACCTGCAACGTGCAGGTGTTTGTCCATACCCAGTCACCTGACATCTCACAGGGGGTGACGGAGGGGGAAGGCCTTTTCAAGGAACAGGGCGCGGGTGACCAGGGCATGATGTTCGGTTACGCGGTCGCGGAAACCGATGACTATATGCCCATGCCGATATATTACGCGAACCTGCTGGTGAAGAAACTGGCTGAATGCCGCAAGAACGGTGAGCTTACTTTCGTGCGGCCGGACTCGAAATCGCAGGTAACGGTACAGTACGAAAAAGGAAAACCGGCCCGTATCGACGCGATCGTCATTTCAACGCAGCATACGCCCGACGTGTCCTACGAAACAATCAGGTCGAAACTGATCGAATCAGTGGTATACCCGGTGATACCCTCCAACCTGAGGGACCCACAGACCAAGATATTCATCAATCCCACCGGCAGGTTCGTGGTCGGGGGACCCAACGGCGACACCGGCCTGACGGGAAGAAAAATCATTGTTGATACCTACGGAGGCATGGGACGCCACGGCGGCGGTGCCTTTTCGGGCAAAGATCCTTCAAAGGTGGACCGTTCGGCCGCGTACATGGGCCGTTACATCGCCAAGAACGTGGTCGCGGCGGGACTGGCATACCGGTGCGAACTGCAGATTGCGTACGCGATCGGTGTTGCCGAGCCGGTTTCCGTCATGATCGATACCTTCGGTACGGGCAACCTGTCTGATGAAGAGATTATCAAAAGGATTAAAAGAGTGTTTGATCTCAAACCGGCGGGTATAATCAAAACACTGGATCTGCTTCGCCCCATCTATTGTCTCACCGCGGCGTATGGCCATTTCGGACGTAAAGAACCGGAGTTCACCTGGGAAAAAACCGACAGGGTACAGGAATTGAAAAAGGCCTGAACCGGAACTTTATGGTTGTCCGGTCTACGCCGGCAATAACACTTTTCAGAAATTTGCCGCAGGGCCGCCGTTTTTCCGCCATTGAAAACGCCGCAAAATGGGTATTTCTCATACTTGACACCAGGTAACGGACTGATTCTACATTTCAGCGTTTATTATGTGCTGAAAAACAGTTTCCGGCCGGTGTCGAGGGACCCTTATGAATCGAAACCGCGTTTTGGTGATAAAGAGTTACCGGATGAGTAAATGATCTGCATTATTTGCCGCCGTTTTCCGATATATCAAGTGTAACAATAGTCACACATACACTTCTAACAGGGTAGTCCTATGGCGGAAAACAGGATAAAATCCTTTACCTACAAATGCAGTTGTGGTTATGTAGTGAACGTGCATGTTGATTTCGGTATCCCTCAGGAAACCTTAATCTGCAGGCGGTGCAGAAATACCCTGCAGCGCTTCCCGCTTTAGGATTCCGGTACCGTTGCGGGCCCGCGTTTAAAGAATCAACGGCCTTTTGAATCACCGCGATACCGAAACCATAACCCGGGAACTCCCCGGTTTTTCCGGGTTCAATTATTTTCATTGAAAGCACCTGCTGACGGAGCATTGTCTGTTGATGGTTCTACGATTGTTATTTTCTGTCTTCATGGTCTTTATACTGACCGGGATCCTGCAAGCCCAGACGGCGGATACCGTGCCGCCTGATACCGTCACCCCTCCGACGATCAACGAGACCAGGGCGGACAAGGGGAAGAATATCAATATAGATATGCAGATCGTGTACGGGCAATACAGCAATATGCTCTCCACCATTAACCTCTCGCAGGAGCATAAGGATTTCGTGTACCTGTTGAGTTCCTATTTCAAGCGCTCCGATGATTTCGGTTACAATGATAACGTGTATACCAACTCGAGTTTTTACGAGAATAAACTGGGATTTACGGGAAACGCCAACATCACCGACGACTGGAAGGCCATACTCGATGCCGAGGTCAATTATGATTCCAGGGGCATGTTCGATAACGATGTCTACAGCAGGGAGGAAAAGGACGAATCCAGGCTTTCGTTGAAGAACATATACAAAATGACCAATTCCTTTGAGACATACCTGTCCCTCGGGGGAGCCAGGTTCACCCATCGGCTGCGTCCGGCGGCGTCGGGTAACCAGGAAAGAAGCAACCTCACCCTCGGGAGGGCCGATGCCGGGGGAGAGTATATATGGTCGGCATCCAATCGTGTTCGCACCAATGCCCAGTTCGGATACTACAACTACGACAGCAACGGTCCCAATGATTACTATGTCAGTACGGAAATAATTGACGACTTCAATCTGACCAGAAACCTGGGTATCAGTTTCGGATTGAACTGCGATATCAACCGTGATGACGAACCCCTGGTTTTCCCGCTGCTGGGGGTCACGCTTAAAGGGTTTGAGTATACCAGCATATCACTGCTGTACCGGTATGACATTGTACCCTTTGAACCAGAGGTGTTTTATCTTGAAAAGAAGTACATCAGGCCCGACTTCGACCTCCCGCCGGCAAGGGTGCATCACGGTGATTTAAAGATCGACGTAAGGGCCAACAGCAGTATAAACATCAAGCTCAGCCTGATGGTGGAGCATAATGACGGTCTTTATAATTATCGAACGGGGCCCGGTAACCTGCTCAATGTCGACACCGTTCCGGCCATGCTCTACACGGCGAGGCTGGATTCGAACTTTGTGCTCATGGAAAAAATCCTGAAACTGGCATTAGGATACGAGTACAGTTTTTTCGACGCCGAAGAAAACATAACCTATCGTCCGGAACAGCGTCTTGACAGTTCCGTACAATATACCGGTTCGAAGTGGCGTTTCGAGTGGTCCAACAGGATTCTGGGCAAGGTATATACCGACCCGGAATCCAATAAAAAGCTCGAGGGGGCCGTTATCGGGTCCCTGGGTATGCAGAGGAAAGTAATGGAGCATTTTTTCGCCTATCTCAGGGTGGATAATCTTTATAACAATAAATACAATCTGCGGGAAGGGTACCCCGAACCGGGCATAACCTTCCTCGGCGGCTTGCGGATACTCATCTGACAGTCGTATGCCCGTGCGGCAGCAAACGCGGGAAAACGTCGTGATAAACGGTACCCGGTATTAACGGGGTTTTCAGAAACCGGCATGGGGAGTATATATATGGCTGATGAAGTATACATAGCGCTTTTCGATTCCATACCCACATGGGTAATGCTCTTGCCGATTTTTTTGTGCTCGATCATTGCGCTTGCCGTAATATTGGAACGGGTTTTATTCTATAGAAGGATCAACGGCGACTACCGGCACATCATAGAAAGCTGTGTCGGCAATATTGCCGCCGGTAAAACCGCGGAGGCGCGTGAATGCTGCCGCCGGCACACAGGGCCCATCATAGAGATCATCACATCGACGCTGGACCGGTTTGATCGCGGCATGCGGGAAACCACGTTTCTACGGGACGTCGCCGAGAACGCCGTCCGCCGGGTGGAAAAATATACCGGTGTTATTTCCACCATCGCGACGATAGCCCCCATGTTCGGGCTTTTCGGCACGGTGACCGGAATGATGAAATCTTTCAGCGCACTCACAAGGGTGGGACAGTTCGCTTACGATCAGCTCGCCCGCGGCATCGCCGAAGCCCTGATCACGACCGCACTGGGGCTGATGGTGGCCATACCGGCATGGATTTTCTATAATTACATGGTATCGAGAGTTGAGTATTTTATCAGGGAAATCGAGCATGTATCCAACAGCCTGCTGGTTTTTACCGAGAACAGGGAACGCCCGAACGGTTAAAACCCGTTTCTCGCGGAGGTTTATTTGAATGGCCTGTAATTATGGTTCTTAAATTCAAAAGCAGATACAAATACCGGGCACAGATCGATATTACGCCTTTGATCGATCTGTCCTTTAATCTCATACTGTTTTTCATGGTGACATACAGTATCGGGAACATCTCGGCCATTACCGTGCATCTGCCTCGTGCGGTACAGGCGGGTGTGTATCGCGGCAGCGAACTGGTTATCACCGTCAATGAGAAAAACAGGATCTATATCAATGACAGCCCGGTTGATATTAAGAACCTGCTGGGGGAACTGAAGAGAAGAAAGGAGCAATTGAAAGATAAAACGGTAATCATCAGGGGTGACAGGCAGTCCAACTATGAGACCATAGTCAAGGTAATGGATTTCCTCAATCAGGCGGGTATCGCCAAATTCACCCTGGCTACCGTAAAATCTCAATGATATGGTTTGCCATAAAGGCCTCCTCCCGGCCAGACGCCGTTGTACGGGGAAGGCGGATACATGAGACCGGCGATCATATTTTCTTGACAATTGGGTATTGACGGGATAAAGAGACCAGAAAAATCGAACGGGGCCTCCTTGCCCGGGGGGGAGGGGGCCTTTTTGTATGCACAGGGATAATTCTTTGCTGATGAAAAAGGCATTATTGATCATCATACTACTGGGCGCCGCCACGGTGAGCGTATTGCTTATTATTCATGGTGGTTTTTCCCAGCCTTCCAAATACGAGGGTAAAATAGTAAGAAAAATTGAATTTCACGGTCTCAAGAACAACGATGAGGCCGATATGCGGGAAGTCATGGTCACTGAAGTGGGGTTGCCCATGAAGACTGCCGAAATCCGCCAGGATATCAAGTCGGTGTTCAAGGCGGGGCAGCTGGAGGATATTCAGGTTGAGGTAGAAGATTACCAGGACGGGGTCAGGGTGCGGTTCATCTGCAAGGAGCGTCCCGTTGTAAAGGAAGTGGAATTTAAAGGAGTGGAAGAAGTTTATGACACCGAGCTTTCTGAAATATCTAAAGTCAAGGAAGGAGAACCGCTGAGGAAGGATCTCATAGAAAAGAGCATTGAAGCTTTCAAGCATAAATATAATGAAGAGGGCCTTTTCAATGCGGTGTTCCGCTATGAGGTAAAGCCCTATAAAAAAGATACTTCCGCTGTCCGGGTTATTTTTATCATCGATGAAGGCGAAAAGATAAAGGTTGAGAACATTTCCATCCTGGGCGCGCACGTTTTTTCCTCCAGAAGTCTTAAAAAGGTAATGGAGACCGAGGAAAGCGGTCTGTTCAAGGATGGTGATTTCAAAAAAGATGTGTATGAACAGGACAAGGGCAGGATAATCGGTTTCTACAAGGAACGCGGTTATCTTGATGCACAGGTGGTGGAGGACAGCGTCGAATACGAGTGGGTGGACCCCGAGAAAAAAGAGAAGCGGGGCATATTCATCACCATAAAGATCACCGAAGGGGAAAAGTATTATTTCGATAAATACACCATCCAGGGGAACAAGGTGATCGAAAGCCGCATACTTGAGGCGCAGTTCGAGCAGGTGAAGAAAGGAGCGGTTTTCAACGACACCATGTTTCAAAAAGACCGGCAGATGATAAGTTTCAGCTACGCAACCAAAGGTTACATCTTCGCGCGGGTCATTCCGAAGAGGGCGGTTGAGGAGCGCGACGTAGCGGTTGACGGAAAAACGGAAAAGCGGAAATTCGTCCGCATCGATTTCCAGATCGAAGAGGGCAGCCAGGCATATATCGAAAACATTATAATCAAGGGGAACAAAAAAACCAAAGACAGGGTCATCCGGCGGGAACTGGTCGTTAAAGAGGGGGAACTTTTCAATTCATACAAGATGCAGATATCCAGGGAACGGGTATTCAATCTTGGATTCTTCAAACAGGTTAATTTTGATGTCCGTCCCGGGAGCCGTGAGGGGTATATGAACCTCATCGTTGATGTTGAGGAGCAGCCGTCGGGGACTATTTCCCTGGGTGGTGGGTACGGTACGACGTCGGGCTTTTCGATTTTTGCCGATATAGCCGAGAACAACCTGCTCGGTAACGGTCAGCGGGTCGGTGTTCGGTTTGAATATGGTCCCCTGAGGAGTTCTATTACCCTTTCCTTCAATGAGCGCTGGCTGTTCGGGAAGCCTATCGGTTTCAATGCGTCGGTATACTATTACCTGTACAGTTATGATACGACATCGATATTCGCCAACACCGATGAAGAGGCGCAGTACCAGAAACGGTCTCTCGGTTACAGCCTGGGTCTGAGCTACCGCTTCTGGTATTTTTACGGTGTAGGTGTCGTCTGGAACCATGCATTTAAAAGTATTATCAATCCCACGGGCAACTCCAGCGATGAGGTTTTTATAGAATCCGATCTTGGTATTCAGGAGAAACGAACCGTTACCTTTTACGGTTATCGCGACTCAAAGGATAACTACATGAACCCCACCCGCGGCTCACGGCTTGAGTTATCGGTGGCTTTTACCGGGGGAACAATCATCAGGGGAGACGATCACTTCATCAAATATTCACCCGATATATACCTGTACTATTCCCCTTTCCACCTGCCGTTTCTTAAAACTCATCCCTGCGTGTTCGAGTTAAGAGGAAACGCCAACTTCATGGTGCCTCCCTTCAACCGCGGCGCTGTTGAACGGTTCCAGTCGCGGGAAAATAATCCCTGGCTCGAAACGGAAGACCGGCTTTATCTGGGCGGGCCCGAAACACTCAGGGGATGGGAATACTATGACCTGGAGTTTCCAAGCTCGTGGCGATCAGGCCTCTATCACCGGATCTGTTACGGTCTTGAATTCCGTATCCCCGTGCATCCGCAGATGCTCTGGTTTGTGCTTTTCTTCGACGCCGGATCCCTCTGGGCCGACAGTTTCTGGGAACGGGACGTGAGCGAAAGCAGCCGGGAGATCATGAATGAGGACAAGGCGAACAAGGAACTGTACGATCTTAAGGACTTCTGGAGAGCCGATCTGATGAGTTATTTTAAATATTCCTGGGGTTTCGGCTTCAAGGTGCAGATACCCATGATGCCTCTACGGTTCTGGTTCGGCAAGAAAATGATGTGGGTGGGAGCCGGTCGGGGGTACTTTAAGCAGTACGGGGATTTTACCTTCCAGTTTGGTATAGGGGATATGCGATATTAAGCCTTAAGACGGGAGTCGTATCGGTGAAAAGAATCTTCAACCTGTTTTTTACAATCCCGCTATTTCTCATGCCGGCATGCGCCAAGCCGGGAACCGTTAATGAACGGGAGTTGAAAATCCGTTATGTCAATATGGGCATACTCTTTGAATACGTGGTGAAGAGCGACACCGGTTCGTCCGCGATTGTCCGGCAGAAAGAACAGCAGGTGCAGCGAATAAGAAACATAGAAAAAGAGATTCTTTCAGCTCAGGACGCCGGGAGAAAGAGCATGCTCTTGAGGGACCTGGAAAACTCCAGGGCCGAAATGGAGAGACTCCAGGCGCAGGAAGAGCTTCTGAAACAGAAAGCTTATGATGAAATCCGGCGTGCGCTTTCAAGCGTGGCCAAGCGGCAGCGGATTGATTATATATATAACACCGGTGACTGTCTGGTGTATGCGGTTCAGGATTATGATGTTACTGAAACGGTGTTGCGGGAAATCATCACCCAGAGGAAACGAAACGCTCCGGTGTCCCGATAACGTTTGCTGATATGATGAAGCTCCTGTGCACAATAAAGGTTCAAGCGGCGGTTGCGTCAGCGAGTATCCTTCTCGGCGGTTGTTTTTTATCCGGCCCTAAAAGCGAGGTTGCGAGGGCGTTTCGTAACTGGAAGGGCGGATACGTACTCTACGCGAGCAAGGAAAAATTTTGTTTCTATGTCTATAACCGGGATCTCAAGGTCGTAGCGCAATATCCGATTGCTTACGGGATCAATCCCGACCGTGGGACCAAACTTTATGCAGGCGACAACAGGACCCCGGAGGGGACTTATTCTATTAACGAGATCCTCAGCATAGACGCCGACAGGGATTCCCCCTCCTACAGAAAAATGAAAAAAATCAACCAGGTTTACTTCAGGGCCCGGGACGGCCACTTCAAATACGGACACCCACGGGTGGATCTGGGGGACAATGTGTATGGACCGCGCTACTATGCGCTGGATTTTCCGCGTGACAGGGACCGTGAGCGGTATCAGAAAGCGCTCGACGGCGGTAAGATCCCTTTTTTGGGTGGAAAGCCATATCCTCTGGGCGGTGGTATCGCGATCCACGGGAATAATGACGAAAGATCAATAGGGCACCTGGCGTCGAGCGGATGCCTGCGTATGTATAATAATGATATTATAGAACTTGAGCGATACATTGCCATAGGCACGCCGGTGATTATTTCGGCACGATAGGGATTAAAGGGTTGACATAATTGCTTTCACTATTAAATTGTGTTTTCAATTATTAGTACCAATCTCTCTGCGGTTGTTCCCGATCGGCGGTTCCCCGGGGATACTGCGAAAATCATGAATATATTACTCGACGGAGGAAAATCTTGATCAGTTTATTTACATCTGCCGCTTATGCTCAGGCCCAGGGTGCGAAAGATGCCGGGGGTTCCAATTGGATGAGCTTTATTCCCATTGTTCTCATGGTGGTGATATTCTATTTTTTGCTGATACGCCCCTCACAGAAAAAGGAAAAGGACAGAAAAAAAATGATTGAAGCCCTGCAGAAGGGCGACAAGGTACTTACAGTGGGCGGTATCTATGGAGTGATTTTGAATATCAAGCCTGAAGAAAACGTCGTAGTGTTAAAAATCGGTGAAGGAACAAAGGTGGAATTCGCCAAGTCCGCCATTCAGGGGAAGGTATCCTGATCCTGACTGCACAATCCCATGGGAAAAACAAATAAAACTCTTTTCCCTGTACTGGTGATAGTTTTCTCTCTTGTGATTACAGGGTTTCCCCTGTGCGGAGGGGGGAGTCTGTATGCACAGACCGGTCAGGAAGCCAGGGATGAGAAAAAAGAAGTGCCGGTGGATGGTGTAAAGGATTCCAACCTCCCCGGCAAGGGCTTGGAAAAACCTGAAGTGCCGGTTAAAAAAGACAATGAGTCCCCCGCTACCGACTTGCCGGTAAAAGCAGCAGAGAAAAAAATCGAAAAGTCGGAAAAGGCTAAAAGAGAACCGGCAGCGAAAAAGAACCCTGATCCCGCATTGAAAAACCAGCCTGTCGATGAAGGCATTTTATTAATACACGAAGGTCCGTTCAAGTACCAGCGCATCCCCGGTTACAAGGCGCCTGAAGCTGGAAAAGTCAGGGATGATGCAGTAAAAGAAAAAGAAGAACGTGACGCAAAAAAAGAGGACGGGTCGAAAAAAGATACCGGAGGTCTTTTCGGCTTTTCAAAAAGTACCACTGATCTTGTAGCGAAGACCGTACTGGCGGGAATAATATTATTGATTTTCATACTTTACAGAATAAGAACAAAAAACCGTCGAAGCAGCGTCCTTAAAAGATTCCCCAAGGCGTGAAAACATTGAACACAGACGAGGGCATGTATGACACGTGATATGGTATATAAATCCATATTGATAATAGCTATTATCGCGTTCGCGGTATTACTCATTCTCCCCACAGTGGGCGAAATGGAAATGCTGATTACACTGGAAAGCGATGCGGTTGCGGACCAGATCGGGGCTATTGATAAAAGATTCCCGGTTTCGAAATACGCGGTTGCAAAAAAGGAAAATACCATACGGATCAGAGGTTACGGGCTCAGCGACGCCGTGATGAACGAGGTGAAGACCTTCCAGGGTGTACGAAGCGTGCAGATATTGCCCCACTGGGCAGAGAAGGCGTTGCTGGCAAAAAAAATGAATCTGGGTCTGGACCTTCAGGGAGGCATGAACCTGGTGCTGCGGGCCGATTTTGAAAGCATTGAAAAGAAGGAAAACCGCAAGCTGACCGACAAAGACAAGACCGACATTACCCAGCAGGCACTTGAGCTGTTGCGCAACAGGATCGATAAATTCGGCGTATCGGAACCGTCAATCAGGCCGCGGGGTGCGGAAGCGATTGAAATACAGCTCCCCGGGGTAAAAGACCCCTCCAGCGTGAAAAAAGCCATCGGCACCACGGGTCGCGTGGAATACCGTATTGTCAACGACGACTATACACGCGTTGCGGGGGAGCGTTTCAAGGTTCTTGTCGCGGGCATGAAAAACCAGAAGCTCAACGACAATCCGGATGAACAATCTGCCTTGCTCAATGATATATCCCGTGATATAAAACTCCCCGCCCAACTGGAACTGCTGTATTATTATCAGCGGGACGAGAACACAAAAAAGATATTTCCCGCATACCCCATGGCGCTGAATCGTGAGATAGCACTGGCCGGTAACGACATCAGCAAAGCATGGGTGGGGCAGGATGAATATGGCCGTATGGCGGTCCATTTTACCACTACTCCCGAAGGGGCCACGAAATTCGCCGATGTGACCTCCGAGAAGAACCATGGTAAAAGAATGGCGGTCATCATCGATGATAAAATCCGCAGCGCACCACAGATCAATGTGCAGATTTCAACGGGTCAGGCCCTAATACAGGGTGATTTTACCTTTGAAGAGGTCAACACCCTGGCGCGGATCATCAAGGAAGGGGCGCTGCCGGTAAACCTGGCAATTATCGAAGAAAGAACCGTGGGCCCCTCCCTGGGGCAGGACGCCATTGATGCGGGGATAAAAGCCACCCTCGTGGCCCTGTGCGGTGTGATGCTCTTTATGATAGCGTACTACAAGGTTGCGGGCGTGCTCGCAAATATCGGACTGGTGATAAACTTCACCTTAATGCTGGCCCTGTTGTCATGGCTGGGATTCACTCTTACCCTGCCGGGGATCGCGGGTCTGATACTCACCATAGGTATGGCGGTGGACGGCAACGTGCTTATCTACGAAAGGATGAAAGAGGAGTTCAGAAACGGAAAGTCGGTCAGGGTTGCCGTAACCAATGGGTTCGACAGGGCGTTCTGGGCGATTTTCGACTCGAACCTGACCACTCTCATCGCGGCATTTGTACTGGCCCAGTTCGGGACCGGCCCCATAAAGGGATTTGCGGTTACCCTTTCAATCGGTATCATCTGCAGTATGTTTGTGGTGTTGTATATTACCAGGTTTGTCTATGAGTCCATTTCCATGAAAAAGAATATTCAGAAATTAAGTATATAAGGAGCACTCCCTTGGACAAATCCATAAGTTTTTTAAAATATAAATTCATCGCCTTGGGACTCTCTGGGGTGGTGTTCGTTGTCTTCAGCGTGGGTACGTACATGAAGGGCGGATTCACTTGGGGAATCGATTTCGCCGGAGGAGTGAAGATCACGGCGGATTTCGAAAAAACGGTGCATTTAAACGATATCAGGCGTGAGTTGAACGAAGGTGGACTCAGTGTAGACGTGCAACGAATCGGGAAAGAGGAACTCAATGAGTATGTGATTTCATCTAAACTGCTGGCCAGGGGGGAAAGTTCGGAAAAAAGCTCCCAGATCATACAGGACCTGATAAACAAAAAGTTTAAAAATGTGAAAGTTCTCGGGGTTGAAACGGTGGGACCCGCCATCGGGAACTTTCTGAAGAAATCGGCGATGAAGCTCGGCATAGTCGCGATTGTGTTCATGATGCTGTATCTCTGGTTCAGGTTTGAGTTCAAATATTCCGCCGGCGTAATGGTCGCGGTATTGCATGATGTCGTGTTCGCGCTTCTGTTCTGCGGTTTCACCGGTGTCGAGATCAATATCCCCATTATCGCCGCCATCCTGACTATATTCGGTTTCTCGGTAAACGACACGATCGTAATATTCGACAGGGTCAGGGAAAATATCCAGATCAAATCAAAACAGACCTATACCCAGATCATCGATTCATCGATCTGGGAGACCCTCTCGCGGACCATAATAACCACTCTTACCGTGCTGTTCTGTGTGCTGTCTCTTTATATGATCGGTGAAGGCACAATAAGCGATTTCGCCCTGGTAATGCTTGCGGGACTTGTCAGCGGGACTTACTCCACCATTTACATCGCGTCCCCTGCGGTACTCGCCTGGGAGAAGTTTGCCGCCAAGTAAAAAACCATGGTTCGTTTGACGGTCATCGCCGTTGCTGTCGCAGGTTTGCAATTGACCGGACTCTTGAACCATGACGTGTACGCACTGCAGAAAAAGGATGCGGTGGAATATGCGCCCGAACAGATTATGGGATTCACCCGCCACCTGATTTCCCGCAGGGAGTACTACCGGGCGTACATGGAACTTAAAAGAATACAATCCTATTATCCGGGGTATATCCCCACGGAAAAATCCGCGGTTACCGAACTCTATCTCCTCTTCCATGGGCAACAGTACGATGAAATCATCCATAGGATGCCCCCCTCCGCCGGCAGAGATCTGCGCTGTATTTACACTCTGTTCAGACTTGATGCCTGTCTTTTTAAAAATACTCTTACAGCAGCAAAGTGCCCGCACAGGGATGCATGCGTAACACCGTCATGCGGTCAACCTTTATATGAAATGCTTCAAAAACGCTGTCTGTTGTTCCATATGTTATCGGAAAAAGAAGATTTTAAAGATATAAAATCCGGCCGGCCCGATGATGCCGGGCGATTTATACCGGAGCAGAAATACCGTGAATTAATGAGTTACACGGAAAAGCTCCTTGAGCAAAAGAAAAGCCCGGCCCTGGCGCTGGCACTGGGACTGTTTCCCGGGATGGGATATGCGTACGGCGGGAACCGGCCCACCGGGGTTATTGCATTAATTGTGGTAACGGTGATGTCTGCCCTGACAGCGATCTCGGTTTCGAACGGGGATACATCAATGGCGATCCTGTTCTGTACCGGAGCGGGTATGTTTTACGGCGGCAGTATAATCGGCGGCTGGAGAGAAACTCTGCGTTATAACAGGGAAACGCACCGGCGTGTCGCTGATTCACTCATCGAGAAACTCGAGCTGCAGGCCGACAGGGATGTGATCATGGACCGCTATGGTATAGGAAATGGCGCAAAACATTAATCCTGAATTCATGAAGAAGGCGCTGGATCTCGCCTTCAGCCGCATAGGGCAGACTTCTCCTAATCCGCCCGTGGGGGCGGTGATAGTGCGGGACGGGGAGATCATCTCGAGCGGCGGCACCTGCGAATGCGGTGGCGATCATGCGGAAATAGACGCGATAAAAAAATCCAAGGGCCCCCTCGCGGGAGCTGACATGTACGTAAGCCTGGAACCCTGCTGCCACTACGGTAAAACCCCTCCCTGCACAGAAGCTATCATCAAGTCGGGGATAGCGAGAGTGGTCGTAGCCGCGGTGGACCCCAATCCGCTGGTATCGGG
>CAZUXY010000045.1:0-41317 GCA_964624235.1 uncultured Leptospirales bacterium | reverse complement strand
CGCTGCCCGATTCCACCGTAATCTGGCCGGGGCATAATTACGGCCGTTTCGTATCCGCCACGGTGGGTGAACAGAAAATGTACTTCCGCTGAACTGGGCGCGACAGACCGAAACTGAAACCCGGCAATTACGGCATGAAGAACCTGATCCTCACAACGGCAATTACGGCGGCGATTCAAACCGTTGCAATCACCGGCCTGAATGCCGAAAAGCGGTTTATCCCCTGGAATGCCGAAGTCCGGATTGCCGATGAAAACCTGGCCCCTGAATACGTTCCGTCAAAAAGAGTACGAAAGGTATACAACGGCCCGCAGGGAGGAGCGTATTTCATAATCAGGTTTTTTCAGGTGGTAATCTCTCCGCAGGACGGTCCGAACTGCCGCTTTGAACCGGTATGCAGTGCCTACGGACGGCATGCCATCGAAAAACACGGCATGATTATGGGTCTTTTCCTGGCAGGGGAACGGATTATCCGTTGCAACCCGTATAATCCTCCCGGCAGGGACCCTTGTCCCGATTCCATTTTCGAGCTCAGATAAATCCGCCATGCCGGTCATCAACCGAAAGGGACAGTGGTCCATTAGTGCTGCGGCAGCATCGGTCCTGTTCGTATTGTGCGCCTTTCACCCTGCCCGTGGTGAGGACAGGGCAACAACGGAAGATTTTACCGTAAGGCAAAAACGGTTCATCGACCGTCTTTACAGCGAAAAAGAACATTTCAGCTGCGCGGCCGAAACACGCCGGCTGCTCGAATATTCACCCAGGGTCGGCAGGCGCGCGGATTACCTTTATTTCATAGAATTGAATTATTTCCTGGGGCGCCAGTACAGGTCTGTCGTTGTTCATTACCGGGAGGAACGTCAACCGGCTTTCAGAATGTCCCTGCTGGCATCGGCCGGCCACCGCTTTCTGGGCGATACCCGCAGTGCGCTGAAAACACTGGAGGAAGTCGAACCGGGCCTGATAAATGTTCAGGAGCGCCGCGAGCTGGGCATCAGAAAGATCGATCTTATGGTATACTCCGCCGATTATCCCGCGGCATTGAAAAGCGCAGAGCACTATTTCCCCGCCGGGAGCCGGGACCACGCCGCAAAGGCCCTGTGCAAAGATCTGGAACGATATCGGGAGATCCACCTTAAATCCGTCGCCTTTTCAATGGCGCTGTCGGCGGTGGTTCCGGGAACAGGGCAGGCTTATGCGGGCAGGTACCGGGACGGTCTGATAAGTTTTCTTGCAGTGGCCGCACTGGCCCTGGGAAGTTATCAGAGTTTCTCCTCCGGCAAAGAGGAACTGGGATACCCCCTGCTCTTCGTATGCGCCCTTACTTACGGCGGGACCATCTATGGGGCCTACAACGCCGCGGCGCGCAGCAATATCACGGCTCACGGTGATTTCTACAGGGCCTTTCGGCAGAAGCACATCCCTCCCTACGATCCTGAAAAATACCTGGACAGGGGCGCACTCCTGAAATGAGATTACTGCCTGTACTGCTCTGGGGCTGTATGCTGCTCAGTCCGGAAATAGTTTCCGCAACAGGGGCCGAATTACTTTCCCTGGCGAGGTCACACATCGACCGGCGGGAGTATTACAGCGCCATAACCGAATGCATGAGATATCAGTACTGTTATCCCGACGGCGGACTTTTTCCCCGCAGCCTGCACCTTATGGGAGAGGCATATTACCGGGGCGGAAACTATTACGAGGGTATCGCCGCCATGGCGAAATGCCATGAGCGATTCAGAAACACGGAAGAGGGCGAGTGGTCCCTGCTCAGCATCGGCTACATGCGTTTCATGATGGGATCCCCGCTTTTCGCCCAAAGGACATATCAGGAATACGACTATCTCTACCCGAAGGGCAGGTTCGCCGAGGAAGTATCGATCGACACCTGTTACACACTGGCATTGCAGTACGATCTGGAGACGTCCCGCACCGAGTTGAAACGGCACGGCGAACGCTATCCCGACGGCAGATACCTCGCGCAGGTACAGGCGCTTCAGCGTCTTATCGATGAGCAGGTCAACAGGCCAGAAAAAAGCCTGGCACTGGCGATAACCGGGTCGCTCGTGCTTCCCGGATTCGGTCATTTTTACACGGGGAAGTACGCAACCGGTTTTTTAACTCTCATTACCAATGCCGCGCTGATTTACCTAACTTATGACGGGTTCAGGGACGATAATGATTTCAGGATGATTTTTTTCGGCCTCACTGGCCTGACCTTTTACCAGTATTCACTTTATTCGGCGGTAAGGAATGTCTATGAGTATAACAGCAGGGAAGGATTTTACCGGAACGTACGCTTGTCGGCACGTACCCATTTTTAGTACCTTTGCATACCGGAGATGCCTTCATGGATGATATGGAACAGATGAAAAACACCCCGGTCTCATTGCCGGAGATTGAAGACAGCATCGCCCTTGACCTGGAATCCCTCCTGAAAGACCGGGACCTGGAACAGGTGGCTGAAACACTCCTGGAAGACGCATTCAAGAACACCGATATAATGCGGAAAGATTCCCTGGATCGGTTCCTGGATCTGATCCATTTCAGGTCTCAGACGGGAATTCCCGAAATACTGCATATGGCGTATCCCACCAAGCGAATGGCCGACCGCGAACTGGAAAAGAGGGTGGTGGAACTCATCAATATACACCTGTACCCTGAAATCGTACTGAAACTTCTGAAGTATTTCACGCGTAATATCCACGACGCCGACACCAACCTCTACCTGGCGAACATGATTCATTCCGAAGACATCATCAAGTCGATCTATGAAACCTTCGTGCTCTTCAAGAAGGACATTTTCGAAAAGGACCCCGACAGGAGAACCATAAACGTCAAGAGGATACAGCAGTATTCACCCCGCACCGACAACAAGACCGCTTCACCGCTGGACGCGGCCTGCCGCCTTAAATATGTCCTGGAATTCATCTCCCTCAAGCAGGATGTGGGACACATCTTCAAAGCTGAAGATCTCAGAATGGCTGAACTCGTCTGAAACAGCAAATCCCCTTATGGCTCCTGAGTATGCCGGTGTGAAGTTATCCTGTGCTACAGACCCGTCCGGGGCAGTCTCTCAACCACCTCATCATCCCGCAGTTGCGTCTCTTTCACGAAAATGTTTTCATATCTGCCGGAATCCTTGAAGTCTACGGGGTTATTCAGCAGCGGTGTATAATTCTGTATCAGCCAGAACAGAATGTCCTGCATATCGGTGGGATTGCTGTCGACCACGGTGTATTTGTAGCGTACCTTCTTTCCCAGAAGGTCCTTCAGCAATTCGGGGTATTTGGTGAAATCGGGGTCCATGAAATTCTTGAGCCCCATTCTCAGGCCTTCACGCCAGCAACCGTAAAATATCAGGAAAGCGGGATCGCCGCGGGGCAGTTCTTCCACCAGGCAGATGATTCCCGCCAGCTCCGGCAACACCCTTCCGGCCTCGTGTTTGTCGTAGTGGTACAGCTTCGACCATGCTATTGTATAAAAAACATTGTCGTTACTAAGGCTCTTTTTCATTTTGAGCGATATCCCTCTTTTGTTTGATTTCGGCAATCATATCGTCCAGCACCGATATCAGGAATCCGGCACGATCGACAACGTCGATTTTATTGTATATGTGGAACCGTTTGGGGAATTTCAGCACGAAATAATTTGAGATAAAATCAGTAAGCTGATAGAGGTCAACAAGGAAATTCAGCAGATGAATCAGCTTGTCGGATTCTTCAACATTGATGAGAAAAACCATCTCCTGGGATTTTTTTCTGAGCTCTTCCCGCAGCTTCTCGTTCCCCTGTATCTTTCCTTCGCTTACCGGTTCGTACATGCCATGGAAGAACCTTACTATTTTCTTCAGCTTGATTCTCTTGAGTCCTTTCAGGTGGATGGTGGAGATTTTGTTTTCTTTCGATACCTCCACGACCTCGGAAAGCGTAGCGATCCTGTTGCGTGAGAAAATGATATCCCAGATGCTCCTCACCGGAAACGCAAGCATTTTGTCCCCCGATTTAAGGTCTGAAAAAATATTCAACCCCGACTTTATTGAGAGATTGCAGAAGGGGAACAGGACTTTTTTATAAAGATGCGCTATCGGTAGTTTTTCAGAATCCATTGTTTTTCCGTATCGCGGGCGGATCAGAAGTACACCCTTGATATAATAATATACATTGCCGCGGAACCACTCAATTATATTTTAATAGAAAATCCGCCCGGGGAAACCATCTGAAGATCGCAGGTCGTATTAAAAAAATAATTGTATTATTTGTCAATTGGTATATACTCATCGTGCCGGTATTTTAGAATACCGGGTTCCGGCGTAAGACGATCTTTTCAGAAACATATGAGGAGTATAATGATAGAAAAGAGAAAACATGAAAGAGTGAGAAAAAGCATTAAATCAGAAGTGTACAGCCAGGATCGCATGACCCTGAGCAGGTCTTCAGATCTGAGCAACGGGGGAATATTCATCACCACTCCGGAACCACTGGAAAGCGGTTCAGAGGTAGAACTTTCCTTTTTTATCCCCGGCGAGGACCCAATCAGGCTCAAGGGAGTGGTGATGTGGAAAAGGGAAAGCGACACACCGGAACAGAGAGCGGGAATGGGGATAGAATTCCTGCACCTCGATAACACCAGTGCGGCCAGAATAAAAAGCATGATCTAATCGCCGCTCGAAGGACCGGCGATTAGTATTCCCGCGGTCAGAAATGTAATCACCGTGGTAATGCTTTTACGCCTTCCGTATGACGCGAGCAGCAGTTCCCGTTCTCTCTCGACATGCGCCATTTCGTTTCTGGTTTTACTGATGGCGCTTTTCATGTTCTTCCCGAACCACTTGCTCTGGCATTCCTGGCGCTCAAGCTGCTCGCCCAGTTCCTTGAGTTTTTTCCCGAAAGATAATGTGATTTTTTCCATTTCAGGATCTACGGCAATCCTCATGGAATCCTCCTGCTCGCTCACCTTACGGCGCACCTTTTCGAGAATCTTCATTTCAGCCCGGGAGAACAGGTCGTCCGCCCTCCTCTGGATCGCCCGGATCAGGCGCAGTTGCCTGTCCGTGGGGCTGTGCGGCAGGCCTTCCTGCAGCACGCAGCACCTCTCGATCTCCTCCAGCGTGTCTATGCCGGCAGTTTCCCGCGGGTCCAGAACCACGGGAATCAGTTCGCTGACGCTCGACCCTCCCGCCGTGAATACTACCAGAAAATTAAAGACCACCCCGGTAAAAGGCCTTCTGTATTCGATCTTCCTCATGCCCGTCAGCCCGCCGAACCCGTCACCCCTGCAGTATTCGAACAGGTGGTCGACCAGCGGATGGCCGAAAGCCAGAAAGTCGATACTTTCATTTTCCAGCGCACGCGCGCTGTCGAATGTCCCATAAGTACCGGTGGAGGGGCCGATCCCCCCAAAGTGGTTTATACGATAAAACCCTGTTTCGGGGTCCCTGTCATTCAGCAGGTTTTTCACCGTGTCGTCTTCATGTCTGAGGCGGTTTATGAACAATTCTATCCGGCGATTAGTGAATTCCCGCTCCCTGAGGGTGATTCTGTAATATTCGTCATAGTTGAAATCGATCCTTTGTGTGACCGTCAGTTCGTTGAGTTTCTCATAACTCCGCCGCGCTTTTTCGATATCCTGGTCCAGCCGCATCATCACGGACCTTTTCGATTGCCTGCCGACTGCCATCTCCATGAAAAGCGAGGTAAGATTCACCTCATCCTCCACCTGGCCCAGCATGACGTCGGGAACACCGATGGACTCCTCGAAAAGCCTGAGTTTATGCGTCAGCACCTCAAGCACTCTTTCGGCCACGGTGTTCTTGGTGGAGAAGTTGTAGATGAACACATCACTGGGCTGCCCGAACCGGTGGACCCTGCCGATCCGCTGTTCTATCTTCAGCGGCGACCAGGGGAGATCGTAGTTGATGAGAATATTGCAGAACTGTAGATTGCGCCCCTCGCCGCCGGCCTCGGTGCTGATGAGGATCTCAGCCTCCTCCCTGAACATCATGATGGACTTCTCTTTCTGTTCCTTGTCCATCGAACCGTTGAAAACCTCGACCTTGAAGTCTCCAAGCAGGCCGGTAAGGTATGTCTGGGTGGTTTTAAACTGCGTAAAGACCAGGAATTTACTGTTCCCCTCTCTCTTGAGTTTTTTCAACAGCATCCTGAGTTTTTCACCTTTTTTATTCCGTGTGATTTTTCCCGCCAGTTCTATAAGGTGCTTTATGGTCGCGATCTCGGCTTCCAGTTCTGCGGTATTTTTCCCTCCCGCGCATGAAACAACGCCGCAGGCGTCTTCAATATCGTCGGTGCCGCAGGCGGGTGCCTCCCCCGCCTCCCACAATTCACCCTCCTGTTCGCACACGGCGCCCTTTTCCAGCCTGATATTTAGGTTTTTTCTGCGGTTGCACAGCGCCGTCTCCAGGGCGAAGGAAGAAGAGTCCAGCAGTTTCTGGAAAACCGTCATTACGAATCCCACGGCGCGGTTTTCGGTCTGCTGGGAGCGGTTGAATTCCTCGACCACGTAGCGGGTAGTGGCATCATACAGTTCCCGTTCCTCGGGATAGAGTTCGAACCTTACGGTGCCGGCATAACGCCGGGTGAACCCTCCCACCTCCTTCTTGGTCCTCCTAATCAGCACCTGTGAAACACTCGATCTCAGCGGCGCCAGGTCAGAGGATTCCAGACAGAAATCGTTGTAGAAACTCTGAAACGGCCCCAGAAGGTTCCTGTCTACAAGCCTCACCAGATAATAAAGCTCTTCCAGTCTGCCCCTGAACGGTGTCGCGGTCAGGAGCAGCAGCGCTTTTGTCGTTTCAGCCAGTATCTCGGCCACGTTATACGCGAGGGTGCTCTTCATCGAGTCCCTGCGCAGCCGGTGGGCCTCATCGATAATCACCGCGTCCCAGCGCGCTTTTTTCAGGTCCGTGTAAAAGCCCCGGTTTTTTATGAAGTCGAGTGAACATATCACCCGCCGGTGTTTCTTCCACGGGTTGGTTCCCCTTTCCCCGGCGCTACGAGTGCCGCACAGGCACCTGCGGTCCACGATGACGAAACGTTCGTTGAACTTGCTCTCCATCTCCTGCTGCCACTGGATGAGCAGGGAGGCCGGCGCGACTATGAGTATGCGCTCATAATCATAACGATAGATAAGTTCCTTGATGACCAGTCCCGCCTCAACGGTCTTGCCGAGGCCGACTTCGTCAGCCAGCATATAACGGTGATTGAGCGAATTGACTATCCGATGGGTGCTTTCCACCTGGTGGGCCAGTATCCTGGTGCGGGAGTTCGAAAGGGACAGGAGCTTGTTGTTGGCATGGGCGAGCTGAAGCGCGCAGGCCTCGTTTTTCAGCGCAAAACGGCCGTCCACGGGTATCGCAAGGTCCCTGAACCGTGTGAGGAGCCCCTCTCTGCCCATGATTACGCAATCGGAACGCATAATCGCATCAGGTTCAGAAAAGGGTAAAACTATAGTATCGAATGCAGGCATTCCGCTTCCCATGTATGTTCCTCTATGCCGGCCCGCAGGACCACTATACGCCCTGCCGCAGAATAACCTTATGCGCTGGGCAGGTGGGGTGTCTTAGTGTTCGGGGTTATATGTATCGGCGCAGATGAGACATAATACAGAAACCCCGGTACAATACAAGCATTTTTCACGCGGTGCTGCGCCATAAAGGCGCAGTCCGCGGCGCATGAATGAACATTACGGGCCGTCGGGATTATTTGCGCATTTCAGCCCTGAAATGCTTCAGGCTGAAGGGGATATTCTCATCGAGTATGGGCGGCATTGGTTCGGTGCGCTGTTTGAATGCCCTGCCGAGGTTTACCCTGGCGAATTCGTTCTCGCGGTTTATACGGGCCGCGTAATCGATGGCCTTCCAGTAACTGACGCTGCTCCTGGTCTCATTATTCTTTTTCTGATAGACCGCCCCCAGGTTGTTGTACGCCGATGAGATGATCTGGAATATCTTAAGGTGGTCTTCCCTGTCGGGGAATACCGTTTTGATTTTATCAGCTTCACGCTCGAAAAGGGTGATGAGCTTAAGGTATTCACCCTGGCTGGCGCTCAGATTGTCCATGTGGTAAAATGCGTTGCCCAGGGCGAACATGATCTCGGGGTTTTCAACAAAATCCTCGTAAAGGGACATCCAGTGGTCCATGGCCTTTTCGTACTGGCCCTTCATGTAATAAATCCTGCCGAGATTGTACGAAAGCTCCGATGACTTGTAGCCCTCCCTGATCGCGAGGTCGTATTTTTCCCTGGCGATGTCGAAATTGGCCATCTGTTCCACATCGCTGTCCATCTCCCTTTCTTCGAGGTCGTCCCCGAAGCGGTACTTCACACGGTCGAAGAAATTATAGAAGATATTGCCCATGTAAAAGTAGGTTTTACCGATGCTCTCGGTCTCTTGGTAAAAATCTTCCCGGGTGAATTCAGGAGGGGAATTAACGGATTTTTCCGCTTTTTTCAAATATCCAAGGGCCTTGGCCGGTTCCTTTACCTCATAATGATACTCACCCAGCAGATGGAGGGCGCCGAAGTAGTTGGGCTCTTCCGCTATAGCCTTTTTCAGGTAATTTTCCATAAGGGTAAGGTTCTGCTGTTCGCGGCTGAGTTTCGCATAAAGCAGATAAAGGGGCGGATACCTGGGATCCCGCTCATGGAGCGCCTCAAGCACGCCCCTGACCGCCGGATAAGGATTATCGGCCAGGTCCTTGAACTTCGTCGACTGGATGCCGTAATCCACCCTGATATTGGTGTTATCGGTCCTTTTCTTCCCCAGATAATAAGCCGCCAGTTTCCCCAGGAGCGAAGACGGCATCTTGACCAGCATCTTTTTGTCCACGAGGTCATAATGTACGGCCATGACCTCGGTGATGGTGTCTCTTTCAATATAGAGGTTAAGGAGCCCCGCGTATCCAACGACCGACTTGCGGTCGACCCGGAGTATGTTCTCGTAGAACTGTCGCGCCTTAAGGTATTCACCCTGGTGCATATAGGCATTCCCGATACCGTAAAGCGCCGTCACGTTGTTCGGTTTCTTGCTGAGCACCATCTGGTAATACCTGATGGCGATGTCCAGTTTGCTCTCCCTGGAATCGGGAGGCCTGATGCGTTGAAAGTAATTCTCCGGGACCCTCGCGTAGAAATAACCCAGATTGTTCAGCGTTTCGATGTCGGCGGGATTGAGATGATGGGCCTTCTGGAGCTTCTGGTAGGCCATGGCGAATTCGCGCTTCTCGAAATACGCCCTGCCGTAGGCGTTATATCCGGGGAGGTAGTCCTTTTTGTAGTGCCTGTCGACATAGGCGAAGATCCCTTCGGCTTTGCGATAGTCTTCCACCTTTTTTACGACGGGGTCGCCCGGTTCAAGGATCAACGCGACCCCCTTCGCGATCTGCCGTTTGGCCATTGCGGGTTTATAGATGAACTGGTAGCTCATGACCGTCAACGCGAAGGCTGCGACGGCGACTGCCGCGATGACGCCGGTTTTTTTCAGCAAACGCTTCTGCCTGTCAAGCCCTTCTTTCGTATACGCGGGCCTTGAGGTGATGACCTGGCGTTTTTTCTCCGCGGCCTCCGCGCTTATGTCGATCCGCCGCTGGAGCTTTCTCTCAAGAAACCGGTGCACATTGTCTTCCGGTTTGCCTTTGATTATCATGTCCACCAGCTGGCGTATCTCGGCCGGCGGCAGCAGGTCGTTGAGGATGGTTTCCTTGACCGTTTTTCTCAGCGCCGGATGAAACAGCATCAGGGCGGTCTTGAGCTTTCTCAGCTCCCTGGCCGACAGGTCCACGCCCTCTTCAGCGGTCCCCTCGGAAACCGGCTCATCGTCGGACAGAGGTTCAATTTCATCAGAGAACGCGGTAGGCGCGGTTTTTTCGGCCTTTACTATCTCTTCGATCTCGCCGATCCCGGGGATTCCCGCCAGCTCTTCACCGCCCATGTCGATATCAAGAACAGGTTTGACCGGAGGCGGGGGACCGGGCTTAATCTCTTCCAGTTCGTCCAGGGCCATCGGCTCGGGGATCACTCCCGCTTCCAGGTCACCGCCGATCTCCCCGGCAGGCGGGGTTTCGGCAACCAGCGAAACCGGGGCTTCCCTCTGCGCGGGGGCTTCATCCAGGCTGATCTCGGGGAACTCCTCATCCACCGCTTCGGGGATGTCCCTCAGCTCTTCCATCGATATATCGGAGAGGTCACCGATATCGAGATCCCCCTCCTTTTCAAGTTTCACCTCTCCGGGCATCTTTTCGGCGGCTTTTTCAAATTCCGGCATCTCGGGAAATTCTTCGGCTTCTGCTTTTAATCCGGGAGACGGTTCACGGAAGGTATCGCCCACGAACCGATCGTCCGAGATGTCCTGCCGGTCGACCGATTCCGGCTCGAGGGAGGTAAGCGCTTCAAGCTCATCCAGGGGCGATTTCGCCTTCGAAGGAGGGGCCGCCTTGCGGGGCTCGGGCTCCCTGGCCTCGGGGAGTTCTACAGGCAGTTCGGGAATTTCCTCCACCCCGGCGAGGGCCGGTTCCTCCAGATCCAGGCCGGCAAGCTCTTCGACCGGCTCCAGTACGGAGGGAGAAATCTCCTCGGGGGCCTCTTCCTCCAGACTGATGAGGTCGGTGATATCTTCCAGTTCCTCCCGGGGAGAGGGGGCTTCGTCAACGAACTCCAGATCGGCCGTAATATCCTCGGTGAGGTCCTCGAATTCATCGTCCTTCGGCGGTTTTTCCTTTTCGGGAGTCACCGTGGCCGATTCGCCGGGCATGAGGTCGAGTATCCTGTCTATCTCGTTGATCTCAGCAGGGGTATATGTGGTCTTTTCTTCGCTGTCTCCCATCTATTGCTTGTCCTGAACGGAGATTGCGGCCGTTCCCCCCGCCGGCCCGCCCTGGGGGCGGAAAGCGTCCGGGTTCGACCGTTGGATAAAACGACATAATCAGCAAAAACCATCCATGTATAAAAATCAATTAGTTTTCTTCGGGCGCCGCGCTGCCGGAGGGAATTCCCGGCAAGTGCGGTTCCTTCCCACGGGCGCTGTTTCATGTTCCATACCGTTGCCGGATTTGGTCTTTTACGACATTACAACGAATTTTCCCTACTCTGCGCCGCTCTGACATTTTTTAGATTAACTATTTTGTTTTATTTATCGACATAATTAATATAACGCTGAAACCCATTTTAACCCATATTGAGGTCATCCATGGTGTTACGCATGCCTCTGCGCAAGAGGATCATTCCCCTCCTGCCCCTGCTGATTGCGGCCTTCAGCCCGGCGGAAAACGGTGCACAACCTGTAGAAAATTACTATAATTTCCAGTTCCTGAAAAGCGCTGAAGCCCCCAGGGAGGCGCGGATCATCCGCTATGATATGCGTTCCCGCCGCCAGATTATTCAGACGGGCATTCTGGTGACCTACAAGAACAGGAACTCCCGCCGGGTGGGTATTGCAGGCGATTTCAGCCACTGGAAAATCCTTCACATGGAAAGGAGTAATGCCGGGGTATGGTATCATCTCTGCACCGGTTTCAATACCGCCGGTGAGCACAGGTATAAACTCATCGTGGACGGCACCTGGATCAGCGATCCGGCGAACCCGTCACGCGAGGACGACGGAACCGGTTCGTACGTTTCGCTCCTTAATCCTCCCCTCCTCCCTGAAGGGACCCATGTGACATACCGACGCCTGGACCGGCAGACGATAGAATTTCGTATATTCAAACCTGACGCGCGGCTGGTTTCTCTGGTGGGGGATTTCAATAACTGGAACCCTGAGAACGACCTCCTCAGAAAGGGCCGTGACGGTATCTGGCGCCTGCATAAAAAACTTACACCGGGCACCTACCGGTATCAGTATGTAATCGACGGCCGCTGGACCACGGACCTGTACAACGAAAACACCGCCTCCGATGAATCCGGCAGGCTGTGCTCTCTCTTGAAAATACAATAATAATGTGAGGATTCAGGCGACGATATCTATGGTGGTACCCTTGTTCTCTTCCTTTACCATGACACTCTTTTCGCCTTCTTTTTTTTCAAGGGTATTGACGTTTTCGCCGTAATCCCTGGAGTTTTCCAGGACGCCCCGAGGCATTACATCAGCTCCGCTGATACTGTTAATATCCATAATCCCTCCCTGATTCTATGGTATATTCATACTACCGTATACCACCGGTATTATCAAGTAAAATTTAACGGTTTCAGAACGTCCCGGCGACAGCCTGGACCGCAGGGCAGGCTTTTGCGAGTACACATCCTCCGCAACGGGGCGACGTTCTGCATACCTCCTTGCCGTGTTCCACAATCAGTGCATGAAACTCGTTATAATCCTGTACCGTACCCCTGAAGCGCCGGTGAAAGAAAGAACGTACCTCTTCGTAACGTTCATCCCCCCTGAGGTGTCCCAGCCTGACGAAGATCCTCCTGGTGTAGGCGTCCACCACGAAGGTTTTGACCGCGAGCGCGTAAAGCAGAATGGAGTCGGCGGTCTCGGGACCGATGCCGTTGATCGCCAGCAATTCCTTTCTTATCGATTCAGGCTCCATGCCGCGCAGCGCCGAAAAGCGGTACCCGTATCCGCGGAACCATTTGAGGAAATGCTTCAGTTTTTCAGCCTTACGGTTGTAATAACCCGCGGACCTTATCAACGGGGCGATTTGATCGGCCTGGAGCGTATCGAGGGCCCCGGGAGTAAGTACCCTTCGTTTCTTCAGTTCCGCTATCGCCTGCTCTACGTTCTTCCAAGCCACGTTCTGGGTGAGTATGGCCCCTATGGCTATCTCGAAGCCGGTTCGTCCCGGCCACCATCCCTGGGGGCCGTAGGCCCTGAAAAGCATACGGTAGATGCGGTTGAGGGAGTACACCCGTTTAAAAACTCAGCGGCAGGCGTTTGGACTCGGGCTGGTCCACCAGGATATCGCCGTCTTCCTTGTACTTTTTAAGCAGAAAGTGGGTTACCGTCGAATGCACGTTCTTGAGTGTCGCGAGTTTTTCTGAAACGAAGAGTGAAACCTGCTGCAGTGTCGGCCCTTCAACCTGCACCAGCAGGTCGTAGCTGCCCGAGAGCAGGTAGACTGCCTGCACCTCGGGAAACCGGTATATGGATTCCGCCACGGCGTCGAAACCCACGCCCCTTTCGGGGATTACCTTGACCTCGATGAGGGCGCGGACCTCGTTGTTGCGCACCCGCATCCAGTTGACGTGGGTCTTGTAGCGGAGTATGATCCGGTCCTTCTCGAACTGGCGTATGTATTTTTTGACCCTGGACTCGGATATGTTGAGCTGCCTTGCCAGATCCTCGGCGGTGATCTTCGCGTTAGAGGCGAGAATATCGAGGATCGCCATTCCAATTTCGTCTGTTTTGTAAGGTTTCATATATCATCCGCACCCTGCCCTTTCATGTTTCACGGAACCGTCCCCTCACTCACGGCGGCCCCTCAGTGTATGAATTAAGGCTTTACGGAATCTTCCGTCAATATTAATTTGCGTCAATAACAGGAACACGGTGTAACAATCACGACAGGACCGGGGAGTGTTAACACGTGTCGAGCAGGCTGCCGATTTTTATCATTATACCGCACGGGGGGTACAAAATCCCCGAGGAACTGCTGGCCTTTTGCGGGGTAAACGAGTACGACATCTTCCTGGAGGCCGATACCTGCGCCAATGAACTCTACGCCCTGGACGACCGTGTAAAGGCGAAACTGGACACCGAAGTATCACGGCTTTTCATCGATACGGACCGTTCCCACCTGCACCTGCCGCCGCGTTACGGCGACGGGGTGGTCAAACAGGAGACATCGTCGGGCAAGGCGGTTTTTCACGGGGACGTGTTCCCCGACCATATCGCCCTGGCCAACCTGATACGCCGTTACTATTCCACTTTTCACGACACGTTACAGAAGACGATCGCGGAGGGAGATATCCGGCTGATACTGGAATGCCATACCATGATGCCGGTGGGACCAAAAAACGCGGTTGACAAGGGGATGCCGCGGCCCCTACTTTCAATAACCAGCTGCATTGAAAAAGACGGTAAAACGGTGCACGCCGCCAGGGCGGAACTGGCCGCGGGGCTGGCCGACAGCATGAAGAAATTCGTCTCGGATGAAGACGCGACGGTGGCCGAAAAACTGACCGTAAACAATCCGCCCTTCGGGGGGTTCATAATGCAGAAATACGCGGGAAGCGGCATCCCCCTGCTCAGGATCTCGGTGTCACGTTCGCTCTTTCTGAACGACAGGTATTTCAACTACGATTTTCTTAAAGTAGACGAACTGCGGCTTAAACACCTGAGAGACAGGCTCTGGGACGGCATCAGCCGGTTTTATACTAAATATATCAGGTAACGCCGGTCATGGCTAAACCCACATCACGGTTATTGTTTTGCTTTTCAGTAGTGTTGATGATCCTGGCGTTCATCGCGGCAGGCGGAAACCGGGGGCACGCCCGCGACTGGTCCGATCTGGACGAAGAAGAACACAAAATCTTCGGCAGCGAAAAAGAAGAAAAATACTCCATTAATGCTTTTTTCATCGAAAGGGAGAAATGGGAAAACCACCGTTCGCTGATGATCTTCTGGCTTTACAAGAGCACCGACTACCCGCGCTACACGTCGCTCAGGATACTGCCCTTCTGGTACCGGCTTGACAGCAAGATCGACAACCGGCGCAAGACCATTATCCCCCTCTTTCTCTATTACCACCGGCGTGACGGAGACCGTCACCTGACCCTCAGCCCGCTCTATTATACTCAATACGATAAAAGTTCCTACGACCGGTCGTTCATCTATCTGTTCTGGTGGGGAAAGGCAACGGGCCCGCAATCGAGCCGCTCGTATTTTCTGGTGCCGCCCCTGTACCGCAGCGCTTTCCACCGGGAAAGGAAATGGTACGAACGCACCTCTGTCGAGGAGGGGTCCACCTTTTTCTCGCCCCTGTGGTATTCGAAATACTATCTCTACGATCACGCGAACATCGTGGTGAAAAACCGCACCACCATCTCACCGCTGCATTACTATTCTTCAAAGGAACAGAAGCCCGCGGGGCAGAGAACCCTTACCTGGTGGTTCCCCATTCTCCCCCTCACCTACCACCACACCCACCCGGAGGGCGGCCACCGCAACTTCCTGTGGATTTTCGACTACAGCTGGTCCAGGGAAAACGGCCGTGACCGCCTGCACCGTTTCTGGTGTGTGCCGCTGCTTTTCCTCGGTCCGGGCGCACAGGGATATGCCCACATACTGCCGCCGGTTTTCATGAGGTTTAAAAGAGAAGACGGCGAGCACTATACGCACCTCTTACCCCTTTTCGCGCGCTGGAAGAAGAGCGAAGCGCGCTTAATAGAAAAAGAATCCCGCTGGGACGTGGCGTACTCCCAGGGGCTCATCACTCCTCTTTTCGGCCGTACTAAAACCTCCGTCGGGGCCGGGAAATGGGACGGGGAGCGCTACGGCGGGAGCCTGTGGTTTCCGGTGGTTCCGGTTTTCTACTATTCACGCGATCGCAGGGAGGGGAGCCATGTAAATTTATTATGGGTCCTGGACTGGCGCACCAACCCCGACGGAACGTTCAGGCAGTTCTGGTTCTTCCCGCTGGTGTTTCACCAGACGGGCCCCAGCGGTTACCGCTATTATATTCCCTTTTACATGAGGCCCGCCGGCTGGTCGGAACAGGAGGGCGTAAGCTGGAGCCTGGTCCACTACCACCGCTGGGCGCCCGGCGAAAAAACCCGGTGGCTGCTGCCGCACTACTACAGTGTTTCAGAAAAGGAAAAAACTAAGACCAATCTGTGGTTCCCCCTGTACTGGCATAACCGCAACCCGAAGCGGGAGTATACCCTGTTTCTGCCCCTGTATTTTTCCTATGCATCGCCCGACCGGAAGGTTAATTTCAACATACTTGGCCTTTCCAAGAGTATCGCGGCGGGGCCCAGTCCCGTTGCCGGTGTAGGAGTGGGCAGGGGAGAGGGAGGATGGTATTTCGATACCGACATTTCGTGGCTCTACGATGTGGTCAGCGTATCCACCAGGATCACCCTCATCAAAAAACCGGTGATCACCGACCTGGAAGAGGGAAAGTCCCCCGTCGACAAGGGCGTATCCGACGGCACCCGCGACCGGGTCACGCTCCACGATAAAAAGGAAGGCGGCAGGGAGAACTCTTCTTATTTCTGGGGATTTCACTTCCTGTTCGGCCTCGTGGCCTTCGAGCGCGCCGACAGCCGCCGCCACTTCCGCCTGCTTCCCCTGTCGTGGATCACCTGGGACAAAGAGTCCGCCGACCGTGTGCAGTGGTTTCTCAACTATCTCAACTACCGATCGGGCGAGACGCGGTATTTCGTGTTCTTTCCCCTGTACGGTATGCAGCGGCAGGGGGCCTCGTACCGCAAGGGGTACCTGCTGAACCTCTACTGGAGCGAGTACAACGACACCGAGAAGCTGCGCGAGCACACCGTACTGTGGCCCTTCGTCAACTGGTACCGTTCACCTGGAAGGAGCGGCTGGCGCTTCTTTCCGCTGATATGGCACAAAAAGAGGATCGCCGAAAACAGGGAAACCGCCCGTACCATCAGCCCCCTGTATTACTCGGGCACCGTGACCGAAAAGGAACCCTACCGGCAGACCCGCACGTCCTTAAGCCCCTTCCACCGCTACCGGAAGGTAAGCACCGACACCGTGGATTCATCGACCCGGTGGTTCCCCATTATACCGCTCGTGTATTACTCCCGCACCGAAAGCTACACCATACCCAGGATCGAGAGCGATAAAATGATCACCACCTTCGCCACACGAAGGGTGAAAAAGGGGGCAGAGGCCGCCTCGTTCCTCTTCCCTCTGTACTACTGGAGCCGTACGGAAAACCGCTACGGCACCCCCGAGCGGTACGACCGGCGTTTCAGCCTGCTGGGGCTGCCCCTGCTGTACTATTCCAGGGTGCTGCGTACCGGCATCGAACCGGGGGTACAGGGGAGGCCTTACCGCAGGCAGGAAACATCATTCTTCCTGATGGGGTACTACCGTCATACCGAGCCCGGATATTACCACAGCAACCTGCTGCTGGGGCTGTACTGGTATACCCGTGAGACCAACAACAACAGCAGGTCCCTTACACTCCTTTATGGGATCTTTCACGCCTCCCGTTCCGATGAGAAAGAGGGGTATTTCTCGGAGGGGAAATACCGCAGAAGGCCTGTCGCGGTGCGTTCTTCATGGCTTTTTCCGCTGTACTACTCACGGCACCGGCACAGTCCCGAAAACGATAATTTTTCTAAAAAGGTCTTTCTTACCCCCCTGTGGTGCCGGGTGAAAACCGAATGGGGCGGCAATGACAGCAAGGGGCGACTGACTTTCTGGGCGCCTGTCATCCCCCTGGTGTACTATCACCGCACCCCTGACCGGCGGCATTTCAACCTGCTGGGCATAGTGGACCGTTCGGTCGACGAAACGGTCTATACCCCGCACCGAAGGTTCTGGCTGCTGCCCCTGTACTATCACCGGGAGAGCCCTTACAGCACCACCAGTTTCATTGCGGGTCTGTATCTCCATTCATCCACTTATTATAAACGACAGAACTTTTTGCTGCTCTATGACCACCGTCTGCGCACGAATACGAACGAGGAAAGTTACGGGGCGCTGCTGGGACTGGCCCGTTATGAAGTATCGCCGCAGTTGAAGCGGTTCCGCCTGGCGTACGGCCTGCTGTTGAACTACAAGAGCCACCGCAACGGCCCCGATTACTCGGTCAATGTGCTGTGGTTCCTCTACAGCCAGAAGCGCAGCGGCGACTATTTCCGCACAAGTTTTATGCCGCTGTGGTACTACGGCCGCGACAGTGAAGGGTGGGACCTCTGCCTGCCGCCGCTGCTCACCTACATGAACGACCGGGGAGACCGGGGCAAGTTCCAGATGTGGGCGCTGGGCGCGCTCTGGTACCGGAACTACCGGCCCCAGGAAGAGCGTGACCGCCGGGCCCTGCTGTTGGGAATACCTTATTACCACGTTGAGAAACCCGAGAGAGGGTATTCCTCCACGGGCAGTCTGTGGGGCCTCTTATGGGAATATGAAACCGAGAGCGATACGAATTTTACGAAATTCAGCCTGCTGAAGTTTCTCTACAAGCGGGTCAACATGAACGGCGAGGTTTCCCACAGGGTGATGGGGATACGGTTCTGAAATCGTGTTACAGGGACTGCAGGTATTCATACGCGCTCAGCGCCGCCGTGGCGCCGTCGGCGGTCGCGGCGACTATCTGCCGTATTGAATCCTTCCTGAGGTCGCCGGCGGCAAAGAACCCCGGTATGCGGGTCTTCATGTGCATGTCCACCTCCACCTCGCCGAACTCGTTCAGAAGCGCCGCCGGCAGGTATTCGGTGTTGGGACGGTACCCTATGAAGATGAAGACACCTTCCGCCGGCAGGTCGCTCGCGCTCCCCGTTTTCTTGTTCCTGACAGTCACCGAAACCACTTTGTCCTTCCCGTTGATCGACTGCACCACCGAATCATATACCGGTTCGATCTTAGGGTTCGAGAGTACCCGGTCCTGTAAAAGCCTGAGTCCCCTGAATGCGTCCCTGCGGTGTACCAGATAAACCTTCGAGGAAAACCGCGTCAGGAAGTGGGCCTCCTCCAGCGCCGTGTTGCCCCCTCCCACGACAGCCGTCACCCTGTCTTTAAAAAAAGCCCCGTCGCAGGTGGCGCAGTATGATACCCCCCTTCCGGTGAACTCGGCCTCGCCGGGCACACCCAGTTTCATCAGCGAGGCCCCCGAGGCGCAGATGACGCTCCTGGCCCGTATTTCGCCGCCGCCCGTCATGGCGAGCGTGAAAGTCTTTTCATCTTCTTTCCATTCCAGGCAGTCCACCGTGCCGCTTTCGATCGTGGCGCCCAGTCGGCGGGCCTGGTTCTCCATGGCGCTCATGAGCGCCCATCCCTCGACGGGGTCCACGAAACCGGGATAGTTTTCAACCTCATAGGTGGTCATAACCTGGCCGCCGGGAGAGAGTTTTTCAAGCACCACGAGGTCCAGGCCCGCCCTCATGCCGTAAATGGCCGCGGTCAGCCCCGCGGGGCCCGCTCCTATAATCACCAGGTCGTTCATATCGTTATGTCCTGTTCGTAAAAGATCGGATTTTCAGTATAGCAAACTTTTTCGTCTCGAAGCCCGATTGCCGGTGTGCGTCTGCTTACGGATGCCGCTTCACCGGTAGAGGCTGGATGTAACGGCTCCACTCCGCACTGCGGGATTTCTCAACCCTTTAGTCGTTGATACATCACTAACCAATAAAAGATTATTGATCATACGTCTCTGGTAAGCTTTAACCTGTTCATCTCGCTTACCTTGCCCATGAGGATGGCGTCGGTCCTGGCCAGCCGTTGCGCGAGTATATGCACCATCTTCGCGGCGAAGGCGGGGTTTTTCATGAGGAACGCCTTCAACTGATCAAGATTGTCGATATACGCCAGTTTCACGTCGTCTACGGCCGTCACGGTCGCGCTGCGGGGGCTGTTGTTGAAAAGGGATATTTCGCCGAAAAAATCGCCTTTTTTCAGTTCGGCCACGGTAACGCTGCTGTGTTTGTCAGAGAGGGAGATTTCCACCTTCCCTTCGAGTATGATATACATGCGGCTTTCCAGTTTCCCCGCCTCAATTATCCTCTCTCCTGTCTTATAGAACAAAACACGCGCTGCCATAGAGTTCCCCGCTTAAATTGAAAAATTATGCAATGGTGTCAAAGCACCGGCTATAAGGCAATAAAAATTCCTGTTTTATCAAAAATGATCGGGACGCGATGCGGCATACCTGCATACAAATTTACCGCGGCTGTACCTTTATTTATTGCCTGAAACAGTAAATGTAATGTACTATGAATTAATCGACCCGGCGCAAAAAAAAGAAAAAACCATGCGAAAAGAAACCAACCCGGATCTATCGGCCTACTTTTCCCAGGTTGAACGGTATTCAGCGGAACACCTGAGGGATATAGAGCGCTTCAAGCGCCTGCTAGAGAGCATGCAGGGCCAGCTGGACAACAGCAGCAACAAGATCGCTTTCGCCGAAGTCCGCGGGCTGGTAAATGATTTCGACCGCTACCTCTCCAGAACCGGCGCCGTACTCTCCCCCGATGAAAAAAACGAGATCTCCGCAATTACGGGTTCGGGGTTTCCCCCGCCCGTCAAGAAACGGATACTGGAAAACTTTCTGCGCCGCGTAAGAGACCGGGTGGAAGCGGAAATACTCGCCGGCCGCGAACACGAAAAGGTCGACGAAGAGATCCGGGAACTGGAGACTCCGGCGGCGCGGATCATCGACTGGCTCAGGGTGACGGGGTTCGCCCTGCATTACGGCACGCTTACCCCTTTCACGCACCGGCTACGGGGCCATTTCCTCGGGACCCTGAAATATCAGGCGTCACAACGGCTGATGAACATAGTGCGGAACATTAAGCCGGTGCTCGACCGGGAATACTACGCCCTGAGCACCCTCGAGTACAACCTGCTGGCGGTCTTTCTGAAAATAGAGGCGCCGCTGCGAAAAATAGAGGAAATTCCCAACGCCGTTTCGTTCAAACCGCCGCAGATATTGCAAGAAATGAACGATTTCACCGAGGTCTACTCCATGATCGTGAAGAACGGCCCGGCGATACTTTCAACATTAAAGAAAATATTTAAAAAGAAAAAACCCGGTCACGGATTCTGGGGAGACCTGTATTACTTTCTGGATCAGCCGGTCTACAACAACAAACCGGTTATAATGACCGATCTGGAGGTCATGAGGAACACCATACGGGGATTGCTTTTTTCATACCATACCGCGCGGGAAAAAAAAGTGATCAGAACGTTGAACCAGATCATATACCTTTTGAGTATAAGCGTTGGAATACCCACCGACGTGAAGCAATTGACCCCCGAAGCGAGAATCGCGGACGCGAAGAAACGGGATGAGGCGACCAGCGACGAGGGGATACTGCTGGACCGTTACCATGAACTGGAGAGGATATCGGGACTATTTCTTCCCATGGGCGAGTCGCTGGAAAAGATGATATACGCCCAGCAGGAAAAGAAAACCTTTACCCAGTGGATGAACGAAAACCGCAACAAGCCCATACTGCGGTTCAAAAAAACAATTGAAGCATACCTCAAATACTTCATCGAGTACATCAACACGCCGGCCTCGTTTATTCTGGTGTACGACGGGGCCGACTGCTATAATTACTTCGAGATCAGCCACGTACTCCAGAAAGCGGTGGCCCAGTATACCCCTGAAGAGCTCGATCTTATGGGCACAAAGTTCAGGGAAGCGATCGACCTCACCATGGATCTGCCCGGCACTCTTGAAAGCTTTATCGAAACGATCACAAATCCCAACATTCCCAAATGGTCTTTCACCCCCGCGGTCAACCTGGCCCGTGAATTCCTCCACAACATTTCCGTAAAGACCTATCAGGCGGCGATCAAGCTCAACGACCTCATCACCGGTTATTACAGGGAGAAGGAGATCATTCATCCGATCAGGGAGCAGAATTTTGATTTTTACACAAACGCGGTCGTTAAAAAACAGGAGGGGTCACCCCTCCATGCCCTCTTCCGCAACCATGAAATCACCCTTCAGGAATTTCTGGAAAGGTCCTGCGCGCTGGCCTTTCATATCTGCCGCCTGCTCAATCACGAAGGCGTACAGGAATTCATCAAGGAAAAAAACCGGCTGTTGCAGGAACACCCCTACCTTAAAAGTGCCGTTGCCCCTGCGGAAGGAGGCATGGTGCAGGAGTCGGAAGCCTCGGACCGCCGAATGACCGATACCTACGACGATGTCTATCTGGACAGGCTGACGGGCCTCTACAAGATGGAATACATCGAGGACATCCTTATCCCCTCCTATTACGGTCCCAAAGGCGAATACCAGCGCACCCACAACAGGTTCATTGTATATTGTTCCGTCGACAACCTGAGGCGGTTCAATTCCGAATACGGCCACGATGCGGGCGACATCGTCATCGGTGAACTGGGCAGACGCATGAACAGGCTGCTCGGGTCCGCAACCACGCACCGTGACAACATCGCCGTACGGCTTTCGGGCGATGTTGTAGTGGGATTCCTCAACGACACCACCCTCACGGCGGTGGCGGAAACCATGGCATCGATGAACCGCGATATGGGCAAAACAAAGATCAGAACCGAGAAATTCACCATCCCCGCGGTATCGGTAAGCATAGGCATTTACCAGGAAAGACCCCGGACTATGATCCGTGAAAACATCGCCTCGGCGAGAAAACTCATGTCCTTCGCCCACAGCTTCGGACCGAACACCGTGGCCTTCACGCGGGATCCGAACCATGTCATCACGAAAAGGGATCATGATCGTTTCGGGAACCTGGACCGGCGCATCGTCACCACCCTCACCTGAACTCAATACCTGCTGAATTAATGTATTGACCGCAAAAACGGCTCTCCTATCATATCGGCCTGGCCGCGCCCGGGCGCATCCCGTGGTGAATGCCGTCAACGCCGCAGAGGAGTCTGTTATGGGAATCATTACCGCCGAAAACCTGACCCTGGTACTGGGGGAAAAAATAATCCTGAACAACCTGTCGCTGGACCTCTGGGAAGGACACGTCCACGCCATCGTGGGACCGAACGGGGCCGGCAAGTCCAGCCTGTCATATACGATAATGGGCCTCTCGGGATACGAGAACTATGAAGGCGATCTGTATTTCCGGGGAGAGCCCCTAAGGAACCTTCCCATCCACGAAAGGGCGCGGCGTGGGATCACCCTGGGCTGGCAGGAACCCGCCCGTTTCGAGGGACTTTCGATCAGAAGTTTCCTCACCGCGTCCGCGAAAGAGAAAAGCCCCGCGGCTATAGCAGACGCGCTTTCCAGGGTGGGGCTCGATCCTGATGAGTATCTGGACCGCGCGGTGGACAGAACACTCAGCGGGGGTGAGCGCAAACGTATTGAACTGGCATCGCTTCTGGTCATGAGGCCCCGGCTGGTACTGCTGGACGAACCCGATTCCGGTATCGATGTTGAGGCGCTGGAAAAAATATTCGAATGCATCAGGTTTTTCCGCGAAGACGGCGCCACGGTGGTCCTTATCACCCACAGCCTGGCGGTGCTGAAACAGGCGGAACACGCGTTTCTCATGTGCCACGGAGAAATATTCGACAAGGGACCGGTGGAAAAGATACGCCATTATTTCGAGAACAAGTGCATTCCCTGCGTTCATAAAAACATGCCCCTGGAGAACGAAACGATATGAAAAGCAGGGAAGTAACCTCGAAGACTCTGTATGACACCACCGACGTGAGCCATGACACCTTCAACAACCCCGAAGTGGCGCACCTTGAAGTACATCACAATACCGTACTGGGTTCGCACCTGGTGCCAGGCCTGGAGGCGGAGGTTGAAGAACTCGAAAACGGCATCCGCATGGTCATGCGTGTGCTCGAGGGAGTGCGCATCGCCCGGCCGGTGCACCTGTGCTTCGGCATGATCCCCGAAACGGGCGTGCAGGAAATTAATATGACCGTGGAGATTCAAAAGAACGCCTCCGTTTCCATCCTGGCCCACTGCACCTTCCCCAACGCGGTCGACGTGGTCCACCGCATGGAGGCCGATATCACCGTCGGGGAAAACGCCGAATACTCATACTTCGAACGACACGTCCACGGCGAAACAGGAGGCATCCATGTGGTCCCCAGGGCGCGCGTCACTCTTGAAAAGGGAGCGCGTTTTAAAACGGAGTTCGAGCTTTTACGGGGAAGGGTCGGTACCATCGAGATCGATTACGAAACCACCTGCGGCGAGGGAAGCGTAATGGAAATGGAGGCGCGTATCAACGGGACCCATGATGACGTCATCAGTATACGGGAGACAGGCAACCTGACGGGTGAAGGCGCGAGGGGGGTCCTCAACTCGCGTATCGCCGTAAGGAACAACGCCCGCGCGGAGGTTTATAATAAAATAACCGCGACGGCCCCTTATGCCCGCGGCCACGTGGACTGCAAGGAAATAATTCAGGACAACGGCATCGCCACGGCCGTTCCCGTCGTTGAGGTCCGCGATCCCAGGGCGCACGTCACCCACGAGGCCGCTATAGGGAGCGTAGACACACGCCAGCTGGAAACACTGATGTCCAGGGGACTCTCGGAAGATGACGCCGTTGAGCTCATCATCCAGGGCCTGCTCAGCTGAAAACAGCACGGCCGTCTTCGTGTCCCCGCAGGGACTCCCGAAAACGGCCGTATAGGCCCGTACTAATGGGTGATCAGCATCTTGATCCTTTCGGCGGCCTGTTCCAGTATCTCATCACGGCTGAAATCGTAGGAAGTGTTTTTGATCTCATCAACGCTGCGCGGACGGTAGAGCCTGCGCAGATCTCCGTCCGTGAGATCGACGTATTCCTTGATTATGGGATAGTACTCTCTTACGCTTTTCCTGATGCGCTCACGTTTAAGCTCCTTCACTTTTTCCCTTTCGAAGCGCTCAAGTGCCTCGGGCGATATTTCTATGCTGTCGGCCATGGCATTGCTGCCCCTGATATATTTTCTCCGTTCGTCCCGGGCGCCTTTCTGATCCGCCGGATGATTGGACTGCCGCGAGGCGTAGTGTTCTGAAAACATATACACCTTCATGGCCCTCCTCCTATATGTCCCCCTGAGGGGAAATCAGCCTGCCGGGAAGGGTCCCGGCCTCTATTACCCTATTCGGACATAATCAGGAAAATTATTATAGACCTGCCGGGAATATGTCGCGAAAAAAATACCGCCGGCGGAACCACCGGTTGATAAAAAAGGTTGAAAATTGTCGAAATTCGCTGTACGAAGGGAACAACGTGTCCAATCCGTCTTCCTGGAACGGTATATACTACATTACAGGGGAACACCTTTATGACCGAACTGTTAATGAGCTTTGGTCCCATAACACAGGCACTGCTGGCCACGCTGTTCACCTGGTTGCTTACCGCCCTCGGGGCTGCCATGGTTTTCATAGGACGAGAACCCAATCGCAAACTACTGGACTTCAACCTCGCCTTCGCCGGCGGCGTCATGATCGCCGCCAGTTACTGGTCGCTGCTGGCACCCGCCATAGAGATGTCCGAGGGGAAGGCCCTGCCGTCATGGGTTCCGCCGGCTGTGGGTTTTCTCATGGGGGGAATGTTCCTGCGATTGATAGACTACCTGCTGCCCCATCTGCACCTAAACCTGCCCATGCAGGAAGCCGAGGGAGTCCACACCTCCTGGCGTCGCAGCACCCTGCTGGTACTGGCGATCACTCTGCATAACTTCCCCGAAGGGCTCGCGGTCGGCGTTGCTTTCGGCGCGGTCGCTTCAAACCTCCCGTCGGCGACTATGGCATCGGCGGTCGCCCTTGCCCTGGGAATCGGCATCCAGAACTTCCCTGAGGGGTTTGCGGTGTCCATGCCGCTGCGACGGGAGGGAGTATCCAGAATGAAAAGCTTCATGATGGGGCAGGCTTCGGGCATGGTGGAGCCCGTCGCCGGCGTGCTGGGGGCTTCCATAGTACTGCTGGCACAGGCCTTTCTGCCCTATGCCCTCGCCTTTGCCGCCGGCGCCATGATTTATGTGGTGGTGGAAGAGGTCATACCGGAATCCCAGAGCGGGGGGAACGGCGACCTGGCCACCATGGGCGTGATGCTGGGATTTACGGTAATGATGATCCTGGATGTGGCCCTGGGCTAGGTGTTTTTCCTGCGCTCATAAAGAAACACGCCCCAGCTCACCAGCGCCAGGAGGGTGAAGAAGATCACCGTGTTGCGCGTGAGGCGCGAACCGAGGATGCGGCGCTCGAAGAGGATTTCCAGGTACAGCCGGTCGTCGGCGACAAACGGATCGCCGTTATATACACGCCGGTCAAAATCCCTCAGTATCGCCTTGACCGGTTCCGCCGCCGCGTCGAAATTTTCATAGCGCGCGAAGACGTGAGGGTCCCTCAGTATGAGATAGGCTTTCTTATAGTTTCCACTGATCCCTTCAGGCGCCTCAAGCAGCGACCTGACCTCAGGCTCGACCACCATGATCGAGTAATAAGCCACCGGAACCAGCAGCAGCGCCACCAGAGTCAGCACCAGTGAGATGTACAAAAACATCCGGGTATCATTGAACTTTCTCATTCAGTTTTCCTTTCAGGGCTTTATGTATTTTTTCAGTTCGGTAAGAGTTGATTTCCATCTTGAGATACTTGTCGTGAATATAAATCTCCCGGGTGGTGCCGGCTTTAATCACATCATCCGGTGAAATCCCCAGAAGTTCAAAAACGGGCCTGCATTGTTTTTCATCGCCATGCGCTTCAAGCTTTACCATGGCCGATTCAAAGGGAAAAATTTCTTTGACCGAAAAAGGGATCGCCGTTATCCCCGATTCCGGGAGCATGCTTTTACCGTCTTTGAACCGCAGCCTGCCCTTCAGGTCCCGTATAATGACGGCGCTGTTGGGATTTCTGATGGTTGACACAATATGTAAAGTGAACATGCCCCGGTTGTCTTCAATCGCTGATTTGATCACCATCACGGGCGTTTCCAGTCTTTCGGGGAGCTGGACGCAACCGGACAGGACCGTAATGAATACAACGAAAAGATATTTCTTCATGAATTCCACCCTGTGCAGGATTTTGTTTTGTAAACCATGGCCCCGTTACGTCAAGAAAAATATAACCTGTCCCCCCGCGGATTCCCGTATGCCTTGACTTTCACAGGCGATATAACGATCCTGTCCACAGTGTTGCCCGGTATTACGATATGTGCAGAGATCCGCAGGTGGAGATGATCCCGAAACCTTCCTTTTTCCTGGCGCCCATGGCGGAAGTCACCACTCCGGCTTTCCGGTGCCTGGTGCGCCGTTACTCCCGAGACACCATACTCTATTCCGAGATGCTTTCCGCCGGCGCCCTCCTCTCCCGTGCACGCCACAATGAACCCCTGGTGCGAAAGATGGAAACCGATGACCCCCTGGTCTATCAGATTGTGGGGGCGAAACCGGCGGTCATGGCGGGCGCGTGTGAAATCCTCACCGCGAATAATCCCTGGGGGATCGACATCAACATGGGGTGCGCCGCCCCCGAGATCGTGAAAACGGGCGCCGGCGCGGCACTGCTCGCGAACCGTGTACTGGCACGGGAGATCGTCCGCTCGTGCAGAAAGGCGGTCACGTGCCGCCTTTCGGTGAAAATGCGTTCCGGTTACGACGATCACGATATTGAGGGAATGCTGTCCCTGGGGAAAATGCTCCGTGACGAAGGGGTGGATTATATCGTGCTCCACCCGCGCCATGCGCGTCTGGGGTTCCGTCGAAGTGCCGACTGGTCGCTGGTGAAAGTACTCAGGGAAACCCTGACAATTCCCGTTGTGGGCAACGGTGATATCGCAAGCCCCATGTCGGCGTTGAAGCGCATGGAAGAAACGGGATGCGGCGGTGTAATGGTGGGAAGGGAGGCGGTGAAATCCCCCTGGTTCTTCCGTATACTGGAGGACACGTTCGCGGGCAGGTCATACCGGTTTGATGTGGACCTGCAAGACCTTTTCATTGAAGGGCTCGATCTAATAGGTACCCTCCTGCCGGAACGGCTGCACCGGAGCCGCGGCCACCGGTTCTCGTTTTATTTCTCGAAGAATGTCACGTTCTCGCACAACCTTTACACCCGTATCCGCAGGGAAAGCGCCATCACCGCGATGAAACTGGCGGTGGAAGCTTATTTTTCGAGAAATCAAAATGAGCGCCTCAGGACCATTGAACCGCCGACATCCGACGGGTCATCAGGTGAGGTGTGATTCGACGTTAACTGTTTAATTTGGCGGACGTCACACATCGGATTTCGGCGCCGGCGCGCGGACAACGCCCCCGAGTACACCGTATTTTGCCGCCATTATATTATTGACCGCGTTACTTTCATGGATTACGATTGGGTATTTCACGAGAAGAGGTGCACTCCAATGGCGTTATCCCCCCTGCTCTGGCTTGCCGTCGGTATTATCATTATGGCTATGGAAATCATCGTACCGGGGTTCGTGATATTCTGGTTCGGACTGGGCGGAGTATTGACGGCGTTGTGTGTATACATCGGGTTGTTGGGTTCCGCCGATGCGCAGTGGATTTTCTTTTTCATATCGTCCCTGTTCTTTCTGGGGCTGTGGTTCGGTTTCTTTCGAAAGAAATTTTCCAGGGGAGGCGCCGACGACTCACGGGACCCCACGCTGGTCATGCTTCGCGGTGTCTGCACAAAATCAATCAAACCGGGCATACCCGGCGAGGTCGACCTTTTCGACAAATTCATGGGTCTTAAAACATGGCAGGCGGAATCGGCGGAGGATATCCGGGAGGGAACCGAGGTTACGGTAATAGAAGCACGCGGCATCAAACTTGTCGTCAAAACCCATGACGGTAAAACCGGAGGTTAGCCATGTCATATCTGATTATAGCTCTTGCCCTGCTGGTAATGTTCCTTGTATTCAAGGGGGTCAGGATAGTGCCCCAGGCTGAAAACTGGATCGTGGAACGCTTCGGAAAATTTGCGGCAACTCTCCAGCCGGGACTGAACCTGATAAATCCGCTGTTTTCAAGGGTGGCGGCAAAAATCGACATACGTGAGCAGGTGATGGACCTGCCCGCACAGGGGATTATTTCCGAAGACAACGCGACCGTCAAGGTGGACGGGGTGGTGTTTTTTAAAATCCTGGACCCTTACAAATCCTATTACGGGATACAGTCCCTGGAGTTCGCCATCTCGAACCTTGCCCTTACCAGTCTGCGTTCCATAATGGGGAAGATGACGCTGGACCAGTCGCTGTCGTCCCGTGATAAAATAAACGCCGATCTGCTGAAGATACTGGACGATGCGACCGACTCATGGGGAACCAAGATCACCAGGGTGGAAATCAAGGACATAGTGCCCCCCCAGGATTTGCAACAGGCCATGGCGCTGCAGATGAAGGCCGAACGCGAGAGAAGAGCGACGGTGCTCGAGGCCGAGGCGCAGAAAGAGGCCCAGGAGAAGAAGGCCGAGGGGTTCAAGAGAGCCCAGATCCTCGAAGCGGAAGCCCGCAAGGAGTCGGCGCTCAGGGACGCGGAAGCCCGGGAGCGGCTGGCCCAGGCCGAAGCGGCCGCCATTACCGTGGTGGCGAACTCCCTTAAAACCGGTGGGGGAGAGTCTCTCACCTACCTGCTGGGACAGGAATACGTCAAGGGACTGGTCAAGCTGGGCGATTCCAGCAACGCCAAGTTCGTTGTTCTGCCGGCGGACGTGCTCAACTCCATAAAAAGCATCTTCAAGCAGTGACCATACCGGTTTGAGCAGTTGGGCTGAAAAACGCCGCTTTCAAAAATAAGGATTTTCTACGATATCGGGCGGAGGGGAGTTGCACCGCACCGGCATTCAAGAATGATTAAAGGAATAATTCCACCTGCGGGCGGCGGCCGGTAGAAAGGGTGGTCCCGCCGCCTCTGCGCTCCATGTCCATGACAAAAGAACCCTCCTACATAAGGCTTTACGAGAAAGGTCTCCTGGCAAAGAGGGCCGAACAGATCCATGAGGTGCTTACACGCTGCACCCTCTGTCCCCATCGCTGCGGTATCGACCGCACCGCGGGACACACCGGAAAATGCAAAAGCACCGTGCTGCCGATAGTGTCTTCGTACAACGCGCACTTCGGCGAAGAGTCATGCCTGGTCGGGCGCAACGGATCGGGCACCATCTTCTTCACGCACTGCAACCTGGGATGCATCTTCTGCCAGAATTATGATATTTCCCACCTGGGATACGGCAACGAGATCTCTTACGAGGAGCTTGCCGCCGTAATGACAGGACTCCAGAAAAAGGGATGCCACAATATCAACTTCGTGACACCCACGCACATGGTCTACCCTATCCTGAGGGCGCTCCAGATCGCCGTCCCCAGGGGCCTTTCGGTGCCGCTGGTGTACAACTCCGGCGGGTATGACGCGGTGGAAACCCTTAGGATGATTGAGGGAGTGTTCGATATTTACATGCCCGACTTCAAGTACATGGATCCCGACACCGCCGCTCTGCTCTCCGGCGCCGGCGATTACCCCGTCGCCGCCATGGCAGCGCTGAGGGAAATGCACCGCCAGGTGGGCGATCTGGTGCTTGACGACCGTGGGATCGCCGTGAAGGGTCTTCTGGTAAGGCACCTGGTGCTTCCCCACAACAGGGCCTCGACCGACAGGGTCATATCCTTTATCGCCGGGCTCTCGCAGAACACCTACCTCAACCTTATGGACCAGTACCATCCCGAATATCGCGCGAGGGAATGCCCGGATATGCGGCGTCGTGTCACCCTGCAGGAATTCGACGCCGCGGTTGCAACGGCGCTCGGGGCGGGTTTAAAAAGGCTTGACAAGTACCGCTGAATAAAAAAGCTGATAACGTCATAAAAACTTCGCACCGATGGTCCGTTTATTCCTGTTGCGATGCCGTTCATGGTGGTGCTCTCTATCGCCGGATTGTTCGGCCCGCGGACCGTGTAAGCGTACATTACACAAAAGGGGGATAATGAGCATGGTTAAAAATGTAGGCGCCGCTGACCGGTATATCCGGTTCCTGGTCGGTATTTCATTTCTTTTAAATATCATTATTCTGAAACCCGGATTACCGGGCACCATACTGCTGCTACTGTCAGGTGTTGTTATGCTTTATACCTCTTTTGCCGGTTTCTGCGGGCTCTATACCATACTGAAAATAAACAGCTGCCCCGTGTCGCCGGGACCTCCGGAAAAGCCCGAAACAGCATCTCACTGAACAGGCCGGAACGCCGCGCATTTATCCAAATCTGATCGACCCGTGCAACCGCACGGGTTTTTTAACATATGCCGGGTGCGCGGTAAGGAATACTACAGATATGGCCCGTAATAAAAGAGCCGTTACCTCAACCGGATATCATCGGTCCGGTCACGCGTCGCCGAGAACCTATATGGTCAATTCCAGATACCGTTCCAGAAGTTCCAGACGGCACCGGCTGCCCCGGGCGGCATTCCACCAGCGACATTCGTCAATAAATTTGATATTTATGTTGTTATGAAATTATACTGTTACTACTATTAACATAAACGACCGGCTATATTTTTCCTGCGCGTTCCGATATATGGTGATCGCAGGAATAAGTGAAACCGGGATTATTTGTAAAAAAAGTTGTTTACGTAACAATACTTTATTATAGTATATGCTAAAATACTATATTATCGGAGGCCTATTGTGGAAATTGCCGCTGAGATAGCACGGTTGAAAACCCAGATGGAAGATCTAAAACAGGGCACGCAACAGAAGTTATCCATGATCGTGTTCAGCGGAGACTTAGACAAATTGCTTGCCTCTTTTATTATCGCCACCGGCGCGGTTGCCATGGGATATGAAGCGGTGATGTTCTTCACCTTCTGGGCGACACCCGCGTTGCGCGACCGGAAGAAGAAAGGCAAAGGAAAGGATCTTTTCGGCAGGATGTTCGGTTTCATGCTCCCCAGGGGAACGACGAAAGTCACACTCTCGAAAATGAACATGGGGGGCATGGGTACCGCTATGATGAAGTATCTCATGAAGAAAAAAAAAGTGGCTTCCCTGGAGGAAATGATCGAGCTAGCAGGTGAACTTGGCGTGAAAATCTATATCTGCGATATGTCCATGGGGCTTATGGGATTCCAGCAGAGCGAAATGATCGATTACCCGGGCGTTGAATTCGTGGGAGTGGCAAAATTCCTCGAAGAAGCGGGGAGCAGTAAAATACAGCTATTTATTTAACGGTGAAATGCTGCTGCCGGTGAAAAGCACTGCAGTACCCGATGCCATACCGGTACCTTGCGGGTATCCGGTCGGGGATAGATATACATGTTTTTTAAAATAAGGAGACCGTTATGAGTGAAGAAATCAAAGCCGATGTTAAGATGGACCTCAAGGGACTGGCCTGTCCGCTCCCGGTGGTAAAGGTAAGCCAGCAGATAAAAAAAATGAAGACAGGCGAGATCCTTGAAGCCGAAACCACCGACCCAGGGGCACATGCTGATTTTCCCGCATGGGCAAAATCCAGCGGCAATGAAATAATCAGCACCCTCAAGGAGGAAAAGTCCTCCAGGTTTTTCATTAAAAAACTCAAATAAACCTGCATACACAGACGCCGACCTGTATTGAGAGGAAATAATGTGGGATAAAATGTATTACTTTGTGATGGTTCCGATGGTATACATGGCTTTCGGCACGCTGATCATCGGAACTACCATCAAGTTCCTGGTGATACTATCTTCGCCTTCCATCAGGGGGACCCTCGGGGTTTTTCCGAGGAAGGTCCATCCGACAATAGGAACGCTTCTGGAGGCACTCACGGTGCCGGTTGCCTTTAGAAGGGACAGGGTGCTCTGGGTATTCATCCTGGCATATCATATCGCCTTCGCGCTGCTTTTAATCGGGCACCTGGAGCTCATCAGGGAGTTCAGGATAATCCAGACCGTCCCCCACGAAGTTTTCCTGGGCGCGGGATGGGTGGGCATTATCCTCATCGTCTCGGTAGTGTATTTCCTCTTCCGCAGGTTTAAAACTCCCTACCGCGAAATATCGGTGCCGGAGGACTACCTGCTGCTCCTGCTGCTTTTTCTCACCTTCATCTTCGGCAGTCACATGCATCTCGCCGCCCGGTACGGAATCGCCGGTTTCGACATACCCGTGGAGGATTACCGCGTTTATTTAAACAGCATGGTCAGTTTCAACCCGGAGCTGCCCGCGACCATTACCGCGTCCCCTCATTACGTGATACTTATGCTGCACGTTCTGTTCGCCAACCTGTTCCTGATGATATTCCCCTTCAGCAAGATGATACACTCGGTCTTTGTATTCGCGGCACTCGGAATCAAAAGGAAGTGATGGGTTCAAAACCGTGAAGCACATAACAGGGATTGCCCTGAGCATGAAGTTTATACCATAGGACTAATACCAATGGAAAAGACACAAACCCGGCAATTAAAAAAAACCATACGGCGGCGGCTCAACAAACCGATGCGTTTTTACCTGGACCTCTGCACCAGGTGCGGCCTCTGCTACGACACCTGTCATGTCTATTACGGAATTCCCAGGAAAGAATATTCCCCGGTACACCGCGCGGAGGTGGTAAGGAAAATCTTTAAAAAATACCTCAGGCCTTCCGGCGCCCTTTTACCCTACTGGGGCGACGCCACCCCTTTCTCGGACAGTGTGATGGATGAACTGCGTGAGGCCGCTTTTTCCTGTACCGGGTGCCGGCGGTGCATGGTGTACTGCCCCTTCGGCATCGACACGCCCCACATTCTCTCGATAGCCAAGGTGTTGCTTCTGGAAAACGGCACGGCGCCCGAGGAGCTGGTCATGCTGGCCGACGCCGCCGTTGAAAAGGGGAAGAGCATTGAAGACTTCAAAAAAGGATTTCGTGAGGTGATCAAAGACCTTGAAGCAGAGGTGCAAAAGCGCCTCAACCTCCCTTCGGCTGAAGGACTGATCCCCATGGACAAAAAAGGCGCTGAAGTACTGTTTGTCGGACTCTCGGGCGCCCACTCCATTATACACCCCGCGGTGATCTTCAACGCCGCCGGGGAAAACTGGTCGCTCTCATTCTTTGAAGCGGTGAATTTCGGCGCCTTCGTGGGGGATCCCGAAAAGATGACCTTTATCGCGAACAGGGTAATTAACGAGGCGAAAGACCTGGGTGTCAGGGAGGTGGTCATCGTCGAGTGCGGCACGGCCTACCGTATCCCAAAATTCATGATGGGTCCCCTGCCCTTCAAGGTCACCAGTATCGTCGAAAAAATTCACCAGTATCTCGGTGAAAAACGCATCAGCATAAAGCGCGGGGCCGTTCCCGGACCGCTGACCTATCACGATCCCTGCCAGCTGGGACGCAACGGGGGTGTCTTCGAAGAACCGAGGGAAATCCTCTCATTACTGTGCGCCGACTACCGGGAGATGAGCCCTACCAGGGAATACAACTGGTGCTGCGGAGGAGGGGGCGGGCTGGTGGCGCTGGATAACGAGGAATTCAGGATCAAGTCCGGCCGTGCGAAAAGGGATCAGATCGACCGCACCGGCGCAAAAACAGTGGTATCAGCCTGTGAGAACTGCCTGTTGCAGCTCAACACCATTAAAGACGGCTACGGCATGGACGTAGAGGTGAAATCCCTCAGCGAACTGGTCGCCGAAAACCTTGGACGCTGACCTGGAAGCGATACCCCCCTTCGGATCATCCATACGTTCTATCCGGCGGTCCCGATTGAAAGACCAGCGGCGGCGGATTCAAGCCTTTCCCCGGCAAGCGGAACCACGGCCGATCTTCTCAACCAGACGGGCCGCCTGTTTGTAGCCGGGATTTATATCAAGCACCCTTCTGAACAGAGCGGCTGATTCTTCCAACCGCCGGGCCTTGTAGAGCACCTTGCCCTTGAAATAGAGATATTCTATATTGTCGCCGTCACCCTCCAGGGCCTTGTCCAGACAGTCGAGCGACCGCTGGAAATCACCCATCCTGAAGTGGAGCTTGCCGGCAAGAAAGCGGTACAGGGGATTTAATTCGCTTTCGTCTGCCCCTTCGAGTACGGTAAGGGCCATATCATATTGCTTCGCCCTGAAATACTCCAGGGCATCTTTCGGATTGACACTCTCCACGCCGGCAGACGGTTTTTTTATTTCCGCGATCAGGATGGTCATATCATCTTTTTTTACGGCGTCCGGTTTTTCCTGAAACACGGCGATGCTGTTCAGAATCGCCGTGACCTGGGACCGGGGCGTTTTCGAAAGGGTCGTCCTTATCTCATCCATTAAACAACGGTCGCCGTAAAACTCGTCCCGGCTGTTGCGGGCATCGACGATGCCATCGCTGAAGGCCACAATCCGGTCCCCCTCATGAAGACGCTCAACGTGGTCTTCATACACCGCGTCCGCCGTCAGGCCGACCGGCAGTTGCTGCAGTCCCATTTCCCTGATATTCCCACCGGTCGAAACTATCAGGGGGGCGGGATGACCGCAGTTGGTGTATTCAAAGGTCATCTTTTCGATATTAATTATTCCCAGGATCATGGTGAAGTAAAACCCGGTGTCCTGCAGGTGAGGGCTCAGGTTCCTGTTTATGGCCGCACACACCTCCGAGGCGCGGCGGTTCTTTATCTTCAACTGACCTTCCAGCTCTGCCTTGATCATCGACGTCAGCAGTGCCGACGGAAGACCATGTCCGGAAACGTCAACTATCGCAAACGCTGTCGTATCCGGACCGAGTGCGGTTACACTGTAAAAATCACCACTCACCTCCATGAGCGGAATAATACCCGCCGCAACCCGGAGCCGATCGGTATCGGGCAGACGGGGGGAAAGTATAAGTTTCTGCACGTCGCTTGCCACCTTCAGCTCGAAGGTCATCTGGTCGTTTTTTTTATGCAGTTCGCGGGTGCGCTCCTCCACCAGGACTTCGAGATTTTCCTTCATGGCGCTGAGATTCTGGTACATAAGGGAATTGGAGAGGGAGATTGAAACCGCCGTTCGTATACCGTTGATAAACCTGACCTCTTCCTCCGAAAAAACCGCGGAGCCTTTCCTTCGGGGAACCATCACCAGTCCCAGAACAGTATGGGTCTGCACAAGGGGGATGATGGTGCCGCAGCCGGTACCGTCGAAAATCTTCACAAGTTTTTCCCGGATCACCCCGTAGTAGGGACTGGTAGTCACACTGCTTCTTTCGGCCATGTGATCGGCTCCTATGAACCACTCCTCTATTTCCTGATCGACCTCGATTACCGCTCCATGCGTGTTTTCGTAGAAAACGGTCCCTTCCTGCTTCAGGTAAACTTCCACCCCGGAAATTTTCAGCGCGTGGGAGAACAACTCCTGAAACTCTTCAATCAGGTTCTTGACATTCTTCAGAAACGCGATATCGCCGATAAACTGGGACTCCAGCCTGGCAAGGTCGACCATCCTTCGCCGGAATATTTTATTGATCAGGGGGCGTACCCTGGTGAAAAAAAGGTAGTTGAGGATAAACCAGAGCGCAAAGACCGGAAACAGCGTAGTTCCCCCTGCCCCTGCCAGCCGCTGATTGAGCAGCGCATAGAGCAGCACGTTAGGCATGATAATTACCGACACCAGTACCGCCCAGATCAGGGTTCGGTGCAGCACGCCGCGTACATCGATCAGGCCGTACCGCACCGTCCCGATCCACATGATCGCCAGGGGTATAAACACGAAATTCCCCGGCGGGTAAAGGTCGATCCCCATCATTGCGGGGAAATCAAGAAGACGGAGAAACTCCATGACGATTATCGGCAACAGCAGGTACCGGGTCTTCATCTTCACCCGCTCGCCATTCTTTTTCCTGATACTCTTTACAATGAGTGCGCCCGTATATGCAAGGGCGCCCAGGCAGTACACGCCGAAAAACATGATTCCCGTGCCGGCTTTGGCGATACATCCCCATTCGTAGCAGTGTAATCCGCTGAGATAGTTGTCGGCGGGAATAAGCAGCGCAAACGCCCCGCTTGCGATAAACATCGCCGCTTCCAGGTATCTGCGTTTTAAACCGAGAACCTGATGGAAAAAGAACACATTAATCGGCACTATGAAGACAAAGAGTAAATGCACCCCCTTTTCAAGTATCAGTATTTTACCCGGATCGGAAAGTACGTAATGGCTGATGAATATGGACGATGGCATCGACCACCAGATGCAGATGAGGGGAAAAAGCAGGTTTTCAAACTTGAACTCTCTCCTGTAGAGACCCCCGAGCGCAAGCGACACTCCGGTTATCAGACAAAGGAGCGGAGGGATGTTATAAAGTGGAAATGAGATCATCATACAGTTATTAATCAACGGGATGCACCGGTTCCCGGAGTCGTTTACGAATATCTGTCTTTTCTATAAATTTACCGCAATACCCTCAAGCACTTTTCGCCGTTGCTGCAAATGAAAGAACCCCGGTTATATCTACCGGGGTTCCCGCGGCTTCCCGCTGTAACGGCATGTCGCCTATCGTTTCAGGCTCAGCAGTTCCTGCAGCATCTGGTCGGAAGTGGTGATACTCCTTGAATTCGCCTGGAAACCGCGCTGGGTAATGATCATATCGGTGAACTGCTCGGCGAGGTCGACATTTGACATTTCCAGCGTGCCGGCGATGATTTTTCCGCGACCGGCCTGATCGGCGGGACCTATATTGGGCAGGCCTGAATTGTTTGATACCTCGAACAGGTTTTCACCGGAGGCGGTGAGTCCCATGGGATTGTTGAATACCGCCATGGCGACCTGTCCGACCATAAGTTTTGCGCCGTTAGAATATATCCCCGTAATGATACCCGAATTGTCGATGTTGAACGATTCCATGTATCCCATTCCGAAACCGTCCTGCTCTACCGCCTTGGTGGTGGAAACGGACGAGAACTGGGTTATGCCTTCCAGCAGTCCCGCCTTTCCCAGATCGAGCCGTATGGTCCGAATGGTCGGGTCGCCGGCGACCCGGTAATTGGCGTTGATGACCAGATCACCCTGGTTAAGCTCGTCGGGACTTCCCCCGTCAGCGACCGAAATGAGTCTGCCCTCGGGAGAGAACCTGAGATTGATGCGGCTGCCGGGATTCGGATTGTTCGCCTGGTTGGCGCCCGCCGGGACGTCGAGAATCATCTGTCCCAGTGCGTCGGTTATGGCGGCCGACGCCGTCCACTGATTGGTACCGGTGCGCCAGAAAGTCATGGTCATCCGGTGGGGATTACCCAGCTTATCATACACGTCTATGTTGGTAGTCACCCCCGCGGAGGACCTCATGCGTCCGGTCGCATTCGCGGGTACTACCGGCATCTTGGAGTCCAGGTTGCATTTGTAGCGTACGTAATTGGTTTCCTTGGCATCGATCTTGCCGTAAATAGGTATCACGATGTCCTCGGGAGTACCTGTGGAATTGACGACCTTTTCACCCCTTTCATTGGTAACGGCCATCCATCCCTTTACCCTGAGGCCGTTGGCGGGGTTCACCATTGTGCCGTCCCTGTCGAGCGTGAAGTTGCCCGCCCTGGTGTAAAAATTCTTGTCTCCCTTGCCCAGGATAAAAAAGCCGTCGCCTGACAGGGCGAGATCGGTCTGGTTCCCCGTATTCTGGAGACTGCCCTGGGTGAAGATCCTGTCGATAGAGGCGATGGTCATTCCCAGACCTACCTGTCGTGGATTGACCCCTCCCTTGTCTTCCTCGGGTTTCGCGGCGCCGGCCAGGGTCTGGGAGAGCATGTCCTGAAAGGTCACCCTGCTGAACTTGTAACCGTAGGTATTGACGTTTGATATATTGTGTCCGATCACATCCATCCTGGTCTGGTGGTTCTTGAGTCCGGACACTCCGGAAAACAATGATCTCATCATAAGGCGTAAACTCCTGAATTGTTTATACTCGCTTTTTGCGCCGCGACGGCGTTATTTAGAAACCGGGGGTATTCCCGTTTTTTTGTAGGCCCCGGCCGCTGCTTCAATATTAATATCGTTATTAATCGGCGTCTTCTTGATGCTATTATTAATGTCTTTCATCATCACTCTGTTATCGACAGAAATATCCGCCGCAGTTTCTCCGGCTTCATCTTTATACGTAATCCGATCGGGCCCTGCGGGAGGAAGCTCCTCGCGGCGTGCCGTGCGCGGATGGTCGATGCCGGAAACGGGTTTTTCCCTGACTGTTTTGCGCGCCTCTTCGGGCGGGAAGACCGAGTGTATGTCTTCTATTCCCAGGTCCCTGTTCCCCACCACCAGGCGGACCTGGTTGTCCTTATAAAACAGGCGTGACACCGTTCCGTCGATTAGTTTACCGGTGACGTTATCGAATCCCTGGACCCGCTTCCCCAGCAGACCGTAAGCCTCGGCAGACCTGCTGCTGCGGTACAGGCTCTGTATCGCGGTGTTTATATTGGTCATCTGCTCAAGCGATGAAAAGGTCGCCATCTGTGATATAAACTCCCTGTCCTGCATCGGCTGGGTGGGGTCCTGGTGCCTCAGTTCAGTAACCAGAAGCTTCAGGAACGCGTCTTTTCCCATATCTCCTTTCAGGCTCCCGTCCCTCTTCTTCAGGCGGGCATTTGTTTGTTCTGCCTGTTTTCTGACAGTGGCAAGTTCATCTAGATTCATCGTCGTTCTGGTTCCCATGGGCCGCTCCTAAATAATAACATCGATCGTGCCGTCATGATACCTGGCGGCGACATATTCAAAACTTTCACCCGCCTTCTCCTGCAGGCCGTAGAGGGGAACATGCTCCCGTCTTTCACCGAACACATTACGTTCTCCCCCGCCCCGGACATTCACCTGAAAATCACCCACCGCGATACCCGCCTCCGATAAATGCTCCCTGACCGAATGGAGCTGTTCCATCAATGCCTGCTTTACCTCGGTGGTATCGACCAGAAACCGTCCGCTCAGGGTCCCCTGTTCAAGACCGAGATTGATCGTGACTTTGCCCAGACTCTCGGGATATAACCGAAGAGTGAAAGAACCGTTGCGGCCGTCTTTGACCACAACCTGGGCCTGCTGGAGCAGCCGGCCGAGCTGTTCATCAAACAGGGGGTTTTTCAACGGTACGGCCGATCCCGGTACGGCACTATCCGTGCCCTTTCCCTGTCGGAGCAGTGAGAAATTCATCCCCTGGTTCCCCTGCTGGGACTGGTTGCCGCTGTCATTGAAATCTTTTTTCCCTATACCAGGACGCTGATAGGTACCGGCATCCGCGTAAGCTCTGACCTCCCCCTTTATAGAGGTGTCCGCGGTGTTTTCACTTCCGGTTTTACCGGTTTTCATGGATATTTTTTTTATCTTCGCGGCCAGGCTTTCCAGATCGCTGAAAAGCTGCCCGTTCAACGGCATTCCCCTGTCAGGCCCCGCATGCCTGCGACCGTGGTCTATCTTATCCAGAAGAGCGGTCACACGATCCATCAGGTGTTTCAGCCGGATCAGATCCTTCCTGTCACTGGTCTCCTTCACCTGGCCGCTTATTTCGTCGATGGAATTTTTCAGTCCCCGCAGCAGGTCTTTGCTCTCGGCAGATAAGGGGTATTTATCGGAAATGGCGGTGAGCCTGGCGGAAAGTACCGAAAGCAGTCCGGCAAGATCTGTCTCTGTTGTTGAAGTGGACTTTTTGATTTCACACCGGGCACCGGCTTCAATTACCGTTTCTTTCCGTACTTTTTCGTTTTCAGCGGTGTCATTGGATTTCGTTTCCCGTTTTTCCTCGCGTACCGCCGCCTGTTCCGTTGTTTCCCGGTCTTTTTTTATACCGGCGGATTTCTCCGTGTCCTTTTTCGATTCGACGACCGTATCGTCATGCATGCCGCGAGCGGCGATGTCCACGTTCTTTTGCGGATCATCCGTCCGGACCGGTTTATTTTCAACCGGTGCCGCGTCCGCTCTCACGGGTACAAGGTCGCCCTGATTGATGATACGCTGGTTGAGTATCTCATCGAAGTCCATTAATGAAGCAGGAGCTTTGCTGCCAGCCCTTACGTCGAATGGAAGACCACTCCCGGCGGGAGCTTCCGGACGGTCCGGTTTTAATGTAATGTGCATTGATATACACCCGTATAATTATCAATAGGTATCAGTAAACGACCCCGGTATCCTGTATTAATATCGAGCCTCCCCATATCAAACTGAACGTAAAATTAATAAAATTTATTCCTCTCATCATCTAAGCGACATAACCGGTGAAATCCCCGCATAAACAGTTTCAGCAACTGAATATATCTATACAGAACAATTTGTGGTGTTGAGTTATTCTTATTGTTCAGCCTGTGCCACAGGATAACCGGGGTCAGGCCATGCATTCCCCGATGATTTATGCCCTGTCTTTTCCCTTCTATCGAAAAAGGACTGTCCGCCAGGAGTAAAGGAAACCGATCACGGAATCATTACTCATTAATATCGCATCGTTACATTTTGCACAGAAAGACCGGATGCTGCCTTTTAATCTGAAATCACCTCCACCCTGGCTGAAAGCCGCGCCTGCCGCCGGAATCTATGCCGGCGGCAGTGTACGCACCGTTTCCATCGGCAGTAGCCATGACGGCCCTGTGACCAATGCCTTACATCGCGATAAAGAGCGCGACCACGACTGTCGTTACAACGCCCGGGTGCTATCCATTCAGGTCGACATATAAGACAAACCGCGTATCTACCTCCCGCAATGTCTCCGCTGAAGTTACGGATTCGGTGTCAGGAAAAAGTACTGGATAAATGAACAGACCGATACTATACTTATTAAAGAAGTTTTAATCTGGGACTCATGGCAAACCGGTGCGGAGGCGCTTTCCCGGCGGTAATGCATATCCAGAGTATACAGTTTGCAG